>JAXIOV010000201.1:0-32114 GCA_045403245.1 Pyrinomonadaceae bacterium | reverse complement strand
GGCCGAGCACAGTCCCGGATCGTTGCCGGCGATGATGTTAGCCGGGCAGGTGATGACGGGATTCTCCGTGTCGTTGACTGTGACGGTGAAACTGCACGTGTCGGTGGCCCCGACTGAGTCCGTCGCGGTGCATTGAACGGTAGTGGCGCCCTTCGGGAAGGCGCTGCCGGATGGTGGAGTACAACTCACAGTTACCGGATCCGTATCGGTAGCAGTTGCTGTAAAGTTAACTACGGCAGAGCATTCGCCGGGATCAGTTGCCGTCACGATGTTACTGGGACAGGTGATCACCGGCGGCGCGTTGACTATAAAGTTTGTATTGGATAAGTCGAAGAAGATGTTGCCGACGCCCTCGATCTTAACTCGGGCAGTAGTAGATGGCAGGTTAGGCACTGTGATGATAGCGCTGCCGTCGTTTGGCGTACTGGCAGCGAGAACAGTAGGAAAGGTATTTCCGCCATTGGTGGATAGTGAAATCTTGACATTGGCGGAACTCACCGGAGCAGCCGTCGTATTGGCCACGTTCCAGGTTACGGTCTGCGTAGTACCGGTGGTCCACACTAAAGGAGTATTTGGTTGAGTTACCAAAAACGGGCCGCTACTGTTCGTCACATTCACTTGCATTATTGCCGAATTCACCGCACCGCCACCGGCACGGTTATCGCGTGCGGTCACCTGGAAATTCATGGTGCGGGTCGTTGTCGGCAGTGATTCACCGAAGGTGGAAGTGTTGTTCAAGATGTCTGATAGCTTCGGAAATGTCCGCGCAGAACTGACAGTAGGGTTGAAAGAGCGAAAGATCGGGCGGCTACCATCATCCGTGTTGGGCGGCGACTGTGTTCCCAAGTCATATTCTTCCCAGGCGAAGGTCAGCGCATCACCATTCGCGTCGCTGCCACTGGCCGTTAAGGTAAACGGCGTGCTGATCGGAATATTGAAGTTAGCTCCGGCATTAATCGTGGGCACGATATCGCCGTTGGCAGTTTCAACATCGCAGCCATTGCCGCCAACGAAAGCCACGATTTCCTCGAGACTCTTAACGTGGAAATAGTCATTGCTGTTCGCTTGTAAGTTTTCGGCCCCACAGATACCCGCATAGGCCATGATGGTTGAACCGCTGCCAGGTTCATATGCGGCCCCTGCTTCTCGATTGCCTCCGCCGCAATTACTCGTAGAGCCATTGAAGGTGTGATTGGCGCCGAATTGATGGCCCATCTCGTGGGCGACGAAATCGACGTCAAATGCATCTCCGTCCGGAGAATCTGAGCCGGTAACGCCTCTCCCTTTATTGCCGGTGGAACATACGCCGGCGCCGGCCAACCCGCCACTATCGGTGCCAAAGACGTGCCCAATATCGTAATTCGCATCGCCAATGACCATGTCTAACCTGGCCTGATTCTCGTTAATCATGGCGTTGGGATCGCCATTCGTGTAAGGGTCGGTCATCGGATCGGTGAAGATGATGTCGGTTTCATTACCGATCAAAACCATGCGGACAGACAGTTCACGCTCGTAAATCCCGTTGACTCGATTCATCGTCGTGTTTATTGCTGCCAATGCCAGCGCGACCGTGCCGCCCTGGAAATCGGTGTATTCTCCGGTTGCTGCGACGGCCAGGCGATAGGTGTGTAGCGTGCCTCCATTCACGACCACATTAGGAACCAGTTCACTACCTTGAGGGGCGTTTCCGGCACTTGATTGCTCTACCAGGCAATGGAAGGTTTCACCATCTCTATGAAAGTCACTCTTATAGTAACTAATGTAGTCGTTTCCGCCCTTGATAGAAGGATCTACATAAACCGTGCCTGATGCGGAAAGCACTATCGCGTGAAAGCCCGTCGGGGTCCGATCGAAACGAGTCGTAGCGGTCGGGTCATCGATTCCCTGGCCCTGATAGGTTTTGATTTCAGGGAATCGTGCAGCCAGTGAAGCCTCCATGATTGGGGATTCCTCAATTCTAAACCTGGCAAAGGTCCCATCGGGCATGGGTATGGTCATCACGATTTTCGTCTTCTCCGCAGCCTGGCTAAACTCCAACGGAGCCTGGCTGAGCAGCTGTGTCAACGCAGTCGGATTAATCCGCACCTGGTGGTGAACATTTGGGGTTATCTTGCGCCGGCCGGCTACGGAGGTTGTGTTTCCGTCAATAGTCTTCCATATGCCGTCTTGTGACACGTTGCGGCTCTTCTTCGAGAACGCTTCCGCCGAAGACTCCCAGGAGTTGTTAGCAGTTAGACAAAATACTCCGGCAAGGATGGCCAGGCAGGTGAGGAGCCGGCTCAGCCTCCAGGCGTTGGAGCCATTGAGAAACTGACGCACAAATGAGTGGTGGGAAGTCGATTGCTTGTCTTTCATAAGAATCTCCTAGGCAATGAGAGTGAGAGTGGAGGCACACTCTGAGGGTTAAATAAAAGGCTGGTTTACACGCAGCTGTTTGAGTGAGGATCACGCGGATTTTGACTCACATTGCGGCGGCCTGGCGCCGTTGTTGGTACACGCATTCAACTATCAGAGTCCGAGGTATTCCAGCTAAGGCCAAAGCGCCGACAGGTCGGCGCACTCCAAGGAGGGGCCCAGTTTCAGAATGAACCAGTACCGAAACCTGCTGCTTCTATCGTTAATGTATTTTGTCGTGATAATCTTTCATCCTCATCAACCAATGCCGTAGGAGACGGACGTGTTACGCGCAATCGAGGTGGCAATACCGGCGGGACTGTTGGCATGTCTGGTACTAGCGTCTGGACCTTTCAGATCCGTTTCGCTTGCCAGCGGCAGGGTGGTGGTTATTGAGGATAAAGTGTTGCAAGTGGGCTGCGAAGTAACCATTGCGGGTGAGGTATTAGGAAGAGAGAAGCGGCCCGAAGGCCTGGCTGATGGCGAGTCCGCCTTAAGAGTCTCCACCGCTGACTATGGGGTGGTCAATGTAGTTTATTCATCATTCAGGCTTTGCCATAACGAGGTGGGCGCCGCCGCCAAAGAGGGCGACAAGATTGAAGTTCACGGCAAGGTAACGGGGAAAAACAGAATCACGGTCTGCTTATCGAAGAGCTATTACATTAAGAAACTCTGAATCGATTTCACGTAAAGACTGACAATTCTTCTAATGCAGAACAAAAAATGGGCCGTCCAAAACGGACTGCCCATTTTCCTTTATTTAGCGGTGAGCCGAGCAGGACTCGAACCTGCGATCCACTGGTTAAAAGACCGGTTAAGCGGGCTCCATCCAGTCACGGCTCTTACGATCTCAATCCCCATCAGAAACAATACCATCGGGACGAATGTCGCGATTAGAGCAAGGGCAATCACTGAACTCCACGCGGCGAAGGTCGACTCATCGACCCGCCACAACGCTGTGGGCGTCCCGTAAATTGCGTGGGAAGGCGAGCCGACGTCTTCGTGGATCGCAAGGAAATAAAACGAGTAGACTGCAAAACAACCGAGTGCGAGTGACGAGGATCGATTCATCGCCTTTATTAGCCCTTGCGTGAATCTCCTGCTGATCGTGTTTCCTCTGCTTTGTTTATCAACCACCCATCTCACAGGTCTCAATCGACTTGGGCTTCATTTCTAAAGGTTGCAGACTCTCACACCAAGTGACGTACACCACGGTCAAAGTGGAGATGATTCTTGATTGAAGTCGAACTGTGTAAGAGAAACGGGCTTTCGAAATCCCTCAAGCGGTGGCAGTATGACTGCGAGCAAGATGATTATTTGGCTACTAGAGAGGGTGTCGGTAGCATGGTAGGCAACCGCGGGGTACTTATCATTTACACAGGCGGCACAATCGGCATGGTGCCAAAGGACCGGGACGACCCCTCGAGCCCCCTGGAGCCGGCCTCATTAGATCGAATTCTCGACGCGCTACCCAATTATGATAAGACCGAGAGCAAGCTATATGTAAATGACCGATGGATTCGTATTGGAGCTTACTCTTGGCCGATGCCGATCGATTCCTCAAACATCACGCTACCGGATTGGATCGAAATGGCTCGTGTTGTTAAAGAACACTACGATGACTATGAAGGATTTGTCATTCTGCACGGAACGGACACCATGGCATACACGTCCTCAGCATTAGCGTTCATGCTGGAAAACTTAAAGAAACCCATCATAATCACCGGCTCCCAGCTTCCAATTTCCCTCCCTCGATCTGATGCAGTCCAGAATGTTTTAACATCAATTGAAATCGCTGCTGCAATGAGTCTTGGGGGAACTATCATTCCAGAGGTTTGCATCTTTTTCCGCGATTCACTTTTGCGTGGCTGTCGAGCGACCAAGCTCAGTACAAGTAGCTTTAGTGGTTTCACATCTCCCAACTTTCCGCCTTTAGCGCGCGTTGGCGACACAATAGACGTAAATAACGAGGCAATATTCGCTCCACCTGCGCACGCTTTGCGAGTTGTCGATACGCTCGAACCCAACATAGCCAGCATTGACATTTTCCCGGGAATGAGCCCGGAACTCCTTCGAAATATCCTCTGCAATACGGGCTTGCGAGGCGTCGTTCTGCAAACTTTTGGAGCTGGGAATGCTCCCAGCACAGGTACTTTCCTGGACGTGATCTCAGATGCGGTAAAGAGCGGAACCATGATCGTCGGGATCACGCAATGTAATTCTGGTGGAGTCGACCTCGGACTTTATGAAGTAAGTGCGGGCCTGCTTGCTCGTGGAGTTGTAAGTGGGCTTGATATGACTCCCGAGGCAGCCTTGACTAAGATGTTTGTCATACTTGGCTCCGAACCCGACATCGACGTTGCCACTGACAAAATGCAGCTTAATCTTAAAGGAGAGCAGCAACAAAGCATTTTCAATCTGCACTTTCCCGCCGGTGAGTTCTCTGAAAAAGCTGATGTCATAACCGTTCAGGCTAGTCGTCCCATGGTAGGTGGACTCGATCGGTTCCGGCCACAAACACTTCAGCGCGCTATACTTCGCATAATGGGCCTCGAGCCCCTATTCACAAGCGAAGGTAGGTTGGAGTTCAAAGTCTACATAGACTTGCCCGAGTCGGGGAAATTCAAAAGAGACGACACGCCGCACTTTCTTGGTCGTGCTTCTAAACAGTGCTTCTTGGCTGGAGGCGTGGAGAGCGTTTTTATCAACGTAACCAAGCAGGTGCAGCGGTTCATTGATAACAGACATGAGATCAAACTTTCCTTAGTTAATACGGGTAAAATCCCGTTTAAGTGGGATAGGCTCCAAATTGCTTGTTTCGCCAACTGCTGACAGGAAGTAAGCGCAAAGGTTCAGTGTGTTTGTAACACATTTGGGATGCGTTCGAGTGCTCAGCGTTAGGTCTTCGGAGATCGTGATCTGAGCCTGCGCTCTTCGTAGCATTTTTGTGAATGTAGATGCTAAACTTTCCAAAGTTTCAGTTCTATGGCTCGCAAGTTGGCAAGGATTAAATGAAGAGCGTAACGCTACATACTCGCTACGGCAAAGAGACCCATTTTGTAAATGAATTGGATAAAGTGATTCTGTGTAAAACGGAGGACGGCATAATTGCCGTTGGCTTAATGGATCTAGTTAGTGGACTTATGAGCGAAGAAGATTTGGAGACGGTACGGGCCACAAGGAAAGACATAGTTGAGGAGATTTTCGAGCCAACGACCGAGCAAGAGTAATTTTGAATTGGCTTGAGCCGCCGGGATTGGCTACGACTTTTGTTGAAGAGGTAAGACGAGTCCTGGGCAAGTAAATCATCTAAGACCCTTTCCACTAGCGTTCGAGACTTTAGGAGGCTTTCATTCCGTGAGGTCATTTCTTTGCGCGCTGCTCGATCTTAGCCCACGTATCTCGTAAGCCAATCGTACGGTTGAACACAGGTTTCCCCGGAACCGAAGCGGGATCCACGTAGAAGTAGCCCATTCGTTCGAACTGATACGGCGTGCCGGGTACCGCATTACGCATTCCTGGCTCGACCTTGCAACCAGTCAGCACCTCTAAAGAATTCGGATTCAAATTGGCGGTGAAGTCCTGACCTTCATCCACCTCATTCGGATCCTCTTTCGTAAAGAGAGTGTCGTAAAGGCGAACCTCGGCGTCTACGGCTTCCGCTGCTGATACCCAGTGAATTGTAGATTTGACCTTGCGGCCGTCCGGCGTGTTGCCGCCACGGGTCGCCGGGTCGTAGGTGCAATGCAATTCAACCACCTTTCCCTCAGCGTCTTTCACCACGCTTCGGCAAGTGATGAGATACCCGTAGCGGAGCCGTACCTCACGGCCCGGCGCGAGCCGGTAAAACTGTTTCGGCGGGTCTTCACGAAAATCCTCCTGTTCGATGTAAAGCACCTTCGAGAAAGGAACTTTGCGGCTACCCGCACTCGCATCTTCAGGGTTGTTAATGGCGTCCATCACTTCCACTAAGTCGTCGGGATAGTTATCAATCACGACGCGCAACGGATTGAGCACCGCCATCACACGCAGCGCCCGCTTGTTCAAATCCTCGCGCAGGAAGTACTCGAGTTGTTGCAACTGCGTGATGCCATTCGTCTTGGAAACACCGAGACTCGCGCAGAAATTGCGAATTGCTTCGGACGTGTAGCCGCGACGCCGCATTCCTGAGAGCGTCGGCATGCGCGGATCGTCCCAGCCGGTCACGAGGCCGTCCTGCACAAGCTTCAACAGCATGCGCTTGCTCATCACGGTATAGGTGAGGCTGAGCCGGTCAAATTCATACTGCCGGGACGGAAAAATATCGAGCTGTTCGATAAACCAATTATACAAAGCGCGATTATTATCGAATTCCAGAGTGCAGATTGAGTGAGTCACCTGCTCGATTGAATCCGACTGGCCGTGCGCGTAGTCGTACATCGGGTAGATGCACCATTGATCGCCCGTCCGGTGGTGCTCCATGTGCAAAATGCGATACATCACCGGATCGCGCATGCTCAGGTTCAGTGAGGCCATATCAATCTTCGCGCGCAGCGTGCGCGAGCCGTCAGGAAATTCCCCGTTCTTCATGCGCTCGAAGAGGTCCAGATTCTCTTCGATGGAACGATTGCGATACGGGCTTTCCTTGCCCGGTTCGGTCAGCGTGCCCCGATACTGGCGAATCTCATCCGCACTGAGGTCGCACACATAGGCTTTTTCCCCCTTGACCAGTTGCACGGCCCATTCATAGAGCTGACCGAAGTAGTCGGACGCATAAAACAACGCATCCCATTTGAAGCCCAGCCATTGGACATCTTCCATGATGCCATCCACGTACTCGGTCTCTTCCTTGGATGGATTGGTGTCGTCGAAACGAAGATTGCACTTGCCGCCAAACTCTGCTGCTAGACCAAAGTCGAGACAGATGGCCTTAGCATGACCGATATGGAGGTAGCCGTTTGGCTCAGGAGGAAATCGCGTCTGCACGCGTCCACCGTGTTTACCCGTCTGGATATCCTCAATAATAATGTCTCGAATAAAGTTCGAGCGGCCATCATTGTGACCTGACGACTTATCTGGTTCCGAGCTGGCCTCAGATTCCAAGTTCTTCATTAGCTTTGTATTATCTCCTAACTGAACATTTGCGCTATTAAGAGCCAAGCGATCAACGTCGAAAGCCATCAGGTGAGAGCTCGGACACGTCTCAACACCTCCTCGCGTCCGATATTTTGCGCCACAACAAACAGCTCGGGACTGTGTGTTAGTCCCGTCAGGGCAACTCTAATGACGTTGCTGACGTGACTTATGGAACCAACGAAATCGTGGGGCGCTCTCTTGAAATCTGCAGGCGTAGGAGCAAACCCATGTGAGCTGGCCAGTGTGCGTATTTGCTCGAACCAGGTGGTCTTGTCCGTGGAGTGCTGATATGAATCAGCGAATGATCTAGCAAGTGAACGCACAATGGTTGCCTCGACAGGGTGAAAGCGCGGATCTGCGGGATCTGTCATAAGCGTAAACAGCCCCGGGAAGTACAATCCGTAGGCAGAACGGAAATCACTCCACTTTGCC
This sequence comes from Pyrinomonadaceae bacterium, assembly GCA_045403245.1. Lineage (GTDB taxonomy): Bacteria > Acidobacteriota > Blastocatellia > Pyrinomonadales > Pyrinomonadaceae > PSRF01. Next base: position 24,173 of record JAXIOV010000201.1, on the reverse strand, counting down.
ATGTCCTTTCGTTGCATTACGCCGGGCTCTCGCTGTGCTGCAAGAATCTGCCGCGTGAAAACCGGATCAGATGAGAGAATTTCGATCAACTGGGGATCATACTCCTGCGCCCAGGCTGTTAACGCACTGAGTGCGTCATGGGCTGACAACTGTGAGATAAACTCCCGGCTAATCGATTCCAGTTTGACGAGGTCAAAAATGGGTCCGGCCACTCCACAGTCGCCCAACCTAAGAGGCTCTGAAGCGGATTCTTCGAAGCTCATCTCGGCGAATCTGCTATTGGCAAGGCCTCGCAAATAATGAAGAACAGCGCCGGCTGGATAACCTGATGATATGTAGAATTCGACATTGGCTTCACTGTCTTTGCGCTTGCTCAGCTTCCGCCTGCTCTTACCGTCAAATTTCATCAAGGGAGCTAAATGGGCGTAGGGTATCGACTCGAATCCGAGTGCCTTGAATAATTGGAGGTGAAGCGGCACCGACGAGATCCACTCCTCGCCTCTGAGCACCAGACTAACTCGCATCAAATGATCGTCAACGGCATGGGCGAAATGGTATGTCGGCAGCCTGAGGCTCTGGTCGCTGCTTTTCAGCAAGACGGTATCGATGACATTGTCCGGTTGTTCAAGCGCACCACGAATGAGATCTTCGAACACGACACGCCTCGGTGGGCCATCTGGCGAGCGGAAGCGAACTGTGTAAGGTCTGCCGGCGGTCAGTTGTTGCTGCACTTCCTCTAATGAGAGATTCCGACAGCGAGCCCAGTCACCATAGTATCCCAGGTTACTCTTCAATGTTTGCTGCTTCGCTGACACCTCAGCCAGCTGTTCGCGAGTGCAAAAACACAAGTAGGCATGGCCGCGCAACAAGAGATCGCGGGCGAATGTATGATAAATCCGGCTACGCTTGGACTGCTCGTATGGCCCCCATTGTGAAGTAGCATCTTCCTCGTCTGACTCTATTGAGAAGTATTCGAATGCCTTTTCAAACTGCGCCAGTGCTTCAGGGACCTGTCGCACCTGATCGGTGTCTTCGATCCGGATAAAATAGACCCCTCCAGAATGATGAGCCAGATTCTTTGCAATGGCGGCGACGTAAACACCCCCGGTGTGCAGAAATCCAGTAGGGCTCGGGCCAAAACGCGTGACGATCGCACCGGGCGGCAGGTTGCGCGGAGGGTAACGGGACTCCCAATGCGCCGGATCCGGCAGGTCGGCGTCGAACAACGATACAATTAGATCGGAATTAAGCATATAGATCGGAATTAAGCATAAAGCTCTGGTTCATCGAAGTTCAAGAGCTCCCAATCTCGTCGGCAAGTAGCTGAAAGGATGGGAACGCACTTTGTCCCTGCCAGCGAGAACGCTCCATCATTGTAGTAGAGTCTTACATTACTCGGTGGTCTCTTTTCAGCGGCAGCGTAAAAGCGCTTGCCTTGTGCGACGAGCTGCAATTGCTAAGACTGGATGTCTAGTGGGATAGAACTCTTAGGCGACACTACGCGTTTGGCTGGGCAAATCAATTTTGGTTTTTCGCGCGCATGTTATCATGACGCCGCTCTATCCGCTTTATCGCGAGGATCATTATGTCCATTCAACCCAAACCCGCCCCGAACGTAAAGCAAGCGGTCCCTTTCTTTAACGTCAAGGACATCCACGCGTCCCTTCGTTTTTACGTAGACGGACTCGGTTTCGTAATTACCAACAAGTGGACTCCGGAGGGACGCATCCGTTGGTGCTCGCTTGAACTCGGCGATGTCGACGTGATGCTTCAGGAGTACTGGCGCGATGGACAACGAGGTGGAGCGCCAGAGGGCTCGCTCGGTCAGGGAGTGTCGATCTGTTTCATCTGCACAGACGCTGTGGCGATCTACCGCGACCTCATCGCTCGCGGGATCGAAGCGCAGCGACCGTATGTCGGCAATGGTCTGTGGGTCACTTCAGTAACAGACCCGGATGGCTACCGCCTCGAGTTCGAAAGCCCCACCGATATGGCTGAGGATACCGTGTATTCCGACTAGTCGCGGTGACGCATGCAACCCGCGGTCAACAAAAGTCGTTTTTAAATGCCCGCAGAGCGATTTGAATTTGCTTCCGGGATAGATGATGAGACGAAGGAACAGGGAATCGTCAGAGCGCGGGCAAGTGAGCGCAGCGCGCGGATGGTTTCTACTTACGTTTGTCAAATCACAAATCGGGGTCAGGCTTGCGATTTTTGCGATTTCCGCAGAATCGCAAGAATCGCAAGCCTGACCCTAATTTAGACCCGACTAAATAGGCACGTCTTCTATTGATCTGAAAGTGACGAGACGCGCCTCAACGCTTCCGATTCAATTACTTACTTCCCAAACCGCGACGCAGTAAGCGGCACATCTGCGCGCGCCCAGGCCTTCTTGAAGCGGGCTTCGACTAACGCGGCGTCCTCGCTCTTGCCTTGCGCTTTCAAAGCCAGCATCAAGCCGTATAGGGCCCAGCCGTTTTCACGATTGCGGCGCAGGTCTTCCCAGTAAACAGTTTCGGCTTCGGGTGCGCGATTCGCGGTCAGGAGCACTGCACCCAGCGCTTGACGCGGCGGATAGTGAAACTCTGAAGGCTCTGTGTAAACCAATGCATCTTCCAAACGCACCGCGCGTTCGAGATGCGCAATTCCCTGGTCGTAATTCTTCTTCGCTGCTTCAATCTCACCCGTCAGAACTTCCTCACCGATCGAGAGGATATTTCGACCGGTGTTAGGTGAAAACAACGGTTGGTCAAGCGACTTGTCCTCCAATATCTCTTTCAACTTGGCAAGTTCCTGCTCGGCCTCGTTAATCTGACCCTTGCCGAGGAACGCCGTGCCGCGCGCGTAATGCCACTGGCCGCGCAGGTACGCGCTGGCCGCAGGCGGCTCAGGCTCACGCAACATCTCGTCCCACTTGCCAAAACGAGTCAAGGCAAAGTAGGGCACTACGCGAAAACCTGCGAGCAGCGGAACCGCTTTCAAAGTTTCATCATCGACCCTCGACGCCGCCTTCCTTGCATTTTCGATTGCCAGCTTGCTGCGTCCATCAGCGGTCGCAGCGAACCAGAGGAAGTGGAGGTTGTGCGGGTAGTAGGCCATCGGATAGAGGCCCTGCGCGCGACACTGCGAGATGTAGTCTTCATCGGCGGCGATCGCCAGCTCATTGCTGCGTGCGGCGTCGGCATACCGGCCCACGCGCTGATAGATGTGTGCCGGCATGTGGACCATGTGACCTGCGGCGGGCATAAGTGTAAGTAGACGATCTGCCGCCGGTTCAGCCTTGAACGGCTCGTAGGCTTCCATCAGGTGAATGTAGAGATGCAGCGCGCCAGGGTGTTTAGGGTTTCGGGCCATCACTTTTTCGGTGAGCCCGACGATTTCTGTGGTGCGTTCATAAGGCGTGCCGTCGCGCGTCCAGTAACCCCACGGCCGCAAGTCCATAACGGATTCAACGTAGAGCATCGCGATGTCCTGGTCATCCGGGAATTGGAGATGCACCTTGCGCATCGCATCGGCATAAGTGAGGTCGCGCGCTTTGCGATCTTCAGCACGGCCGGAATAGCGTTGTGCCAGCGCATCGATCAGCGCTTGCTCGCGCGGTAAAGCTTTTGACTTGAGCGCTAGCGCTTTTTGAATAACCTCGACCGCTTTCGGCTCGTTTGCCGGGTCCATCGGCGCGTTGATGTTCGGTCCCAGCGCGAGTGCATCACCCCAGTACGCCATCGCCAGAGACGGATCGAGTCGCGCCGCTTCGCGATATGCGCGCCCCGCTTCCGCGTGATTGAACGCATAGGAAAGATTTAGTCCCTGGTTCATGAAGAGCTGCGCTTGGCGATTCTTGGTGGAAACAGGAAAGGTATGGCTTCCAAGCTTTTGCAGACGCGGCGCTAACGCTCCCGTCGGCGAAACTGCCTGCTGAGCTGGTTCTTTGTAGTGAACGTGGTTGGGCGCTGCTTTATGGTCCTGCGCGAAGATGTTTTGCTGACTCAAGATTGGCGCGAGGAAAGCAAGAAGGGCGGCAGGAATGAATCGTGCGTATTTCATGGACTTAGCCTCTCTCTCTACAAGCTGTGGGTTTCTGTTAATGGCCTATTTTGTAAAAGCACACTGTCAGTTTGCGCTAGCTGAATGGCGTCCTGACGCCCAAATAACGGTACGGCGCTACGCGGCTTTTCGGAGGACGGCATTCTATAACAATGCTGCTAGATGATCACGCGTATTCCGAGGACAAAAAGGTTCACCTCGCGGCTAATTAAAAAACGGCTGGCTTCAGTGCCAGCCGTTTTCTTGTTAGTGGTGAGCCGAGCAGGACTCGAACCTGCGACCCACTGGTTAAAAGAGTGGCCCAGCCGATTCCGTCCAGTCACGGCTCCTTAGATCTATTAACATTTTTCACAGGTTGCAGCCGCTTCGGAGCACATCTAGTAACAAGCATTCACATCTGCTTGTCTGTATTCACGTCACATATTTGCCACAAGAGTCTGGTGTGAACCCCTCGGTTGAGACAGTTTCGATTAGCCACACTTGCCGTTGAATAAATTTTCCTTTTCAAACTGCCTCGTCTCACTTAGGATCGTCGCCGACTGGTGAAGCGGAGACGAGCTCTGCTGGAGAGCAACTCGCCAAGGAATAACCAGTCGGAGACTCATCGATACCGATGGTTTGGAGAGCGGTCTGCCGGCCGCTCTTCGTTTTTGCATCCGCGCCTCTTTAAACTTCATTAGGTTCGATGCCTTCGGCAAGCGCAATGCGACATTGGGGCTGGGCCTCGCTACCAGCATCGACGGAACCATGACCGTCCGTGATCTCGGCGGTGGGACCGAACGGGTTATCGTCATCCTCAACACCCGCAACGCTTTGTGTTGGGGATTCGCGGATTTTCCGTCGGCTATTCCTGCTTTTGGACGATCCCCGGCTGAAGTACTGGCCGCGCTCAAGCGTCACTGGGCGACGGAATGACGCGAGTTGCGTTCACGAAACCCGACGGTAGCCCCTTGCCGACGTGGAACCAGGTCATCACGAGCACTCCTCCGTACGTGCTTGAGTCGGTAACGAGCGCCATCATGTGTCAGGACGGCGAATTAAGATCGGGTTTCGGGATTGCCGGACGGAACTCCCGGCTTTGCGCAGACCACCCAGACCGGAATCTACAACACCGCAGTACCGGGCGGATGCCCGCTGGAGCATGATGCAGACTGTTACCCTGCGGAGAAGGTCCAATTCAAGGCAACCGGCCCCTGAGAACAGAAGACTCGGTAGCCGTCTGAACTGTAGCAGGCGTTCATCTCGTCCATCGAATACCGGCAACGCTTTGGATCCTGAAGAACCGTGACCGGTTCTGTTCGAACATGACCTCGGATCCCCATCGACGAAGCGGATAGTTCATACGCACCTACAAAGGCGCATCGGAAAAACTTCACGCGCGCTGGCGAATCGATCTTGAGAGATTCAAGTGCGCTGATCTACAAGCTAATCGCGAACAAGCTTTGGTGGATTGCTAACAGATCGGCGAAGCTTTCACGCATCGTCAAGATTGCGTACCTGTTGGCATCACCGCCGAAGATTGCTTGCGAAACCGCGTAACTGACTTGCGCTTATTTCATTACGGGCAGGAAATCGTCTTCACGTAGTTTTCGAACTCATTGTTGCGGTTTGGGGGCCACGAGAAACAGTCCCTCCTTGAGCAAAGAGACTGTTTCAGAAACCCGCACGATCCTTTAGCTGAAGAACACGCCGTTACGCTCGTGCCCCACCTCGGCGAAAAGGCTGGTCGACGTGGCAGCCGCGTCTGAGACGTAAGTCGCTGTTGTGGTGTTCGCTTCCCACGCTACAGTCGCCGTGTTGAGGACCACACTCGCATCCCACTCCTCGGCAGGCTGGTGGAAACGGTGCTTGTCTTGCGACTTCGCCCACTCTATGTGGAATGAGGCAACGGCGGGAACCGATGGTCCTTCCAGGAGCGCGTTGACGAGGTCGTGGAAGTCTCTCATCGCCAGATCTTCAACTTGCATAGATGCGCGGCCGCTGCCCGGGCTGACCTGAACATCATGCGGGCTGATGCAGGAGACCCAGAAGAGACCACTGTTGGCGATACCGGGGTTAAAGTCGTGGATTTGTTGACCAGACTGGTCAAAAACATCGAGTCATATCAACGCGAATGCGCCGTGGTGGTTCCTGCCGTCGAGACCAACGTAAGTACCCTCCATAAAACGGAGGTCAACCTCAAAGGGCAAATTGCTCGACATGCCGGTGGTCAGATCTGTATGTGTGCCTGTTCCCCGCACATAGGCGAGGCCGATATGCCCGTTGAAGTCTGTAATGACAGAAGGATCGTTTCTGGCTGGGTCGTTGTCGGGGAAACCAGGGAATCCCGGCAGCTCTATGTGAAAAACTGTCGGGTCGGGAAAGAGGAATTGGTTGCCTTGGGGGATTGGTCTAGGGTCGGCACAACTAGCGCCCATTACAGGCGACAATTTGCTGGAAGCGAGAAATAATCCCGCCGCTCCAGCTGTGGTGCCGAGGAAATTGCGCCTTGAGATGCTGTGTTTACAAAAGCGCCAAGACTCGTCGCGCGGAAGCCGGACCCGCGGCTGAGAGTTAAACCGAGCGAGGCTTGCGAACCTCTGCTCGGTTTGCATCACTTTCATATCGCACCTTCCTTTCGAGTTGTTGTGGGTTGTGCCCTTTCTAGCGATCGCTCTGACACGCTTCAAAAAACACGCGGCAGGCTTGATCGAACCTGCCGCCGAGCGAGCATTATTGGTTAGTGATCGTGGCTGTCGTGCCGTCGAACTTCGTGATGTTAATACTGAACGGCTCGTTATATGACTTGGCCCGATCCTGCAAGATGCCGAGCGCGACCTGCTCACCCAGCAGGATTGACCAGTAGGTTGAACTGCGGAAGTGTATGCCGGCGAGAATCCCGTGCCCAAACGAGACATTGTATGCCAGCTTGTTTAGCTCTCCGTTGATGTCCAGGTTGTCCTTGTCCGCTCCTGTGTAGGTATTAAGCGAGAGACCATCCGTGCTTGGCACGTACACCTCACGCCCAGACCCATTAAGCAGCGGTCGGATCTTTTGACTACCATCAAAGAAGAATTTGAGGAAGGTGGTGCACGCGCCACCCACGGTACCGTGGCCCGTCGGGTAACAGGGGTGCGTGGGTGATCCTTCCGGGAACGGCTGCGGCAGAAGGTAGCTGGCGTATTTTGCGTTAATAATTGGCAACACCGCAGAGTCCAGCACGTCGCTATGTAGCGCCGCTGCCGCCTGGGGCATCGGACTAGCACCTGTCTTTCGCGCGTGGACCAGCGCACCATATTCCTCGGGCCGCATCCGCAAATCCTTGATCCACTTGTGATACCAGGATGCTTTGAGCGCACGCGTGGCCATTTCGGCGAGTGTCGCTGCAGCATCTGGCCCGCCAAGCGTGCCGAAGCCTTTTTGACTCTGCGATCCGATGTACGGATTGCCCGGATTTAGAGGCACACCAATTCCAGCCAGGACGAGAAACGCGACGAAGTATCCCTGATAGAGGACGTCCACATGCGTATAAGCCGCTAGATCTCGACCATTTCGGTGGTACCGAAAGGTGGGATCAAAAGCCAAGGGCAGCCCAGAATCGCGGCCGTTTTGGACCAATTGGTATTCGGCGACCGAAGTCATGAAATTTATTCCACCACCACCCTCGGGCAGGAACGTTTGGTGCTGTTGGCTAAGGAACTGGCTACCATAGAACGTCGGTTGGACCATGAACTGCGAGACGTACGGGCCCTGAACATTGCCATCGCCGGGAACGAACTGGCCGCGGAACAGATTCTGCGGAGTAACTGGAAACGGAAACTGATTATTCGCCGCGCTGCTCAGGAACGACATGTTATTCATGTCCGCCACAGCCTGACCAACCAACGGATTGGTCGAGTATTCGCTGAACGGCACGTCGGCCAGTAGCGCAGCCCAATAGTGCTCTACCTGTTCGGCAGCCGTCTGTGCACTGGCAACGCTCGGTGCCGGCGGGATGATGGTTGCATGTGAGTCGAGACCTTCCAAGTCAAACGCAAGTGCTCCCTGTGGACCATTCAACTTCGAGTTCGCGCCTCCGCCTGGCGTGCCCACGCCGATGTTCGCGAAGTCTAAGGGATTGCCGGTGGCGAAGGCATTTCTTAGGCTAAGAAAAGCGGCTGCATTTGGCACACCGAGGCTGTCGTGTAACAGGGCTTTGCTGTAGCTGCCGCTGAAGTCTGTGAACTGAGTTGAGTCGCCGTTGTCGGGTTGAGGCCCAACGTTGATCCTCTGTGCCAAGGCCATATTCTTGCGGTAATTGAAACAGGCATTCATGCGATTGGAAGAATTACTGTTCGCATTCGCCGCCTCAGCAACCGATTCTTTTCTACCGAGGAGGGGTTCAAAGGAAACTGCCGCAGCCGCGGTTGCTATGGTAGCGGCACCTTTTACAAAAGTTCTTCTGGTTACTTTCGCTACCTGGGCCGAACTTGTGAGGTTCTCAGGTTTTCGAGTCATGACTTTTAAATCTCCTTGCTGTATTGCGCGCAAGTGCGTGGGGCACTAGCAGTAAGTAGTGAAATCGTCTACTGGTTTTCAACGAGTCAGCGGTCGAATCCTTCAAGACTTTCAATGGGCCGCTGGCGTTCGAGTCTCACTGGCTTTACGGAACGAAGAACCGATCAACCCCACCCCACGTTATTAGCGGGGTGGGACCATGAGTCGGACCATCACCCGATAGACCTGATGTATTTCTGCCAGCCGTCCAAGAAGCAACGTCAGCTGCCTTGAGCTAGCTCGGATGGCATACGATATCCGAGCCTCAGGCTTATTCCGTCACGCGTGGGAAAGGTGCAACTTGTACATTGCCACACATATTAGGAGGACAACCACCATTAAACTGGCTGAGCTGTGCAGCAATGGCCATCGGGTTGATTACCCCATGCGCGCGAATGACCAAGTGTACTTCAGCCCCAAAGCCGTTCCCCTCGTGAACTCCAGGCTTTACCCCATTATCGTTGATTCCTCCGACTCCCCACAGCACTGAGGCACCATCGGGTGGAGCGCCGCTGGGTATATGGAAACTGACATTGGCGGTGCCGTCAGAACCAGTAACAAATGCACCGACATTAAAGGCGGAGGCTCTGGCAGGATTCGGCACGGGCACGAAATCCGCCGCACTACAGTGGACGGGGCCCGCAGGATTGGTTGTACAGCCCTCGGGCTGATTGAAGACAGCAGCCCAGAGTGTAAAGGCAGAATTCGCGTTAAGATCAGTGACATGAACACTGCCCCAGAGCTCGTTTCTCGTACGATTGAGACGTACCGCACCTGTGGCCGAATCCATTACTGGGCTCATAGCCACGCTTAACGGCATAATTTGGAATGTCTGCTTCGGGCCTTCCTGTGCCTTCGACCTGGGGCTTATAGTCAGAAGGCTGACCGCTATGAGAAGCAGGCCAAATAAGGTCCAATGTCTGATAGATGGGAAGCGTCGCATTGAAAGGCTCCTTTCTTACCCTACGACGATTGTCGCAAGGCTTACATGTACGTTAGGCGTCAGAAGCAAGGCACGTCCTCGCTTCGTTCATACGATCTGTTTTAGATACCTAAAGGCCCAAGTTGAAATTCAGCTTTCGCCGTCAACATTTTTAGCAACTCTCTCAACAGTTGATCCTCGCAGATTACCGTCGGATCTGGGAATGTTTCCGATGTGGTTTCCCTCGGCTTATTTCGATCGACGATGCGGGGAAGGGTCCTGGGTAATCAGAATAAAAACTGCTGTTCCCAGCTTCGCCTGAAGGACTCTGTGATAGCGCCGAAAACAACTAAGAATCGGCGAGCTTCGACCTGGAAAGTAACAATTGAGAGATCGACTGTGAGATAGCGGAAGCTTTGGCGCTATGGGACGGTCGGTCTCAGTCTGTGTGGGCCGGATTCTAGTCCAGACCCGAAAACATGTCAATCAATTCTAGGGGCCGATTAGGCACGCCGAGCATCAGACCAGCCATCACGATAATCGGCAGCACGGTGTGTCTTACGCGTTGCATCATGGCTTTTCCATGTCCTCATCTGTGCAAGCTTTTGATTCGGGCTGCTCCAATAGCTTGCACACTTCCTTTCCAAGAGTTGTCCGAACCGGGATTACGAGCCGAATCTTTGGCGGTATTCAATCGACGACAGAAATGCCTTGACCGTCTCAGCCTGAATGAAATTGCCGTTGAATTGGTCCAGCTTACCCAGCCAGAAATTGTAGCCGGCGAAGTTTCCATCCGGCGCGTCGTTCAGATTTCTCTGCAGATATCCGAAGTACTGCAAAATACGTACCTGACTACGGCAAAAGGGCGGAGTTTCGATTCGCGCTGGGATTAGTCAACAAAAACCGAAAGATGGAGGCTTGCAATCATTCTTTTCGCCAAGGTCAAATTTTTGAAGGCTATCCGAATGGTTACACTCGCTATCCGAATGGCTTGAATCTCGTGATCGCGGGGAATACTAAACTGCGGGAACTATCGTCGAATGGTTATGGTGAGCCGAGCAGGACTCGAACCTGCGACCCACTGGTTAAAAGCCAGTTGCTCTACCAACTGAGCTATCGGCCCACATCGCTCAACTTGAGTGCTCTCATTCTAACTGACGCAAAAGTCCAAAGTCCAAAGTCCAACGTCCAAAGTCAAAAGAAAGAAGCGCCAAACAGACTTTGGACTTTGGACATTGGACTTTGGACTTTGGACTAGTCATCGAGCCAGCTGCCTACCGCGGAGTCTTTGACGACGATCGTTTGCGAGCGTTCCGGTCCGGTGGATACCAACCCGATCTCCACGCCAATTTTCTCGGAAAGAAAGTCAACGTAACGGCGCGCGTTGACGGGAAGGGAACTCATCTCGGTAGTTCCCACGGTCGACGTCTGCCAGCCAGGCAGCTTTTCATAGACAGGCTCAATGCGTCGCAAGTCTTGCGAAACCGCAGGAAGTGATTCGCACTCTTTCCCATCCAGTTTGTATCCGACGCAGACTTTGATCTCTTCCAACGTGTCGAGCACGTCGAGTTTCGTTAAAGCCACAGAGGTAAAGCCGTTGATTTCGGCGGCATAGCGCGTAGCGAAAGCGTCAAACCATCCGCAACGCCGTGGACGTCCGGTTGATGCGCCGTATTCTCGCCCCCGTTCACGAATCATCTGGCCCAGCTCTGCTTCTCCCTCCAACATTTCGGTGGGGAACGGTCCTTCGCCAACACGGGTTGTGTAGGTACGCACGATTCCGAGCACGCCCGTGAGTCGATTCGGCGCCAGACCTGTGCCGATGATGGCACCGCCAGCGACCGTGTTCGACGAGGTTACGAACGGATATGTTCCGTGATCGACGTCGAGCAACGTGGCCTGTGCGCCTTCAAGCAATATCGACTTACCTTCGGTAGCTGCGACGTTCAGGTAATGCGTGGTGTCTTTGATAAATGCTCCAAGGCGCTCCGTAAGGTTCGACATCTCGTCGAAGATTTCATCGGCATCAAGCTTCTCGCCGCCGTAAGCCTCGATAATCCGATTCGCGTCTTCCAGGTTGCGCTCGATGCGTGAGCGCAGCACATCCGGCACCAGGGCATCAGCAGTGCGAATTCCGCGTCGTCCAGCCTTGTCCTCATACGCCGGACCAATGCCGCGCAGCGTGGTGCCGACCTTTTCATTTCCCAACCGCTCTTCGCTGGTGTGATCCAGAGCGCGATGGTAGGGAAGTATCAGGTGCGCGCGCGAACTTATCTTGACCCGGTCCGGTGAAACCTCAATGCCCTGCTGCGACAGTCGATCGGCTTCTTCAAAGAACGCCTTCGGATCGATCACCATGCCATTGCCAAGCACGCAGGTCTTGCCACGATGGACGATGCCCGACGGCAGCAGGTGAAGCACAAAAGATTGATCGCCCACCTGTACGGAATGGCCCGCGTTATGGCCACCCTGATAACGAACCACGATCTCGAAATGCTCGGCGAGCAGATCTACGATCTTGCCTTTGCCTTCATCGCCCCACTGGGCGCCGATGACTACGATGATCTTGGACATGGGTACTCAAGAAAAGGGAAAAAAGGGGAAAAGGGGAAGGGGTAAAGGGAAAAGGCAGTTTGCCAGGTGCTCTCCTCCTCTTACCTTCGCCGTTTTCAAACACAGTACAGGCGCGGACTGTTGCAACCATAATCCGCGCCTGATTCGAACGAAAAATTACGCAGTTGCCGCGCCGCGAACATGCTTATCAATCATGCGGGAGATCGCTTCCTTTGAGGTCGCGCCCACCACTCGCTCCTCTTCTTTGCCGGCCTTGAAAAGAATCAGCGTGGGAATGCCCTTGATTCCGTAACGCTGCGAAATGCCGGGGTTGTCATCGACATTTAACTTTACGACGCGGGCGGTCGCCGTGTAGGTCTCGGCAACTGCATCCACAGTCGGCGCGAGCATTCGGCAAGGGGCGCACCAGGGGGCCCAGAAGTCTACCAGCACCGGCCTGTCCGCTTGCAAAACATCCTTCTCAAAACTGCTATCACTAACTTCGATCACTAGTTCGCTCATTTATTTCTCCTTCTTTCCACCAATACTTCTTTGGGTTATTACGCGGGCGGCCGGAACAGATGCGGCAATTACGGTAATGCAATTATCTCCTGGTAAAGCTGGATGTATTTCTGAGCAGCGGCGTCCCAGGAGTTGTCCTTCGACATGCCGTTCAATTGAATCTTTTGCCAAAGCTCAGGCTTACCATAAAAGTAAATGGCTTCACGAATTTTTTCAAGCAAAGCGCCGGCGTTGTAGTCATAAAACTTAAAACCGGTTCCAGTTTGGCGAGCAGCATCAAACTCTTCGACCGTATCGTCGAGTCCGCCCGTGGCGCGCACTACCGGCACCGTCCCGTAGCGCATACTGTACATTTGATTGAGGCCACAGGGTTCGTAATGAGACGGCATCAGGAACATGTCGGCCCCGGCTTCGATTTGATGGGCCAATGGTTCGCCTGCATAACCCTTGTAGATCCCAACCTGGCGCGGCGCATGGTCGTGCCAGCTTTGCAAGAAGTCCTCATACTCCTTCGCGCCGGCGCCGAGCGCAATGAAGAATGACCCGGTTTCCAGAATCGCCCTGGCCAGTTGGCGGATTAAATCGTAACCCTTCTGCGCGACTAACCTCGAGATGATGGCGATGATCGGGCGATCAAGATCTTGCGGCAGATCAAACCTCCGCAGAAGATCACTTTTGCAGTCGCGTTTTTTCGACAGATCCGCAGCGGAGAAATTTGCCGCAATATGCGGATCGGTTTCCGGATTCCAGATATCGTAGTCAACTCCATTCGTAATTCCCGCCAGCCGGTCGCGGCGCGCGCGAAGTAACCAATCGAGGCCGCCGCCCTGCTCGCGAGTCTGAATCTCCTGCGCGTATCGCCGGCTGACGGTTGAGAGTCCGTCGGCAGCGATGAGCCCGGCCTTTAATGCTGAGGCAGCCCCCTTGAGCATGAAGTCTTCTTTTTCTGGAGAATCACCGAAGCCCAGCCACCAAAGTGAATTTGGGTCAAACGCACCCTGGTACGCCAGGTTGTGAATGGAGAAAAGCGACTTTGTGTTCCGGAAAAACTCGTCGTAACGACGGCGGGCGCGGAGTTCCGCCATGGCAAAACCGCAGGGCCAGTCGTTGCCGTGGACGATGTCGGGCATCCAGTTGAAATGTTTAATCAAGGCGAGGGCGGCCCGGCAGAAAAAGGCAAACCGCTCATGATCGTTGGTGTAGCCGTAAATGGCAGGCTTTTCGAAATAGTCCGGCGCTTCGATCAAATAGGCTGGAGCTCCCGTCGCGTCGCTTTTGTAGACGCTTACCGGCCGGATCTGGCCACGCCATTCCACCTGGACTTCGACGGAACCGGCGAGAAGGTTGTGATCGATCTGTTGGTAGCGCGGCAAGATGACGGTGGCGTCAACGCCCTGCTTGACCAGAGCTTTGGGAAGGGCGCCGGCTACATCGGCCAACCCGCCAGTCTTGGCGAAGGGCACAACTTCAGATGACAGTATGGCGACGCGCATCTTCTAAAGGATGAAGGCGGATTCTAAAGGATGAAGGCGGAAGGATGAAGGATGAAGACGGAACGATGACCAGACGTTTCGTAAACAAGTTTCGTAAACAAGTATAGGCGGAAGGGACCGGCCTGTTTCATCCTTCATCCTTCCGCCTTCATCCTTTGACTAGTTGCTTTGCATCGAAGCGAGAAACTCGGCGTTTGTCTTGGCCTTCTCGAGCCGCTCAAGCACCACTTCCATTTGCTCGACCGGAGACAGTGGATTCAAAACGCGGCGCATGACCCAGATGCGATTCAAGTCTTCCTTGCTGATCAGGAGTTCCTCCTTGCGAGTTCCTGAACGCTGCAAGTCGATGGCCGGGAACAGGCGCTTGTCGCTCAAACGACGGTCGAGGTGGATTTCCGAATTGCCGGTGCCTTTGAATTCTTCAAAGATGACGTCGTCCATGCGGGATCCGGTATCGATCAAGGCGGTAGCGATGATGGTCAGCGAACCGCCTTCTTCAATGTTGCGGGCGGCGCCGAAAAACCGTTTAGGTCGTTGCAGCGCATTTGAATCGATACCGCCCGAGAGAATCTTGCCGCTCGGTGGCACCACGGCGTTGTGCGCGCGCGCCAGCCGGGTAATCGAGTCGAGAAGAATAACCACGTCGCGTTTGTGTTCGACCAATCGTTTGGCCTTCTCGATCACCATGTCAGCCACCTGCACGTGGCGGGTTGGCGGTTCGTCAAACGTCGACGAAATCACCTCGCCATTTACCGAACGCTGCATGTCGGTTACTTCTTCCGGTCGTTCATCAATCAGCAGCACGATCAGGGTCGTTTCCGGATGATTTTGGGTGACCGAATTCGCGATCGTTTGCAGCAGCATTGTCTTGCCGGTGCGCGGTGGCGCCACAATCAAGCCGCGCTGGCCTTTACCCAACGGTGTGACGAGGTCGATGACGCGGGCCGAGAGATTCTCAGGCGTTACTTCCATCCGGAGCTGCTCGTCGGGGTATAACGGCGTCAGGTTGTCGAAGAAAACTTTCTCGCGCGCCTGATCGGGAGACTCAAAATTTATGGCTTCAACTTTAATGAGAGCAAAGTAACGCTCTCCCTCCTTGGGCGGCCGGATCTGTCCGCTCACCGTGTCGCCGGTACGCAGATCAAACTTTCGGATCTGGGAAGGCGAGACATAGATGTCGTCCGGCCCGGGGAGGTAGTTGTACTCCGGAGCGCGCAGGAAACCAAAACCGTCCGGAAGAGTCTCGAGCACGCCTTCCGAGAAGATCAACCCGCTCTTTTCCGTCTGCGCCGCCAGCACTTTGAAGATCAGTTCTTGCTTGCGCATCCCAGTGGCGCCTGGCACATCCATGCCCTTGGCGATACTGGTCAGTTTGGAGATGGACATCTCTTTGAGATCGGCAAGGTTGAGGAACCCTTCCTCACGATGTTCGCGTTCTCTGCCTTCGCGGCCTTCTTTTTCAGGAGCCTCGGCAGTGATTACGCTCGAACCACCGTTGTCTCCATTACCGTCGTCGTTGTTTGTGTTGGACGCGCGTTGGCGTGATCTCTGTGGCATATCAATTCGTTCCTAAAATGTCATAAGTGGCTTGGTGGTAAAACCAGCGGCCAGGTTAGTTTCGTGGAGGTTGAGAAACCGGGAAAATCTGCGGAGTCGTTAAAAAATTCGTGTGCTGCCGCCAGGGCCATCCATCATTTGCGACCTACACACCGTCCTCATCAAAAACGTTAAGCTGTCCCTCGATGTTCGATATTTTGTGGTCACCAGTGCCGCTTTGATGCAACTGAAACCGTCTTGCGTGGTCTGGAAAAAACAAACTCAGCCTTGGCAAAAGGGGCTTTTGAGAGTTCAGATCCTGCGCTCAATGTAGTTTTCGTAACCCATTCTACCTATCCCCAAGCTCTAAGCAAGTCTCGCGCGTGGAAATTCAGCCAGGGCACTCACGATTTCCCGCCAAACTTCATCGATTCCACGTCCGTTTTTAGCAGAAAAAGCGATTACGCGCTCTCCGCTGAACACGCGGCTGATGCGTGCCAGACTCTCTCTTAATTCGTTGTTTGAGAGCTTATCGGATTTCGTGGTAACTATTAATCGCGGCCGATCGTTGTGCACCAGCCACTCGTGAAGCTGCAAATCCAGTTTTGTGGGTTCGTGGCGCGAATCTACGAGGGCAATTGATAACACAAGCTGATTGCGGTTGGCAAGGTAACTCGTAACCATCTCACCCCAGGTGGATCGCACCGCTTTCGGCACCCGCGCATATCCAAATCCCGGCAGATCGACAAATCGAAACCGGCCGTTAATGTCAAAGAAGTTGAGCGATTGAGTTCTGCCTGGAGTCGAAGACGTGCGTGCCAGGCCCCGAACACCGAGCAGGGAATTGATCACGCTCGACTTGCCCACGTTGGAGCGACCCATGAAAGCTATTTCGGGCATTGCCTCGCGCGGCCAGTCGTCTTCACTGAAAGCGCTTTTGATGAACTCGGCGCTTGTAATCTTCATTCTTCACTGTAAAGCAAACTGTTAGTTTGCGATAGACCGTTGTTACTTCAAGCTGGCAACCGCGCGTCGCCACGCAAACTAACAGTTTTGCGTTACATTACCGAGCCTAGCCCGCAGCTGCAACCTGGGCCTTGGCCTCGCGCATCTCCGCAAATTTCTTCATTCGCTCGCGCAAGCCTGCTATTCGTTCCTCGTAATTGGGCATTCTCTTTATGAGCGCCTCCAGATTTTGCAGAAAATCAGGTTGGCCAAAAAGAGCACGGATCTCGCCGATGACGGGTTCAATCTTGGCGTAGACGAAGATATGCTCGCCGTTGGTTTCGTTGAACAGCTTCTCGTCGATGGCCCCTTCATTGACCATCGCGGCGGCCATCTCCCAGTAAGAAACTACCATGCGATAGTGGCCGCCATGCTCGCTCAAGAGCACGTCGATCACGTCCTGTACGTTGGTGGGGTTGAAACCAAAAAACCAGTTGCGGCCTTCGCGCATCGTGGCTTCGCGCCGCAGGTCATAAAGCTTCAGAATCAAATCGGCATCATGATGGTTGCTCATTAAGATCTCCTTCAGGTAAATGGGATTCAGAATTGGCAGAACGATGTTTAGAGTTCAACCCTGGTTTGCGGCTGGTTCCCGCAACCTCAGGCCTGAACTCTAAACGAGTGGGCTTCCCTCAGATTGGAAATTACTAACTGGTCGGGATTCCTTGTGAAGGCTGCTCGGTCGTCCAAATCGGCGGGGCTTTTGTTTCGTCACTGCCCGCATCCGTTGGACAAACTTCTTCGAGCGCAAGCGCCAGCACTTCATCAATCGTTTCTACGAGATTGATGCAGAGCGCGTTGCGAACCTCCTCAGGGACCTCCGGCAAATCTTTCTCGTTGTCTTTCGGCAAAATGATGGTATCGATGCCGAAGCGATGTGCGGCCAACAGCTTGTCCTTGACGCCGCCTATCGGCAGGACCCGGCCGCGTAAAGTGATTTCGCCGGTCATTGCCACATTCTTTTTTACTGCAGCGCGGGTCAGCGTCGAGGCCATGGCGGTGGCCATGGTAATACCTGCTGACGGACCGTCTTTGGGAATCGCACCCTCAGGAATGTGAATGTGCAGATCGCGTTTGCGAATGAAGTCGAGGCTCATCCCCAGCCGCTCAGCCCGGGCTTTTATGCAGGTCAACGCCGCCTGGGCAGATTCCTGCATTACGTCACCCAGTTTTCCGGTTAAGGTGACGCCACCACGTCCTTTCGTGAGGGTGGCTTCGATCTGAAGCACTTCACCGCCAACCTCTGTCCAGGCCAGCCCGGTGGCCAGGCCAATTTCGCTTTCCGCGGCCACGCCCTGCTGGCGAAACTTGATTGGTCCCAGCATGCCGCGTACGCGTTCTGCATCGACCGTGTCTTTGAAATCTTCAGCAACACTTTCCGAGACAAACCGGCGCGCCAGCTTGCGGCAACACGATCCAATTTCGCGCTCGAGATTGCGAACACCCGCTTCACGTGTGTAGTGACGAATGATTTCGAACAGGCCTTCGTCGGTAAAATCGATCTGCTCCGCCTTCAATCCATTAGCCTCGGCCTGTTTAGGCACGAGGTGACGTTTGGCAATTTCAAGCTTTTCGCGTTCGGTGTAGCCCGAAAGCCGCAGAATCTCCAGACGATCCTGCAGCGCCGGCGGAATTGTATGGAGCACATTAGACGTGGCAATGAAAAACACTTTGGAGAGATCGTATTCCACGTCGAGATAGTGATCCTGAAATGTATGGTTCTGCTCGGGATCGAGTACTTCCAACAACGCCGAACTCGGGTCGCCGCGGAAATCAGCTCCCAGCTTGTCCACTTCGTCCAGCAGGAGCACGGGATTAACCGTGCCGGCCTTCTTCATCATCTGAATGATCTGACCCGGCAACGCTCCGATGTAGGTGCGCCGGTGACCCCGAATCTCGGCTTCGTCGCGAACACCGCCAAGCGACAGGCGTACAAACTTTCGTCCCGTGGCTCGAGCGATCGACTTGCCGAGGCTGGTCTTCCCAACTCCCGGCGGACCGACAAAGCACAGGATTGAGCCTTTCGGGTTCTTCACCAGCTGACGGACGGCGAGGTACTCGAGAATGCGCTCTTTGATCTTCTCCAGACCGTAGTGGTCTTCATTGAGGACTTCTTCCGCCTTGATCAGGTCTTTGATCTCTTTGGATTTCTGTTTCCAGGGCACACTCACCAGCCAATCGATATAGGTGCGCGAAACAGTTCCTTCCGCGGACATTGGCGGCATGGCTTCGAGCCGATGCAATTCCTGCATCGCCTTCTGTTTGGCCTCCTCAGTCATGCCCACTTCTTCAATCTTTTTCTTCAGCTCTTCGAGCTCGGCTTTTTCGTCCTTACGCCCCAACTCTTTGTGAATCGCCTTGATCTGCTCGTTGAGGTAATACTCTTTTTGCGCTTTCTCCATCTGGCGCTTCACGCGGGTCTGAATCGTGCGATCAAGTTGTCGTTTCTCGATCTCCAGCTCCAGCAACTCAATCAAGCGTTGCAGCCTTGCCTGGGAAGAGAACAACTCCAGCAAACCCTGCTTGTCTTCGACCGAGATGCGCAACTGCGAAGCCAGCGCATCGGCCAGGTGTGACGGGTTCTGATTACGAAGCGCGGTTTGCAGGGCGTCTGTTTGCGATTCCGGCGCCAGGCGCAAATGCTGTTCGACGAGCTGCCCGATCTTTTGCACCAGCGCGTCCAGACGCGTGCCTTCCTCGTTTACCACGGGCGCGCGCTTTACCAGGGCCATGAAAGCGCCGTCGGTGTTTTCCACGCGGACGGTGGTGGCGCGCTCGCGCCCTTCCACGACCACTTTGATCTGGCCGTTGTCCTGCTTTTGAGATTGGAGGATGCGGCCCAGCGTTCCGACGTCGTAGATCTGGTCGGGAGCGGGTTCATCGATAGTTGCGTCATGCTGAGTGGCCAGAAAGATTGTGCGGTCGCTGGCCAGAGCTTGTTCCAGCGCGCGCACCGATCCTTGCCGGCCTATCTTGAAAGCAACTTTTGTAAAGGGGAAAATGACGACGTCGCGGATTGGAACCATCGGATACCAGGCCACGTCGGCAGGAGCACGATCTGAATATTCTTCCATATTTCTTGAAAATGAACTGAATTAATGCGGCTTTTTGCAAAAAGGGCGAGCCGCCCAAATCGCCGTCTCGCCCTTATAGTAACACGTTCAATTGTAAATCATTTCCCCAAGTACGCGCCAGATTGGGAAAATTCTGTTCAGGTTGTCAACTTGCGTGCGCAAACTAACAGTTTGCCGCAGTTAAGCGGCGGCGCCGTCGATGCCGGCGAGCCCCTCGCCGGGGATGGCGCGCCGGCGTTCGACCATCTCGCTGGTGATCACAAATTCCTTTACCCGCTTCTGGGAAGGCAGGGTGTACATGGCATCCAGCAGCAACTCCTCCAGAATCATCATCAGACCGCGAGCGCCCACTTTCCGCTCGACGGCCTGCTTGGCCACTGCCTTCAGCGAATCGTCGGTGAACTTCAGTTTCACGTTGTCGAAGTCAAACTTCTTCTGATACTGCTTCACCAGCGCGTTCTTCGGTTCGGTGAGAATCTTGATGAGTGCGCCCTCGTCGAGTTCATGCAGCACGCCGCAAACCGGTAGTCGTCCGACAAACTCGGGAATCAAACCAAACCGAATAAGATCTTCCGGCTGGACTGCCGCCAGCGCTTCTGCATGACGACGCTGTCCGGTCTTCACTTCGGCGTGGAAACCAAGCGACTTATTACGCAAGCGCCTCTCGATCACTTTCTCCAGACCAACGAACGCTCCGCCGCAAATGAAGAGAATGTTCGTCGTGTCGATCGGGAAAAACTCCTGATGCGGATGTTTACGCCCGCCCTGGGGAGGCACATTCGCAACCGTCCCTTCGAGAATCTTCAACAGCGCCTGTTGCACACCCTCTCCCGAAACGTCGCGGGTGATCGACGGGTTCTCATCTTTGCGGCAAATCTTGTCGACTTCGTCGATATAAATAATGCCTTGTTGGGCACGTTCGACGTCGCCATTTGCGGCCTGGAGAAGTTTGAGAATGATGTTCTCAACGTCTTCACCGACATACCCGGCTTCTGTCAAAGTGGTGGCATCGACGATCGTGAAGGGAACGCTGAGCATGCGCGCGAGGGTTTGCGCCAGAAGGGTCTTGCCGGTGCCCGTTGGCCCGATCAGGAGGATGTTCGCTTTTTGAATTTCAACGTCGGACCGGCGGCGTCCCAGCTCGATGCGTTTGTAATGTTGGTAGACAGCCACCGCCAACCGCTTTTTGGTTTCGTCCTGCCCGATCACGTATTCGTCAAGGAAGTTTTTGATCTCGCCCGGCTTTGGTAAGGGGGGTCGAGTCGCGACCGACTCGGCCTGCTGGTCATCGGTGATGATCTCGTTGCAGATGTCGATACACTCATTGCAGATATAGACCGTTGGGCCCGCAATGAGTTTCTTGACCTCATTCTGCGATTTACCGCAGAAGGAACACCGCAGCGTGTCGTCGGTTCGTCTTACCATAAAATTGGGGGATCTCCTTGAAACTTCGATCGAACGACGGTCAGCGCGCTACTCGCGATGCGCAATCACCTCGTCTATTAAACCATAATCCTTGGCCTGAGCGGCAGACATTATTTTGTCGCGTTCAACATCGCGTTCGACGGTTTCAAAGTCCTGCCCCGTATGCTTCGCAATAATCTGCGACGTCAGTTCCCGCATGCGCAGGATTTCCTCGGCTTGAATCCGGATATCGGTGGCCTGACCCTGCGAACCTCCAGTCGGCTGGTGAATCAGAATGCGGGAATTTGGCAACGCAAAGCGCTTGCCTTTGGCGCCGG
The DNA here is from genome assembly GCA_045403245.1 of Pyrinomonadaceae bacterium. Taxonomy (GTDB): domain Bacteria; phylum Acidobacteriota; class Blastocatellia; order Pyrinomonadales; family Pyrinomonadaceae; genus PSRF01. The sequence goes on along the minus strand of JAXIOV010000201.1, from coordinate 2,767 downwards.
CAGCCAGCAGCAAGGCGCCCATTGAGGCACATTGCCCCACGCAGATCGTGGTCACATCAGGCCGGATGAATTGCATCGTATCGTAGACGGCCATGCCTGCCGTGATGGAACCACCCGGCGAGTTGATGTAGAGATTGATATCTTTCTCCGGATCTTCGGCTTCAAGGAAGAGTAATTGGGCGACGATCAGGTTAGCAATCTGATCATCGATCGGGGTGCCCAAAAAAATGATGTTGTCTTTCAGCAGTCGCGAGTAGATGTCGAATGCGCGTTCGCCCCGTGACGTCTGCTCAACGACCATAGGAACCAAAGCCATAAGGGAGTTAACCTTTCCGGGACGTTAATAAAAAAAGAAGCCAGAATTCAGAATACAGAATTCAGAAGAGATATTACATCCTGTCTCATTCTATCTTCTGACTCCTGACTTCTGACTCCTGACTTCCTGCCGCAGTCTCCTCAGTTTCTTCGCTCCACGGTTGGTTAGTTACGCTTGCGTTTTCAACTAAAAGGTCGAGCGCTTTGCGATTACGCAACCTGTTCGCGATGCTACGTTCGCCCCCCTCCTTTGTCAAGACGCTGCGCACTTGTTCTACTGGCTGTTGCGCTGACCTTGCGATGGCCGAAATCTCGGCTTCAATCTCCTCGTTAGAGACTTCAATCTTCTCTTCTTCAGCGATTCGTTCGAGCAGCATGGAACTGCGCACATCTTCTTCCGCCTGGGCCTTCATTTCTTCGCGCGCGCCTTCCCAGTTGAGTTGCTGGTTGCGCGGATCAACTCCTCTTCCGATCATGTCGCGGACCACACTCTCCATACGGTAATTCGTTTGATGATCAACGAGAGATTGCGGCACTTCAAACTGATGCTCTTCGAGAAGTTTTCGGATTAGGTCACCGCGCAGGCGGTGATCCGCTTCCACTCCGGCCCGTTTCTCCAGATCTTCACGAATCTTGGCGCGCAAAGTCGCTACCGAGTCGAAGTCTTCGCCCAGGCTGCGCGACCATTCATCGTCGACGTCGGGAAGCTCCTTAAGGCGCACCGCTGTAACTTTCACGGAATAATCGACGCGCTTTCCGGCCAGGCCCTTTGATGAGAAGTCTTCCGGGTAATTCACTACAAACGTTTTTTGGTCGTCAGCCTTGACGCCGGTGAGATTGTCAGTGAATTCCTGCTGCACGCCAGGTGCTCCAAGTATGACCTCCACGTCGTCGGCCTTGATGTCTTCTTCGTCGGGAGCGTCGAGAAACTTCCCCTCGACGTTGACGGTAACGGTGTCGCCCAGCGCCGACGGGCGGTCTTCGACGGGTTGCATCGAGGCGGAGCTTTCCCGTAGTCCCTGCAGCATCTCTTCGACATTTGTATCGGTGATTTCGCGAGTGCGGCGCACTGCCTCAATGCCCTTGTAAGTTCGCAGCTCAACCTGCGGCAGGACCTCCACGCTGACCTTCACGGAAATCGGCTCTTCGCCAAACTTATCGATAGCTTCTGTATTGTCGAGGTGGACGTCGGGTTCGCCGATCGCGCTGGGCGCGTGTTCCCGGATCGCCTCGTTTACCGCATCCGGCACCAGTTCCTGCAACGCCTCGGCGCGAATCTCACTCTTGAATCTCATGCGCACCACGGAACGCGGGGCGTGTCCGGGGCGAAAGCCAGGCACCTTAACCTGTTTGGCGTAACGATCGCTTATTCGATCAAAAGTTTCGCGGACCACCGCGGGTTCGATCTCAATCCTGATCTCCTTACGCGTAGGGGAGACATCTGTGAATTCTGTTTTCATCAAGCGTTACCCGGTGCAAGACTTGAGCAACGGGAATCCTTCCTGTTTCTTGTCAGTGGTTAGTTGTCAGTTGCACGTCCGATTGGTCTTGAAGCTTAGTTCCAGGACATCTGCAACTGGCAACTGACTACTGACTACTAACCACTGACCATTCGTTGGTGCGAAAGGGGGGACTCGAACCCCCACACCTTTCGGTACCAGATCCTAAGTCTGGCGCGTCTGCCAATTCCGCCACTTTCGCAGATTCAATGCGGAAAAAAGAATATCACGCACGACGAGATTCGTCACAAACAGCTGATCTTCGGTGCTGATGCAGCTTGAAAATCTCCAATCAACATTATTTGCGACCCTTGCGAGTCCTTCGCGTTCTTCGCGGTGAAACAGCTTCACGCAAAGGGCGCAAAGCAGCCGCAAAGATTCGCCTAGCCAAACTGCATCAGTGCTCGATTTCCCCAGTTCGATTGAAGTTCGTCAGACATTAGTCCAGGGGGAACTGGGTGGTGGTGGTGGAGAATGACGTGATTTTGTCTCGCACTTAGATAGTGCCGTGTAGATCAAACCAGAAAGAATCATAGCGTCGGCCAGAAGACCGATGCATATCGAAACTGCTGCGGCATAATCACGGTATGGCAGGATGTATACGAACAACCAGATCGGCCAGGCAAAAATCCAGAGGATCAATCTCGAAATCCATTCCGGCTTCCCCATGAGAGATCTTACGGTAAGTGCTAGTGCGAACATACCGAAGGTAAAGATGATGCCGCCTCCCACCGATGCCAACGCCCGCTTCGGGTAAAACGTCATAGGCGCACCAGCATCTCTTATGCAACGCGGTAGGTGGTTTTTGCCTGGCCCAGGAAATCCTTGCCGGTTTCTTTGGTGATCAAACCCGAGTGTTCCAACTCAAAGTAGGCGCGTTGAATTTCGCCCCTGTCAACGGAGAGTTTTTGCGCGAGCGCGGCCGGAGAGGGCAGGGCCTCGCCGGAAGCAAC
>JAXIOV010000170.1:0-46725 GCA_045403245.1 Pyrinomonadaceae bacterium | reverse complement strand
GCCATTTGCGCTTTCAGTGCCGCGAGGTCATCCTTCGTGGCCATTTGCGCTTTCAGTGCCGCGAGGTCATCCTTGGTGGCCATTTGCGCTTTCAGTGCCGCGAGGACATCCTTCGTGGCCATTTGCGCTTTCAGTGCCGCGAGGCCATCCTTCGTGGCCATTTGCGCTTTCAGTGCCGCGAGGCCATCCTTCGTGGCCATAATCCCGCGCATGGTTCCCATTTCGTCGCGCAGGTTCTCGACTTTGATTGCGAGCGCGTTGAGATCCTCCTTGGTGACCATCTGCTCGCGCATCGCGCCCATCTCGTCACGTAAGGTCTCGACCGTGGACGCGATAAAGTTGAGAAGCTGTCGATCGTTTTGTTCAGCCACATTCGTCATGCTATCACGCGCCCGCTGTTGAGCCGCACTGGTCAGGGAAATGGTGTGATTCGCTTTATTGCAAGAATTTCAGCAACACCTTCAAGTTCGCCTAGAGTTGATCAATCTTCGCCGCGAGTATGAAATCGCTTTCCGTCAGACCATCGATCTTGTGCGTCCAGATGGTAATTTCCGCCTTGCCCCAACCAAAACAGATATCCGGATGATGCCATTGCGCTTCAGCAAGGGCGCCTACTCGATCCACAAATTCCAGCGTCTCCTTGAAATCCGCGAATTTGTATTCCTTGCGCAAATGGTGTTCACGGACAACTTCCCAACCATCAACCTCGGATTGCAGTTTGGTCAGTCCCTCGCCTTTCAATGGCGGTACGCCACCACGACAGGGAACACAGTCTCGACTCGCCAACTCGTTCATCTCTTCTAACCCTCCGACATCGCCTTCTTCAGGATTGCGATTTGCCCGGTGACTGCAAGGCCTCTCGCAACTTTTCTCTTTCAGTGTAAAGACTCGCTAGTTTCGCCGTAAGCGCCAGATTTTCGTCCTGGGCCGGGTCAAAACCACGCGCGCGCATTTCGCGCTCAAACTCTTGCTCAACTTCCAACAACCGCGCTTCCAGTTGAGCACGCTCCACACTTTCAGGCTTGGACATTCGGGTTTATTCTACACTCAATCGGTCGCACGCGCTTCTGAAGCTCCACGGATTTCCCGGCTTGCTAGAGCGCGTTGGAACGGATAGTCTTAGCCACAAGCCTTCTGCAATTAAGTAAGTTTCTATTAAAGTGCGCGGTCAGAATTGTGTCCGCTAATCGGTGACTTTTCAACCGCGCGGGGAGGAACCAGTGGCAGTTATTCGCTCCTTTCGCGCCTTACGACCACCTTCTGATCGGGTCGATCAAGTTGCCAGCGTGCCCTACGACGTAGTCAACACCGAAGAAGCACGAGCGCTTGCTGCAAACAACCCGCTAAGTTTCCTGCATGTAACCCGGCCGGAAATCGATCTGCCTGACGGCACAGATCCTTACAGCGATCAGGTGTACCGCAAGGCCCTGGAAAACTATGAAAAACTGATTAAAGAATCGCCGCTGGAGACGGAAAAAGAGCCAAGTATCTATCTCTATCGTCTGATCATGGGTGATCATGAACAGATTGGTGTGGTTGCCTGTTGTTCGGTCGACGAGTATGACCAGAACATCATTCGTAAACACGAGCGAACGCGTCGCGATAAGGAAGACGATCGCACTCGTCACATGCTCGTCTTGCGCGCCCAAACCGGAAAGGTTTTTCTCACTTACCGAGCAAGTCGCGACATTGACACGATGGTGATGGAAACGACTATGGCCAATGCTATTTTCGATTTCACCGCACCTGATGGGGTCCAACACACCGTGTGGCGAGCACCTGACCCGGTTCGCTTCGTCCAGGCGTTCCGGGAGGTTCCTTTTCTTTACATAGCCGACGGCCATCACCGCGTTGCCAGTGCCTCGCGCGCCCGTGCCGAACTCAAGGAGCAGAGCTTCGGACACACTGGAGATGAAGACTACAACTTCTTTCTGGCGGTGATGTTTCCGGACGACCAGTTGCAGGTTCTGGCCTACAATCGGGCGGTGAAGGATCTGAACGGCCTGTCGAGCAGCGAATTTCTCGAGACAGTCAAAAAGAGTTTTGATGTTGAGCAGAACGGTGCTGCCGAACCATCGAGTCGCGGTAAATGGAGCATGTACCTTGATGGACGTTGGTATGGCCTTACGCTTCGCGCCGGCATGCCGAGGCCGGCGGGAACTGTTGAATCGCTCGATGTGAGTATTCTTCAAAATCAGGTGCTCGATCCGATCCTGGGAATCAAGGATGTCCGCACCGATAAGCGAATTGATTTTATCGGAGGCGTGCGTGGCACGGGCGAGCTCGATCGGTTGGTGAACGAAGGAAAGGCGGCGGTTGCTTTCTCACTGTACCCAACAACGGTTGAAGAATTACTGCGAGTTTCGGATGCCATCGAGGTCATGCCGCCAAAGTCGACCTGGTTTGAACCCAAACTTAGAGATGGGCTTTTGATTCATACTATCTAGTCAGTGGTCAGTGGTCAGTGGTCAGTTGTTAGTTGTTAGTTGTTAGTTGTTCTGGAGAGCGGGGGATCGAAGATAACTAACCCACTAACATCTGACCACAGACAACTGACCACTGACCACGGACTACTGACACTGACCACGATGATTGTCCTAATCGCTGACAAATTCGAAGAGTCCGGGCGCGCGGGTTTGCAGGCGCTTGGCTGTGAAGTCTCCTTTCAGCCGGATCTGAAGGATGAATCCCTAGTTGACGCAATTAGCCGGACGGGTCCCGATGTGCTGGTGGTGCGCGGTACCAAAGTTACCGAGGCCATGCTTGCTGCTGGCCCGATCAAACTCGTGGTAAGGGCCGGCGCCGGTTTCAACACTATAGACGTCGCAGCGGCGTCTCGACGCGGCATCTATGTTTCCAACTGTCCCGGCAAGAATTCAATCGCTGTGGCTGAGTTGGCATTTGCTCTCATTCTGGCGCTCGACCGCAGGGTTGCCGACAACGTGATTGCCTTGCGACGGGGCGAATGGAACAAGAAGGGGTTTTCAAAGGCGCGCGGCCTTTTTGGCCGCACTCTCGGATTGATTGGCGTCGGGAAGATTGGGCAGGAGATGATTCCACGCGCCAGGGCTTTTGGCATGCGGGTGATTGCCTGGAGCCGTAGTTTGACGCCTGAGCGGGCGATTGCAATGGGTGTTGAATATCGAGGAGCGCCTGCCGAGGTCGCGCGCGACGCCGACATCGTGAGTGTTCATGTGGCACTTAACCCGGACACGAAGGGTTTTCTAAGTGCAGAATTTTTCGCGGCCATGCGGGAAGGCGCTTACTTTATCAACACTGCCCGTGGAGAAGTTGTCGACCAGGCAGCGTTGATTGACGCGATGAAGTCTCGGGGCATTCGCGCCGGATTGGACGTTTTTGCGGGTGAGCCAACTTCCGGCACCGCCGAGTTCACAGACCCAATCGCGAATGAAACTAATCTGTACGGGACGCATCACATTGGAGCTTCAACCGATCAGGCGCAGGAGGCAATTGCCGCCGAAACGGTTCGCATCGTGCGCGAGTTTAAAGAGACCGGGAAAGTTCCGAACGTTGTAAACCTGGCCCGGCAAACCCCGGCCACGCACAGACTGGTTGTTCGTCATATCGATCGTCCGGGCGTGCTGGCAACCGTTCTCGATGCAATCAAGAGCGAACAGATCAACGTCCAGGAGATGGAGAACATCGTCTTCGAGGGAGCCGAAGCCGCCGTAGCACGTATTAATCTGGATAATGCCCCGTCGACTAAAACGCTTGAACTCTTGCGTGCGGAGCATGCTGATATTATTGAGCTCAACGTTCTGGAGATTAGTTAAGCGAGCATTCCGAAATGAACACCGCACTCATCACTGGAGCTTCAAGCGGCATTGGCGAGGTTTTTGCCCGCAAGCTGGCAGCGCGTGGTCGAAATGTTTTGCTCGTAGCGCGTTCCGAAGAGAAGCTGGTCACGATGTGCAACGAGCTCGGCCGGGCAAACAGTATTCGCGCCCAGTATGTGGTAATGGATCTAAGCCTGCCTGAATCACCGTTGCGTCTGTTTGAAGAAGCCCGGAAGCGCGGGCTGACTGTGGACATGCTGGTTAACAACGCCGGCTTCGGCTCGTTTGGAGAATTCGCGAAACGCGACATCGATCGCGAACTGAATATGATTGACCTCAACGTCAAATCACTCGTGGATCTGACTTACCGCTTTCTGATTCCCATGCGAGAACGTAAGCAAGGTGCAATCATAAACGTGGCCTCAACTGCCGGTTTTCAGCCAGTACCCTTCATGGCGACATACGCCGCTACTAAAGCCTTCGTACTCTCCTTTTCTGAAGCGCTGTGGGAAGAAAACCGGCGTTACGGCATCAGCATCCTGGCGTTGTGTCCCGGCGCAACTGAAACAAATTTCTTTGAGGTCGCCCGCGGTCACAAACCTCCAGGCCGGGCTTCGCAGTCGCCCGAAGACGTTGTGGATGTTGCGCTACGCGCACTCGCTCGCGGAAAGGGCCACGTGGTTTCCGGTTGGACCAATCGAGCCATGATGGAAGCGGAACGGTTTGCGCCTCGCTCTTTGGTTACGCGCGTGGTGGCTCGCATGATGCGATCCCAATTCGATGAAGAATAGTTCGAAATTGTATAGCAAACTGTCAGTTTGCTGATGGGAGACTCCTGAGAAACTTATGACTGAAAGAATCCACAACTTTAGTGCCGGTCCTGCAGTCCTACCCGTCCCCGTTCTGGAAGAAGCGCAACGTGACATGTTGAGTTTGCCGGGCGTTGGCATGTCGGTAATGGAAATCAGCCACCGCAGCAAGACGTTTGATGAGATTTCTGCGCGAGCCGAGTCCGGCTTACGCGAGCTGATGGCGATTCCCGAGAATTACCACGTGCTTTTCCTCCAGGGCGGCGCGAGTCTTCAGTTTTCAATGATTCCAATGAATTTGCTTCCCAGTGGCGGAGGCGCCGATTACATCATCACCGGCAGCTGGGGGAAAAAAGCTCTCAAGGAAGCGAAGCGCGCTGGCACAATCAACGTTGCGGCTACGATGGCTGATGGCGGCTTCACCCGAGTGCCCGCAAATGATGAGCTCAAGCTCGATCAAAATGCCGCCTACGTGCACCTGACGACGAATGAAACGATTGAGGGCGTGGAGTGGAAACATGAACCCGAGGTGGGCAATGTCCCGCTGGTGGCTGATGCTTCCTCCGATATTCTGTCGCACCCAATTCCGGTAGCTAAATATGCGCTGATTTATGCGGGCGCTCAGAAAAACATGGGACCGAGCGGCGTCACGCTCGTGATCATCCGTGACGATTTGCTGAAAAAGATTCCCGACGGACTTCACACAATGCTCGACTACCGGACCCACGTCGAGAACAAGTCTCTTTACAACACCCCAAACACCTGGGGCATTTACATCATTAGCCTGGTGTGCAAGTGGTTAAAGGACAAAGGCGGACTGACTGCGATGCAGCGTGAGAATGAAGAGAAGGCGAAGCTGATCTACGATGCGGTCGACTCCACTAGTTTCTATCGCGGACATGCCGATGCGGATGCACGCTCCATCATGAATGTCACATTTCGTCTACCTACCGAGGGACTCGAGAAGAAATTTACTTCGGAAGCGACTGCCCAGGGCCTGGACGGACTGAAAGGTCATCGCTCCGTTGGCGGCATTCGCGCCTCAATCTACAACGCTTTTCCCAAAGAGGGTGTCGAAGCGCTGGTCGCGTTTATGAAGGCTTTTGAAGCCAACAACGGCTAGCAACGCAGAGTTTTTGCCAGGCAGAGTTTTCCATCTGGGCCGCAGGGAGCGATTCTTTGCGGCCCTTTGCGCGTCCTTCGCGTTCTTTGCGGTTAGAATAAAGCTTGAATGGATTCAACAAAACCGACAACCTCAATTGACAACGAGATCGTCATGCTGACCGCAACCGAAACGGATGCCGGTCTTCGGCTCGACGCCTATCTCGCCGGACAGATCGAAGGTTGGAGCCGCGCCCGCCTGCAGCGATTAATCGATGAAGGAGAAGTACTGGTTAACGGCAAAATCAGCAAAGCTTCGTACAAGCTACGAGCAGGTGATGAAATAGAAACCGAGCTGGCACCCCCACCTGCAACGATCTTCACACCGGAAAATATTCCTCTCGATGTGGTCTTCGAAGATGACGCGCTTATCGTTCTCAATAAACCGGCCGGGTTGGTGGTGCATCCCGCGGCAGGAGTTTATTCCGGAACACTTGCAAATGCGTTGGCTTACCACTGCCAGCAACTGGCAACACGCGCCGGCTCAATTCGGCCGGGCATCGTGCATCGCCTGGACAGAGACACGTCGGGGCTGATGGTAGTTGCCAAGACCGAAGCAGCTCACGAAAGCCTTTCAGACCAGTTCCGGGCGCGAGAGGTCTTCAAGAGCTACGTTGCTTTGGTTCACGGCGTGATAAAGCAGGAGAGTGGACGTATTGAGCAACCGGTGGCCCGCGATCCTCGCAACCGGATCCGCATGGCGGTGGTGCCCGGAGGCCGCGGCGCAGTGTCACTTTTCAAAGTTCGCCGGCATTACGATTCCTTTACCCTGCTCGACGTGGAGCTGAAGACAGGACGAACTCATCAGATCCGCGTCCATCTGGCGTGGCTAAAGCATCCGGTCGTGGCCGATGAGTTATACGGTGGTGGCCGCGATAACACCGTGAGAGACGTAAAGTTGCGCGCCCGGATTCGTAAGCTTAATAGACAATTTCTTCACGCCGAACGGCTGGGTTTCCGCCATCCGAAGACCGGAGAAACAATGAGCTTCAACTCACAGTTGCCCGTTGAGCTGCAGGAGTTTGTGACGGAGTTGGAAGGAAATCAAACGGCAAGCTGAAATTGACGATTAGGGAATGGGTTCAAAGCGCTGGACGAGCTGCTTGAAGCGTTCATCCGAGCGCAGGCGGTCGAAGATAGGGTCGATTCTGATCAGGACAAGGCCGGGGTGCCGGCTTTCAAAAGCTTTGTTCAAATACTCGTTCGCCCGCGCATTGTCTTTGAGGCCGGCAAAAATAATAGCGAAGTAAAGATCGGAAACGTATCGTCGCTGGGCCAAAGCTTCGAGCTGTTTGACTATTGCTTCCGCTTCCGCTCTTTTCCCCGCCATGCCATATGCAAACCCGAGTGACGCCGAGGCTTCAGTTTCTTTCGCAACTACCTCGTCCGGCAAAGGACCATCAGCAGGAGCGTTAATTAGATCTTTTAACTCCGAAATCGCTTCCGGGTACATCCCTTTTTGCACGTAAGCCAGGCCGAGGTAGTGTCGAGCCACCCAAAACTCCCGATCACTCTCGAGCGTCTTCTTGTACTTCTCGATGGCGTCGTCGTAATGACGATCATAGTAAGAGTAGAGTCCGGAGTTGGAGGAGATGATCGGGGATAGAGGATCTAGCTGGTATGCCTGCTCAATCTCCGCTTTGGCCCGATCAAACTTTCCCATCTGCATGAGATACGAAGCGTACCACTGGTGGGCCGTTGGATACTTCGTGTTCAGCTCGAGTGCTTTCTTGAAATCGGACTCGGCGCCCAGCCAATCCCAATCGTAAGAGAGCTTCACAAATGCGCGAGATGTGTAAGCTTCAGCCAGCGAGGGGTCAATATCGACCGCTTTCTGCGCAGCTGCTTTTGCTTTGGGCATCTCGTCGGCAGGTTTGACGACCCCAATGTCCGAAAGCAGAGCATAGGAGTCGGCCAGACCGGAATAAGCCAACGCGTAAGCAGGATCCTTCTCCTCCGCTTCGCGGAAATACTTGATCCCGTTCCGAAGTCCGGCTTCATCACGCTTGTTCCAGAAATAACGGCCCTTAAGATAGGCCTGGTATGCTTCAGTATTCCTCGTATCCCGCTTGGTCAGTTTCTCGGCGTCCTTCCCGGTAAGCCGCACCCGCAGAGTTTCGGAAATTTTCCGGGAGATTTCATCCTGGACGGAGAAAATGTCTGAGAGATCGTTGTCATACTCGGCGCCCCACAATTGAGATCCGTCGGAGACGTTAATCAACTCGGTCTTGATGATCATGCGGTCGTCCTTTTTCACCAGCCTCCCGGCAAGCACGGCCCCGACCTTCAACGTGCGTCCTACTTCCTGAGGATCTGCGTTCTTGCCCTTGAACCGGAAGACCGCGTTGCTCGACATGACTCTTAAGTTTGGCAACTGCGAGAGACTGCGAATGATACTCTCAGTAATTCCATCGGAGAGATACTCGGCGTTGGCGTCGTTGCTATCGTTTACAAAAGGCAGCACTGCAACTGAATCGATCGTCTGGCGGGAAGAATAGAGGTAGATTCCGACAATTGAAGCCAGTACCACAACCCCCAAAACCGCGAGCAGCGGATTTCTGTAGCGCCTCAGGACCGATGCCGTGTGATCAATGGTTGAAACCGCGGGTGGATCGGCCAGGGTTTCCGCACCGGCTAGCGTTCGCACGCCAACATCAGATCCGCCGTGATTAGTCGGTCTTGGCACCGCCACGTCCGATGCCAGCACCGTCGGAGACAATGATTCAGACTGCGAAAGATGAAACTCCTCTCGTAATTGCTCGAGATCAAGTTTGAAGTCAGTAATGGTTTGATAACGCTTCGCCCTGTCCTTGGCTAAGGCCTTCGAGACTATTCGTTCAAGGTGGCGGGGCACTGCTGCCGATTGTTTGGTCAGTGGCGTCGGTTCATGATCGATAATCGACACGCGCACGTGACTATCCGTCGGGCCCGCGAATGGCGGCTGGCCGGCGACCATTTCGTAAAGCACCACGCCCAGACTGAAGATGTCTGTACGGGGATCGATTGGCTCTCCCTGCGCCTGTTCGGGCGACATGTATCCGGTGGTGCCAATTACCGCCCCTGGATTGGTATGGCTGATAGCCATGGTAATCGCTTCCGGATCGTGTGCAGGTGAGTCGCGCTCGGTCAGTTTTGCCAGCCCAAAATCAAGAACCTTGACAAAGCGATCACGAACGAAGCGATCTGGCCGGAGCATGATGTTTTCCGGCTTAACGTCGCGGTGAACAATACCGGCGGCGTGAGCGGCTTCGAGGGCCATGGCCACTTGAATCGCCACGCCCAGCGCTTCATCGACGCCCAAAGGATTATTGCGCCCGAGACACTGTCGAAGCGTTTCACCCTCGATAAACTCAGTCGCGATGTAATAAGTTGAATTGGTTTTCCCGATCTCGAAAATGGTGAGAATGTTGGGATGATTGAGCGCGAGGATTGCTCTTGCTTCCTGCTTGAAACGCCGGAGCCGGCTTTCATTCTTCGTAACGTCGGGCGGCAGCACTTTGAGCGCCACTTTGCGGCCGTGCTGGCGAGTGTCTTCACCAAGGAAGACCTCTCCCATTCCACCCTTGCCCAACCTTTTCAGGATGCGATAATGAGCAATTAAATCGGGTGCGCCAGCAGGTTCGGAAACGGTCTTGTCATTTGGACCGGACATGGCTGGGAGCGTTTGCGCGTGGCTTGAAGGTCATAACAACAGCAAACTTATTGAGCAGATCGCATTGTATCACCGCCACCGAGAGTTAAAACCACAAAAGCAGATACCGGGACTCAGCGCCGATTTGGCGAGTCGGTTTGGTTTGTTAATCGATGTATGTTCTCATTACCGGGGCGACCGAATACCCCGGGAAAGGGCAACGAGGCCGCGTTTGCGGGGCATCAAAGCGCTCGTCGCCAGAAAATCTCGACGGCCAGATCTCGACGAAAATCAGCATGAACCTTTCTTTACGGCTTCTTACTTCGCGACTATTACTGTTCATCTCAGTCCTCGGCCTGGTTGCGGGTCTGGTTGGCGCCAACGCTACGGTTAATCCGGGGCAGGCACAAAAGCCTGCCGCTAAACCAAGTCCGACACCGCTAGCCGCAGATCAGGGGCCAATCACCACCATAATCAGGCGTGTTCGACTTCCTATTACCGTCGTCGATAAGAAAGGGCAGTTTGTTCCAGGTCTTACCAGAAACGACTTCTTCGTCTTCGAAGATAAAGTTGCACAACAGATCGAGACTTTTTCAGATGACCTTGGCGAAGCGTCGCCGCTCTACGTTGCCGTCTTGATGGATACTTCTCCTTCGACGCAGGGCAAACTGAAGTTTGAGCAGGAATCTGCGATGAACTTCATTCAGACGGTTGTCCGGCCGCGAAAAGATCGAGTCCTCTTCGCCACGTTTGATCATGAAATCAATCTGCGACAAGACTTTACCGACAAACTCGATCTGCTTGATCGCGCTGTTTACAGCGTCAAAAAGACCGGGAATCAAACCGCGCTGTTTGATGCTGTCTGGCAATTCTGCGATGAGAAGCTCAGGAATGTTACCGGTCGTCGGGTAATTGTCGTCATCACTGACGGGGAAGACACTTTCAGTCGCGCGAATATTCGTGACGCCATAGATATCGCACAGCGTACCGAAACCACTGTTTTCGCAATCTCCACGAAGGCCGGTTTTTCCGGGACGGTCCCTGGAGTTGATGCCGGTCAAGTGAGAGATGGAAAGGATCGTGCGCTGGTGACTCTTGCTGAAGAGACAGGCGGAATGGCGTTTTTTAGTGGCGACATGCTTACGCTTGAACGTTCATTTACAAAAATTTCCAAAGAGCTCCGCGCGCAATATCTGGTTACCTACAAACCGGTGAACGATCGCTACGACGGCAGCTTCCGGAAGATTGACGTCAAACTGGCCGAGAGTCGAAAAGATCTGAAAATCAGAACTAAACATGGATACAAGGCAATTGCAGACAGCGTGAGGCCTTAACGGGTGAGAAGATGTTTATTCGAGCACTAAGTCTTTTGTTGATCCCCGGACTGGCAATTTCGCTGCTTGCGGACCAGGTCGCGCCCACCAGGATGATCGCGCGAGCGCAGGAGCCGCCGGAGTCTCAGGACAAATCCAGATCGCGTCGGGTTTCTGAGACAGCTGCGCCTTCGCCAACACCGCCGGTTTCTTCGAGAGAGGACTATCCACAGGACGCGGACGAGGTGGTTCGGGTTGAGACCAACCTGACCAACATCTTCTTCACCGCGGCCGACAGCAACAAGCGCTTTATCAGCACCCTCAAGAAAGAAGATATTCAAGTGCTTGAAGATGGTCGGCCTCAGGAGATCTTCACCTTCCAGAAAAATATTGATCTGCCTCTTTCGATTGCTATCCTGATCGATACGAGTATCTCGGAGGAGCGCACTCTTCCCGATGAAAAGGCTGCGGCGCAGGCATTTTTACAAAGCGTAATGCGACCGATCAGGGACGAAGCGGCGGTGGTTTCGTTTACGGGCGAGGTAACGCTGGAACAAGGCTTCACCGGCAACCTTGAACGTCTCCGTAAAGCGATCGACCGCGTGGACTTTGTGCCTCCGTCCGGCTACATAGGCGGCGGCGTAGTGGTGGACAACCTGCCAACCAAGGGAGGTACGCCACCAATATCTGACACCAATCGAAACATGGCCGGAGCCACGGCGATCTGGGATGCCATCTGGGCCACGTCAGGTGAGTTGCTCTCAGACTCGGCGGAGAACACGCGCCGCGCCATCATCCTGCTGACCGACGGTGTCGACACAATCAGTCAGGTTAAACTGCATGAAGCAATCGAACGCGCTCAAAAAGCGGAAGCGCTGATCTATGCGATTGGAATCGGTGACTCCTACCACGGTGGCGTGGACGAGGGAAGCCTGAAAAAGATCACTGAACAAACAGGCGGCCGGGCTTATTTCCCACGCAACGAGCGCGATCTCAATTCCGCTTTCGACCAGATTCAACGAGACCTGCGCGAACAGTATCTGGTGGCTTACTCCCCCTCGAATAAGGCGCGCGATGGTTCGTATCGCAAGATCCAGATTGAGGTAGTCAATCCGGAGGTCCGGAAACAGAAGCTAAAGCTAAACTACCGCCCGGGGTATTTTTCCAAGAGCGGCGACCGCGAGGCCCCCTCCCGCAAGCGCCAACAACCTAACTAGAGCCTCCCGAATACCCTGAAAAACGCCCAAAACTGCGGGTTTTGGGCCGGATATACTCAATGACAACCCCTGATAAACCGTGTTATACTTTTGCAGCGGTTCGTGGGAGTCACCCTTTCTGAATCGTTTTTCCGCGTCTTCTGAAGCGAATCCACGCTTCCCAATGGTCAAACCAAGCTGATCCACAACTCGCTTTCCGCGGCAAGTGATCTGCGCGGACGTTAGACCAGTCTTAACTTCACCTACCAGATGATCAAATCACCCACCGAGCAATGTCGAATACTGGTCGCTGATGACGATCGCAAAGTTTGCGACCTCCTGGTTGAACTGCTTCAGCAGGAGGGTTATGAGGTCATGTCTGCAGCGGACGGGGGCAGTGCGCTGGAGTTAGCCAACTCTTTCGATCCTGACGTGTTGATTAGCGACGTGGTCATGCCGGTAATGGACGGAATTGAGTTGTGCCGCCGGATCAAGAAAGATGTGCGCACCTCGAATATTTCGGTTCTGCTGATTAGCGGTCAGCGCAATGCTTCTGAAGATAGTATTGAGGGGTTAACGGCCGGAGCGGACGACTATCTGGACGTACCGTTTCGAAATGAAGAACTACTGGTGAAGATTGCGAAGCTTACCGAACGACGCCGGATTGAGAAACACTATCGCGAGATTGTCGAGCAAGCCGCAGACATCATCTACACGCGTGACATGGACGGCTACATCACCAGCATTAACCCCGCCGGTGGTCGTTTTTTTGGATTGCTACGGGAAGAAATCGTTGGAAGCCACTTGAGTAAACTGATCGGCAGCGAGGCGGCAAAACGAGACATTGAAGACACTCGGAAAGCTGCAACTGATTCGCCGCTACGGTCCACTTACTACTTGCAGGATAGTGAGAACAACGGAAAGTACCTCGAAGGAGTAATTACTATTGAGCGTGATCGTCAGCACCGCCCGACCGGTATCCGAGGCGTGGTTCGCGACATCACGGAGCAGAAGCTGGCGGAAAATGGGCTCAGAGACAGCGAAGAGCGATATCGTCGTCTGGTCGAGCTTTCGCCGGAAGCCATCGTCGTTCACAGCCGGTCTAAGATTGTTTACGTCAATCCCGCCGCCTTACGCCTGTGGGGCGCCTCCCAGCCGGAAGAAATCCTGGGGAAGTCTATTCTGGATATTGTTCATCCCGACGGTCATGACCTGGTCAGGAGTCGAATTTCCAGACTCGAAGAATATGGTGAGTCGACACCCCTGCATGAGTCGAAGCACATTAAATTGAACGGCGAGGTCATCGACGTGGAAGTGACCGGGATGCCATTCATGTTTCACGGTCAGCCGGCGGTGCAGGCCGTCATCCGTGACGTTACCGATCAGCGGCGTGGGCGAGAAGCTTTGAAACAGACCGAGGAGCGGCTGCGGACCGTTGTCAGCAGCGCATCACTCATTCTCTTCGCGCTGGACGAGAACGGCGTCTTCACCCTATCAGAAGGTGAAGGACTAAAAGTGCTGGGTAGAAAACCCGGCGAGATGGTCGGCCAGTCAGTCTTTGAACTCTATTCGGACAATCCGGCAATTATCAAGAACATCCGCCGCGCCCTCGCCGGTGAAGCATTTTCAGACATGGTGGACGTGGGCGAACTAACTTTCGAAACCCGTTATTCACCACTTACCAGCGACGCCGGCAAGGTAGTCGGCGTGATTGGAGTTGCCACAGACATCACCGAGAATCGCAAAGCCCAGAAGGGATTGCAGGAGAATGAGAAGCGATACCGAGAGCTCTTCGAAAACGCCAACGACATTATTTACACTCACGACCTGGCTGGGAATTTCACTTCGCTAAATAGAGTTGGAGAGAAAATCACGGGTTTTAGTCGTGAGGAAGCGTCGCGGATGAATATTGCGGACGTGGTCGCGCCGGAATCGGTGGCGCTGGCGCGGAAGATGATCCTGCAGAAAACGGATGACAACGCCCCCACCGTTTACGAGTTGGAGATCATTACCAAGAAGGGTCGGAGGGTGCGGTTGGAGGTTAGCACCCGCCTCATCTATCAGGACGGCAAACCTGTCGGCGTCCAGGGAGTCGCTCGCGACTTGACTGAGCGCAAGCGATCCGAAGAAGTCCTGGCGCAACAGTCTCTGCGAGAAGCTATGAGCCACCGCATTTCGCAGGCCATTCGCTGCTCGCTGGATAGTTCGGAAATTTTTCGTACAGCCGTTCATGAATTGGGGTCTTACCTGAATGCCGACCGATGTTCCCTTTTCATTAAGGATGTGAAAGCCCACCGCGCCACTAATGTCGCTGAGTATCACGCTCCCGGCATTGTTCCGGCCGCGCAAAACTTTGAACTCCAGGATCTGACGGCCCTCATTAAGTCGCTCGATGAGAAGGGCGTACTTTGTTTCAACGACGCCGCCCACGACGTTCGCATTGCCGACGTTTACGAGCGCATCCTGTCAAGAGCGGATGTGCGGTCGATCATGTATGTGGCGATCAGGGTTGGCGACGAGGTGACGGCTGCATTTGCACTTTCCACAACCCGGGAGATGCGCAATTGGACCGCGGCAGATATTGCCCTCGCCAAGGCTGTCGCAGACCAAACAGGCATTGCCATTCGCCAGGCCGAGCTCTATCAAAAGTCGGAAGCTACATCGAAGCGCGAAACCCTGCTTAATCGCGTGACGATGGCCATTCGCGCCTCACTTAGTCTGCCGGAAGTATTGAGTACCGCAACGCGTGAACTCGGCGTGGCCCTGGGCGCCTCTCGCGTTCATATGCATCTTTACGATCCCGAGGATCCCATTTCGCCGGTTGAACATGAATACGTAGCCCCCTATTGCGACAGCATCAGTTCGCTCAATGTCAGTTATGAGGATCCTATCGGGCGTCATCTGTTGAACCTGTCGAAGCCTTTGGTGATTGAAGATTCGCTAAATCACGATCAGGGTCCGCCGGAATTCAGCGCTGCCATACGTAAACACGCCGCCCGCGCCAACCTTTGTTCTCAAATCGACTACCCACTGATCGTCAAGGGACTCTTCCGCGGCGTCTTGTGTATCCACCAGACTGATCGCCGGCGTCGCTGGACCGAGGACGATTTGTCGCTGGTGCACTCGGTAGCCGAGCGCCTCGGCGTCGGCATGGCGCAAGCCGAACTCTTCGAGATGGTGGCCAAGGCCAAATCCGAATGGGAAACTACGTTCGATGCCATGTCGGACGGCATTTTCATCTTCGATCGTGCCGGCCGTTTGAAGCGTGTAAACCGCGCTGGCGCGGCGATGGAAAACTCCCAGCCGCGTACCTTGTTGGGGAGGAAGTGTTGCGACATTCTGCGCGCATCGTCCAGGAACCAGACTTGTGTGGTGGAGAAAGCCATCGAGGAAGGCCGGAGCCTGACCATCGAGGTACTCCCGACGCAGCTTAATCGCCCGATTCTGGTCTCGATCGAACCTGTCTTCGATGAATCGAACGAGGTAACCGCAGCTGTCTGCACGGCTCGAGACCTCTCCGAACTGCGCAACGTGCAGGCCGTGGCCCGCGAGCACCAGTCGTTGCTGACAAACATCCTTGAGAGCGCGCGTGAATCCATCTACGCCGTGGACATGGATGGTCGGTTCAAGTGGTGCAACAGCGCGACGTTGCAGGCACTCGGCCTGGATCGTGAAGAGTTTATTGGCCGTCCGCTGGTTGACCTGGTGTATGAACCTGACCGCGAGGTGATCGGAGAAAAACTGCGCCTGGCGCTGTCAGGACAGCCACAAACTTACGAGATGCGTTATTTCTCTGCCGACGAACGATTGCGGTATGCGCGGGTCGACAACTCGCCGCTGGTGGTTGAAGGACGCACGACTGGAGTACTCGGAATCGCGCGCGATATTACTGAACAGAAGCAAGAGCGCGAGCGAGCGGCGCGCGCCGATAAACTTCGCGCGCTGGGCCAGCTGGCGTCTGGCGTTGCCCACGACTTCAATAATTCACTGGCGGCGATACTCGGCCGCGCCCAGTTGTTGCGCCGGCAGACGCAGGACGAGGCGCAGGTTCGTAACCTCGAGATTATCCAGACGGCTGCGGAAGACGCTGCCGCTACCGTGCGCCGGATTCAAACCTTTGCGCGCAAGTCGCCCGCGAAGGAATTTGAGATGCTGGATGTTTCGGGGTTGCTAAACGACGCGATCGAGATCACGCGGACTCGCTGGGAAAACGAAGCCCGGCTCCGCGGCCTCGACTATGAAGTGACTCTCGAAGCCAAGACCGGGCAGTGCACCTTCGGCAGCGCCTCCGAGTTGCGTGAAGTTTTTGTCAATCTGATTGTCAATGCGGTTGACGCTATGCCTACCGGAGGCAAGTTGTCCATTGGTTGCGTGCAGGAAGGGTCCCGCTTGAAGTTGCAGTTTCGCGATAATGGAACCGGTATGCCGGAAGACGTCAGGCAAAAGATTTTCGACCCGTTCTTCACGACCAAAGGCGCTCAGGGTACCGGTCTGGGTCTCTCAGTCAGCTACAGCATTATCGAGCGACATGAAGGGTCGATAAGTGTAGCTTCCGAAGTGAACAGCGGAACGGCGTTCACGATCGAACTGCCGGCCGCCGAATTGAAAGTGGAACAAGAGAAGGGACCCGAGGAAAACATTGAAGTAACATCGTTGTCGATTCTGGTGATCGATGATGAACCTTCGGTGCGCGAAACTCTGGCAGAAATGCTTGAAGTGATGGGTCACCGGGTAATGCTGGCCGAGAGCGGACAAAATGCCTTGCTGACGCTCGCGGCAAACAACTGTGATCTGGTGTTTACTGATCTGGCGATGCCGGAGATGGATGGTTGGGAAACGAGCCGCGAAATTCGCAAACGCTGGCCGGAGCTCAACGTTGTGCTGGTTACGGGTTATGGAACAGGCACCGTGCCTCCCAGCGGTGAGGACAATCTGGTTACCGGAATAATCGGCAAGCCATTCGACTTCTCACAAATCAGCCAGACGATTACGAATATCTTCGCGCACGAGCCCGTACTGGAAAACGCTGGAGTCTAAAGAGGATTCCCGGAGCGGCTTAGTTGTAGTACATGATTCCGGCGCTGGCCGTAAATCCCACTCCGAAGCCCACCACCATCGCGGGCCCTTTCCAGTCATTTTTCTCAGCAAGCATAAAGCCGGTTGAGGCGCTCGACAGGTTGCCGTAATTCTTCAAGACTTCATACGACCCCTGGACCTTGGTTGAATCAGTTTCCAGGTGGAGCTGGGAACAAACGCCGTCCAGGATCTTTTTGCTTCCGGTATGAATCAGGCAATCATCCACCTGACCGAGGCTTGACACGCGCGAGTCAGGATGGCCCAAAACGTTCTTCACGGTCGTCACTGCATAGTGTGCGCCGCGGGTGGGTACGCTGGGTCGCATGAAATACTGTGGACGTCCATTGAGAAACGGATGTGAGCTGTTGCTGGTCATGGTGAGCAGATTTACATCATCAGGCTCGTCGTTAGTTAAGTGTGAGATTGGTCCAAATGCTGGTTTTCCTTCTTCAGTTCCCACCAGGAGTGCTACCGCACCATCTCCAAAAAGCATGGACTGAATGACGAAGGTGGTATCCAACCTTTTCTGTTCAAACTGGGCCTCATCTAGTTTTTGCTCCTTCCTCAATTTTAAGAGTTCGCGGAACCCGTAATACTCGTCGCGCAAGAGCGGCGCGACGTAGGGAGTGTGGGCCTCGGCCATTAGCACCATGGCTAATTGTCCGGGGTTGGCAGCGAGATACCATTGAGCGACCTCAATGGATTTCAACAAAACCGAACAACCTTGAGCTTGCATACTGACGGTTCTAATAGAGCGGGATAAGAGTCCGTGTGTTCTTCCGATGACCTCGGAGGCGAGGCAGGGAAGCATTTGCTCGGGAGTATTTGTGGCGGCGACCAGCAAGCCGATTCGTGACGGGTCCCCTTGCCATTTTTCGATGCAGGAACGAGTAGCGTTCACGCCCAACTCGGTGGTGGAACTGGTCGCGTCCATCGACTTTCCTGAGAGAAAATCTGGATAGTTCTTCATGACTGAATACCGCTGATCAACGCCCAACGAGTTGAGAGTGTTTATGAGTTCAGGGGAGAGCTTGTGCATGAGGGAGTTAGTAAGCTCCGTGGTCTGAAATGCGTGTTGGGGGCTGGCGGTGGAAGCTGAAAGCAAGTTGATCATCGTTAACTCTCCGGGGGAAGCGTGCGTTGGGGGTATCGTTAATCCTGCTAAATTCAGCCTGTTCTATAACAATGCCTATGCCACACACTTCGGGAAGTGCCTTTCAACGTTAACTGCAAGAAATAGTGAGGCTTACGGGGAATATCACCGAACAGGCGAGTGGCGCCGATTTGGATACCGGGTATCCACAGAACTAGTAAGTTTCATGGTTAGTTGGTTTTGCAGGCTAATTTGCGAGATGAGCGATGGTAAGCAGGTATACAGCTGTGTAGCTGGTATTCAGCGGATCGGCTTTGCCTAATAAGTCCCGTTTGCCCAAAAAGTAAAGAGGGCCGGGAGTGGCTGCCCAAAAACTCAGACGCTTGCCCAAAAAGTCCCTTTTATCCGAGCAACGCATTCAGACTGGTTCTTGACGGATTTCCCGCAGCGTGTCACACTTCACTCAAAGATGGCTGCCTGACTAGCAGCTTTGATGTTTGAAAAGTCGATCGGAGGACCAATGCAGTGGCAGAAGTGCTTGGAGCCTGAGGCTCTTTGTTTGCTTGGCTATATGTTACTAACTTACTTCTATTTACTGACTGGACACATTGAGATCGCACTGGCATATGCTTTGATTGCCACTGCCTATATCGAACACCTCAAGACGAAATCATGAACATCGAGCGGCAATCCTAAGCCGCTTTTTTTATAGGCTAAGCCTACTGATGAGTCCGTGAAAGCCGGACGAAAAAGAAAAACAAATTAGGAATGAAGCCCCGCTTAATATCCGGGGCTTTTACTTTGTCTTCAGTGAACAAACACTAAGGGCGTCGCTGGATGACTGTGACGCCCTTGGTTCTGACACGAATTTTACCCGGCAGCAAAGTCTGACGCTTTGCTGTTCCCCAACAACCCCAGGTTGCAGTTCAATCATTCATCGGGTGGATGCTCTATGTCATGGCCGTTGTCAGCATTCCTCTCCGGCGGTTCACGAGCTTCAGCGGCTGCCGCTGCAGAATTAGGCCATGCACGCAAGACGGACCGTTTCCAGTCCGGCCAGTCCTGCGTCAATTCTTCTGCTCTCTCAAGATAATTTAAAAAATCTTCTTCCTCACGACGCTCCTGGTCCGCCGTGATTATTTCCTCTCGTTCCATTTTGGTTCTCCAGTACTTTCTTTCGTTGTTGCTTAAATAACGTGACAGCGGCGCGCTCGGTTTCTAAATATGACAGTGGCATCATCTGTATCCGTAAAGTCGAATCTTCCGATTTCCAGTCCTTAATATGACTAGATTCGTCTTCACGAATGAGTTCCGACCCAGCGCCTACTCGCATCGAAAACAAATCCAAAAAGCGACGCGGCCCAACACCAATAAACGGTTCAAAATGTACTTCAGTCTGGCCGACTGAGCCGTCGAAAAACCCAACCTTCATCGCTTCACTATGTAACTTCTCGGCTTGGCTCTTTTCGTATGGCTCTATGAAGACAACACGCTTGATACCCGCCGCGATAATATGTTTTGCGCAGTTGTGGCACGGAAAGGTGGTGCAATACAAAACAGCGCCTTTAGTGGTAACACCACGTCGAGCGCAAGATAACAATGCTTCCATCTCAGCATGGACCGCACGTCCAAATTCCGTGAGGTCTGTAATGCGACTTGCTTGCAAGATCGGGTTTAGTTGGTCCTTATCGATCCCTATCTTCTCGGCGCGCTGCAATATTTGATTTATTATTTCTTGCTGTTCTGCTTTGTTTAGGTCTTCCCCCCTCTTGTAGTCCCGGCCATCAGGGGCGTCTTCGACTTTCTTTGTACTAGGGTTGTATTCGGGCCAATACAGACCACCCCCAAATGCTGGGCAGTCATTGGCTCCCGTGGAAATGATTTCTCCGTCTTTAGCAATTACAGCTCCCACTTGCCGAGACATGTCCGCAGATCGCAATGAGCTTGCAAAGGCCAAAAACATCGCATATTCATCAAAAGTGGGTGTCTTATATGGCTCTCCGAATAGGAGTTCTAAAATTCGTGCTAATTCATTTCTGACTCGAAGATTTTCGTCAACGAGTCTCACGAAAAAATCTGAGAGGTGGAAAGTATCTCTAACACGTTGACCCCATTCCCAGTCCTCATCTTCTTCGTAGTCTCTCTTTATCAACTCCTCCGCTTCGCGCTCCGACATTTTTTTTGCACGTAGCTCGGTTAATACACGCCTCCTATACGACTCGTCCGAATTGATACCTATGGCGTAGAAGCCGAGAGGATATATTTCTCGAAGCCGAAAAACTTCGGCAGGATTTTTCAAAGAGTTGATGATGTAGGCGCGTCGAGGAGCGGGAAAAGCATTTCCTTTTTCGTCTGCGGGACGAAGCGACGCAATTTTAGATGCTGCGCCTACAGCTAGAATTGAACTGTCACCCGATCTGCGTCTGGCAGTGTCGCCGTCTTCCATACCCCAGCTTATTCGCTGAAACTCGCCAGAGTGCGTGCCTGTTCGAGGAATGAGTGGCCGAATAATATCTTTCGATACCCTGATCTCCTGTACTTGATATTGTGCAGTCTCCAACCAGTCTTTCAGATCTTTTACAACCGCCTCAAAGTCCGTTCCGACCGGCCCGATCAAGCCGATCACTAACTCGCCCTCAATATAAGAATGACCCAGCCTGAACGAAGGCTGTTCATCGCGAGCCATGCGTTCGGGCGCTCCCGGCGCAGCCGAAGAACTGTCTTGAACACGGTGGGATTGTTCACTCACTTTCTGATCCTCTTCCGTCATGGAAACGGGTACAACGCCTCTTGTGGGAGAAACCTTCAAAGGCGAACCCTCTCCCGTTTCCGTAGTGGGAATTAAGAAGAGCGGGTGCACATTTATGCACCACGTTGAATCGGTGTCAACTTTTGGTAGATGACTTTCTTGTTTTATTCTTCGCGCTGTTCTCCTTGTTTTCTTCCTCTTTTACGTAAACCAGGAACTCTGAAAGCTGACATTCAAAAGCTTTACAGATCGCGTTCATCGTCTCAAAATCAATCTTCTTCGATTGCCTCTTAAACAGCTTTGCAATCGTTTGTTGCTTTAGACCGGTCTCGTTGGCAAGCCAGTACTGAGACTTGCCCCGCTTCTCCAACAGTTCTGCGAGCCGGATTTCGATCACACCAAACGTATACCATGGACTACATCCGTTCTAGCATACCTACGCTGTTAAATATGTATGCCAACCAATAACTACGCCTTAACATACCTATCTTAGAACGTATCTACCGTTAAAAATAGCTATGTGTGAGCGTAGGTATGGCTTTACATACCTACTCTATCTCGTACCTATCTCTGAGCGTACGTACGTCAAGCCGTAAGTACGCGAGTCGGTACAATTTTTTCAATAGAAGACGCTATGACCACCAGTGTATCATCAATGAAACGCCGTGCCAAAGAAAGATTTGTTTGTGGGGCAAATGGGCTGTTGTGGCGTGTAATACAATGACCCCTATATGTTGGGGTTTTGTTGTTGACAGTTATTAACAGTTAAAGTAATCTGTGCGGGTTTAGGGCAGCTAAAACAGAAAGGGCGAAACTTCTAGAAAGTCCCGCCCTTGGTAGCCGCCGAGTGATTTTATAGTCCAGTGTTACCAGCACTGAGGCTCTTTAGAAATGGAACCCGAAGTCGCTCTGTATCAACCCATGGATTGATCGCGCACGAGCTTCACACAGGGACACACCCGCTGGTTGCAAACTTCTCAAACGACGAAGCCGCATTATAAACTTCCATCAACGGTTCCCGCAAATAATTTGGTTTTATTTATATGTAGTTCTGGACGGACCACTAAGGCTTGAGTCTGCGACGAGGCCTTCCGTCTAACTTCTTGAATTCTTTTTGGGTAGTCTTTAGTCCTTTTCGGACTTCCTTTATATCTTCTTCGACTGGCAAATGTTCCGGCGCCGTACCGCCAATATTGATCATTGATCTGCGAACGCTTCGCCCAACTTCCTTAGCGGTTACTTCCAGACTCGCTTGACCTCTAATTCGGTTGTTCTTAATTCTTTCCTCAGTTTGAGTGATGCGAAACAGATTACCTGCCAATTCGGCTTTACCCATGAAATCCAGCGGCGTCTTGTTCGACGGTATACCACGTCGATCACGCAGTTGCGAGAGACTCATGTTATACATGCCCACATAGCCCGCGCTGTGGAAAAAAGCATAAGTGACCACGCCAGCGGCTTTCGCAACGCCTGAAAGAGACTTCTCACCGTCGGAAATCTCATCTCTAATTAAGACTCGCTCAACACCTTCGGCTTGCTGAAAGTACTGCCGAAACGAATCTGCGAGAGTTGCAAAATACGCCTGAGCCGCAGCCACCTTAGGCTTGCTTGGGCTTGCGTTCATTGTGGTTAGATAACAAGCAAAGCGAGAGAGTTTATAATCGTCAATCTGTACTCCGTTGACGACTCGCTTAACCTGTTGGAAGTTCTCGATAACTGGGATATTGAGAGCGGTACAAGCGGAAAGGGCTTTGTTAATCGCTTTCCCAAAAGCATCAGGCGATTGGTAGCCTAACATCTCTGCAAGGTCAGCGGCATACCAGCAGACCATGCCGTTATCGATAGCTTGATTCTCAAAATTGTCGGGGTCGTCGTCAAACCGAAATGCGTGTTGTAAGGCTTGATTTTCAGGCATGCCCGCTCCAGTAAAAATGCTACCGGAAGCATATTCAACGAGTGCGCGGATAGTCAATGCGCGCCGGGGTATTTGCAACCCCATGTCTGATTTATTTTCAGCAGGCACAAGGGCAGTTTCAAACCCTTGAACGAATATATGCAGAGGGCGTTGGCCCTCTTTTGGGTGAACGTGAAAACCAAATCATTACACTTCTGGCGCCCAAAACTCAGGTTTAATATTCAACTCGAACATTGACTGAATCACGCAGCACAAATTGTGACAAAGAATCTTGCACAGAGCCTCGTTGATCTGCGCGGTCTTAGTCCGGCTCCGCAGTCCGTCGCCAAACTTCGCCTTGATCATGCTAAAGGTGGATTCGACATTGCTCCGCTTGTGGTATTGCTGGAGGAACCTTTCCTGATTGTAGCTGTAGAAGTGAAACATGCGTTTCCAGACTGAGCCGCCATACTTAGTTGTGCCCGTCGCGTTGCTCTTGAAAGGTATGTAAGGCATGGCCGCTTTCGAGAGAACCAGCTTGAGATTTTTTGCCGAGGAATACGCCTTATCTGCGGAGACTTCCTGCATCACAAAGTTTTGCGATGTAGTCTCAACGAGTGGCTCAAAGAATGGACTGTCGCCAGCGTAGCGGTCGCTGATTTCAACGGCGGTTACAATATTGGTTTTTACGCCGCACATCAAGTGAACCTTGATCCATTCGCGCTTAGTCATTAGCTGCGGGTTTGTGTACTTAGCATCAACCCACTGGAAGAAACGGGAAGTCGAAAAGCCAGATGAATCAACGGCAAAGTCAGATTCGATCGTCTGTAGTGGCAGACTGCTTTCCTCAATCAGCATCTTGAGATAAGGTGTCAAAAGCTCATCCTCAAAATAATTGAAAATGGAGTTATAGCAGGGCAACTTTGAGATAAAGCCTTTGGCGTGTGCGTCACGAAGATCGCTCATGAAGCGACGACCTGAAACAGTCGAATAAACTTTGAATGCCGAGCTGAAAATCATATCTTCGAGCGAGAGGCGCGGGCGTCCTGTCTTTTGCGATGGCCCGCCGATCCCCTCACATAGCTGATGCAAGAGCGACTGAAATTGATCCTTTTCATTTACCTGTGCGGAGTTATAGGCGCGCCAGTCTTGGCGGTAGGTTTTCTTGACCGTGACCGTATCGGTCTTGGTCTGAGTCTCGCCGTCCTCTGTGTGCTCACGCTTGAGCGTAGATTCAACAGCGAAGATGTGCTTACATTTTACATTGCGCGTTTCATGATCTGGACAATCGCATTGCTCAGCGGTCGGGTCTACTTTATATCTTCGACCCTTTCCTTCGACCGACTGCGAAGGAACAAACCACAAATTGCCCTGGCGGGTGAGTTTTGCTTTGTCGGCTATTTCTAGCCCTTTCAATTCGCGTGCGTCCATTGTGTTATGCCTTGCCTTTCGTTAGGCGATTGGCTCACAATGGATTTGCGAGATCGGAATGCGAGCAATCGCTTCTGGTTTGCAACAGGGCTTCGGCGGTGTCAGCCGTCGAAGCCCCCATCAAATTGTCAACGCGGATATGCTATCTCAGGTAGCATGTCATGTCAAGCGAATATGCTCCTTGACCGAGCATATTGTTTCAAGTAATATCCCTCGGTATGCCGAGGGTAAAAAAGACGGTCTGGTTCTGGAAATGCAGGACTTGCCAGCATGAATGGCTCCCCCGCGATTCCGACACTGAGCCAAAACGCTGCCCGAATTGCAAAAACCCCTACTGGAACAAACCTCGCAGGGGACAAAAGCCATCAAAGCAAAATTCGTAAAAAGATTGGTGCCCCCGACTCGACTCGAACGAGTGGCCTTTCCTTGCGACGGGAACGCTCTTTCCAACTGAGCTACGGAGGCATCAAGGCGAGGGCGAACGGTCACACGTTCCCCTCGCCACAACTTTTTGAATTTAGCGATTGACTTTTGGCGGGTCGAGCGTAGAATACGGCTCGACCCCGCCATTGATTTAATGGCAGACGTTGAACAGGTCATAATCGGTTCCAAAATTAGGGAGCCACGCAAAGTCCGGGACGGCCATCCCGGATTTTTCGTTTTCGGCTCTTGGTTTACGTCATGATTTCAGTCCTCAAAAAGAAAACCCGCCTTAGCGCATGATCTGGTATCCACCGAGAAACTTTATAACGGGATAACCAGCGACCTACGGCTGAGAGCGGGGACCGGACAAGCAACCGTCTGCATTATATTCCTCGCAACTCAGTTGTCAATAATTTGTGCCCATCTTTTTTTTCAATACAATATAGTGGGCTAAACAATTCATTCCTACATCACCGTTTCATGCGTGAAAGCGAATAGTTTGGGAGTCATATTACTAAAAATGACTTCGATCAGCGATGAAAGAGCCTTTGCATCCATCGAAGTTACCGAACCACGTAACGCACCTTTTTGGTTGAAGTAATAAGTGATATAAGGCGGGCGTGCGCCGCTGCGCACCTCACGGGTCCGCTTACTTGTGAGTCTGAAGGGCGTCGCTTCGGCGAGGACGGGCGACGCCCCTTCTATTTGCCTTCAAACGGTGATATAAGGCTCACATTCCTCGCGCCTCCTCAACCTAAAGGAGTCTGACATGACCATTCAGACGATTCTCGTTACAGTCGTGGGCTGTGCCGTTGGCAACATGGTGATGTCTGCAGTTCAGAATCACTTTGATGGTGATGATGTGGGGAAATCCGCCAGGAGTGGGTTGACAGGCGGTATCGCTGGTGGAATTTTTGCTTGCTTCACTGCCGTTCTTGGAATCCTCAATCAATGAGAATGTGAAAGGGAAAACTATTATGTCCGCTCTCATAGGTGAGCCGCATTCCTTGCAAAGATATATCGTTTTTGGAATGGTGGCGGGCCTTGCTTCAGGCTTAGTGGCTGCAGTTTCGGGAATATACCTGCCTTATATCGCAATTCCTGCGGTTACCATTGCTGGATTGCTTGCGGGGAACATGAGACTTGTCAGGTTTTCTTCACTTGTCCGTCTTGCCAGAATGGAGCCCCAAGTCACCGGGTTGTTTACTGTGGGAGTTCTTGTGGCGCTGTTATTCTTTGGCTACTGCAACAAATCAATTAACTTGCCCAGATAGTCCTGACTCTGCCCAAAAAGTCCGGCCCGAAAATAATCTTGCCCAACAAGTCACTCCGAATCCCGACTTTTTAGGCAAAGCCCAGCGGATCGGCTTTGCCCTAAATCTTCCTTTTGACTCAAATCTTTATTTTCTGACCCAGAAGTCGTTTCTGGAAACTCCATCCCGCTATCCCGCAAGTCCTCAAACTGACGGATAGCCCGCTTCATCTCAAAAACATGCCTTTTTGCTTCGGAAATCAGGAGATCCCGTCCGCTTAAAGATTTAACGTCAGTATTGCATAAAGGTGTAGACAGGGACTTATTTTTCATGTAAGCTTCACTCCATTATGGCAAATGACGATAGGGACTACTTCAAGACGCAGTACAAAAAGCTGTTTGAGATGCTGTCTGAGCGGCGGGCTGAGCGTGATGATCGGCAGGCAGAGCTTGAAGTCCTGAATCAGGAGATCGTTCAACTGGAGCAGCTTCTCAGCGGCATCGATCAGCTTATCTCTGACCCAACGAAACGACAGCGAGACTCTTTTGTAATCAATGGACTTGATGAGCAGGGGCTTGGTCTTGCCGAGGCGTGCCGAATAGTGCTGAGGACGGTGAAAGACTACCAAACAGCAAGAGGCATCCGTGATTGCTTGGAAGAAAGCGGCTACGATCTCACACAACACGCGAATCCGCTCGCCAGTATTCATGGCGTTCTCAAGAGGCTGTTTGAAAGCGGTGACGCAGAGCAGCTGGAGGCTGGCGGCAAGACGTTTTACCGCTGGAAGTCCGTCCCTATTGGCCGCCGATCGCCGACGCGGGAGGAAGTCGCGGCTGAAACTGGCAACCTTCAAACCATTGGAAGAAGAAGGGGCAGCAAGCTTAGCGATCTGAAGGGCATGAGAACGCTGACAAGCGAAGATTTTAAGAAAAAGCTCTGAGGCTCTTTGAAAGTTAATTAGCGGCGGGTTGCCAGAGTGGTCGAATGGAACGGTCTTAAAAACCGTCGAACCAACTGGTTCCGAGGGTTCGAATCCCTCACCCGCCGCCAATTTTGCAGTCCCGGCGAGTGTTAGCGCACTCGCCGGGACGTTCAACCACACAGTCGAAGCTATGTGGCCTAAGCAACCAAGATTATATGCTTCCGGCTGTGTTTTTCCCAAGAATGGAGATTCACAATGGAAGCAAGAGAACAAAAAGGCCTTGAAATAGCGGCTAAATCGAAGTCGCAAAAGAGTGGGGACAGATGGTTCGTTCCCTCTCAAACAGGCCGTGGGACGTTCTACACAGTCAAGCCGGATACAGCACAGCCCCATTGCAGTTGTCCCGACTTTGAATCCCGCCAGCTTCGCTGCAAACATTTGTTCGCAGTCGAATACGTGATCCAACGCGAGTTTACCTACGACGAACAGACGCAGACCCAAACCGTTACTGAAACGGTCACGGTCAAGCAAACCTATCGACAAGAATGGACTGCTTACAACAAAGCGCAGACCAACGAAAAGGATAAGTTTTTGGAATTGCTCGCAGAGTTGTGCAAGGGCATTGAGGAGCCACAACAGAGCATGGGCCGACCTCGCTTGCCGCTTCTTGATATGATTTTTGCGAGCACGTTCAAAGTTTATTCTTCTGTTTCCGGTCGGCGCTTTATGAGCGACCTTAGCGACGCGCAAGGCAAAGGGTTTCTCAGTCGCGCCGCTCACTACAATTCGATTTCCCGCTACTTGGAAAACGAAAGCCTGACTCCGATTCTCACTTCGCTGATAGAAGCTAGTAGCTTGCCGCTTCAAACTATCGAATCTGATTTCGCCGTTGACTCTTCCGGTTTCTCTACTTGCCGCTTTCACAAGTGGGTTGACGCGAAGTACAAAGACAAAGGGCTTATGACTAAGCGCGATTGGGTGAAGGTGCAATTGATGTGCGGAGTAAAAACCAACATAGTGACTGCCGTTGAAATCAGTGATCGCTACGCAGGTGATAGTCCGTTTTTCAAAGGCCTTGTCGAAACAACAGGGCAGAACTTCACGATGCAAGAAGTCTCGGCTGACAAGGCTTACTTGTCCGCGTCGAACCTTCAGACCGTAGTTGACCACCATGCGATGCCTTACATTCCGTTTAAGGTTAACAGCGCCTCCGAGCACGCCATGACAAAGCGAGCGAACCAAGACAAGCGCGGCAACTGGAAACGCAAAAGCACTCTCTGGCGTCGAATGTTTCACTACTACCAATTCAATCAAGAATGGTTCCTTCAGCAATACCACAAGCGAAGCAACGTGGAGACGACATTCAGCATGATCAAAGCAAAGTTCGGTGACTCGCTGCGAAGTAAATCCAAGACAGCGCAAATCAATGAGGCTCTTTGTAAGGTGCTTTGTCACAATATTTGTTGTCTCATTCAGTCAATCTTTGAACTCGGGATCGAACCCACCTTTTGGGCTGAGGCTTAATTCCTTCTCCGCCCTTTTCGCGTTTTTCTCGTCGTCTTCGAACCGCCGAGCAGCATTGGTTTACCCCACACGGATTGAAGGCCGGGCATACCCACTCCGAGAGTGGCGTCGCCCGGCGTTAGCTTAGTTTTAATGTGATAGGGGTTGCGATGTATGTCGAAGAACATCAATGATAAATCAACCCCCTCCTGTAAGATTTCTTCCACCGTTGCATTGCTTATTACGTAATACAGCATTCCCGATACACGTCCCCCTGTCGGTATAGGAGTGTGTGACACCTTGTCTAGTAGCAAGTCCTCACGCTTGTAGACGGAACCGTCATCGGCCTTCACGTCTTTCATGATGAGCGCTAGAGGCGGCGACACCTTTCTGCCGTCCAGCAAGGTGATCGTGAGAAAGAAGCCTTCGGCTATGCTTGGCTCACCACTGTTCCTGATCTCGACATAGAACGCCGCAAATACTTCACCCCCAACGGTCACGAACCTACACTGCGCCATGGTGGAGTTATCGAAACGGCTTTTCAGGGCCTTACCCACTTCGGCCAATAAGGCTCTACGCTCTCTCGCCCAGATATGATAAGAGCCTAAAACAAAGCAAACGATTGCCGTTATTAACAGTGTCCATCTCGCAGCCGTGAGGGTAGGCGGAAAGAACGTAATCCAAAACGTGAGCACTACCGACGCGAAGCCACTCATGCGGCCCGTCCAATCCGCTGCCCACGCCGCGAAATACTGGCGAATAAACATTCTGGCCTTATAGCACAAGATTCTGCGCGGTGCGTCCCGACTTTCAGCGCCGAAGTTGACCCAAAAGTCTTGAACCTGACCCAAAAGTCGCTCCAGAATCCGACTTTTAGGGCAAAGCCCAGCGGATCAGCGGATCGGCTTTGCCTGAAATGTCAGCGAATCAGCGAATCAGCGAGTCTGCTTTGCACAAAAAGTGTTTAACCTGATGAAATGGATTGACGGCAAACGACTAGTTGCGGCTTGCCGCCGCACAGTGCGGAAAGCCTATGGCTTTCCGCTGACTTTCCTCTGATGTTTTTCCTGAGGCTCAGCCTCAGGAAAAAAGAGTGCGAGGACGTCGTTACTCGGAAAGGCAGAGCCATTCCGCACTGTGCGGCGGCAAGCCGCAATTCGTTACTTTCGCGCAGATCCGGCCGCGATTAAGCAACGTCAGAATCAATGTTGAGAACTCTCAACGGTCGACTCGGACTGACAATGGAATGAATCATCACCCATCTGAAGGGGCAGGTTTTCAAACCTGCCTCGCACCCTATGAAGAAAAAGCCAGGCTTAGGATGTTTCCGAGCAAGAGGTAACTACAGCCGCCTACGTTGGCGGTTGTAGTTTTATTGGTGGTCAGGGCGAGAGGCTACTATTCTCCGACGCCTCCCGCGCCTCCTGACTGGATCTTTGAAATTATAACGGTGAGGTGGCCTCTTGCGTCTAGTGATCTCGACAGCTCAGGCGTTCCATTTGCGCGACGATCACTCCTGCGTCACTGCTGAGGGAGTCGAAAACGTCCCACCGTACTCTCGCCGATGCTGCCGAAGTAAAGTGAACCGTTGTGCTCGATCACGTTGGCTATTTGAGCGTAACAGTCAGGTGCAGGGTTCTGAAGATTTTGTACAACGCGGCCGTTCGTATCGAGACCTAACACGAATGAATAACGCTTGGGCGCGGGCCGCAAGAAGGGCGGCAGCCGGTAAACAACTTTTCTGAGAAATGGATGAGGCAGTAGTTTGTCCAAAGTCTTGTCTCGTGGTGTTACCAGGGCGACCCAGAATTTGTCCTTGCCGTTCGAAGAAAGACCATCTGGAAATCCTGGTAGATTGTCGATGAAGATCTCAGACTGACCCTGCCTGGGCCCACTCAACCAGACTCGATGGATGCGGTACTTACCAGTCTCATCAACCAGCACAAAAGACTGATCCGGACTTATTGCGACGCCATTCGCAAAGGCCAAACCCTTCAACAGCGTGCGGGTCGCTTTCGTTTTTGGATCGTAAACAAGCAGTCGCCCATTAGGGCCATGTTCCAGGATGTCGGCAATGTGGTGTTCGAGCGCGAACTTGGAAGACGCGTCAGTGAAATAAATCATTCCGTTAGCAGCGACATCCAGATCGTTGGTGCAGGCGAAACGCAAGCTATCCGCTTCGGTAGTTAAGACACTCACCGATCCGTCGCGAGCAATCGAAAGCAGGCCTTTGTTTGCGTCGGCCACAATCAGATTTCCGCTCGGATCGAAGGCCAATCCGAGGGGACGGCCGTAGGTGTTGGCAAAGAGTTCAGGCCTGGTGCCGTCCGCTTGCAACCGCATGATGCGACCGTCTTCGAGACCTGCGTAGATCCGGCCCTCGTTATCAATTCTTACGTCTTCAGGTTTGTCTCCGTTTCCCAGGGAAAGCCGATCGACTGGCGCGAGTAGTGCTTTTTGCTCGTAGGGACCAGACAGCGCCGGAGCGGGCGGAGGTGTCCAGGCTTGGGGCGAAATCGGTACTGGCCAGAAAAGAAGATAGAGAGGGACGATAGTTGCTATGAGACCGAGGGCGAGGAGAAACCGCTTGGTATTGGCCATCGTTTTGTAAGAGGGGTGTTAGGTCAATCGCACGGATTTTTTCGGAAGTGATCTATTCGATCACCAGGCCGCGGCACGGAAATTCGGCGTGGAGCAAATGGCGGCTCTGCCGCTCTCCGTGCGGTAAGCCTCTGGCTTACCGGAAACAACTTTTTCCCCCACGAGGCTGTGCCTCCGACGTTAACTTCGGAAATGCACTAGCAAACGGCTAAGGCGCAGCCTTGGACAAGAGGACCCTTCCGCCGTAAGCCATAGGCTTATCGTACGGAAAGCGGCAGAGCCTCAGCTCTAGCTCAATTGTCAGGATTTACCTTTCCCCGCGGGCGTTTTCAACCCGACTTTCCAATTCTACTACCAGCTTGCGAATGCCTGGCTGGTCCATTGGCTCGATCAAACGCAACGCTTCGTCAAGGACGCGGCGCTGGTGTTCCGGCCAGTTTGGCAACCCGGCAACACTTCCCAGCTCACCATCGTAGAGAGCGCAGCGCGGTGGCCGCACACTCTCAATTACGTCTTTGACCACAGCCAGGGTCATGGTCGGAACGCCTGCCTGCTCGAGCGCGCGGGCAACCAGTGACACTGACTGGTGACACAGTCGCGAAGCCGGAATTAGCAAAGCCGCCTGGACCTGATAACGCTCGACGCGCTCAATCAATCGTGGAGCCAGGTCTTCGGCCAACCGGGCAGCGTCTGTTATGAAGCCGCCAAAGCTCCAAAACACGTGGTTGAGTTGACCGATGATGCCGTTGCTTTCAAATTCAAACAGGCGCTCAAGCGGTAATAGCGAATTAATGTCTGACTGAACCGCGACTGGATCATAACCGCGCGCCGCAAAGCGCAAGTCTTCGGCCTCAATCTGAGACGGAATTTCGCGAAAGGTTAAATCGCCGCCGGCGGCATTCAAATCGAAGGGCTCGGTGCCGTCGATGTAGGCGCCTGCCGAAGAGATGAGCGCCAGGTTAAGCATTGGTAGAGCGCGACGGGCCGGTAAAAACGGCGCGCGACCGTTTTTCACAAAAGGATAGTCTTCAGGAAGGTCAATGCCCGCAACAGCGCTATGCTTTCTGGTCCATTCATCGTAGCGTTTACGCCACTCGTCTAACTGTTCAACGACTTCCAATTCGAGATCCTTTCCTGATCCTGTAACTACTGCCTGCGTCTCGCCAGAACAAAAAAAGCAATGAAGGCGGCAATGATACCAATACTCAGCGTCGCGACAGAATAGCCGTGGAATGCGTCAAATGCTACTCGGACCGGATCACTCGATGCCAGCCTGTCGATAGGAACCGAAACACCCGCGCGCAAGGCGCGTATTCGCTGAGCGATAAACCACTCGCCGGTCGCCGTAGTCGCCGCAACGATTGCCAGCAGGATAAGCTGAACGATGTAAGCGCGTCGACCGTAACTGCGTTTCAGCGCCAGAGCGGAGAGCAGCAGAAGCAGACTTATTACGAATCCGCTCACGTTAACTAAGTAGAGTGTGCGACTGACAATTGTTCCCGCGATCTCGCTCGCGTTTGGCAGGCTGTATGCCCGCAACACTCGAAAGGCGTTGGGCGCGACGGCCGCACTAAAAAACACGGCAGCTCCCACCCAACCACCGAGCAGGAGCAAGCGTATGTTGTGTAGCGTTTTCATCAGACTATTCGTAGTCGTTCAGTTGTGGCAGCAGTTTGATTTTGGGGGGCTGGAAATCAGGCTGGGTTAACTCACGAGGATCCGGAACGCTCAACAACCATAAGAGCGCATTATCGAGTTGTTGCTGATACTCAATCAGATCCAGCGACATGAAGACACTTACTCCGAGCCTCTCAAATTTCTCCTTGGCTCGTTGGTACATTTGGCGCGCCGCGCCGGGCCGGCCAATCTCCAGATGATGAAAGGCCACCGCCGATTGAATCATCGCTTGCAGAAAGAGTTTCTCCTGGGCGCTGACTTCTCCCATCCAGCGCTCTTCCCAGACGTCGTGCGCCGCGTGAAACTCTCCGGCGTTGTACAGGTCGATGCCCGCAAGATACTCCACCGGGTAGGCGGCGACATGAGCCTCACTGTAAGGAGCCGGGTTGTCCTGGATTTCCGAGGCTGAAAAAGTCATGATGTGATTTGCGACTCCGGTTACGCAGGTGAACCGATTGAAAACCCTGGAATACCGGACGCCCTCAGGCAGACTCCTCAAGACTCATTTGTCAGCCTCGGGCCATCGATAAAGTTTAGGCCACGCAATACGAGAAGGAGAGTTCATACAGTGCCTCGACGTTATCCGGATTCTCAGCCAGCACCTCTTCATACATCTTGATAGCAGCATCGTAGTTTCCGCGGTCATGCTGAGCAATTGCCTCCTGAATCTCTGCTTACCACTGTGATTCTCCTTTGGATCAGGACTAACTGTGTAAGCGAGCGGCAACTACCTTGGCGGCAGTAGCGCCGGCGCCGGCTGCACCGCTAATCGTCGGGGCTAACGGATTCGATAGGTCGCCAATCGCAAAGACATTGGCCACGCTGGTTTCTTGTTGACTCGACACTGCCACGTAACCCTGCGCATCCAATTCCACTTGCTCGTGAACCAACTCAATGTTTGGTTCGACTCCGATGCGGATCGCCACGCCCCGCACCGCCATCTGAAACGGTTTCAGCGCATCCTTTCGCAGAATTTCAACCGCTTCCACCTTTTCGTCACCGAGAATTCTGGTCACTACGGCCTCGGAAAACACCGTGATGCAGTGCTGGCTCTTCAACTCTTCCTTAAACTCTTTTCGCGCCCTCAATGACTTGCTGCGGTGAACCAGCGTCACGGTTGGACACTTCTCCGCCAGCAACAGGGCGTTTTCGGCGGCCGCGTCGCCGCCGCCAATCACGCAAACATCCATTCCGGCAAAATTGTCACGATCCCTGGTGGGCGACTCAATGATGCCGCGGCCAACGAACTCTGCTTCACCGGAAATTCCCAGTTTCCGGCGACGCACGCCGGTAGCCAGAACCAATGCGATTGATTGCAGCTCTTCGCCGCTTCGCAAAATAACCCGCTTGGCTTTTGCATCCACGCTCTCGATCTCGACGCCGGTCCATAAATCAAAGTCCGCTTCCTTGACGCGCTCGGAAAAATGATCGAGAAACTCCTGCCCGTTTCGTGCTTGGATACCGGGATAGTTTTCGATTGGGTTGTAGATGGAACGGAGTTGTCCGCCAACGACGTCGTTCTGTTCGAGGAGCAGAGTATCGAGGCCCAACTCGTCACACCAGAAGGCTGCGGCGAGGCCCGCTGGTCCGGCGCCAATGATTACGACGTCATGCATTCGGCAAGTTGTGACGGGGCGTTGTTAGTCAGTTCGCTGCGGACCGCACTGGCGACGGCGTCGGGCCCGATTCTTGAAGCCGCAAGCGTCCCGTCGTTGCCAAGAAACTTTGCCGCTGACGCCAGCTCGCTGCTATCCGATTTCCAGCTGCCTTTTCCGTCGGGTTCAAGTTGGTTCAACCTGGCGAGAAGTGGTTTTAGATCCCGGCGCGGTACTCGCGGGCGGACAACGGTCTCGGCCCAGGAGTAGTACGGATAGTCAATTCTGTATGACCAACCGCCGTCGAGTGGTGTAGCGATCAAAAAGAGTTGACCCTTGGTGTAGCGTGAAATGGCAGTGTACGGGGCAGCATGACGTGTGGGATTGAAGCCCGCGGGACTAAACAGTTCAGGCGCAAGTGTAATGAGTGAGAGGCGAGACTCCGGAAACTCCTCGACTTTGCTGTCGCCCTTTTCAAAACTCTCGATTCCCGCAGCAACTCTCGCCCACGCGGCGCGCCATAGGTGTTCGTAGTCGTCAATGCGCGTGAGCAGTCGTTCCACTTCAGGCAGGACCAATTCATAGGCGCGAGCGTCGTCGTCGATTTGCTCTCCGGCCAGGTGACCGGCGAGCGGCGAGCCCGCGACTTCACCGGGAACCACCTGGTCAGATCCCTGGATCACTATGCTGGCGCGAATTGCGTTTTCGTTGGTGAACTCGGAAAAGTCGCCGGCCTCGGCCGCCGGGATCAACTTGTCGCGCAACTCGAGAGCTCGTTCACCGGTGAGGACGGTCCAAACAGAAAGAACACCATCAGTGTCGAAGTGGTTGTTGGTGACGAGTTCGATACCCTGGGTCAGTTCGTTTTTGCGTGGAGACCCGACGAGGCTTAAGGCGATCTCTGTGGACGTATCAGCTTTCACCTCTGAGGGAGTTTCGTTGCCTTCCCAGTGTGAGAAATGAATGCTGTTTGAAACGGTACCGTCAACAGAGAGTTTCGGAGTAGCGTCGAGGCCGGAATGGTAAAACTCAAATCTCATGGCGAGTCCTTCTTGAAAAATTGGAAAAAATCAGACTAGCTGGAGTAGTAACAGTTTAGCCGATATTCTTCAGATAAGAAATTTCAAGAGGTTAGCATGAGCCTCGATGGATTGTAGGGCGGCCACTCTGTGGGCAGTCCATAGCTCGGAAGCTGGGGCGCCCTTGGGAGGGACGCCCCTACAGTAAAATGCGTATCGGCGCGCGATCTTGTTTACGTCATGACGCGCGGCTAGAATGCGCTCAAACAAATTTGCGATGGAGGACTTATGAGTCAAGCTACCCCTCAGCAGCCGATGCCGGAGATTACTGCAACCGAACTCAAGCAACGTTTAGACAACGGCGACGACATTCAGATAATTGACGTGCGTGAAGCAAACGAAGTTGCGATTGGGAAGCTGCCAAATTCAGTACACATTCCGCTGGCGCAGGTACTCAACCGAGCTTCGGAAATCGATCCCAATCGCGAGACAGTGGTGCATTGCAAGATGGGCGGTCGCAGCGCGCGAGCAATCGAAGCCCTGACGCGTTCGGGTTTTTCCGGCAAACTCCTCAATTTGAAGGGCGGTATCACCGCCTGGTCCAACGAAGTCGACCCCACCGTGCCGAAGTATTGATGAAAAAGTCCGTCCACCAAACCTGCCGACGCGTCTAAGACTTAGCAAGGGGGTTCCCGAAGCAGGTGCGACCAAATCCACGGGCGTGCAGTTTTATTGCACGTCGCAGGGTGAAGTGTTGTCTCTCCTCCACGTTCTCGGCGAACTCAATTAGGTTACCCAGAAATTTGATCCACGGAGGAGACAAAATGAGGAGAACACTTTTGCGAAGTCTGTTTGTGATCGCTATTTCGATAACAGGTCTCGGGGCGATTGGGTTGGCGCAGGATTCCAATCGTCGTCGATTTGAGCCAGCGGAGTGCGCCGAGCTGCGAGCTGATCGCCGGGAAATCCGCGCGGCCAGGAGAGAGCTTCGCTTCGACCGACGCGAAATCAGGCAAGACCGGCGCGAATTAAGATCGGATGTGCGGGAGTATCGCGAGGACCGGCGCGAAGGCGCTTCAAGGCAAGAGCTTCAGGCCGACCGTCGCGAGATTAGAGCCGATCGACACGAGTTGCGAGGGGATCGGAGAGAGTTTCGACAGGATCGACGCGACTTGCGTGGGGATGTTCGCGATTTCAGGCGCGACCGGCGAGATGCGCGCCGCCACTAAAAAAGGGGAAAAGGGAAAAGGGGAACGGGAAGGGGGGGAGACTGGGGCGAAGCAGGAACGTTGGAATAGGGAATAAGCTTGGACACCGGTCTCCGCTTTTGCCCATTTCCCTATTCCCCTTTTCCCCTTTCGTTCGTTATCCCTTCCAACTTTATGAATGGGCTCATCGAAGTGATTACCATACCTTCGATGACTTCCATGCGGCAGGCCAGCCCCGGCTTATCGCTCTCGCTATTCGTGTGGTACCAAACCTGACAATTGGTACATTCACCATTCCAACAAAAGTCTCCGTAGGAAATTGTGTTTAGCGAGAGATACTGGAAACACCGGAGGAGACGGTTTTTCTCCGGCACCTCGACAATCTTTCCCAACACTTCAATGCCAACGAGTCTGTCATAAGGATCGAGCAGATCGCTGTCTACCAAAGCCGGTTCCACTGGTTCGTAGGTTTGCTCACCCATATCGTGCCTGAAAGTATAGCGTTTCATTTGTGAGAATACATCCGTTCTCGCCCCAGGCTATCCGCGATTACGCAGATTTCAGCGAAGCAGGGGCGAGACACCTCTCACTGACTCCTCAAAGTATGAGCAATAGAAGAATTGGTGGAAACCGTGAGGGTGCCTCCTGGCGTTGTCAGTCTGGAATCCGCCTAGCTGCGGGCGCGGCTTCGCAACTTCGCGTCGGGATTGCTAAACTACCTACACACAGGAGGAAACGTATTTGGAAATCGTTATCTATACGAAACCGGACTGCCCGTATTGCCAGCAGGCCAGGGACTATTACAACTCGCAGGGAATTCCGTTCACTGACTACGACGCTCAAACTGATCGAGCCCGTCGAGCGGAGATGTTCGCTTTTTCAGGCGGTGATGCGACTGTCCCTTGCATCATTGAAAACGGTAAATACAAACAATCAGGCTGGGGCGACCCGCTGCGCGGTTGAACGGTCCATGACTAACGGCCGTGCGCCGCTTCAACAACTGAAACATTCGCAAAAGTTTTTCCGTAAAGGCCAGCAAACAGCCTGAACCAGACAAACGTCCAATGCAATTGACGTCCGCAACTCAGAACTTCCAAAAAAGTGAAGGTTTTTATGAAAATTCAATCGATAGCCATAACCCTGCTTGCTTTGTTTGCCTTGATTCCAACGACTACTTTTAGCCAGACCGCGCTCACCCAGCCGAATGGGGGAGGCGCGTCAAATCCGAAACCACCAATGGCAGAGAAGAAGACCAAAACCACAAAAATTCACGGCGATACGATGGTCGACGACTACTTCTGGCTGCGCGAGAAATCGAACCCCGCTGTGATCGCACACCTCGAAGCGGAGAACGCCTATACGGATGCAGCAATGCAACCGACCGCCGCGCTGCAGGAGAAGCTCTACAAAGAAATGGTTGGTCACATCAAGGAAACCGACCAAACCGTTCCTTATCGTTTTGGCGATTATTTTTACTCCTCGCGAACGGAGCAGGGTAAGCAATATCCCATTAACGTTCGCAGGCGCGGGAGCCTGGAAGCCAAAGAAGAGGTAGTGCTCGATCAGAACGAAATGGCCAAAGGTCTGAAGTACTTCAGCGTTGCCGCCTATGCTGTCAGCGACGACGGCAACTTGTTGGCTTACTCAACCGACACTACGGGGTACCGCCAGTACAAGTTACAGATCAAGGATCTGCGCACGGGCCAGTTGCTGCCGGAGAGTTTTGAACGCGTCGGCTCCGTGATGTGGGCGACGGACAACAAAACTCTCTTCTTCTCAACTGAGGACGCGGTTACCAAGCGTTCCGACAAGTTTTTCCGTTATGTGCTCGGCAGCGGCGGAAAGCCGGAGTTGATTTATGAGGAGAAAGACGAGCTCTTCGACATTGGCGCCGGCCGCTCTCGTGACAAGGCGATGATTCTGATCGGTTCTTACAGCAAGACCTCAAACGAGTTTCGCTATCTCCCGGCTGACCAACCGGCCGCTGAACCAAAACTTATCCTGGCGCGTCAACCCGACCATGAATACGACGTAGATCATCGCGGCGGCCTGTTCTATATCCGGTCCAACAAGGGAGCCAAGAATTTCCGCGTGGTTACCGCGCCCATCGCCGACCCTTCTGAGAAGAACTGGACTGAGCTGGTAGCACACCGGCTGGCGGTCAAAATTGAGGGTATCGATTTGTTTGCGAACCACATGGTCCTTTCCGAATGGGAAAATGGCTTACAGCAACTCGAGGTTCATGATTTCAAGGCGCACAAGCGTCATCGGATTCAGTTTCCGGAGCCGGTTTATTCAGCCTCCGTCTCGCAAAACAGGGAGTTTAATACTTCCCTCATTCGCTACAACTACGAATCGCTGGTCACGCCGGATTCCTTCTTCGACTACGACATGGAAAAACGTAAGTCGATTCTCCTGAAAGAAACAGAAGTGCCCGGTGGTTTTAAGAGAACTGATTACAAATCTGAACGTATCTTTGCGACCGCTTCGGATGGCACAAAAATTCCGATGTCAGTGGTCTATCGAGTGGGAACCAAGTTGGACGGCTCCGCGCCGGCCCTGCTCTACGGCTACGGTTCGTACGGATATTCGGTACCGCCGAATTTCAGTTCAAGCAGGCTCAGTTTGCTGGATCGCGGTGTGATCTTTGTCCTTGCTCACATTCGCGGAGGCGGTGAACTCGGTGAAGAGTGGCGTGAAGCCGGACGCATGATGAAGAAGATCAATACCTTTACCGACTTCATCGCTGCCGGCGATCATCTGGTTAAGAACAAGTACACCTCGAGCGATCGCCTGGTTATTCAGGGTGGCAGCGCCGGCGGATTGCTGATGGGCGCCGTCACCAACATGCGTCCCGATCTTTTCAAGGCAGTTGTTTCCCAGGTGCCTTTCGTTGACGTGCTGAATACGATGCTCGATGCGTCTCTGCCGCTAACTACGAGCGAGTACATTGAGTGGGGTAACCCCAATGAAAAAGAAGCCTACGAGTACATGAAGAAGTACTCGCCTTACGATAACGTTGAGCGAAAGAACTATCCGGCGATCCTGGTCAAGGTTTCACTAAACGACAGCCAGGTGCCTTACTGGGAAGGCGCAAAGCTGGTGGCGAAACTTCGCGTCATGAAGACTGATGGCAATCCGTTGTTGCTGAAAGCCAACATGGGCGCCGGCCATGGTGGATCATCAGGACGCTATGACTATCTGCGCGAAGTGGCGTTTGACTATGCCTTCATGCTTTGGCAGATGGGCCTGGCAGGCTAGCTTGTGATTTTGAAGCGCAACACCAACCTGTCTGAAATACTTCGTTAGTCTTCTGACTGGAACTGTTTCCGCAACGTGGTTGCATCTCAGAGCCCAGGGTTGCCGTTTCGGCTAGCCTGGGCTTTGAGACGTAACCGCTTGCGGTAAAGCAAGTCAAGTCAGAAATTCTGACGAGGGACGCGACACGCCAGCAATCCCTACACTCGAGGAGCTTCGATGAACCCATACCGTTCAAGTCTCTTAACCCTTGTCGTAATTTTCTGTCTTGCCGTCTCAGCATTTTCCCAAACGCCGGCGCCGGTTGGAGTTAGACCGCAGCCGCCGGTGGGGAAGGGCATGGTCGTTTTGCGCGCCGCACGGCTGATTGATGGCACCGGCGCGCCCGCAGTAAACAATGCGGTCGTCGTGGTTACCGACAACTTGATTACCGCTGTCGGTAGTGCGGGCTCGGTTATCATTCCAGCGAATGCGAAAGTCATTGACCTGGGAGATGTCACCCTACTTCCCGGCTTCATCGATGCGCACACGCATCTGATCGGCCGTGTGCTGGGCGATCCGGACGGCGACGCGGCGGCGGTGCGGGACTATGAATCGTTTGCAGCGATTCTTGGCGCGGTATATGCCCGGGACACGCTACTGTCAGGCTTCACCAGCGTCCGTAACCTCGGCGCTGCTGGCCGTTTCGATGACGTGGCGCTGCGTAAGGCAATCAATGAAGGCTGGATTCCGGGCCCGCGGATGGTGACGGCGGGGCACCCTTTGGGAATCACGGGCGGGCATTGTGACAACAATAGTTACCGGCCGGGAATAATGGAAAGAGGGGTGGCTGACGGCATCGCCAACGGGCCGGAAGAAATTC
Source organism: Pyrinomonadaceae bacterium (assembly GCA_045403245.1). Lineage (GTDB taxonomy): Bacteria > Acidobacteriota > Blastocatellia > Pyrinomonadales > Pyrinomonadaceae > PSRF01. Next base: position 6,254 of record JAXIOV010000170.1, on the reverse strand, counting down.
GGGCCTCGGTGCGCTACCAGGTCAAGTATGGCGCCGACGTAATCAAGACCTGCGCGACTGGGGGCGTGCTCTCCGAGGGTGATGCAGTTGGCGTCACTCAGTATGGGTACGAAGAAATGAAAGCCCTGGTTGACGAAGCCACAGTGCTTGACCGCAAGGTTGCGGCGCACGCACACGGCACCGACGGAATCAAGATTGCGGTGCGCGCCGGCGTCGCTTCGATTGAACATGGATCTTTTCTGGATGCGGAAGGGGCACGCATGATGCGCGAGCGCGGGACGTTTCTCGTGCCGACGCTCTCAGCCGGTGAGACCGTCGAGCGGGCCGCAAAGGCGGGCCTCATAAAAGGCTACCGGGCCGAAAAGGCTTTGGCGGCCGCGGCGGCGATGCGTCGCGGCATCAAGATCGCCGTCGCCAATCAAGTCCCGATCGCACTGGGAACGGACGCCGGGGTCAGTCCGCACGGAACAAACGCGCACGAGTTTGCCTTGTTGGTTGACTGGGGTGGAATGAGCAACATGGAGGCGATCAAGGCGGGCACAGCCAATGCCGCAAAACTCTTCGGTTGGGACAAGAATGTGGGCTCATTGACCGTGGGCAAGTGGGCCGACATCGTAGCGGTGCCCGGCGATCCACTCAAGGAGATCCGTCAGCTCCAGACTGTGGTGTTTGTGATGAAGAACGGAGTCGTCTATCGGCAGGATCGGTGACCTCATCAGAACCGAGAGCAGCAGCGACCCGGTCGCTGTCTCGAACCTCAACGGCTGGTTGACGGTAGCGGGAAGAGGAACAGGTTCGCGCCTCCGCCGTCAGCCCCAAGGTCTTTCTGGTTTACCGGAAGGTCAGAGACCTTCCGCACATTGGGCCGCAGAGCCGCGAACCAAACTGCTCAAGGGGTTGAATTCGGGGAGAGCCCGAAATTGAGTGTAGGGCGACAGCACCCGGTCGCTACGGCTCCCGGTTCTGATGCGCTTTGCTATTCGTTGACATTGTCGAGTCCAACGAATTTCCAACCGCTGCGAGTGCGAGTGAACCAGTACACGATTGGTGTTTCGGGTCCGCCATCCTTCATTGAGCAGGTCACATAGAATTGTTTGGGCCTCTCTTTTTCGGTAGCTGGCTTTGCCGTGCGAAAGCACTTGGCCGCGTCTGCCTCGCCATTGAATATTTCGTTATAGCGTCGCAGAAATTGGGCCCGGGTTTTCACTTCCCTCACCATGTACGGCATTTCAATCGGGAACCCCGACAGGTTGGCGACCGTCGTTTTGTCCTTTTGAATAACGGCGGTTCTGAACTTTTCCCAGAAGGCGTTAATTGAAGGATCACCCTGACCGCTGGATGTAGTTGGAAGACCGACCAGCAGTCCCAATAGTAGCGCCACTAGTAACACTCTTGTTTTTGTCATTGACTCTCCTCGCAGCTTTTTTCGCGCCTGGCGGCGCTGATTGCGGGCGAGAAGCCCGCAGTCCCAGAAAACACGTCCATGGTTTATCTCGAAGTTCCGGCTGGCGAACCACGAAGTCAACTAATGGTTTTCCGACCATCACCTCCCGGAGTTGCCCGCCGCTGGGCTTCGAGGTTAAATAGTCAGCGAAAAGAAGCATGGTAGGAACAACGCTGGGGAATTACAAGATCCTCGAGAAACTCGGTGCGGGTGGACAGGGAACCGTCTATAAGGCGATTGATTCCAAACTCGGCCGCACGGTGGTGATCAAAGTTCTGCCCGAAGAGCTGGTAGCCAAATCGGCGAACTTGAAACGCTTCGAGCGCGAGGCCCAACTCGCTTCTTCACTGGATCATCCCAACATCTGCACTATCTTCGACCTCAACGAAATCAGCGGTGTCAACTTTATCGCCATGCAGTACATCGAAGGCCGGAACGTTCGCCAGCTCGTGAATGGCAAGCCTTTGAAACTCGAGAGCGCCTTGTCAATCGCCATTCAAGTCACCGATGCACTCGCCGTCGCTCACGCAAAGGGAATTATTCATCGCGATGTAAAAGCCGGCAACGTCATGGTTACCAGCAAGGGCCAGGCGAAGGTGCTCGATTTCGGTCTGGCCAAATTGCTGGACGCGGATACAGCCCGATCGTCGGGCATCCATCACACTGAACTCACCGAAGTAGGCGTGCCCTACGGCACGGCAACTTATGCGGCGCCTGAACAGGCCCGGGGCGACCGGGTTGATTCGCGGGCCGACACGTTCTCCACGGGCGTTTTGCTTTACGAGATGTTGACCGGAACCTGGCCGTTCCGCGGCAAGACTGCGATCGACGTCCGGCATGCGGTGTTGCACGAAGAACCGATCCCGCTGGCCGAGGCCAGACCAAATCCGGTTCCACTGCGTCTGCAGCAAATACTCGATCGCGCGCTCAAGAAGAACCCGCGCGATCGCTACCAGCAGATTGCGGACTTTCGTGACGATCTGCGACAGGTGGTTCGGGACCTGGCACTAACCGGTGGCGCCGTCATCGATGAAAGCGGCTTGCCCGTGGCCCCACGCCATCTGGAAGCGCAGGGACCGATTTCGCGAGCCGTTCGCTGGTTTAGAACTGTGACTGGCAGTGAAACTTCGGCAGGCTCCGCTGCCCGGCGCAGTCGGTCCCAACCGAAAGAGGCCGACGAGACTCCAACCACTTTCGGGGAAACTGAACGCAAAAGCATTGCGATCATGCCGTTCAAAAATCTCGGCAACGACCCGGAGACTACATTTTATGAATTTGCTCTCGCGGATGCTGTCATTACCGAACTGGCGCGCGTGCGCTCACTGGTGGTTCGTCCCTCTTCGGTGATCGTGAAATACCAGGGCAAGCAATTTGATCCTGGAGATGTCGGACGCGAGTTGAACGTTGATGCAATCCTGACCGCGAGTTTTCTGCGGGTCAAAGATCATTTGCGAGTGACTGTGCAATTGCTCGACGTGCGAACGGGCGAGATTCTTTGGAGCGATCGAATCGACGCGGATGCCAGCGATATCATTGCGGTTCAGGATACGATCGTGCAGCACATCGTTGATGGTCTCCGCGTGGAGCTGAGCCCTGATGAAAAGGTGGAACTGGCAAAGGGATCGACCACCGACGCCGCGGCTTCAGAAGAGTACTTGCGCGGGCGACACTGCATGGGCCAGTTTATCTATCACACCATCAGTCGGGCCGATCTGGAATCAGCCATCAACCACTTCGAGCGGGCTACCGAGCTGGATCCGACCTTTGCGCTTGCCCACTCCGCCTTGGGAAGTTGCTACGTCAATCGCGTTCTTAAGGGACTTGGCGAAGCACACGATCACGAGAAGGCGGAGACGGCATTTAACAAGGCCCTGGCTCTGGATCCGAAGCTGCTGGAAGCGCGTCTACAGATGATTTTTATCTACCTTAGCCGCGGACAAAAGACGAAGGCGCGTTCGGAAGTAGAGATGTTGCGCGAGGAATATCCAAACGACGTCGGCGTCCATTTCGCGCGCGGGGTGGTGGCGCGGCTGGATAGCGAATATGAGCGCGCCTTGCGTAGTTTTGACCGCATGGTTCGGCTCAATCCAAACGAGCGCGTTGTGACCAGTTATAATCGCGCGCGCATTTTCATGTATCAGGGGCGATACGAGGACGCCCTGCATGAGCTTGACCTGGGCGCGGAGATGGAGCCTCACCACCCATTGATTCAGACGTTTAGAGCGCGAGTGCTCTATTATCGTGGCGAGATCGATGCAGCGACCCGCATTCTCGAACAGGTGCTCGAGCGTCATCCAAAATTGGACGGAATACGTCCGATTCTGGCAACCTGTCTGAGCGCTCAGGGGAAGCATGAGCTCGCCGACCGGCAGTTAACCGACAGAGTCAAGGTAGCGGCCGCCGCCGATCACGACGCTGCTTACTGGCTGGCATCGGCTTACTTGCTCCAGGGTCGTCACGTGAAAGCACTCGACTGGCTGGAAAATGCAATCAAGCTGGGTAACGAAAACTATCTTTGGTTTGAGTCGGATCCAAACTGGTCTGACCTGCATGAGGACCCGCGTTTTAAGGGATTGATGCAGAAGGTCAAGTTGTCACTTCAGCAACCCGAAGGAACCACTGCATGAAAACTTTTGTTGTCGGAGATGTTCACGGACGCTGTGCGCAGCTTTATCGGCTGCTCGATATGCTTCCGCGCGACGAATCCACCGACATGCTGGTCTTCCTGGGAGACCTGATCGATCGAGGGCCGGACGCGCCAGGCTGCGTCGAGCTGGTCCGGAAACTCCAGCAGGAAAACCCGGAGCGAGTGCTTTGCCTGCGCGGCAATCATGAACAAATGTTGCTTGATTTTATCGAAGGCAGCGCCAACCTCTGGATTACGCCGGTTACCGGAGGTGAGCATACTTTCCAGCAGTATGCGGGTCAGACACTCAACATCACGAAAGAGCAGGATCTCGAAGATGCTCGCCGGCTGATTGAAAACAGTGTCCCATCAGAGCACCTCGACTTTTTCCACCAGCTCCCCTTTTTCCACGAAGACGATTACGCGATTTACGTGCACGCCGGATTGGATCGCACCAAGCATCCGAGTGAAACTTCACCGCAGGCACTGTTGTGGATGCGAGATATGGAGTTTTACAAAAACTATCGCGGCAAGCCCTGCATCTTCGGACACACGCCCACGCCGCTGCTACCATTGCTCGGACGGCTGGGTCGTCATGGAATTTATATCTCGCACAGCGCCATCGGCATCGATACCGGCTACAACATTTCTTCACCACTAAGTTGTCTGTCGCTGCCTGACTTCTCGCTTTACCAGGCGTTTGCTGACGGCCGCGAAGAGACTCACCACATCACTTCGTTTATTCCGGACAGCATAAGGGCCATGCAAAAAAAGGCTGCGTCAGACGGCCAACCAGCGGTGCAGTAATCCAAAGCGACTTGGGAGTCCACCCGCGGAGCGGCGAAAGCGTAAAGCCTGAGCGGAGCGCAGTGGAACCCAGATTAAGATCTGATACAAGATCCGTTGTTGACATCTTTTCCGGGACTATTCAGGAAAGACGAACGGGAGGCCTCGACAACATGTCAATGCAAAGTTCCGGTGTATTTCTTTTCGCCGGCTTCGATACGAAACGGCAGGCGGTTTTGCTGCGGCGGTAGTGGGCAGGTTGCGTAATTTGTAAACGCGCAAGGCGGGTTGTAGGCCTTGTTGAAATCAATTACGACTTTTCCGGAGGCGTCAGAAGGTGACACGTAAAGATAGCGTCCCGCACCGTAGGTTTCCCTGTTTGTAGTGCCGTCGGCAATCATCACAAAAAGTTCTGTCTCACCTTTTTGAAGAATTGGATCAATCCGGTAAGTCTTACCATCCACCTCGAAAGCCAAAGCCCCGGGTGAAATCTCGTCATCGGTCATGCTGAGAACGTTGGTGATGGGAATTATCTTCGGCGGCTGGTAGGTTTCGAAGCGCGCCTCGATTCGCCATTTTGGATCTATCGGGAAATACTCAAGCGCCTGGAAGTCTTTCCGCGTCTGGCTTTCAGTGTCTTTGACCCTAACCCCGAATCGCTCGCCGCGCTTAAGTACATTTATCAGGAGCGAACCAAGCTTCAGAATCGTCGGCCCACCCTCATCAGTATCGGCCTTGAGATCCAACCTGGTGACTGGATGTTCATTCGCGATGAATCCCACTCCGGGACGCGTCATCAGGCGAACCCGACCCATTTCGAGCCACATTGAACCGGCAAGTCCTGGCGCTTTGTCTTTCGGCAACACCACCTGGTTTGCGGTATCGCTGCCAATCTTGTTTTCACCTTCGTTAAGCCAGTAGAGTCCGACGAGAGTTAACCAACTGTCTTCCTTCTTAAGACTGGTGACTCGTGTGGTTTGCCAGTTTTCGATCTCCTGGCGATGAGCTGCCGGGTCGAAGGTGTTGCTTGCTTTACGGCATGCGCCGATTAGAGCGGCTGTTGAAATTATGACTACAGCGATTGATGCCCGGCTTGTTTTTGAGTTCATAACGGATGATGGATGACTGGATCCGATTTAGGGTTGGCGAGTTATTTAAACGGAAAATATGCCTGTATCAGAACCGGGAGCCGTAGCGACCGGGTCGTTGTCGCTGCCCGCGGAAACTCTCGCACCGCGGAATTAAACTCTCGAGCCACGTTGTCAAGCTGACAACGACCCGGTCGCTACGGCTCCCGGTTCTGATGCAGGCTACGCCTTGCGCTCAAGAATAAAATCTGCGATCGCCCGCAAGCGTTCGGGAGGTTGTCTGATGCGCTCAAGCGCAGCGCCGGCCAAT
>JAXIOV010000024.1:0-11695 GCA_045403245.1 Pyrinomonadaceae bacterium | reverse complement strand
GCTTTCATTTGCGCGGCAGCGGAAGTCGAGTCTCGCGCCGGAAGCAGTCGTAGTGTCGCAGGAGCCGTTTGCGATCGCGAACAGCGGTGATCTGCAACTGTTTGACGCGTCGAGTCTACTCGGCAGCGAGCACGCTGCCGTAGCGCGACTGAATGCATTGATCGAAACGAATCCAAATCTGCGCGGCACGCTGCAAGTCGTGCCCGCATTCGAACTGGCTGCGTAAATGGTAGACACGTTAAAAAACTACACTTTCCTTCCGTGGCTGCGACTGGGACTCAGCGCCGCGATCGACGTGCCCGACACTCTCGGTGCCTCAACGCCATCGCCCGTCAGAGGTTCAATAGCAGTCAACTTCTTAGTCACTGCCCAACCAGGTTCCGCCAGCGAACCAGTTTCAAAGACACCTCAGTTGTTAGGACCGGGCGACATCCTTGGAATCAATTCCCGAGCAATCGTCAAAACAGAACCACGTCACTTCATCACCGATTTCGAAGCAAACTATCTTCCGTATATCGAATTCTATGAGGAAGACTTTCCGTGGCGATTCACTCCTGCAAGAGCTGCCGGTAACGACGAGCGTTTGCGTCCGTGGATCTTCCTTGTCGTTTTGACTGAAGACGAGTTTGACGAGAAGGGACAGGTTGGCCCACTTCCGGCATTCGAGATCAAAGCAGCCATCGATCCGGCACAGGTGTTTCCCAGGCACGACGAAACGTGGGCGTGGGCGCACGTGCACATCAGCCGAAATGTTATTGGCGACACGTTGTTGCGAACAGAGGATCCGGACCAGGTTCGCAGCGTCGAACAGAAACTTCAGAACCTGCTTAATCAGAACCCCGACAATGCTTCTTCGCGACTGCTTTGTCCGCGCAAGCTGAAAGAAAACACTGGGTATCACGCCTTTGTTATTCCGGCGTTCGAAACTGGTCGACGCGCCGGGTTGGGATTGGACCCTGTCGATCCGAATGTGGATCCCGCTAACGTCAATGGCCAGCAGTCTTCATGGGCTCCTCCGCAACGGCTCTTTCCGATCTACTATCGATGGTTTTTCCGCACCGGCACAAAAGGTGATTTCGAGTTCCTGGTTGACCTGTTGGAACCACGTGAGGCCGACAAGCGCGTGGGTGTTCGCGACATGGACATGCAGGAGCCGGATTATGGCACGACCGGTATGGTCCCTGACTTCGATGTGATTGGGTTGGAGGGCGCGCTCAGAAGTACAACAATGGTGCCCTCACCGCCACAATGGCCGCCTGCCGGCACTGTTTTTGAAAATCCTGACGACGGTTCACCCGGAGAATTTCTCAATGATCTCGAGCTGAACGTTAACCGGCAATTCAGTCTGCAACAGCAAGAGCCGGAGAGTGGTCATCCCGATCCGATCGTCAGCCCGCCACTCTATGGCAGGTGGTACGCGCAGGCTGACAGGTTGGATGTGAGGAACCCGACCGGTTGGGTAAACGAGCTCAACGCTGATCCTCGCCTGCGAACTCCCGCTGGAGTCGGCACGCAAGTCATACAAAAGGATCAGGAAAACCTGATGCAACAGGCCTGGAGTCAACTCGGAGATCTGTTGCGGGCCAACCAGAAAATCCGCCAGCTTCAACTGGGCCTGATGAGTAGTTTTGTGATGTACGAGAAAAACGTCGTGCCGCAGCCGGCCGATCAGTTCATGGCGTTCACTCAACTGGTGCAGAGTCGAGTCATGGGAAGTCCGGTGACGATAGCGACGCAGGTGCAGGAAAGTCTTTTGCCGCAGGCTGCGCTGGATCCGTCGTTTAGAAAGATCACCCGCAACAGAGGCGTGATCATGCGCAAGGTCGCTCCGGAACTACCACCAGACAGTCGAACGGTTGTTACGCAGCTCAACGAAGGTAAGTTGACCGCCGCACCTCCGCAACCCGAACCGACGGGAGCGATTCTCGTCGACAAAGTCGCCGACACGATCGACGTGCCCGATTTACCCGAATGGCTTCGCAGGCTGATTCGAAACAAGAACGCACGGTTGATACTGATCGCAGTGATCGTTATTGCGGTGTTACTCGCGTTTGTAACGGGCGCCTTCGTGATCTTTATTCCAATCGCTGTTGCCGCTGCCGTCCTGCTGCCGATGCTTGAGAGCCTGCGTGGGCGAATCGAAACCGCCGAGACTTTTCGGGAAAAATCCTTCACGCCCGCTTTCGTCAATACAATTCCGGCGCGGCCGAATTTCGTCTTGACGGAATTTCAGCAGCCCATGCCGCGCGTTTCCAATCCAACAAATGCGGACAGCGTTGAAGCGGCGAATTTCAGACTCGCGTTAAAAGACGCCTACAACGTGCATCAAACGCTGCCTCCAGTTCCGCCCGTGCGCGAGCCTGTCGGCATCGATGCGACTACGTCGAAGCTAAAGGAAGCTCTTAATCCTTCAATTGCGATTCCGAAGCGAGCGGAATTTGTGCTGAAGATTCCAGCGGGAATAAGAGACTCGTACCTGTTACCGCGAACAACGCTCGTAACAGTGATGGCCCACCCGGTTTTTACTCAGCCGATGTATGGACCGCTGCGAGACATCTCGTCTGAGTTTCTGTGTCCGAATCTCGAGTTGATTCCCAACAACACGGTCTCTCTGTTGAGAACTAATCAACGCTTCATCGAGGCCTATCTGGTTGGTCTGAATCACGAAATGGCGTGCGAACTTTTGTGGCGTGAGTTTCCTACAGATCAGCGAGGCAGCTATTTCCGGCAGTTTTGGGACGTTGCAGACGTCATTAATCGCAATCCGACACTGTCTCAATCACAATTCGAGGAATCATTACTCGACATCGACAAGCTGCATGAATGGGATCCGCCCTCGGATCTTGGCGAACATGCGAATCGTCCCTTGCCTGCCGGAGGCAGTTCGGAGGATTCGAAGTTAGTGCTCGTCGTTCGCGGTGACGTCTTGAAGAAATATCCGACGGTGGTGATCTACGCCCAGGAAGCAAAGTGGAACGAGATTACACGGGGTCACTTCGTACGCGAACTCGATAAGACTAAGCCCATCCTGGATCCGATCTTCAAAGCGGAGATCGATCCTGACGTTCGTTTCCTTGGCTTCGACTTAACTGAAACGGTGGCGAAAGGCAGTCCCAATCCTTTGGACAGCAATCCGGGTTGGTTCTTTGTGCTTCAGGAAAGACCGGGCGAGCCACGTTTCGGTTTGGATAACCGGAGCCCTGATACACCTCCGACACCAACCAAATGGAACGACGTTGCGTGGGAGCATCTCACGGATTTCGACACGCTCGACTTAATCAACCTGGAAAAAAACTTCCCGGAGCCGCTTGCGATGACGGATCAAACGGATCAACAGTTCGCGTGGAGAAGGAACGCCGCGGACATGGCCTACATCCTTTATCAAGTGCCGGTGATGGTGGCGTTTCACGCCGACGACATGTTGCCGTAATTCAACCTCATGATTGACGAAATCAAAAAAGCGCGAGAAGCGATGCGGACTGCGGAAGACAGTCTGTACTCCAGTCAGAACCGGCTGCGAACGAAACAGTCGGCGTTGATTAACGCGAACAGACTAGGAAAGGAAGGAAACGATAGAGCCGCGATACTGCAACGCGAAATCACAGAGCTCAACGAGGAGATCGAGCGCGGTAAGTCTGGCCTGAAAATCATCAAAGACAACGTCGCGGATCTCGTCGGAGAATTTGTCCTGCCGGAGACGCCGCGCCAATTGATTGCTCGACTAGACGACAGTCTGCCGTTTCTGATGTTTCCGGTGCGGATCGAAACGCGCTTCATGGGCACCGGCAACGGCCGCGAGTTGTGGGTGCGTGTTTATCCCGACGACATCGCAGTTCACACGCATGAAAAAGAACTCTCCAGAGATGATGCCGATTCGGGCGTCGAATACTGGATCCAACGAACCATTGCTGCCTCGTTCGAAAACCAGGAAGAGCGTGAGCAACATGAAAAGGGCGCGTGGCGCGCGTTGGCAAACAGTCATGGCGGGACCAGGGCTTCGTGGATCGCGTCGGAGATCAAAAAACGGGTAATCGATAAAGAGGGAAGCGAAAACTTTTCCTTCATGCTTATCCGCGCAGACATAGCAAACATTCTGGCTGACAAGCAGCAGAGTCCCGAGCAAAAACGAAATGCAATCACGTCAATACTGAGTTCGACCCACGCGCTCGCTGTCCTGATCCGGGATCGGATTACGAGTCTGCTTCAGGCCGACGATCAGATTGGTGATACGACTCGTGACGCCATCATCCAAACCGCAAATGACGGCATTCTGATTCACCTCGGTTTTAACCTGGAAGAACTGAAGGCAGAGAGTTGGACCAGGGCGCCGAGGTCAGAGGTGATGCCGGATCGTTTCGTCTTGATCGGCATTAATAGTGAAGCGAGACTGGAACAGCCATTTCCTACGGCAGTGGTCAACCCGTTAATACTTGGTCCAAACCCACAGAATCTTGAATCAGATCTGAGTCAACAGGCAGGCGACCTGGTGCTGGGTGAAGATTTCGACTGGATCGCGAATTTCGACAAAGCGATTCAGGTGGGAATGGGAATGCGCGTGCCGTTGGCGGAGCCATTTGCGACTCAAGGCTTCGATCGTTTGTTGGTACTAGGCATTCGCGTTTCATCCACTGCCGCGGATCATAAAGAATTGTTGGAAGAGTTGATTGACAATCATCATTACTCTCCCGACGGAATGAGCTTCCTGCCGCAAGGCACGCCTACGAACCACACTGCCGATCAACGCTCTGGTTTCTCCAGTGATGACGCGGAAGGCGACGCAAGTTTCGAAACAGAAGCGACGGACCCCGTTATCGATCTTACCGACGACGAGTTCGACAAGACTGACGCGAAACGTTTGTCAGAAGCGTGGGACGTAGATCTCGCTAAGCTGGTCCAACTGGCGAACGCAAATCGTAAGGATGTCTCCCAGGCAAGAATAATCAACCGCGCGCTCTGGCCGGCGACGCTTGGTTATTACCTCGAAGAGATGTTGCAAATCGACCAGGCCGATATCGGGAGAGTGCGAAAGTTCTTTGCGGAACATGTGGTGGCACGTGGGAGCCTGCCGGCGATCCGCGTCGGAAAGCAGCCTTACGGCATTCTTGTGACGAGCGCTTTTCGCAAATGGCAAACCAACCGGCTGATCGATGGCGAAGACTTTACTTTTTTGGGCCAGGTTCATGAGAAACTGCGCCGAGTCGAGGCCCAGTGGCAGATACTTGTTGCTCGGGTTGCGCATGTCGATGCACCGGGCGATCCGTTTGTGAAGCTCTTGAATATGCTGGGGCTGCATGCAACGTCAGTTGATTTCCAGCGTCGCATTGGAAGTCACCAGGCTTTGCTCTGGAATATCGCTAATTTCGGAATTCTTATCGCCGCTACTGGTGCAGTCGGCGCTTACTTTAACGAAGTAACCCGGCGCGGATTGGCATTACTCTCCGAGCTCGGGCTTACCTTTCCGCAAGTACCAAAGCTCTTTGGTCTGCTATTCAATGCAAACACGTCAGGCATTAATGGACCAGTCGTCGACGACGTTGAGAAAGCAGAAGACGAAAAGTTGTCCGAGACAACTGAGCTGCCCGCGAAATACCGAGTCAAGGTTCCGGGTGAGGTCCAGGATGAAATCGACACGTTCGAGATGAGGAACTACATCGGTTGGCTAGTCGAAAGCGACCTCAACACCCTCAAGCAACAGATATTTGTCGACGTCAGCGGTGGACCACTGCCCAATCCAGCTGCGCTGCTTTTTCGCATGTTGCATCGCTCTCTGCTGCTTTCCACTCATGATGCCTCGATCACCGTTCTTCAACAATTTCATCAACTGGACAATACGATCCGTCGCGAACAGGATTTCACCAACATCGAAGAAGGCCGGACCGTGACTCGTTGGGAGTTCATGGAAGCAGACAGAGAAGTGTTGCCTCAGTTGGGGCTCGGAAACCGAGTGCTTGGTGACTTCGTTTTGACGGCCGATGTTGCACAGGTTCCCGCTGCTTTCACCCTCAAAGAGGTGAAAGACAGTATCGCCAGTCTTGAAACACTGAAGACCGCGGAGCTCGAGCGTTTGTTTGCCGAGCACATCGATTTGTGCTCGTACCGGCTCGACGCGTGGCAAACAGCGCTTTTTGCCGCACGCCTCCAGCGTTTGAATCTTTTCCGGGAGAACCCTGACGCGGGTGCGTCGAAGCGAGGTCTTCATTTGGGCGCCTATGGTTGGTTGGAAAATGTGCGGCCTGCGCCGGCGGCTGTCCCCGTTCCCGCGACGCAAATCCCACCGTCGCTGCGGCAAGATGGTGTTGTTGTCGTCGAGCAGCCGCAAAATGGCGGCTACATACACTCGCCATCGATTAATCACGCAGTTGCTGCTGCCGTCTTGCGCAACGCGTATCTCACGCACGCCACCGAGAGCAACGCCGCTCATTTTGCAGTGAAGTTAACTTCGGAGCGCGTGCGTACGGCGCTGGCATTTCTGGAGGGAGTACGTAACGGACAACAACTCGGCGCTCTCCTCGGTTATCAATTCGAGCGTGCTTTGCACGATCGCTACGTGATCGATGGCGACGCGTTGGCACAACACATTCTCGCGTTCCGCAAAAAATATCCGATGGTTGCCGACAAGATTACGCCGGGCGCCTCGGCTGCTGATGCCATCAACCGGAAAGAGTCGTTTCATGTCGTTGACGGTTATGCGCTGTTGGAAGCGGTAATGCTTGGTCCATCGCCGCTCGGATATCCCTTCGGCGTCGACCCATTACCGCCTGAAGGCACTGCCGCCGCTAATGCGATCGTCGCGGAGGTAGAACGGCTCAAAGACACATTGGATGCCATCGCAGATCTTTCGCTGGCAGAAGGTGTCTTTCAGGTTACGCAGGGCAACTACGAACGTGCGGGCGCGATGCTCAAGGCACTGTCGGAAGGAACCTCGCCACCCGATCCGGAGATTGTGAGCACGCCGCGCAGCGGCGCGGTGGTTAATCACAAGCTAACCGTTCACTTTGAGACAGGTGTAGTGGCGAGTCCGTGGGACGTGGACGAGACACCGAGATCTCTCGCTGCTCCGGGCCTTAACAAATGGCTTGGCGATCTCATCGGCGAACCTGATTCGCTTCAGTTCAGCGTCAGGTACGAAAACGACGACGACAACACGCCCGTTTCGCTTACGCAACTTAATTTGCAACCGATCGATCTGATTTATCTTATCGGTAATCAAGCCGGCGCCGCTGCGGGGACTCAGGACGTCAACGACCTCACCGAGCTTGAGGCGCGCATCGATTTCGCGTTCCGGCTCAAGCGAAACCAGGACGATCCGGATGCGGACTCTTCACAACGTGTAATCATCGAATTCATCGACAAAAACGGATTGCCCGATTCGGCGAGATCTCTATTTGAAGTATTGCCGCTGCTTCGCAACTTGCAAAAGCTAATTACAACTTCTCGCCCGCTTGGTGCGGACGACTACACGTTGCAGTCGGAAGAGAAAACGGATCCAACCGTCGCAGAGAACCCGAAGCGTTGGGACCTGGCAAGCATCGAGACAGCTTTCGATGACGCCGCGGTATCTTTGAATAATGCGCTCACAGTTCTCGAGGGAATTGTTTCCACTTTCCCACCAAACGCTTTGAGTAAGGATCCGGCTCAGGCGCTCGACCTGAGCGATATCGATTACGATGCTTTGCGCCGCGCATTGATCGCCCTCTCTTTATTTGGTCTGTTAGGCGCCTTTCCTAAAAACGCACTGTTACCTGAGTTGCCTCCCGACGCGACCGACGATCAGCGCCTGGCTTTGTTGCGTGCGCAGCAGGCTCTCATCGAACAGGCTCTGCTAACACTCCCGCAGGGTCGCAGCCGTCATTCGCAAGCGGTGGCTTTGCGAAATTTCGATGAACTAACGCCGGAAGAGGTCAGCAACCTGACCGTCACTCAGAAAGCCGACATTTATCAAGCCGCAGGTGCTTTGGGGTTGGGAGATTCTTTCCGGTTTGTGCCGACGTTTCAATTCAAGAACTTGCCGGAGTTGGAATCAGCGCACGAGTTTTCAAATGAGGTAGGGGTTGACGAAAGCCTCCTGCGGTTTACTCATAGTCGTTTGAACGCAGCCGCAGTCACTTCACAAATCGACGATTGGCGTGATCTTGCGGTCGACGAATGGCTAGCGGGAGCGGCGGCTGTGCGCGAGCGCGTCAGGTTGATCGATGCTCTCAATACTTATCAGGAAGCGTTTGCCGATGCAGAGTTGACACTAAAGCCGCTCCAGTTGCCCTTTGATAAGAAAGCGCATTGGATCGCTTTGGAGTTTCCGGAAGTGACTCCCGAGCAATTGGATGATGAGAATTCGTTTGTGCCGGCAGGTGACTTCTTGTCTATCGTGCGGCAACTGCCGAATGAGTACGACGCTTCAGCCGCGCAGTCGGGATTGTTGATCGACGAATGGAACGAAGTGATTCCCAACCGCATCGAGACCACCGGTATCGCTATTCACTACAACCAGCCAAACACTGAGCCCCCGCAATGTTTGCTGTTGGCAGTGAGTCCCAACGTCAACGGAAGTTGGGACTGGGACGATCTCGTCGACACTGTGATCGACACATTCGACCGCGCGAAACGTCGAGCAGTAGAACCAGATTTTTTGCGACAGACTGCATACTGGCAGCTCTTGCCGGCCATTCTGAGCAGTTTTACAAGTTTCCCCAACGGCACGATCTCGACCAACATAGCGGCCCAGCCGCTGTCGATGGTTACGGACTGAATTCAAACGAAGGTGGTAGCAACTTGGCCCAGGTAATAAATCCAGCTCTGAAAGGCTTACTACTAAGCACGGAATTTCGCGCAGCTATTACGCTTTGGAATCGTCTCGAAGGGCGTCCGCGAAAAGCAGACTTCGATCGCAGCCTGCGCGCGGAAGTTCGCGATCCGCTCTGGATGTTGACTCGTCAGTGGCAGTTCGGTGAGTTCAAAGGAGAGGATGCCGGCTCGGCTGTTAAAGCGCGAGTTCAATTGAACACCAGCCGGATCGATCGTTTCGCAGTGAAAGACGAGAATCGCGATGCGACGGGTGGAGAGCAATTCCAGCCGGCAGTGCCTTACGATCAAACGCTTCCGCTCGAGATCGAGGTTGAGCGCGAACCGATCCTGTCGGGTGGTCCAGAGCCGAACACGACAGATCTAGCGCTGCGCAGCCAGGCGGGTCGTCATTGGCTGCGTTTGTTGAAGCAGGCGGGCCTCGCTGACGTTAAAAACGCAGTACTCGACCGATTCGATTTCGAAGACATCTCCGCGAAAGACGAAGAAGATCTCAACCCCGACGAACTACTGGAACTCGCACACCTTCAGAGCGATCCGGCAGCATGGCAGTCGATGCGCGCCGTCAAAGGGCGATTGCCGGACGGCCGCAAGTTGTTGCTCGCGATTGATGACGGAGACTTCGACGAATGGGTCGACAGTTCAGGCTTGAGTCCAGTTCTGAAAGACCTTGCGAAGGACTTCAGCAGTTGGTTCAACCGTCTCTTTTCCCAGCCTGAAGATACCGAACTGGAAGATGCGTGGGCGCCTTCGTATCTCGAGTATCAATTCGCAGTATCAGCCCCCGAAGACAGCTCGGGTGAAAAACGTGCGACGTTGGTTGCAGAACAGTATTACCACGGAACGCTTGATTGGTATGCGTTCGACATCGACAGTCAGCGCCGGCTTCAAGACGTTCCTGAGGGGCAGTTTCCGCCGAACAGTTTTGTGGAGCGCCCACCGGTTGCTTTCCTGCCGACGCAGATTGAATTCAATGGGATGCCGAATGTTCGTTGGTGGGAGTTTGAAGATCGACGCACGGATTTCGGTAGCATCCGTGCGACGACAAGCGATGTGCCGCTGTTGTTGCTCGCGGAGTTTGGTTTGATCTATGGCAACGATTGGACCGTCGTTCCTTATAACCTGGAGGTTGGTTCGCTTGCCGATATCAAGGGAATCATCGTTAGCGACGTCTTCGGCGTTCAGACGTTGATTCGTCCAGCGGGCCAGGGACAGCAAATGGACTGGCAGAAGTGGTTCATGTATAACCTCGCGCGTGGCGATCAGGTGGACAACCGCTTGTTTCTGCCGCCGTCGGTCGCAAAGGTTTATGAAAGTAACCCAATCGAAAAAGTCACACTTGCTCGGGATGAAGTGGCGAACCTCGTTTGGGGTGTTGAAGAAACGATTCCGGGGATCGCAGGTAATGGTGTAAATGGGTTCGAGGCGGGGAAGATGCTTTCGAGTTACTTCGTCGCCAATGAACCTGACCGTGAGTTAACCCGCGTTCCAAACAACGCGAAGATTCAGTACCTGCTCGGCAACACTGTTCCTGAAAACTGGATTCCCTTTATCGCGACGCATCTACCGGGTTCGAATCGACAAATCCGCCTGCAACGCGGTTCGATGCCGCGCCTGACGGACGTCCTTCGCAACAGCGTAATAACGCCGCGCGGTGAAATATTGCGCGTGGGTTTGGATCAGAAGCAACCGTACTTCGTGCATGAGGAGGAAGTCCCTCGTGCCGGCGTGATCGTTACGCGCAAGTACCAACGCGTTCGGGGCCCTAACGGTGAAGTGTTTACCTGGATCGGTCGCCGGAAAGAAACCGGTCGCGGTGAAGGCGCCAGTGGTTTGGTATTCGATCAGGTCGTTCCCCTGGAACAACCGGAAACTCCTTAGGTCATCGGATTTCGGATTGTTTCGATGTTCTGAACTGGTAATCGGTCGGCACGGCAACGGACCTTCGTTGATTTATGCGATCAGTCCCAACGGCCAGGGAGACGTCACCGAGAGCAGGCTCCCTGGACTTCTCGCGAGGTCGGCCGCGTAGTGGGATGGCTGCTGCTGGCCGGCGACCGGCTTTACGTTGGGAACGTTGAAGGCAGCATGACCGTTCTTCGTGCCGGACGGCGAAAGGAATTGCTGGCCCAGATCGAGATGGATGCGCCGCTCTATTCGCGTCCGGCGCTACTCGGCGATGCGCTTTATCTGGCCACCGCGCACCGGTTGTACCTCATCGCGGCAAAGCCCTGATCCTAAAAACGGCAGGTGAAACAACGCGGCTATGCCGTAGGCAAGCAGTCTGAAGAAGCTTCATATGACTAGATTAGTCGCAGTATAAACGCCTCACGCGTTATACGCGGCGCCGTTCACGGCTCGAAGGCAGGGACTCGCCTGGTCTGAGCGGGCCATCGACAATGCGCAGCAGAGTATTCGTTGTTATAACAGTATTCTTAGCAGCATGTTGGTGTTGAGTCCTGCTACTTACGCCCAGGACGCGACGCCATCGCCAGCATCCACACCTAACACGACAGAGTAACCACACAGGCCCAAGCGCCCCAGGACTCCGCAGTTGCGCAACCCGCCCCAACCGAGCCTAATTTCTGGACACAGGAAACAGTCAATCCATTACTCACTTCTCCAACTAGTGGAAGGAGAGAATCTCTGCCCGCGTTGCTAAGACTTTCCTGCTAGTTCGAGCGCATTGGACCAGACTCGGGGAGTCTCACCGTTCTCGATAACTTTTTGGTGTCTGTTTGGTGTCTATTATGGGAGAGCACTAGAGAGAGTTGAGGGAATCAGAGAGACTAAAGAGAAAAGTTCTAAGTGGATTGGAGCTAAGTACTTGCGAGCAAGCTCTGTGTTAACAATAGTTTAGAAGAAGCGATGAGATCGAGTCCCCCCTTCGGCACCA
>JAXIOV010000129.1:0-5908 GCA_045403245.1 Pyrinomonadaceae bacterium | reverse complement strand
TTAGAACGCTAAGGCTGCTCACCGGCCCTTGGCTGCCCCTCAGGCCGGGGCGGCATCCTCATGCCGCGGAGTTTCGCCTGCTGTTCGGGCGTCAACTGGTTCTTGAGACGAATGCCCAGGCTGAAATGGAGTCGTTTGACCTGACGTTCAATATCCAGCACCTTATCGAGCTGGGACAATCCCTGCTGTTCGTCCACCGAATTCGGTTTCATTGTAAGGTGCAGCGCTTCCATCGCGTCCTGAAGCTGCCACTGCAGCTCGAGGAAGTGCGTCGTGGTCTTTTGAATCTCACCGCGCATGAAGGCTTTTTGTTGGTCAGTGAGTCTGAGTTCTCGCGCGTGGCCCATGATCATATCCGGAGGAAACATCACATCGCCCAACGGATCCATTGGGGGTACAGGCGCTGCCGGCGGTAGTGGCGCTTGCGGCTGCGCAGGTGGGGTTGCAGGCGACATTGGTTGTTGCGCCCGTAGCAACGGAATACCGAGAAGCATACTGACACTGAGTATTGGGATTATGATTCCGATTCTTTTCTTCATTATCCTCTCCTTCACTGCGATGTGTTCGGCAAAAATGTCTTCAAGTTGCTAAGGGATCGATCGAGTTGTGGCAGCGAGGTCAACACGTCTTCCACTGGCGACTGCATGAGCTTCGCTGTCGGTGATCTCCAACTCGAGATAGAGACGGCCTCCCGTATAGCCGCATTCCCGGCAGGCAGTTCTGCCTGACGGCGCGCTACGAGTTTCCGAGCCCGGCGGTTGGGTTTGACGCGATGAGGCGGTTCAGCAACGCCAAGTTGTGAGGATCCAGGCGTAGCTAGTGGCGGAGCTGGCGTTGAACCGGGCTTTACCGACACGCCCGCAGCGCTTGGCTGGAACGGCTGACTTCGTTGCCAGTTTCGAGACCAAAGCAGGACCGAGCACACGGTGATAACAAACAGGGCCGCGGCCGCGGCGAACGAGATTTTGAACACGCGCGGTGAACCTGGACTTGCAGCCTGCGCACGGTTCCATACGCCCATGAATCCCGGCGCAACGTGCTCGTCCGCGAGTTTCAGTTCACGAAACAGCGCCTGGATTTTCTTTTCGTTCCCAGCTAACCCCATAGTCAAGTTCCTCTCGATCGAATAATTTGCGCAAACGCTTTTTTCCTCGTTCGTAATGTTGACGCGCACTGCCGATTGAGATGCCCATTACATCCGCGGCTTCGCGCAGGCTCAAATCTTCGTAAAACACCAGGTGCAACGCTTCTCGTTGCCGCGCAGGCAAACGTTCGAGAGCGTTTTGAAACCGCTTTTGTGCTTCCGATCTTTCGAACGCTGCGGCGGGTCCTGCCAAAAACGCGTTCGGCTCATTTCCGCGGTTCGAACTGATTTGCGACTTCAGTATGCGGAGCAGCTTCTTGCGTTGCTCGGTTATCGCAGTCTTGCGGATTACCGAGAACAGCCACGTTTTAAGACTGGATTCACTCCGATACCGCGCTTTGCCTTCAAGAATTTTTAGATAGACTGTTTGCAAGACTTCTTCCGCTTCTACTCGGTCGCGCCGGCAACAGCTCAGAGCCCAGCCAAAACTGGCCCCATGAAGTTTTTCGAGCTCCGCTTGCAGCTCCGAGATGTCCATCTGTTTGTGTTTCACGGTTTTTGCTTCCGTGTTCAGAGTATTAGTCGCGTCGGCGGACGAATTATATGACTCAGGCGCAGGAAATTGTTGGGTTGGCCGTGCTGATTAGCGACGCTCCAGTGCTGCGGTAAGGACTGCGGCAATCCCTGCGAACGCGATAACTTGATTGTCAATCATGCTGCTTTGGCCTTCTCTCAACCACCAGTCAGCCGAAAATCAGTTTTCATCACAATGCCAAACTGCTCGCGCAATAAGTCGGCGTACTCATCTTCACTCGTTAACGTTCGCTCCTGACGAACCTGGAGTCCGTCGCTGGTGGACGTTGTGATCAGACGCATCTCGCTGAGTGTCACCCGTCCGTCGGCAGTCGCTCGCGAGCAGACGCGCGATCTGGTGAAATGTGAGTCGGGCGAGGTCTGATGGTAACGACACATCTCCTCGTAGTCAGAATAGGCGTAGGTCTGCAAGGTAAACCGATACTGTGCCTTCCACTCGCCGCTCTCATCTTGCTGCACCAGAGTCAACTGAGGGCCGTCCGAAAGAATTCGGTAAGCGCGGCCGCCCTGCACCTGCTCGCCACGTTCATCCAGCAACAGCGGCTCGAGGAATGAATCACCAAACCCGACGTCTGCGAGCCAACGCTCGGCTAAGCTAACCATTAACGTCATGTGATCGAAGTTGGGCCCAAACTCGCCTGCGGCATTGGCTACTTCGGCTGAAAGCATTGCGACTTCGAAACCCAGAGCGCGCAACAATGCGGCAAAAAGTCCGTTCGCTTCGTAACAAAAGCCGCCGCGCCGGTTTTCAACGATCTTGGTAAACAGGGCCGCATCTTCAAGAACAATCGGCTCCCCGGCGTGGATACTCAGGTTTTCAAAAGGCACGGCCAAAAGATGTGCGACTTGCAACTCGCGCAGGGTTTCAGCGGTTGGGGCAAGTGAGCCCTGATAGTTAATGCGTTTGAGGTAAGCGTTGACGTTCAAGACTGGTAACTGGTGATTGGTAAATAGTGAATGTGAATGGTGAATGATAAGTAGTGAATTGTAAATCGTGAATAGTGGATTCAAGTGTTTTCGCTCCAGCGGAGCGAGATGTTTATAGCAACTGCGATAACCCTTACTTACCTACGCCGAAGGCGTTCAATAACGCCTTCGGCGTACTGCGAAAGGTCATCACAATTCATTTTCCGACAGATTCGCTGAGGTTTGGGCGAAATAGCATCAGGGTCCCACGGCACCGCCGAAGCGGCACCCCTGCGCTCAGTTTCCGCAACCGATTCGCGCTAGAAAACGGCTACGATTCAAATCACCAGCCACCATTCCGATTACTTCTTCTCAAACATCTCCGTGTATCGGCGCTGCATCTCGTCGGGTGTGACCTCTTCAATGCTGTGCCCAATGTTCCACCGGTGACCAAAGGGATCGCGTATGCTCCCGGAACGCTCTCCATAAAAGGCGTCCTGAGCCTCCCTTTCGATCTTTGCGCCTGCTTCCACAGCCCGTCGGATAAGTTCATCCGCATCGTCAACGTGGATGTGAATTGTGACGGGTGTCCCGCCAATTGCCAGCGGCCCCTTGATGTCATACTCAGGATATTCGTCCGACAACATCAGCGTGGTGCCACCAAAGTCCAGTTCGGCGTGGCCAATACGACCGCTCGGCTCGGTGAGGCGAAACTTCTCCTGCGCGGCGAACGCCTTTGTGTAAAACTCGATGGCTTTGGTCGAATTGTCAACGCACAGATAAGCAAACAGCTCGTGTACTTTCATTTGTCTACTCCCTCTTGATTAATTGATGGTGTCAAAGTACTTCACGAGCGATTTCCTGTCTTGAACGAAATTGACCACTACGGCTGTTTAGCGTGGTAACCGGCGGACGGGGACGTGATTTGGTGACTGGGGCGAGAGTTTGTCGTACTCGCGTGGTGTCACACCTGCAAACTCGCGGAATTGCCGGTTGAAGTGAGATTGATCCTGTGATTGTAGGGGTGGCACTCCGTGGCCACCCCATCGGCGGTGGACGCGACGTTGGTGAACGGCGGTGGACGCGACGTTGGTGAAATGAACCCATTGCAACGAGGGGCGGCCACGGAGTGCCGGCCCTACAGTTTGGTGCGCGTGCGAAGAAGATCGATCGAAGTAACGGTGATGTTAAGATGAAAGGGTCATGGTTGACCGCGTACCTGTCTCGGTAGTCATTCCTGCCTACAACGGCCAGGATTTCATTGGTGAAGCTATCCAGAGTGTGCACGCTCAAACCCTGCCGGTGTCAGAGATCATCGTCGTGGATAATGGTTCGACCGATGAAACGTCAAAGGTAGCGGAAAGTCTCGGCGCGACTGTAATTCAACAATCGAATAGTGGAGTTGCGGCGGCTCGTAATACGGGTATCAGAGCTGCGAGCAGTCCGTGGGTTGCCCTTCTTGATCAGGATGACATTTGGGAGCCTGAGAAAATCGAATATCAGTGGGCCGCCCTGCAACTCCATGCTGATGCCGGGTTGGCCTCTTGTAACATGACCTGGTTTGAAGTCAAGGACATCGAAGGTCGCTCGACTGTAATCACCGGGGACATGAGCGACAATCCTGTCCCGGCAGAACGTGGAGAAACAGAGGTAGGTTACTTTCCCAAAGTCCCATACGAACTTCTTTCAGGTCGTGTGTACGATAAGCCGTCGAGCGTTTTGATCCGCCGGGATCTGTTTCTCTCAATTGGAGGCTTCGATGAAAGTCTGCGACAAAATGAGGACCTCGATTGTTTTCTCCGGCTGGTCGCGCGCTCTCCATTTGTCGTGGTCGAAAGGCGACTGGTTCGTCGGCGGATACATGATCGAAACAATTCTCATCATAACTATTCAGAAGCGGGCATGTCTTTTCTCAAGATAGTTAGCCAGATGAGTACTCAGCCCGAGAGATATCCTCCCGGATCGGCCCAGGCATACCATGAGGATGCCTGGAGAGTAATGATCCAGGTGGGGCGATTGCGATTGAATGAGGGGCGAAGCCACGAGGCGCGTCTCTTGTTTGCCGGGAGTCTCAAAAAGATCTATTCGAATCGCGCGGTCTTCTTGTGGTGTCTCACGTTCCTGGGTCCCTCAGCTCGGAAATATCTTTTGACGCTGATGCGCAAACTGAGTAAGGACACTGTAGGGACGATCTTTCAGGGCTCGGACTCAGAATCATTCAACAACAAGTAACCTGATTGAAGGCTGTCTAGAATCGACGGCCTTGCGCAAAGAGTCTTTGAATAGCTCAATTGCTGAGGGGGTTTTTCTTCGCCGCGTCGCGGCGGTTTGAAGTTAGCCCGGCTCTTTTAAGGCCGGGTAAGCGACACTTTTGTGCGAACCAGAATCAGCCTCTATTCAAGATGAGCAGGTCTTGAAACGATAACCCCTCTTGCCGTCCGGTCCAGCTTCCGTAGTGAATTAGTCCTTGAACAGTCAGGCCGCAAGCGCGCAACAAATCGCGGACATAACTCTCTTCATAGGCCACTGCACTTTCCGGACTGTGCTCGTAGAGGTAACGCCACACGCCCTCGCCGAAGTCAAATGCCAGCTGTTGTTTTCCTTGCGCTCGGAGCTCTGCCTGTTCAGGATTCAGGAGAAAGAAAGTAACCACGCATCTGCCTCCGCTTTTCAGCACGCGCGAGATTTCTCTCAAATAGTTCTCTACTTCAAGTGGGCGCATGTGCGTGAAGACAGACTTCAACAAGATGACATCGAAAGTGTTTGCCTCAAACGGAAAAGCAAAGTCTTCGGCAAGCTGCTGCCCATTTCGATTGTAGGCGAGGCTTCTTACATCAATATGCGCAAACTGAAAATTGGCGTGGCGTTTGCCGATGTGTTTCTGGCACCACCTGATCGAAGGCCGATGGATGTCTATCCCAGAGTAACGCCCGCGCTCGTCAAGGTAGTCTTTGAGGAAAAGGGACATTAATCCGCAGCCGCAGCCAACATCCAGAATGCGTTCATGAGATTTAAGGCCGGCCAGCAGCTTGAGGTAAGCGATGAATTCAGACCCGGAGGCTTCGAATGTTCGCAGGGGACCAACGTACCTGCGCAGCTGCAAGGGTGGAAAGTCTGACTTTCCGTTGATCGCGCGAGATAGATAATCGAGCGGCAGAAGACCGAGGTAAGCGTAGTTTCGGATGGCCCTGAGGATGTTGACAGTTTGCCGCGGCAGCAGTCGTTTTGAAACAGAACTCACTTTTGACTCAGTTTTCCGGCCAGGTCGGGGCCGTAGCCCCACCCAACGGGAGGGCGCGGGATGTTACCCGCACGACGCCCCTA
>JAXIOV010000111.1:0-3590 GCA_045403245.1 Pyrinomonadaceae bacterium | reverse complement strand
GCTTTCATTTGCGCGGCAGCGGAAGTCGAGTCTCGCGCCGGAAGCAGTCGTAGTGTCGCAGGAGCCGTTTGCGATCGCGAACAGCGGTGATCTGCAACTGTTTGACGCGTCGAGTCTACTCGGCAGCGAGCACGCTGCCGTGGCGCGACTGAATGCACTGATCGAAACGAATCCCGGACTAAAAAGCACGATTCAGGTAGTACCCGCATTTGAATTAGCAGCGTAAAAATCCAACGGGAGTAAATCCGTCATCATGGCTTCACAAGAAGACCTGCAAAAGAGATACGAGGAAGCTAAAGCTGAGCTAATGAAGATTCCAGGTGTCTTATGGGTTGGTTACGGCACAAAGGAGCGGAACGGAAAGCTCACCAGCGAAAGCGCGTTGCGCGTGTATGTTGGAGAGAAAAAAGCCATTACGGATTTAGCAAAGGAACAAATAATTCCCGTTCAAGTCAACGGTCTAATAACGGACGTGCTCAAAATCGAGACCTCACAACCCCTGGCTAGTTGTCAGGACCTTAGCCTTACTGAAAAAGCGATTGGCGGCATCACCATCAGTAATCTAAAGAGTATGAAACAAGCGCTTGCCAGTGGAGCACCGAGCACGAGTTCCAGTGATAGGTTTGGCACGCTTGGTTGCGTTGTAATTATTAATTCCGAAACAAGTAAGGATCGTTTCGCACTCCTGACAAACCGCCACGTGTTGATAGAAAACGGAGGCAATGTCAAGGATCCTGTTTACCTGCTTCAATTGAGGGTCGGAACTGGCGGTAAGCTGGAAGTGGTCAAAAAACCTACGACTCCAGGGTCCACTTCCACCATACAGAAATTCGAAGATTTCAACACTAAAGAGGTCGCCACGATCACCAATCTCGGAACAGAGAGCAACGAACCTTTTACGTATCCCAGTGATCCACCAACGCCTGGTCAGCCGCCGCCGCTGTTTTTTCTTGATTGTGCGATCGCGAAGATCAAGACGGATTTTTCCAGTTGGTGCGATACAAACAAGGGAGTGGACGTTGAAAACAACATCAAGGGCCTCAATATCGGCGGCAACAACGCACTCGAGAGAATGGGTAGGATAAGAATCGGAGACAACCTCAAAAAGGTCTTCAAGGTGGGACGCTCTTCCGGGAGAACCGTTGGAGAAATAGTAGACCCGCTGGGTGCTTTGGGTACGCCCGGAAATATTACTCACCACAACATCATAATCATCAGGGCCACCGAACCTAATTGCGACAATGTGGTGAGGTTTTCGGAGGAAGGAGACTCCGGCTCAGTCATCGTTACCGAACAGCGTGAAGTGGTCGGTCTGTTATTCGGTGATAACAGCATAGACCAGAATGGCAACCCACGACCGATTGCAGATCTTCGGGCGCATGCCTCTCATATTGGCCCGGTCTGCGCTTTTCTCGATGTCACACCGTTGACCACGCAGAAAAATACGGTGGCATCGTTGAGTCCTTTGCCTGAGCGGTCACCCGCGATTAGTTTCGACCAACCCATGTCCGGGCCTCTTCGGGACCGGCTTTCCGTTTCCGCTCGGGGAGTGGAGTTTTTCGAATTGCTGGAGAAACATCGCCCCGAACTGGTCCACCTTATTAACCATGTCCGGCCCGTGCTCGTGACCTGGCATCGGAGCAAGGGAGCCGAGTACTTGAGCCATTTCATTAATAGCTACCGAGATCCTGATTATCTGATTCCCCCACAAATCGAAGACATCCCTTTAA
The DNA here is from genome assembly GCA_045403245.1 of Pyrinomonadaceae bacterium. Taxonomy (GTDB): domain Bacteria; phylum Acidobacteriota; class Blastocatellia; order Pyrinomonadales; family Pyrinomonadaceae; genus PSRF01. The sequence goes on along the minus strand of JAXIOV010000111.1, from coordinate 1,860 downwards.
AGATGTCCCTGGCCCGGATGGTAGAAGCGCTGAGGGCGCATGGAAGTCCGGATCTGATTCAAACAATCAATCGTTACCATGATGAAGTCTTTGCGTTGGCCGATCGTGTTCAAAAGACGGAAGACCTCTTCACTTATCTGACAGGTACTGTCGATGCCTGAACCGCAAGGCACTCTTCAATCTTTAGGTTTAGCTCTTTCCGAGATTCTTTCTCCTTTGGAGCGAGACTTGGAGCCCGGCCAGGCTCGCGTCTTACTTTACGAATTGGGAATACCTGTACCGGAAGCGAGCGAAAACCTAATCGTTGGTCCTTTGCAGACCACAGTAGCGCAGGTCTCTGAAGTAATAGCCTTAGCGAAGCAGTTGATCGACGTACTTGAATCCAATGATCAGCTGGAAATCATCAGAATCACGCCAGACTTAATAGTCAAGGTCGGCACGGCTATTGACAGCTTTGGCGCCCTAGCAGCAGCTATCAGGACATTGAGTTTGCCGGGACTCCCGCCGTCAACGATTGATGATCTCCCCAGGAACCTTCTCAACCATTTATTGATTAGAAGATTTAGTGTCATCAGGGGGCTCAACGAGCTGCTCGAATTTCTCGGTGTGCTGGAACAAGTCATCGAGAATGCAGATTCAACCGATCCAAATAACCCGCCCTTTACGAGGTTTGTTTTCAATTTTGGGAACCTCACGAGATGGGCAAAGAGCCCCAAGCAGCAATTACAAACACTCTTCAATTGGGACGACGATTCGATTGACGCGATCACTCTTTTCACGAAGCTGGAAAAATTGTTGTTCGCACTCGGAACGCTTCCGTTTTTCGATGAACTCTCGAGCCCACCAAAAATCGATCTGATCATATCGGAAGTGATCGCAAACACTGACGTCACTCCTCCTGGTATTGAAATAAGGTTGAGGACCGGCATGAAGGCCGGGGAATACGAGATTCCATTAGATGAAGAAATAAAATTCATAATCAAGATAGGGTTCGACACAGCCTTTGGCTCCGGGATCATCATTCAGCCCAATGGGAATGCCACCTTGCTATCGCCGGCGACTGATGTGACGACGTCCGCTCAGGTAGAACTCAGATTTGAAGCTGATCGAACCGCGGTTGCGAATAAGTACATCCTGCTTGGTGAAGTTGGAGGAAACCGGCTCGAGATCGGTAAGTTTATCGCCAGGACAGGAGTGGAAATCCTCACCGGTTCAGGGGAAACCGATGCAGCGGGTAAATTTTTTGTGGCAGGCGAGCTGGCCGATGGAAAACTGATTCTCGATCTCTCCAAGGGTGATGGTTTCATAAGCTCATTATTGCCAGGAGCAAAGGTAGACTCAGCGTTCAGTGTTGCTTTCGGATATGATTCGGACCAGGGACTCTTCTTTAGGGGCAGCAGTGCTCTTGCAATTCAAATCCCAACTCACGTCGAACTTGGACCAGTTGAAATATCAGCGATCTCAATCGGCTTAGACATTCAAGAAGAGACGCTTCCCTTCTTTGCAGCCGCTAATATCAAGACCAGATTAGGTCCACTTCAGGCGGTCATAGACGGTATCGGTCTGACCGCCACTCTTAACTTCAAAGACGATCATGATGGGAATCTTGGTCCGGTTGATTTTTCGATCGGATTCAAACCTCCACACGGCATTGGTTTGTCGATCGACGGCGGTGGATTCAAAGGCGGCGGATTTCTCGACTTCGAGCCGGAAGAGGCACGTTATACGGGAATGCTGGAACTGGAGTTTCAGGACCAGTTTACGCTCAAGGCTTTCGCTCTGTTGAACACACGCTTGCCCAACGGGCAGAGCGGTTTCTCACTGCTGATCATCATCAGTTCAGAGTTCACACCGATCCAG
>JAXIOV010000010.1:0-39075 GCA_045403245.1 Pyrinomonadaceae bacterium | reverse complement strand
GCGGCTTGCCGCCGCACAGTGCGGAATGGCTCTGCCTTTCCGAGAACGACGTCCGCGCACTCTTTTTCCTGAGGCTGAGCCTCAGGAAAAACATCAGGGGAAGGTCAGCGGAAAGCCATAGGCTTTCCGCACTATGCGGCGGCAAGCCGCAACTAGTCGTTTGCCGTCAATGCATTTCATCAGGTTAAGCACTTTTTGTGCAAAGCCCGCCTGCTGCGCTTGAGTTCGGCGAAGTGGCGGCCGATCTTTTTGTTTCGGTGTCTCTGCCGATTCAATTCGCGTTAATCCGCGGCTGACTTTTAAACCGGCTTATTCCTCCAGGCGCAGTCAGGATGCGCCTCTTACCAACCGCTGGTATATTGGAGGCATCAAAGTTGGGCTTTTGCCTGGAGTTAGTCCTTTTAAATGATTGGAAATATTGACGTAATGACAAAGTCTTTGCTTCGCAGTTTTGGCCCTCGTCGCCTGGCCTCGATTACTTTGGCGGGTCTCTTTGTAATCATCGGTGCGCAGAACGGGTTTGCGCAGACCAGCCGCGATGTGGTGATGATCCTTCCTTTTGAGAACACCTCAAACCGTACGGAATACAACTGGGTTGGAGAGAGTTTTGCCGATTCACTGGCAGACCTGCTAAACAAGCCGGGGTTGCTCGTCGTTTCGAGTGATGAGCGCGAACTTGCTTACCAGCGGCTGCGACTGCCGCAAACGGTGATTCCTTCGCGCGCCACCGCCATCAAACTGGCGCGTGAAGCGAAAGCATCGTTGATCGTGATCGGCACCTACTCGGTAATGCCACCCACGAGCGAGAGCAAGCCGGTGAGCGAAAAAGAGGGAGAGAACAAGCCGTCGGCCGAGGCTTATGTGCAACTCACCGCGCGCGTGATTAAGGTGAATGAAGGGCGCACGCTGGGCGAAATGCTGGATGGCGGTTGGGCTACGCGACAGTTTGACTTTGGCGGCCCGTTAACAACATTGCAGGACATCCAGGGCCGTCTCGCGTACTACATTCTCTACCAGCGCGACAAGGCACTTCCCTTCTCGCAAAACCAGTTGGTCCAGGAGGCCACCAAAGTTCCTCAGCCCGCCTTCGAGGCTTACGTGAAAGGCGTCCAACTTGGTGAACGTGAAACCAAACGCGCCAACTATTTGAAGAACGCATTGCGCTTTTATGCTGATGCCAATGGAGGTGCGATCTATCCTCAAGCGGCATTTGAGCTGGGGCGTTTCTATATGCTCGATGGAAAGTGGAAAGACGCCACCGAGTATTTCACGAAGCTGCAAAAGAAGGATCCGCACTACGCCGAAGCCGCGTTTTACGCAGGACTGGGTTTCGCAAAGATGGGTGACTTCGGACACGCGCTGGCCGCGCTGGTGCCACTTTCGTCTGACGTACCACTGATTGGTATCTACAACAATGCGGGCGCTGTGGCTGTGCAAGCCTCGCGTGAGGAGAAGAAAGACGAAGAGCGCACCCGGCTTCTTAATCAGGGCGCATCCTTCCTGGCACGTGCCGCGGAGTCTTCACCTGAAGATGCGATGGTTCACTTTAACTATGCGCTGGCTCTGTTCCTCCTGGGCAAATATGCGGAAGCAGCAGAACAACTCAAGCCGGTGATTACTGCCGATCCAAGGGACGGGCAAGCGTATTTCCTATATGCAAAGTCTCTGGAGAAGGTCGGGAAGACTGAGACAGCGAATGCGGCCGACGATCAGGCTCGCCGGTTCCTTCTGCCGACTTACGCGAAGTGGCAAACCGAATGGCAGAAGTCGCAGACCGTTAGTGGCATCTCGTTGCGCATGCGTGATGTCTTCAATCGCGATGACCTGGCTGACTTGAACTGGAACTCCGCGATTGCGGCAAACCAGGTGCAGGCAGGAACGGAAGACTTGCTGGTAAAAGCTCGCGAGCTCTATCAGGCGGGACGCGACGACGAGGCGCTACCAGAACTGCACCGAGTGGTTATGCTCGAGCCGACAAATGCGGAGGCTTACCTGCTCAGCGGTCGCATCAACCAGCGTCGTGGCGACCAGGAGGCAGCCATCGCTGCGCTTAAGACCGCGATCTTCTGGGATCCGAAGCTAATCGATGCGCACATTCTGCTCGGCAGGATCTTTCTCGAGCGAGGCGATCGTGGTGAGGCGACGAAGTTTGCTGCAAGTGCGATGACCATCGACTCAAACAACCAGGAAGCTATCGCTCTGCAACGCCAGGTGACTATGGGAAAGAACTGAAGGCCAGTCGGTTGTCACTTGTCCGTTGTTGGTATCCGAAAACACTATGTTCGTTTCCATCTTGCTCGGTTTGGTGTTCCTGACAGGATTGCTGTTGATCCTCGTGTTCGCGCTCTGGCGGCACAAGAACGCTGGTGCGGGCGAGGTCAAGCTAATCGGTGAAATCGGCCGGGTCGGCCAGGACCTTGATCCCGAAGGAACGGTGATGGTGCAAGGCGAGTTGTGGCGTGCACGATCCCGTAGCGGCAACCCCATCTGGGCTCCTGAACTAGTTCGGGTCATCGGCTTCGAAGGTCATCTCGCGCTGGTCGACGTTTGCGACTAAGGCCCCAAAACCAACCACCCCCTTCGCCTGGTTACGTCTGACGCCTAAGTCTCTTCTCATAACGCTCAATACGGTTCGGATTCCAAAAAAACTTGTCGGTGGCACAGGAAGTGCCATAGGAAATACCGGCACGCACGGAAGACCCAATGTAAAGGTTGAAAGTGCCCCCGCCGCCATCACTTCTCTGAGCGCCGCCTGCCGCTGCGCCAGCCGCCCGCCGAGCAACCCTACAGTGCTTCCCCCCGAAACATGAACCTGGTCAGAAATGACTGGGTTCTACCTCTTTTAGGGGTCCGCATTCAACGTCCACTCGAAGCGGGTAAGCCTTTGCGCATTTCGTAAGTTCCCGATTGCGACTGTCCCGGCAAACAAGCTGACGCTAACGCCCATTCAATCCAGCTTTCCAGAAAAACTTCCTCTTTGGCACACGAGGTGCTCTAAGGATAACCGGCACGCACGGAAGACCCAATGTAAAGGTTGAAAGTGCCCCCGCCGCCATCACTTCTCTGAGCGCCGCCTGCCGCTGCGCCAGCCACCTGCCGAGCAACCCTTCAGTGCTTCCCCCCGAAATTGGAACCCAGTCAGAAATGGCTGGGTTCTCCCGCATTCAGAGGTCGATTTTTCCTGCTCTCCCACTCCGTCTCGTTTACGAACCGCTCTGATGTTTTTCAACTCAATTTCTGCCCCAAATCTACCCAATTAACCCGTCGGTCATCCTGCGACGAATTTTGTCACTTTGACAGTGACGTTTTCTGTCTTTTTGAAGCGTTCACGCCCGTTTTGGGTAGGCGAAAGTGCGCGATCAAACCGGTTTGAAAAATTATTTTTCGCCTCACGTCCCCTTCCCAATGTCGGAAACTTTAGGTCGGGCCATCTGGCTTTTGCGGTAAACTCACCGCAATGCAGGACACGGTTTCTATCGCGTCCCGGCCTGACGGCCGACCCCGGGTACGACCCTCAATCCTGAGTCGTGCCAAATCCGACGCACCCTCGCTTAGGGAACTCGCACTTGCCCTGGTTTCCGCAGCTCTCCTGATAGTCTCGTTTCCAGACTTCAATCTCTGGCCGCTCGCCTGGATGGCTATGGTGCCACTCCTGGGCGCCATCGGCAGCAGCCCGAAACCATGGGCGGCATTCCTTCTCGGCTGGCTCTTTGGCTCCGTGTTCTTTTTCGGCTCCTGCCACTGGCTGACGTATTCAATTATTAACTTCGGCCGATTTCCTTCCTGGCTTGCCTACACGATGCTGATCCCAGGCGCCCTCGCCCTGGGTCTGTTCCCCGGGTTGTTTGCGTCGGTTGTTGCCCGTCTAATTCAGAAACTCGGGAAGGGCGCGCTATTCCTTGCCCCGCTGATCTGGGCGCCGCTGGAATGGTCACGCCTCGAAGTGACGGGCCAACTCTGGAACGCGATCGGCTATTCTCAGGCGTTTCATCCGAAGCTAATTCAAACATCGCGTTGGGCCGGAGTTTACGCAGTGGGATTTCTGATCGTTTGGGTGAACGCATCCATAGCCTTCGCACTCTTACGTCGAAGGGTTTCTGCTCTCCTGATCTCGGTCGCGGCCGTTTTGTTGGCTGGCTTGATCGTCATACTGTCAATGCCTCGCAGCGAGATAAAGGCACTAGTCAGACCCGAAGACGTTGCCGCTGTAGTGATAGCTATTCAGCCGAATGTCCCGATGGATCTAGTCAAGACACCCGACGAAATGGCGCAGCTCAATGAGCGTCATTTCCAGATGAGTGAAGTCGCGCTGAATGGAGTCCCAAACGACGGGACACCACGATTACTAATTTGGCCTGAGTCGCCGATGTATTTCACCTACGGCGGTGACTCTCAACTTCGCGAACGGCTTTCACAGTTTGCCAAACGACACCATACGTCGGTCCTCTTGAATTCGCAGGAAGCTGCCCCCAACGACGGCATTTACAACTCGGCGCTGCTCATAAATGAAGAGGGTGGCCTGGTGGCTCAATATGATAAGATTCGCCTGCTGCCCTTCGGCGAGTATGTTCCGCTGCCGCAATGGTTACCGGGAGCGGGTTTGATAAGAGGGATTGTCGGCGACTTTGTACCCGGCACGAATTATCGGCTGATGCCCGTCGGCAATTCACGCGCGGGGGTGTTCATCTGTATCGAGTCGGCTTATCCAACGATCGCGAGTAGGTTTACTCGCGAGGGCGCCGACGTGCTGATCAATATTTCGAACGATGGATATCTCGGCCCGACGGCGGTGATGCATCAACACCTTGCTAACGCAGTGTTCCGCGCCGTGGAAAATAACCGGCGCCTGTTGCGCGTTACCAACACAGGCATCACGGCTTTGATCGGCGAACGCGGCGAGGTTACAGATGCAACGCGGCCCTTTCAGCAGGAAGTTCGCGTATGGAGGATCTGGCGCCACTCCGAGCCACCCTCGTTTTATGCGAAACACGGCGACGTCTTTGTCGTGATTTGGGCGGTTTTGGGAATCGCGGCTCTCGTTTGGTCTTTTAAGAGCAGAAGCATCAGGAAAACATTTGGTTAGGGATTTGGAATTTTGGAGGTTGAATGATCGAGACTTTATCAATTCAGGATTTACGAACATCTTTCGACGAACTTCGTACGCGAGTCGAGCAACTCGGGAGGTTTCTTTGATGTTGCCGCGCAGAAGTCGGAATTAACGGCTATTGAACAACAGGCCTCGGCGCCGGATTTTTGGAACGACCAGGAGTCAGCCCAGAAGCTCTTGCAAAAGCGCAGTGTACTGGAGAAGAAGATCGAACGGCAGGAACAGTTTGATTCACACATAGCTGACGCGGGGGTGCTTTTCGAGTTTGCCGAAGAAGATGACGACTCCTTGAACGAACTGCGGACACTGATTGGCCGCCTCGAACACGAGATCAGCGTCGCGGAAACGGAAATGCTCCTCGGCGGCGGCAATGACCAGCTAAATGCTATTTGTACAATTCATCCAGGAGCGGGCGGCACCGAGTCGCAGGATTGGGCCGAAATGCTTCTTCGCATGTATTTGAAGTGGGCCGAGCAGCGCGGATTCAAGACGGAGATTCTTGATTACCAGCCGGGAGAAGAAGCGGGACTCAAAGGAGTGACTTTCAGAGTGGAAGGCGAATACGCCTACGGCTTGTTGGCAGCCGAAGCCGGCGTGCACCGGCTGGTTCGCATTTCTCCCTTCGATCAGGCGGCTCGCCGCCACACTTCATTCGCTTCGCTGTTTGTTTATCCGGAGATAGACGAAGACATCGAAGTCGAAATAAACGAAAAAGACCTGCGCGTTGATACTTACCGCGCCACCGGCGCCGGCGGTCAGCACATCAACACCACCGACTCGGCAGTAAGAATCACTCACCTTCCCACCGGTATTGTCGTGCAATGTCAGAACCAGCGTTCGCAACATCAGAACCGCGCCGTAGCGATGCAGGTGCTGCGTTCCCGCCTGTATGAGCTGGAACTTGCAAAACGGAAAGCTGAAACCGCGGAACTCGAAGCCAACAAGGCCGATATCTCTTTCGGATCGCAGATTAGAAGCTACGTGCTGGCGCCTTACCGGCTCGTGAAGGACACCCGCACAAAACTCGAACGCGGAAATGTCGACGCCGTGCTTGCCGGCGACATTGACGATTTTATTAAGGCGTACTTGCTGTCAAAGAAGGCGGCTTAGTTAGAATTCCGGAGCGTAAATGGCAACCACTGAGTTCGAAGAAAAGCCACGGGTAATTACCCCGCGCAACAGCCGGCGTAACGAAATTCTGGCAATTCTGATGCTGGCGTTTGGCTTGCTGCTGGCGCTCTGTCTTATCTCGGCTGCGTTTTATCCCAGCGACCCTTCGTGGAACTCGACCGGTCAAGCTGAAACTCACAACTGGGCTGGATCGATTGGGGCCAACGTCGCCGCGATGCTTTTCCAATCAATTGGACTCGCGGCTTATCTGCTTCCGCTCCTGCTTCTGGCCGCGGCGTGGCGCCGGTTTAAGACGCTGAGTCTTCGGGCGCCGTTCTCAAGATTGCTCGGCCTCGTCGTCCTGACTCTCGCGGCTGCGGCCCTGCTTTCAATCTCGAAGATCCAACCGATCTTCGACTCCAGCATCCAGCCCGGTGGCCTGGTTGGCACTCTCATTTCACGTGGACTGGCGAGCGGGCTTAATACCGTCGGCGCGACCGTCTTACTAGTCGCCGTCGCGGCCACGGGATTACTGCTGGCAACAAACTTCTCCTTTATTAGTCTCTACGAAAAACTCGTCGCACTCTTCCGCGAGCGCTTCTCGTTTTTCGGGGGACTACCGGTGCGTTTCAAAGCATGGCGTGAAGCCCGCAGCGAGCGAGCACGCCTGCGCAAAGAGAAACGCGAAATCCTGAGAGCAGAACAGCTCGCAAAGCGTACGGCGCTGAAAGGTTCGCTTGAGTTGCCTCCCAATCAGCGCATCGCAGAGTTTATGAAGGAGACCGGAACGCCCGCGCTCACCTCCGAAGCCATAAATCGCGGTGAATCGCGCAGTGAATCGAGTGCCAGTGCAACGGCAACGTTGGAACCGGCGCGCGCAGCTGCTGCTGGAGCCGGCTTACAGGCCGCAACGGTCGTGGAAACTCGCTCGGGCAGACGCTCAATCTTTCCGCGCGGGACCGGAAATGCTGCCGCCACTGAAGAGGAAGAGGTTGAGGAAATGGTCAAAGGCGCGTCCGTTTTTCGCACCAGGACCGAAGCCCCAGCCACCGGCAAACTTCCTTTCGACGCTGAGCGCGCCCGGCGTGCCTCCTACACCGACTATTCAATGCCGCCGCTGGACTTTTTGAACGAAGCGCCGCCGCATAGTGAACAAGCCGACGCGGAACTCCTCGGGCTGGCAACGCGACTCGCCGAAAAGTGCAAGGAGTTTAACGTCACCGGCCAGATCAAACACATTTGCCCGGGCCCGGTGGTGACAACCTACGAATTCAAGCCTGATCCGGGCGTCAAATATTCCCGCGTAGTCTCGTTAGTAGACGATTTGTGTCTGGCTTTGAAGGCGGAGTCCATTCGCATTGATCGCATGCCCGGCAAGCCACATGTCGGCATCGAGGTGCCCAACCCGCGGCGCGAGACAATTTTCCTGCGCGAAGTCATCGAGTCGCGGCTGTTTCGGGAATCGAGTTCCAAGCTGACTATCGCGCTGGGGAAAACGATCGACGGGCTCAACTACGTCGCTGACCTGGCGAAGATGCCACACCTGTTAATCGCCGGAACGACCGGGTCCGGCAAGTCTGTTGGCGTAAACTCGCTGATTGTTTCCATCCTTTATCGCGCGCGGCCGGACGAAGTTAAATTTATCCTGATCGATCCGAAGCGACTGGAGCTCGGCCTATACGAAGACGTCCCGCATCTGGCTACCCCCATCATTGTTGATCCGAAGCTTGCTTCACGGGCGCTGAAGTGGGCGGTGGGCGAGATGGAACGGCGATACCGTGATCTGGCCGGTTGGGGAGTGCGCAACATCGACGGTTACAACACTGAGATCATGCGCCGCAATCTCGTCAAGGAATACGACGATAAGGGTGAGCCTCACAAACCGCTTCCCTATCTGGTAATTATTATCGACGAGCTGGCCGACCTGATGATGACCTCGGGTCGAGAGGTTGAAGAATCGATTACCAGGCTGGCGCAAATGGCCCGCGCAGTTGGAATCCACCTGGTGCTGGCCACGCAGCGCCCGTCAGTTGATGTCATCACCGGTCTGATTAAGGCCAATTTTCCTTCCCGGATTTCGTTTCGCGTTTCCTCCAAAGTGGACTCGCGCACCATCATCGACACAAATGGCGCGGAGCATCTGCTTGGCCGCGGCGACATGTTGTTCCTGCCACCCGGAACGTCGCGCCTTATTCGTGTTCATGGCGCCTACGTCGACGAGTCTGAAATCGGACGGATCGTCGCCCATTCCAAAGCCCAGGCTAAACCTGAATACGACGATTCGATTACCCAGTCGGAAGAAGAGGCACTTGGTCTCGAGGAATCCAACGGCGAGCATGATGAACTCTTTGAAGAGGCCCTGCGCATCTGCGTCGAAATGAAACGTGCTTCCACGTCGGTACTCCAGCGCCGCTTGCGCATCGGCTACGGCCGCGCGGCCGCAATTCTCGACATCATGGAGCGCGAAGGACTAATCGGCCAGGCTGACGGCTCGCGACCGCGCCCGGTGCTGGGACGTTCGTATGAAATGGTTGCGCAGTGGGATGAAATGGGCGTGGAAGAATAAGTCGGCCTAAATTCTTTTCCGGAACAATCACCCTCCAACTGACTCTCCACCACTAGTTCGAACCATTTTCCACGCTTGCTGTGGAAAACTCTGTGGACAACGCTCCATAAAACAAACGAAGTTTTTGAAACTGTTGGACTTCCAGCAAAGTGCACACGCCAGCGGCATTCCCACAAGTGCCTTTGCAAACATCAACTTGCATACATGAAACAAAATCTCCTGCCAGCAAAGACTCGCTTTCAAACCAAGACGTTTCTCGTCCTGCTGCCTGTGATGATTCTTTCGGGTTGCGTCGCAGATTCGCGAGATTCACACGCGCAACCAACTGCCGAATCACCCCCAGCCGCAAAAGCCCACCCCAACCCGCGAATAAACATAAATAAGGCTTCGGCGCAGGATTTGGAGAAACTGCCGGGCATCGGGATGGTTCTGGCTGAGAGGATCGTGGCGCACCGTCATCAAAACGGACCGTTCCGGCGCGTTGAGCACCTTATGCTTGTAATGGGGATCAGTGAGAAGAAGTTCTACGGCATCGAGGGAATGATCACGGTCGAGTGAGAGAGGCCCGTCGTAATTCGCAGGTTGCGGAGGTGGGCAAAGCGAAGGTGTGAAAGAGCGAATTTATCAGCTTTTTCAGGTTTTAGGATCGCTGAACTCTCACTGTGTCGGGACCGCGCCGGTGCGACCATCACCCGCAGGCTTACGTGTTACAATCAACCTCCAACTAAATTGAAGGAGTCTGAGACATGCCATATTCGGAACTGATGATTCGTCCTATGCGGGAAGAGTTGACTAGCATCGGGGTTGAGGAATTGCGAACTCCGGACCAGGTCGAAGAGACCTTAAACAACAGCAGAGGCACGGTCATGGTGGTCGTGAACTCGATTTGCGGTTGTGCCGCCGGAAAGGCACGGCCCGGCATCGCCCGCGCACTTCAACACACATCGCGCCCGGACAAAGTGGCCACCGTGTTTGCCGGAGCTGATATCGAAGCCACCGAGAAAGCAAGAGCCTATTTCACCGGCTATGCGCCGTCCTCGCCCTCGATCGCCTTGCTGAAGGATGGCCGGCTCGTCTGGATGCTGGAACGCTGGCAAATTGAAGGTAAAGACGCTTCCCAAGTAGCTGAGGAACTTACCCGCGCTTTCGATCAGCACTGCTCCAAGTCTGAAGCAACTTCGAGCTGACCTTCTGGAAATCAAATCTCCTCAAGTTGTAACTAATGAACTTCCCTCGAGAGTCTGGCCGGACCCAATACCTTGGCAAATTCCGCGTGCGCCATTACCACTTCGGGCGACGACTGCACTGACGCGTAATACTTGCGTTGAAATTCTTCTCCCGACTCCGAGGGAGTCAGAAGCAACCGCGCCTCCTCAATCAACGCAAGAGCAGTACTCTGAGCCGCACTTTCACGAGCGTCCAGCAGTTCATCCATCTGGACGATAATTTCCGACAACTGACGGAGCCAGGCAAACCACTGATTGTGCATGACCAGGTTTAAGAATTCATAGCTGTTCTTTATCCGGCCATGCTCGCGTTCATAGGATTGGCGCTCCACTTCAAGCAGCGTCTTGTGCAGCCCCAGCAAGACGTGGCGCACGGCACGCACTTTCTCAATGGTGGCTTCCGAAACTGGCTCGTCTGTATTCATTCCCGGTTTCCTTGCTCCAGGCCTATTTGCTGTCAGGATAGCCTGATACTTTCTAGTCCTTAATCTCCCGGAGCTCTTTCTCAACATTTAATTGCTTTCGGTGAAACACAACCGCTGGAGCTTTCAGATTGTAAAGCCTAATCCGGTTGTTCAACTCACCTACCTTCTCGGAAAACTCAGCTAAATTTCTTTGCCAGTTCACGTCTCCTTCAGAGTTGCGGCCGTAGAGATTCCAGGCTCGATGAAGCTGCAAACGCGCTGCTTCAAACGCGGCATCGATATTTTTTCGCTCCTCAATCCAGGCGGGAGCGAAACCGGCGTTGCGCAGGAGTCGATGAACTGTGCGCAGGTCCGGATCTTCAAAAGGATTCTCTTCCAGATCAATTGGTTCGCCTTTGCCTGGCAGGTTGTCGAGCTCGCCATTCTCGATGGCCTCTCGAATCGCTTTTTCTACTAGAGATTCCCGGCGATTCATAATCACGCTCCTCGACGATTAGAACGCTGATATGGAGTCGTTAGTTTCGCTTGAATCTTTCGAAATACTGATTTTTTTGCATGGCTCATGCGCGCTTTATGCATTCTTCGTCTGCTCTTTCGGTCCCGCGCTCGAATAGAAGTCCGACGTGTTTTGCTGTGCTATGATCCGGCGAAATGCCGGCCCCTTTTAGCCTCCGTACTCCGATTAACGAACTGCATCAATACGGCTTCGTTCGGCTGGGCCCAACCCTCGCACACAAACTTGCACTGGCGCTTTCCAACCACTTCGCGCTGAGAGATCCCGGCAAGTCAACAGTCGAAAATCTCTTGAACTACCTGCCGATGCGTTATGAAGACCGATCAAATCCGGCTCGCATCAGCGATCTCTCCGAAGGGATGGAGGCATCGCTTGAACTACAAGTCAAAGTGGCTGGTGGTTATCAGGTGCGAAACCGTCGCGCCCCGGGACGGTCGCGGCTTTTCATCTTCGAAGTTTCGGCTACTGATCCGGCGCGGACAGGTAAACCCGTCGTTGTCTGGTGGTTTGTTTCCGGGTCACATGCGTACGACATCGTCAAGTATTACTCCAAACGGTTCGCGCAGGGCGCTCGCTTTGTGACCTTCGGACGTTGGGAGTGGGACAAACGACGGGCGACATTTGCGCTGCGTTTGCATAAGCCGGCTGATGAGTTGGAAATGCTGCCTTCGCCTCAAGCTAAGGAAGATGCCGGACGCAGTGACGCCGTGCCCGAAGAAGGCAACGGTTTTGATGATGAAGAAAGTAGCGATCCCGCTCTGGCGGTAATTCATACGGGCCGTCGCGTGCCAATCTACCGCAAAGTAGGCGAGTTTAGCTCCAAGCGTCTCCGCGAGATTATCCACGGCACTCTCGCTCTGCTGCCCGACGCGGTAATTGAGGAAACGCTGCCGGCTGATTTGCGCAGGAGGCAAAAGCTGATTGGCCGGTCTGAGGCTTTGCGCAAAATTCACTTCCCGGCTGACGATGTCCCACTCGCTCTTTATGACCAGTCGCGCAGTCCCGCTCATCTTCGCCTCATCTTCGAAGATCTGTTTTGGGTGGCCCTCGGCATCAGTTTGAAACGCGGCACGCGCATCAAGGAATCCAAGGGCGCGGAAATTAGGATCGATCAGGCCACCAAGTTGAGAATTGCCAAAGTGCTGCCGTTCAAACTCACCGAGGCCCAGCGGCGCGTCACCAAAGACATTTTCAGGGACCTGCAGTCTACCGCGCCTATGAACCGGTTGCTGCAGGGCGACGTCGGTAGTGGAAAAACAATCGTTGCCCTGATTGCGATGCTGGCAACGATGGAAAGCGGTCATCAGACCGCATTGATGGCGCCGACTGAGATACTCGCCGAGCAGCATGCGCGCAACATCAAGAGACTGCTGGCAAAAACGCCTTACCGCGTCGAGTTGCTGACGGGCTCGCTCCGCGCTGCCAACAAGAAGAGTCTTCAATCCGACCTGGCAGCCGGGGAAATTCATGCCGTCGTTGGCACTCATGCATTGATCCAGGAGGCAGTTTCATTTCGAAAACTCGGTCTCGCCATAATTGACGAACAACATCGTTTCGGTGTGATGCAACGCGCGGAGCTCCGCAGCCGCGGATTGAATCCGGACGTGCTGGTGATGACGGCAACACCCATCCCTCGTTCGCTTACGATGACAATCTACGGCGACCTGGACGTTTCCGTTATTGATGAAATGCCTCCGGGAAGGACGCCGATCGAAACCAAAGTGTTTGGCGAAGAACAGCGCGCTGAAGTAAAGCAACTGATATCTCGGGAGGTGCGCGGCGGGCGTCAAGTTTACGTGGTCTATCCACTGGTGGAAGAGTCGGAGAAGATTGACCTGAAGGATGCCACGCAGAGGTTCGAGTATCTTCGTGACCGCGTCTTTCCAAAGTTTTCCGTCGGCCTGGTTCACGGAAAGATGAAGTCAGTCGAGAAGGACGGAGTGATGAGCCGGTTTGTGGCCGGCGAAATCGATATACTCGTTTCTACCACGGTCATCGAGGTAGGCGTGGATGTGCCGAATGCTTCGGTGATGATTGTCGAGCATGCGGAGCGATTTGGTTTGTCGCAGCTCCATCAGTTGCGGGGGCGTGTTGGGCGAGGAGCCGAAAAGAGTTATTGCGTCCTGCTTACTTCCGACAAACAAACCAGCGTAGCCACGGAGCGGCTCGGCATCATGGCTAAGACTAACGATGGTTTCGTGATCGCTGAAAAGGACCTGGAGTTGCGCGGCCCCGGCGAATTGTTAGGCACGAAGCAATCGGGCCTGCCCGAGTTTCGTGTGGCAAATATCGTTCGCGATCAGCGGATCCTTGTGTCGGCGCGCAAGGAGGCCGATTTTTATTTCAACAGGAGCGAGAAGTCTGCTGAAGCGGCGGCCTTGATTGAACGCGTCAAGGCCGACGCTCGGTTTGGCCTGGCCGCGGTCGGGTGAAATATCTATCCGCAGATGACCCCTCTACTGTTGTAGTGTCTAATCTGCGTAATCTGCGGATAGTGCTTTCGGACCTTGCGAATCATTGCCGGAAAATATCGCGGTCGAAATCTAAAGAGCCCGCCTTCGCTGGAGGTGCGGCCGACGTCTGATCGTCTTCGTGAAACCCTGTTCAATATCATCGCGCCACGAATTGAGGGTGCAAGGTTTCTCGACCTCTGCGCCGGCTCGGGTGCGGTTGGGATTGAGGCGCTCTCACGTGGCGCAAGTCACGCTACCTTCGTGGACCGTTCGCGGAAGATGTGTGGACTCGTCGAAGCCAATCTCGATCTCTGCCGAGTCCCGGAGGAAGAAACGGACGTCGTGCAACATGAAGCCGCGGATTTTCTGCAGCGCTGCCTGAAGCGCGAAACTCGAAAGTGGGACATCGTCTTTTTCGATCCACCCTACTCTAACGATTACCTTAAGGTCCTTACTCAGTTTGGAACGAGCGAGCTTCTCTCAGACAACGGGCTGCTGATTGCCGAACATTACCACAAGAATGATTTGCCGAATCTGGTGGGTCGTCTCAGCCGCCATCGCGTGTTAAAACAGGGTGATTCAGCGCTCAGCTTTTACTCGGCGGCAGAATGACAAAGGCGATTTCTCATTTCGGCTGGCGTGAGACCGGCCAGAAGAAGGATTGTTCCGAGTTGCTTATGATCTTGACTCCCCGGGGTTGAAGCAGCGCCCTCACTCCGCACGACTGCCCGGGAATGCGCCGGCGGACGCAACCGCGTTGCGGTTGAATCATCTATTCAATTCTGTAACCCAGGGTAGCCGAAGCGGCAACCCTGGGCTTTGAGACGCAACCGCTTTGCGGTAAAGCAATTCAAGTCAGAAATCCTAACGAAGGATACGACGAGGTTCCGTTGCACTTCGAAGTTGAATTCACTAATGACAATTGATATATGGAAAGTCTCTTCGACTCTCTCATGCACTTCGCTTTCCACTACTCGGTAGAGGAGGAACCATGAGCTCACCGTTATCGCGTCGCAGTTTCACTAAGTTCGTGGGTGCCAGCGCAGCCTATGCCGCGTTAGCACCCGCGTCTTTCTCCGCTCCGGCGCTCGGCTTGATCGATCGTGCAGCGAACGTCGTGGTTCGCTTGAGTTCAAATGAGAACCCCTATGGACCTTCGCCGCTCGCGATCAAAGCAATGACCGGCGCGTTTGGACTCGCCTGGCGTTATCCTGATGAGAGTGAACAACCTTTGTTTGAAGGACTGCAAAAGCTCCACGGCGTCACTGGCAAACAAATCCTGCTCGGGAATGGTTCGGGCGAGATCCTGAAGATCGCCGCCGCTACGTTTACTGGAGCAGGCAGGAAACTGTTGGTCGCCAACCCTACTTTCGAAGCCATTCTGCATCACGCTGAAACCGCGAAGGCTGAGGTAGTCAAGATTGATCTGACCAGCGACTACGCACACGATCTGGCGAAAATGTCGGCTGTCGACGGGGTGGGCTTGGTTTACATCTGCAACCCAAACAACCCGACCGCCAGCATTACACCCAGGGGTCAGGTGCAAGCATTTCTCCGGAAGACGCCCGCGCAGAAGATCATTCTGGTGGACGAGGCATACCATCACTATGTTGATTCAAACGACTACGAGAGTGTCATCCCGCTCATCAAAGAGTATCCAAACCTGATCGTGACGAGAACGTTTTCGAAGATTTACGGAATGGCCGGGTTGCGTTGTGGGTACTGCGTCGCACAGCCGGAACTGATTAGCCGCATGCGCGAACAGCAATCGTGGGACAGTGTAAACATCATGGCTTTGGTCGCTGCGGCAGCAAGTCTCAGGGACAGCGGGCAGGTCGAACAAGGCCGGCTGCGTAATACAGAGGTGAGGCAGCGGGTCAGCACGGAATTAACCAGGATGGGCTATTCGTTTATTCCATCTCACGCAAACTTCATGATGATCGATCTGCGGCGTGAAGCAAGACCAGTGATCGCCGCTATGCGCGAACGAAAGGTGCAAGTTGGGCGGCGCTTTCCTGGCCTTCCAACTTTCATGCGCGTCACGATTGGAACGAAGCCGCAAATGGAAGCGTTTATGGCAGCGTTTCGCCAGGTGATGAGCGGGTAAGGGTTATCATTTGAGATTCGTGGAAATTCGTGGATTCAACTTGGAAGTGCAACCGAACCCGGTCGTATCCTTACATGAGGATTTTTGACTTGACCTGCTTTACAGTTCGAGTCAGAAGACCAACGAGGTATTTCAGACACTTTGGTGTTGCACTACGAACTTGAATCCACCATTTGACATTTATCATCTGGGCATTGAAAAGCGAAAGCGCTGTAAACGACCCTTTCTGGCAAGAGTCTAGTTTGCTCGAATCTTGCAGCTTGTGCGCCCTCAATAACCAAATGATAAATGTCAAATAATGTCAAATCTCAAATGATAAATCCTCTCCCCCCTCTCCCCTTTAGTCAGCCCTCCTCATCCTTGCTAGAATTCATTCATGCTCGTACTTGGAATCGAAACTTCCTGCGATGAAACTGCGGCCGCCATCGTGCAAGACGGCCGCGAGATCATCTCTTCGGTGATCGCCTCACAGGTGAAAACACACGAGCGCTTCGGAGGGGTCGTACCTGAACTCGCCTCGCGCGAGCATCTCGACAAAATTGTCCCGATCGTTCGCGAGGCTTTCGATCGCGCGAAGATTGAGCCGCATGACATCGACGGAATCGCCGTCACGCAGGGGCCGGGTCTCGTCGGCTCGCTACTGGTTGGCGTGTCGTATGCAAAGGCGATGGCTTTCGCGCTGAATAAGCCGCTGGTCGGCGTGAACCATATCGAGGGTCACATTTACTCCGTGGCCTTCGAAAATCCGCCGGTGGAATATCCCGCTCTCGCTCTGGTGGTGTCTGGCGGCCATACGAATCTCTTTTTCGTGCCCGAGCCAGGTAAATACAAAGTGGTGGCGCGGACGCGCGATGATGCGGCCGGCGAAGCGTTTGACAAGGTCGCCAAGATGTTGGGCCTGGGCTATCCGGGTGGACCAGTGATTGAACGGCTTGCTCGCGAAGGTAATCCGAAGGCGTTCAAGTTTTCAGTGCCCCGGATGGGTGACGGTTCGCCGGATTTCAGTTTTAGCGGATTGAAAACTGCTGTCACCAAGCACGTGCGCGAAACGAACCTTAAACCGGCCGAAAACGGCGATCCCCCATCACAACAGGTCAAGGACCTGGCAGCCAGTTTTCAAAGTGTGGTCGTGCGTTCACTGGTCGGAACAACGCAGCGGGTTGCAGAAGAGCTGGGACCGAAGACGTTAATTGTCGCGGGCGGCGTGGCATGCAATGGCGCGCTGAGGGCGGCGTCTCTCCAGGCGGCAGAACGGCTCGGGATTCCCGCTTACTTCCCATCACCGCATCTCTCCACCGACAACGCGGCGATGATTGCAGCCGCCGGGACTGTCAAACTTAAAGCAGGCGAACGCGCCGGCTTCGATCTGAACGCGGACGTCACCTTGCGATTGCAAAACTTTGAAAATCGAGACGATGCATTGCGGCGGGCGAAGGTACGTTACCGGCTTTGAAGGCGAGCTTAGCTTCCTTTAGTCGAGGTTTCTTTCGAGATGACCCAGTGCTCCGGATCGAGCTCTACTTTCCTGGGTCGCGCCGGAAGCCGGATTTGAAAAGTAGAAGTTGGCCCATGGGCATGAACCGTGCCGCGAGCCTGTTGATTCCCGCCGAAAGAAATGACCACCGGCAACACCATAAACCAATCGCTGGGCACATGTTTTTGAGTGATCGTCCCGCTCAGCAGGGCTTTCCCATCAGGCTGGTCTTCAATCCTGTAGTCCATTTGATATGAAGGCATGCCTGACGTGTAGACCCATTCGCTGAAGAACCAGTCAAGATTGTTCACGCGGTACAACCGCGCGATTGGCGTTCTGGCAAAATGCTCATTGGCAACAAGACGAAAGTCATCCGTCGAGGCAGCCTGGTTCCGATAACGGTTCACGAAGTCCGTCATCATGTCGAAAAACGGCTTGTCCTCTCCGGTCGAAGGATCGCTGAGCAGGAAGTGAAGCATCCGAAGAACCAGGGCGCCCTTGTTATAAATCAACGTCTGATAGGCACCCTGGGTCTTTCTGGTGCTGAGCCTGTGTCCCAGAATGATAGGACCGACATCCACCAACCTTCCCTTACCCAGTCCCGTCTCGGTCTCGGGCGGCTCGTTTAGCGAGCGGCGCAACCGCCCCAAAAGATCGTTGCGCGCACCGGATCCCTCTCTAACTGCCGTGTAAAGAATTCCGGAATACTCCGCAAACCCTTCGCTTAACCATTGGTCACGATAAGACCGCCACGCTACCAAGTTTCCCCACCACTGGTGGGCGGTCTCATGCGCGATAAATTGATAGGTGAACTTGCTGGCCCGGTCCGTTGGAGGAATCAAGAGCATCGTCGGAAACCCCTGACCAAAGCCGAACGGGTGGAAGGTGGCTCCGAAGGTAGCATAAGGATATTTCCCAAACATCAGCGTAAAGTAACGAACCGAATTACTCAGCTCAGCAAGGATGAAGTCTTCCTTGATCGCAACTTCAGAGCCAGGAAGGGAGTTGAATTCCAACGGAATTGGATCGCCGCCTTTTTCCCACTTCACCATCTCTGCATGCCTCTCAAACGGAGCCAGCGCAAAGGTGACGAACGGAACGGGTATGTCCATCCGATATTTTGTTATGACAACCTTTTTGTCCTCGACCGAGGCGTCTTCACTGAGGCGGACTCCAACGCTTGCAACTTTGAGCTTCTTTGGATGACTGAATGTGAGTTCAAACGTGGCGCGATCCAGTTCACCATGCCGCGGGAGCCAGGTTACGTTTGAACGGGGATAGTGACAATCAGGTAAATTCTGCCGATCGGCGTCGTACATGAAATCGCCTTCCAACACCAGGTCGAGATCAAGCTGCTGGCCTGCCTGAACCGGATTCGGGAGAAAAACAGTAAAGCCGCCTTCCCAATCCTCTTGAGCAAAGGCGAGTTCGGTGGACCCAAGTCGAGCCTGCTTGAGTCGCATCTGTTTTTTCAGTCTTTGGCTTTCCTCCTCGCCAAGACTTTCGCCCACCCGAAAAGAAATAGCCGCCAGCTTTGAAGCCAACGCCTGCGTTTTAACGGAACTATGCAAACGCATGAACTTTTCGTGTTCACGCAGATCGATCGTCATGTTGTAGTGAGATATATCGATCAGGTCATTTACGTCAGAGTAGGTTACTCGCTGCCGCTGGTACTCATCCAGGGAATAAAAAGCCGTCCAAACTTCGTTCTCGTAGTCGTCATCTTTGTACTTGAAGAGGAGGCCCTTTTCACCGCCATTGAGCCGGAAGTTAGTCGTCGGAATCCGGTTTTGGTAGTCCATCAAAAAGCTGAACCGGCCACGTTTACCACCATCAAAGTTGGCGAAGAAGAATCCCGGTGTCTCTTGATTCAGGATTGCCAGGCTGATACGGGCGGGAAGATTTGCACCAGACTCTTTCAGGATCCGTGCGTCAAGGTCGGTCGCCAGCTTTTGAACTTGAATGTCGCCACCGCCGCCGGCTTGCCCGCTCGTTTTGGTAATTTCGTTGAAAGTGTCGTCGCTGAACCTGAGAACCGCGGTCTTGAAGTCAGACTCGACGACGTCTGTTCCCAGCAGCCGGCGCACATTGCTTTTCTCAAACTCTCCCAGAGGCACTTCAGCAGTAACTCTCCCGTTACCAATGAAAACTGCCCCGGTAACCCGGCCCGCTACCGGGCCCGCAAAGTAAAGCCGGCCATCGAAAGTCATCGTTACCCGATCACGCTTGATAGTCAGCGACTGAACCGTCGCCACACCACCCGTGATCGAGAAGGCTTTGATCTGGTCGTAGAGTTCTTTGCTTTTTGAAGACGTGTTGTTCTGAGCAATAGTTGGCGCCACCAGAAATAGCGCGCACACGAGAACGGTTACCAATCTGAGCGAGACTTGGAAGATTAACATCAGACCCTCCAATGGGAGTTTTCCGAGGATTTTTGGGAGCGGTAAGTAACCGCGAGGAAATTTCTACTTTCTTACAACCACGCCAACACCTGAATCGAGACGGAGACTCCGTGGGCTGAGGTAATCCACCGTCTGGTAACCTGTTGCCTTCTGCTTTTCTGGTCTCGACACGCGAGACCTGGAGTGGGCCTTATCAACCCTCGATGACGCTAAAGGCGCTCACCGCCTTTTTCTCGTAAGCCACAATCGTCGCGACGTTACGCTTCTCCAGGTCACTTAACTTTTCGTCTGTGAATTGCGGGTCAGCTTTGTACCAGGCAAACGTTTCGAAGTAGGTCTGGAACCAGGGTTCTTTGGTGAAGACCTTGCCGCGACGAGCGTAAATTTCCTGGCGCATCTTCGCGGCATCTTCGACGAACAAGCCTTCCAGCAAGCTCCGCGTGATGGGCCGCTGGCTGAGACCGTCGTGAATCCTATTCTCGTAAGCAACAATCGTTTCAACGTTCTGCTTACTCGCACCTGACAGGTCCTCGTCCTTGAAATCTTCGTTGGGCGAGTACCAGGGCTGGCTGAAGAAATACTGCGTTAGCCAATCGGCCCGAAACTGGCGGCCGTGACGCGCATAGATTTCGTTTCGCAGTAGCCGTAGTTCGTGGAGGCTTAGGCCGCGCAACATCTGGGCGGAAATTGTCCTGTTTTCGAAAAACTCCATATCGCCGGGAGCGATGGCCACTTTACGGGAGCGTTTCTGCGCGGCCGCAATAGTCGCAAGGTTTTTCTGCTCGAGCGGAGTCAACTGCTTCGGATCGTAGCGGTCAGCCGGCTTATACCAGTAACGCTCGGTGAAATACTGCTGTAAAAAGTCGTCGTCGAAGCGCTTGCCATGAATTGCCTCCACCTCCGCGCGAAGCACCAACCATTCGGCATTGCTGTGCCTGCCCAGTCTCTTCGGCGTGAGCGTGCGACTGCGCCAGTAGCGCATGTCGCCGGGTTGCACAGGTTCATGCTTACTGGCTTCCGCATCTCGGATCACGTCGAGATTCCGGACCTCAGTTGCATTGAGCATCGAGTTCTGAAAATCGGCGGACGGTTTATACCAATCCTGGGCCGCCAGGAATGTCTTAATCTCAGGATCTTTGAAAATGCGACCGTGACGGCCGAAAACGATCCCGCGCATCAACTTGAGATCTTCGAGCGGGACGTTTGAGATTTCCGCAGGCTTGAGGGTTGAATTTGCGAAGTCGTATTCCTTCCAGCGCTGCATGCTGTCCTGCGCCTGGACGGCAGCAACTGCAACAAGGAGGAAGATGATTCCAGGGAAGTTACGAAGGACGTGGGGGATGTGCTTCATGAATAATCCGCTTTACAAAAGAAGTTTCGCGTTCTAACAAAAGACTCGCGCCTTGCGGCGCTCGGTGCGGGCGAGACGCCCGCGGTCTCAGCATTAGCGATGTTGCCTGGAAACTCGAAACCCGAAACTGGTTAACCAAAAATATCGCGAACCTTATCGACCAGCCCTTTGTCTTCCAGATCTCGGTTCTCAACCACCGCCAACTGCTCGAGAAGCTTTCGCTGTTCGCGGGTCAACGAGGTTGGGGTTACAACGCTGACTGAAACAAATAGATCGCCGTGGCCGCGACCACCGAGGACTGGCATGCCCTTGCCCTTGAGACGGAAAACGGTGCCGGTTTGCGTGCCGGCCGGAACTTTCACTTTCTCTTCTCCGTCGATTGTCCCAACAAAAACATCGGAACCCAACGCAGCCTGGGCAAAGGTCACCGGCAGAGACGCGTAGAGATTGCTGCCCTGCCGCTCAAATCGCTCATGTTCGGCCAGGTGGATTACGACGTAAAGATCACCAGACGGACCACCCTGGGTGCCGGCTTCCCCTTCGCCCTGAACCCGCAAGCGCGAACCGGTCTCGACCCCGGCCGGGACCTTTACCTCCATCTGCTTTTCTCGCTCGATCCGCCCGGCGCCACGGCAATCCGCGCAGGGCTTCTTAATGACACGACCAGCGCCACGGCAGGTGCCGCAGGTGCGCGCGACCGAAAAGAAGCCTTGCTGATAGCGCACCTGGCCCGTGCCACTGCAAGTTTGGCAACTCTCAGGCTGCGATCCGGCGGCGGCGCCGTTTCCCTTGCACGAGTCGCAGGTTTCGAGTCTCGGGATCCGCAGTTGGGCCGTCATCCCGCCGAAGGATTCTTCGAGCGTTATCTCAAGGTCATAACGCAAATCAGCGCCTCGCTGGGCCGCGGAACGCCTTGTCCCACCACGACCGCCGCCGAAGACGTCGCCAAACCCAAACAGGTCACCGAGGATGTCCTCAATGCCGCCAAAGCCGGGCGCGCCCCAGGTTTGACCGGCGCCGCTCGAAACACCTGCGTGTCCGAAGCGATCGTAACGCTGGCGTTGGTCGGTATCCGCCAGCACGCTATACGCTTCCGCAGCTTCCTTGAATTTATCTTCCGCGCTTTTATCGTTCGGATTTTTGTCAGGGTGATGCTTCATCGCCAGCTTGCGATAAGCACTCTTGATATCCTGGTCGCTGGCGGTTCGAGACACACCCAATACTTCGTAATAATCTCGTTTACTCATTCAGAAATCCTTAGACCCTCTCGCTCTCAGTAGAAATGATTGTGTTTTGTGATAACCCCGGCTTAATGCGTCTGAGTCGATTCGTTGGCAGGATCCATCATCGCGTTGGTAAGTTGACTGGCAACGCGTTCAAGGGTGTCCAGGGCTTTGTTAACGGCGTCTGGATCATCTTTCTGCGCGGCTGCTTCAGCCTCCACGAAAACGCGTTCGGCTATTTCCTGGTCGTTGGCGGACAGCAGGCCGCCAAACTTCGTGAACGACTTTTGAGTATTGCGCAGAAGAGACTCCAGCTTGTTGAGAAGAATGACGTTCTCTTTAGCCTGCCGGTCAGAATCCGCAAAGCCTTCTGCCTCGCTGATCAACTGCTGAATCTCATCCGGAGCCAGCCCTGAGGTTGGGGTGATGCGCATCTGCTGTTCGCGCCCCGTGGCCTTGTCCTGGGCGGAGACTGAGACAATTCCGTTCGCATCAACTTCGAAGGACACATCAATCTGAGGCACGCCCCGAGGGCTGGGTGGAATTCCCACCAGTTCAAACTTTCCGAGCGAACGATTGCCCTCAGCAATGTCACGTTCGCCCTGTAAAATGTGAATCTCCACCGACGTTTGATTGTCGACCACCGTGGTGAACGTCAAGCTATTGCGCAACGGTATGGTTGAGTTTCGATCGATAATTTTTGTAAACAATCCGCCTCGGGTTTCCAAGCCAAGACTCAGGGGCAAGACGTCGAGCAGCACGATGTCTTTCACTTCGCCAGTCAGCACGCCGCCTTGAATCGCCGCTCCCATCGCAACCACTTCGTCCGGATTGATTTCAGAGGATGGTTTCTTATTGAAGATCTTCTCAACCGTGCGCTCTACGATCGGGGAACGCGTCTGGCCGCCGACTAAAATCACCTTGTCGATGTCGCTCGGTTGCAGTTTTGCGTCCTGAAGGGCCTTCCGGCAGGGTTCTACTGTTTGCTCGATCAGATCGCCGATCAGGCCCTCAAATTCATCGCGGGTGAGGGTTTTGTTGAAATGCTTCGGGCCGGTGGCATCCGCCGCGATAAACGGAAGGTTAATATTTGTTTCCGTTGCCGAAGACAGTTCACACTTACCCCGTTCGGCAACTTCCTTCAGTCTTTGTAGCGCCAGACGGTCCTTGCGAAGGTCGATCTCGGTGTCCTTCAGAAACTGATCGGCCATCCAGTTCATGATTCGTTCATCGAAGTCTTCACCACCGAGAAATGTGTTACCTGATGTCGAGAGCACTTCAAACACCCCATCGCTCATTTCCAGAATCGAAATATCAAACGTACCGCCGCCCAGGTCGTAAACGGCAATGCGCTCGACCGCGGATTTCCCTAGTCCGTAGGCCAATGCCGCGGCGGTTGGCTCATTGATAATTCGTTCGACAGTCAGGCCGGCGATTTTTCCTGCGTCCTTGGTGGCCTGACGCTGCGTGTCGTCGAAATAAGCGGGCACGGTGATGATGGCGTCAGTGACCGGCTCTCCCAGAAAGTCCTCTGCCGCCGCCTTCAATCGCTGAAGCACGATGCCGGACAACTCCGGGGGGCTGTAGCTGCGGCCCTGCACGCGCACGCGCGCATCGCCGTTTGGAGAATCGACGATCTCAAATGCCGAAGTGTCACGCATGCGCCCTACTTCGGTTGAGTTAAACTTGCGGCCAATGAGCCGCTTAACGGCGTAAACAGTATTGGCCGCGTTGGTGACAGCCTGCCGTTTAGCGATTTGCCCAACCAGCCGTTCGCCCTTGTCCGTGAATCCAACAACGCTGGGCGTTGTTCGGCCGCCCTCTTTGTTAGGAACGATCTGAACCGCACCGCCTTCCAGCACGGACACGCAACAGTTGGTTGTACCCAGGTCGATTCCGATAGCTTTTCCCATTTGTTCTCTCAGTCTACTTCTTGACCGCCACCTTCACTAACGACGGGCGAATTAACTTGTCGCCCAGCCGGAATCCCCGAACGATCTCCTGTATCACCGTATCGGGTTCATAGTCATCGGACGGTTCGGTAACCACAGCTTCATGTAGATGGGGATTAAACGGCTCACCCTCGGCCAGAATTGGTTTCACCCCGAGTGCATCCAACACTCCGTTAAGCTGCTTGTAAATCAGGTCAACGCCGCTCAGAAAATGTCGAAACTCGTCCGATTCGCTGGCCTCAACCGAGGCTTCGGTCTCCAGAGCGCGTTTCAAGTTATCAAGCACCGGCAGCAACTTCCCCGCGATGTCGGCCACCACCCGGTTGTAGGTTTCGGATCGCTCGCGCTCCATGCGCTTGCGGTAGTTTTCAAAATCTGCCTGCCGGCGCGCCAGACTATCTCTTAATTCTCTTACTTCACCCTGCAGCCGTTTCAGCTCAGCTCTGGTGGCCACCAGCTCAGCGACTTCCGGACCACCGGCGTTCGATGGAATCTCACCAGGTGAGCCGTCAGCTTGTGGCGTTGCGTCGAGGGGCGGGCCATCTCCTTCTATTGCGTCCTCGATCGATTCGACGTCATCGTCTTCAGGTGGCGGGAGCTCGAAAGGGTCATCATCTGAACCTTCAAAGCTGATGGGAATGCTGTTCCACTTGTTGCGTTTTTTGTCAGGCGCCATCGGGGGTTTCTATTCTTGCCAGATTTTTGCCAGGGACTTACACCTGCGCATCTTCGTTGAGCCGCCGCTCTATGAGCCGCGCCATGTAGTTTACCATAGCCATGATCCGGGAATACTCAATCCTCATCGGGCCTACGACGCCGAGCGTACCGAGGTGTTCGCTTGAACCAAACCAGTAGGGCGCGGTGATCAGCGCGCAATTGCGCATCGAGGAAACTGGGTGTTCGCGACCGATAACGACGTGCACGTCTCCGGGCATTGAGTGTGGATCCCGCTGGACACACTCATTGAGAATCTTCATGAGACGCGACTTCTCTTCAAATGTCCGAAACAGTTCGCGCATCCTGTCAACATCGACAAAGTCCGGCTTGGAGAGAATATTTGAAGCCCCGTCCACATAAACGTCGCCGCCAATCGACTCCTCGCCTTCAAGGCTCATGTCGCAGAGCAGGATTGCATTTCTAAGCAGCCGATCGTAGAGGGCCTTCTCCTCTCTCATCAGTTCCAGAATCTCAGCGCGAATTGCCACCAGGCTCTTGCCGCTATACTCAGTGTTCAGATAACGAGCAGTTCGCTCGAGTTCATCCTGAGTGATCTGGTCTTCGAGTCTGATGATCTTGTTGTGGATGATGTTTGAGGTCGTAACCAGAACCACCAGTATTCGTTTGTCCGAGAGTTGAACAAACTCGATGTGGTTCAATCGATTGTCGGCGAGTGAAGGTGAAACCACGATGCCGACGTTTTCCGAAAGCTCGGAGAGCACGTGGGACATCTTCTCCATGATGCGATCCGTGGAAGTTGCCGAATCGAGACCGCTGGCTGCAAAGGCCTTATCGATGGCCCGCAGGTCAGCACGGGAAAGCCGGGCCTCTTCGAGAATATTATCGACGTAGAACCGGTAGCCCTGGTCGGTAGGTACGCGTCCCGCCGAAGTATGAGGCTGCTCAACCAAGCCGGCTTCTTCCAGCTCTCCCATCACGTTCCGAATCGTGGCGGAACTCCAACCGGCACTATTGGCAAACCGATCGGCAAGAATGCGCGACCCAACCGCATCGCCGGTGCCGAGGTGCTCCTTGATCAAGGCGGCCAGAACGGCCTGGGCCCGGGAGTCGGGCGCGATCTTTTCGGCGCTCTGCAAGGTTGGCGTGCGACGGGGCATTAAATTATCGGCTCGTAACTAATCGGTTTGACTTCGGTCTATCAATTCTCAGCCTAAACGGTCCCAAAACTCGCGATTACGACCAGGGAACCACGTTGGCAGTATAAAGGAATTATTTGTTGTGCTGCAAACACTTTGGCCGATTTTCGGACGCCGATCCTCAACGGTTAATTCACGTCCGGTCAAATATTTAGGGGAGAAATTCGAAGGATGTTTCTCAGGATAAATCTGAACCTTTGGCCGGGCAGCACGCCCTGGTATTCCGAAGCCCGGATCGTGGTTCGCCGGACCAAAAATCTTCGGTTTTGTTGGGGTTTTCGAGCAATGCTCCGCTTCAATTGACGCTTGACGACCGTTCTCCGTAAGATGAGCGCAGTCTTTGGCTCCCTAGCACTCAAAAGCCCCCGGGTCTGAGACCGGAGACGGGATTCGTAAGCCAGCCTCTTCCAGCATCGGGATTGAACATTTGACCGCGACAAGCGAAATAAGTTGGCGGGAGTGATCAGTATGAACCAGGTGAAACAGTTTTTCGTGGACGCTTTTCACCACCTCGCGGGCAACCGCACCGTGCCGGGAATTGACGCGCGTTTCTATCCTTATGCCGGCCTCCGTCACACAATCCGAGTCCGCTCAGGGCACGTTTACGTGCGGCTGTCAGATGTCAGCAAGGATTTTCCGCCAGACGTGATGCGGGCGCTCGCCTTTGTCCTGGTGGCCAGGTTGTTAGGCAAGAAGGTGCCGGCAGTTCATGACCGGGTATATCGTGAGTACTCACTGAAACCAGAGGTGATGCGGTTGTCTGACATCGCCCGCAGGGGGCGGGGCCGGAAGGTGATCTCCAGTGCTCGTGGCAATACTTATGATCTCGACAAGATGTTCTCCAAACTGAACCGGCGATATTTCGATTCGAGCCTGGCAAAGCCGACCATCACCTGGTCACAACGCAAAACGCGGAGCATTCTCGGTCATCACGACCGTGTTTACGAAACAATTACCATCAGCAAGTCGCTCGACTCGCCTCAAGTGCCCGATTGGTTTGTGGAGTACATCCTTTATCACGAGATGCTTCACATCAAGCATGAAGCGCGGATGATCAACGGGCGTCGCTATTACCACACCGAAGGGTTCCGTCTCGATGAACGGCGCTTTGCCAGGTTTGGCGAGGCGCAGCGCTGGTTGGAAAAGATCGCTCGCCAGCGACGCGTTCCGAGGGCCAGAGCAGCCTGAAGGGGAGGCTGAACAATCGCACCACAGTCCTTTCGGGAACCTTTTGCCTACCGGGACGTTTACTGAAACGAGGTAGGTGGGCTCCTCAAAAAAGGCGGCCAATCCGGAGTTGATAGACGGTTCCGGGTGGGCCGCCTTTCTGTGTTTTCGGTTTTTCGACCCCGGCGTAACTCAACCAGTACAACTCCGCACGTGGTGGGTCAATTGGAGTCAGTCGTACGTAACTGAACGTTTAGCCGGTGACTAACGCGGATGACCGCGAATCTGAAAAAGAAAAACGGCATAAGTAAAAGTCCTGGAAAGAATGAGTCTTGACTTGGCCGATCTTCCTGGTTCTGTGTTCCTGCTGATCTGCGTTCATTCGCGTTAATCCGCGGCTGAATTTCAAACGGACCCAGTTCCCTCCGCACCCCTCACTGGACAAAGGCCCTTTGGCCTCGCTAGACTACGCGTTTCCAAAATCGGCCCAAATGCTCACTGTAGCTCGCGGTATTAAGACTGAAACGTTTTTTGACGGAGAATGAAATAAGTTATGGCTATTTCTGCAACTCAGATTCGGCGCGGAATGTTGATTCTATTCGAGGGCCAGCCGTGCAAGGTCATGGAATTCAGGCACCACACGCCCGGTAACCTGCGCGCAATGATCCAGACGAAACTCAGGAACATT
Source organism: Pyrinomonadaceae bacterium (assembly GCA_045403245.1). GTDB lineage: Bacteria > Acidobacteriota > Blastocatellia > Pyrinomonadales > Pyrinomonadaceae > PSRF01. The sequence goes on along the minus strand of JAXIOV010000010.1, from coordinate 11,436 downwards.
AAGACTGGATCATCCTTTGAGCACCGTTTTCGTTCGGCGGACACAATTGAACGTGCCACTCTGGAACAGCACGAGATGGAATACCTTTATTCCGACGGCTCCCATCACCACTTCATGAATACCGAAAACTACGAGCAGATTGCTCTCAGTGAGGAAGAGCTGGGAGATGCCGCATCCTGGTTGACGCCGGGATTGAAAATTCAGGTTGAGTTTTTCGAGGGGGCCCCGATTGGAATCGACCTGCCTCCGTCTCTGGAGTTAACCGTCACTGCAACCGAGCCCACCATGAAGGGCGCAACCGTTTCCAACGTAAACAAACCGGCAACTCTCGAAAACGGAGTCACGATCACCGTCCCGCCGTTCGTCAATGAAGGCGATCGCATCCGCGTAGATCCCACCGAGAGCCGTTACATCGAACGCGCCAAGTAGTCGGTGGTAGGACAGACATTCTTGTCTGTCCTTCTTCGTGTCTGTCGGTTTTGGTAGGACAGACATTCTTGTCTGTCCTTCTTCGTGTCTGTCGGTGAGATCAGGACAGGCGAGAATGCCTATCCTACAGCGCCCATGTATTTCATTTACCGCCTTCTGCTTGGCCTCGGCTTTCTAATACTCCTTCCTCGGTTTCTTCTGGACGCACTTCGACATGGCAAATACGTCGCCGGCTTTCGCGAACGTCTGGGCTCAGTCGCACCTCTCCAAACCAATGGCGGGCCAGTGATCTGGGTTCACTGCGTTTCGGTAGGTGAAACCCAGGCCGCGAGGCCACTGATCCAGGGCCTGCTCCAGCGTTTTCCGGATCACGCGATCGCAGTTTCCACCATCACGCTTACCGGTCAACAACTGGCGGGTGACACTTTCAAGCACACCGCAGCCACAGTCTTCTACTTTCCTTTTGACTGGAGTTGGAGCGTTCGCCGGACCCTGAAGGCCATTAACCCTTCAGCCGTACTGATTATGGAAACCGAACTATGGCCGGGCTTCCTGGCTGAATGCCAGCGGCGCCAGATCCCGGTAGCCCTGGTTAACGGCCGGCTCTCCGAGAAGTCTTTCAGCCGCTACCGCCACATCAAACGATTCATGACCCGTGTGCTGAGTTCAATTAGCCTGGCTCTAATGCAGACAGAAGCTGACGCTGAGCGTCTTCGCGCTCTCGGAATGGACATAAGCAAAACGTTTGTCTGCGGGAGTTTGAAATTTGATGCGGGGGCGATTCCCGATACTGGAACTACTACCTCCGAACTTCGTGAACGATTCAGCCTGACAAACGACAATCAACTTATTCTTGCTGCCAGCACGCACGACCCTGAAGAGCGAATGATGCTGGAGGCATTCAAACAGCTTCGCCAGAAACATGGTCATGCAGTGCGTCTCATGATCGCTCCACGTCATCCCGAGCGCTTTCGCGAAGTAGCCATCCTCATCGAACAGTCCGGATTAACCTCGACTCGCCGATCTTCTCCGGTCGCCGGTACTGACGGCGGCTGTGACGTAATTCTGTTGGACACCATCGGTGAACTACAATCGGTTTACCCGTTGGCATCAGTTGTGTTTGTGGGCGGAAGCATTGCAAACACCGGCGGACACAACATACTCGAGCCGGCCGCGGTGGGGGCTTCGATTGTTACCGGGCCTCATACTTTCAATTTTGAGTTGATCGTGGAAACCTTTGCGAACGCTGATGCCATAGTTCAAATGCCGGCGATGACGGAAGCGGAGGGAACAAACGAACTTACAAGAGTGATCTTAGAATTGCTTTCCAACCCCGAGCGACGACGAACCCTTGGAGAGCGCGCTAGAGACCTGGTCAGTGAAAACCTTGGCGCCACCGCGCGGGCCCTTGATTTGCTGGATCCCATCCTGCGAAACTCCCCTGCACCGCAGCCGGGTAAAGAGTATTTAAGCGCTCACGGTGCGCCTTCCGCATGAAGCCGGTTTCCTCTTTGATCCTGCCACCACTCAGTGGGCTCTTCAGTCTGATCACTCGCCTGCGCCTTGCGGGTTACCGCCGGGGATGGTTTTCAGTTTCAAAGCTTGAAGTTCCAGTTATCAGCGTAGGAAACATCACCACCGGCGGTACCGGCAAGACACCACTGGTTGAGTGGGTCTGCCGCAACCTGAGAGCTGACGGCAAGAAAGTCTGCGTGCTGACCAGAGGCTACGGGAGGCCGAGCCCTGAAACTCAGGTCGTGGTCTCCAGTGGCGACGAGATTCTCGCGAGCCAGCAAGAAGCAGGCGATGAACCGTTTCTCCTCGCGACGAGGCTGCTCGGCGTCGCGGCCGTCATTTGTAATGCGAACCGAAAAGCAGCTGGTGACTGGGCCATCAGGAACCTGGGCACCGAGGTATTTGTTCTTGACGACGGCTTCCAGCATTTAGGCCTGAAGCGCGATCTCAATATAGTCACCGTTGACGCTACGAATCCGTGGGGCGACTCAGCTCCATATGGAATCTTGCGGGAACCGCGATCAGGACTTGGACGGGCCGATTTGATCGTAATCACCCGCACTGACCAGGCCAGTGACCTGAGTGCTCTGACTGAGACGGTTCAGCGACTAGCTGGTAAGGCGCCAGTTTTTCGTTCGCGTATGGTGACAGAGGGAATTCGAAGCATTAACGATGAGAAAGCAGATCCAGCGGCCATTCCTGCCGACTCTATCGGCGCGTTCTGCGGCGTTGGGAATCCCACCTCATTCTTCAATCATTTGCGGCGCGAGGGTTATCAAATCGCGTTCACCAGGAGTTTTAGAGATCACCACCGTTACACACAACGCGACCTCGACCAATTAGTCAGCGAGGCACAGGCACTAGGGGCAAGGGGCTTGATTACAACAGCGAAAGACGCCACCAAGTTGACCGCTTTCGCGCTGGCAATGCCCTGCTATGTTCTGGAGATTCGGATTGCAATCGAAGAGGATCAGCGCCTCGTTGAGGTGATCAAAAACGCGATTTCGCAATCGAAGCCGTGAGTCTTTGGAGTACGGCGCTGGCGCCGCACTCCAAATTAGGGTAATAATATACTTGACGAATCAGACCCGGGAGCGGACAATGAAGATGCTTTTAACACTCTTGCTCCCGAAGGTGGTTTTATGGCTACCAATGTCAACCTTGACGCCCTGATTCGTCGTGATGACTTCGACATCGTAGAGAGTACTTCACAGTCAAGTCCGCCGCAAACAATGCAGGTTCGCGATCTTGAGCGTGATGCCTTCTTTTACTCCACACTGCGCAAGCCGGATTTTCAGCGTGAAACGGCAAGTTGGTCGCCGCGCAAAATCAAGGATTTTGTGAAAACATTCGTTGATGGTGATTTAATCCCAGCGATTATTCTCTGGCGATCACAGGGCAGTACGTTCATCATTGATGGAGCGCACCGTCTAAGCGCATTGATTGCATGGGTGAACGATGATTACGGGGACGGTGAACTGTCCCGTAATTTTTTTACTTCGGTAATTGCGCCAGAACAGATAAAGATCGCTGACAAAACCCGGAAGCTAATTAACAAAGAGATCGGTTCTTATAGAGACCATCAATTCGCTATCAAGTTTCCTGACAAATCAAAGTCGGAGACGGTGGCTAGGGCGAAAATGCTTGGTCAGGTTTCAGTCACTCTTCAGTGGGTAACAGGAAACTCAGAAAAAGCGGAAGCGTCTTTCTTTAAGATCAACCAGGAAGCCGTACCGATCGATAGGACAGAACTGAGACTGCTTCGAGCACGCAATAAGCCGAACGCTCTAGCGGCAAGGGCAATCATTCGGGCTGGAACGGGCCACGAGTACTGGTCAAAGTTCGACGATAGCAAAAGAGCAGAAATCAAATCTCTTGCAAAGGAAATTCACGCAAATCTTTTTACTCCAATCCTAAGTACCCCGATCAAGACTCTTGATCTTCCGGTTGCCGGGCAAAGCTATTCAGCGCAAACCCTGCCTTTGGTTTTTGAATTGGTTAACCTTGCGAACAGTGAAAGACTTAAAGGCGTTGCGGACGATGCGACCGGCGATGAAACAATTAGGTTTCTCAAGAGTGTGCGCAGAATCTCCAATATCATTTCTGGTAATCATCCTTCGAGTTTAGGTTTGCATCCCGTTGTCTACTTCTATAGCGCAGAAGGACGTTTCCAACCAACGTCTTTTTTAGCGATATTAGCGCTCTTAAAGATGATTGATGAGCATCACGCCTTTCCGAAGTTCACACGGCATCGCGCGGTCTTTGAAGATTTCATCTTGAAGTATAAGAATTTTTCTAATCAAGTAACGTCAAAATGGGGAAGCGGCGTCAAAGGCTTCGACAAGTTAGCTGATTTATACGCGTCGATCTCCACGTTGATTATGAAAGGCGTTCCAGAAGCCGAGATATTAAAGGCTATAAAGCATGATAAGGTGTTTGGCTTCTTAACGCCCGTCGTTTACTCACAACCGGAAATTGGCGCAGATTTTAATATCGACACAAAGTCTCAAGCCTACCTTCGTGCGGCGATTGAAACGCCAATTAAGTGTGAGATTTGTGGTGCGCGATTACACACAAAGTCGATCTCAATCGACCACAAAGTTAGGAAAGAGGATGGCGGTCAAGGCGACCTTGAGAACGCACAAACCACGCACCCTTATTGCAATACCGGATACAAAGAATCAGAACACGCAAAGGCAACGAAAGCGAAAGCAAAGGCCAAGCAATGAAGCACAAACGCTCAGTGGAATTTGAAAACTTCGACAAAGTAATGGGTGGTTTGTTGGCGGTCCCTTACTCTGAGCTTCAGCAGAAACTGGGGAAAGAAAAACACACGAAGGCTAAACAAAAAAAGAAGCGGCCTACTTCCCCGACCGCTTCCTCCCGCGCTTCTTCAGGTTATAAGAAGCGAGTTGCTTAGTGCGATTGTATAACGTCCTCCGATTTGGCTTTGCCAGTGAGTTCGGAGTAGGTAAGGCGCTTGCCGATAATCTGCTCGGTCGCTCGCTTAAATCGTTCGCCATCATTAGCGTGGCGACTATTGAAACGAAATGTTTGTTCGTCAAGGTAACGGAAAAGATGAAACGGTTCGACCGAAACATACGTGCCATTGATGCATCGCTTGAGAAGCGACCAAAAGTTTTCGATTCCGTTCGTATGAATGTAGCCGTCAACGTATTTTTCCGCGTGATTGATCACGTTATGAATGTACTGCTCATCAAGTTCGTTATAAGACTTGAGACCATCACTGTACACAGTCGAACCGGCTTCTACGTGCGCCTTAACGCGCTTGTCAAGGGACTTGCGTTTTACGTTCGGCACTACCATCGTTCGCACTTCGCCGTGACGTTCCAGCAGTCCCATAACAGCAACCTTGCCCGATCCGCCTGTGCCGTGAATCCTGCGGGCGCGGACACTGCGATGCATGTTGCGGGCCTTGCCTCCAATATATGTTTCGTCTACCTCAATATGACCACTCATCCGTTTCAGAAACGATCCGCTTTGCATAGCAAGACGAATACGATGATCCATAAACCAAGCGGTCTTTTGAGTGACGCCAAGCGCCCGCGAGATTTCGTAAGAGCTAATACCGTTTTTGCAGTTAACGATCATCCAGACCGCCGCAAGCCATTTATCCAAGCCAAGCGGGCTATCCTCGAATATGGTTCCTACCTTTGCGGAGAACTGGCGTCGCTTGTGAGCACTCTTGCATTGCCATTTGTTCTGCTTCTCAAGGAACGACACGTCCTCACGGCCACAAGTCGGACACGTCACGCCATCCGGCCATCTTCGAGCGGCCAAATAGTTAAGGCAATTCTTCGGATCGGAGAAGTAAATAATCGCCTGTTGAAGGGTTTTGGGTTCGGTTTGGTTTGCCATGATAAGGGAAGATTAGCATGGATAGCTTGATTCGTCAAGTATATTATTACCCAAATTAGCGTTGTCCGGGAGGACCAGCTGCCGTCGTGGCCTCCGGAGCCGATACAGTCGGTTTTGGTGTGGGCAGTTTCGGGCTTGGCGCAGGCGGCGGTTCGTCGAGGACTTGTTTTGGAGATGCCAGGGGAGTTGGCGACTTTTTCGCGCTGTCGTTTGAATTTTCGTTAGCGTTCAAGTTTCCCGGCAGTGCATTAGGATCCTCCGTTGCAGGCGGCGACGGAGACGCAGCTGGTACTGCACTGGCGCTTTGACCCTGGTTCGTCGCACCACCCGACGGAATCCCGGCTTCGGCGGCGCCGGTCGGCGGCTTGGCCGGCTCGACGGGTTGACTGTTGGGATCAGCGGCGAGAGTCGGAGCAGCCGTTTCAACTTGCGGCTGCGGGTTGCGCGTGAAGGCATAAATCGCTGCGAAGACCAGCAGCAAACCCACCGCGGCCGGTACTACAATCTTCCAGGGTCGAAAGCTCGAGACAGTAACAGGCGGGATTGACTGTGGAGGCGGCGGCGGGGCCATCGGCGTTGTGACGCGCTTCCGCACGAGGGTCTCTTCGTCAAGATCATCCAGCAGCGGAACGGTGGTCGGCGACGCGGCAGCTACCGGGGGTTGTTCGAATCGAGCCGCCACGGGCCCCATTTCCGCGGCAATCGTCAGGTCCTCTACCAGTTCGATAACCGTTTGGTAACGATCCTCCGGCCGTTTCTCCAGCGCGCGAGCCACCACCGTGCCAACCACCATCGGGAGATCATCTCTTTCCGTCAACACTGAAGGCGCGGGGTGTTGCAGGTGTTTCAACATGATTGCGGTGGGGGAGTCGCCCGTGAATGGCACGTGACCCACCAACATCTCAAAAATAATCACACCCAGCGAGTAGATGTCTGACCGCGCATCAATGTCAGGCGATTGCGAACATTGCTCAGGCGACATGTACTGCGGGGTGCCGATAACGTGGTCGGGCGAGGTCAGATGCGGGTCGTAAGCTCCTTCGGGCTCTTTGATTTTGGCTATACCGAAGTCGAGCACCTTCGCATAATCGCCGGAAGCAGTGCTCGCGAGCATTATGTTGTCGCTTTTCAAATCGCGGTGAACAACGCCCTGTTCGTGGGCCGCTTCGAGTGCGCCGCCCACTTGCTTTACAATTTCGACGACTCGAGCGAGCGGCAGCGGGCCTTCGTTGCGGATGATATTTTTGAGCGTCTGCCCGCTCAAGTATTCCATCACCAGAAACACAATCCCCTTTTCGCCTTCGCCGAAGTCAGTAACGCTGATTGCGTGTGGATGTGAGATGCGGGATGCGGCGCGCGCTTCCCTGGAGAAACGCGCCACAATCTTTTCGTCAGCTGCCAGTGAAGGGTGAAGCACCTTGATGGCAACCGTTTTGTCCATCAAGACGTGGGTGCCGCGATAAACAGCCCCCATTCCCCCTTCGCTCAGGCGTTCATCAATTCGATATTTTTCGGCGAGAATCTGCCCGAGCAACGAGTCGTCAGTTTTCTCAAGCGCAATGCCGTCGGCGGGACACAACGTGGTTGTGTCTGGATATTCTGCTCCACACTTCGGACATACTTTCATCGGTCGGATGGCGCCTCATTAACTTGGATTTGGGAGATGATACGAGCGTATCACACAGATTTCAGCGCGGCAAAGATAGTGTGAAACCGGTAGTGGTGTAATTGTGTGTTGCGGTCAAACACAGAGTTGTTCGTGAAATTCGAAATGCCTCGTTTACGAAGCTGGCCCAAAGGGCGAATAGGCCAGTCGTTTTACGGCTGGTTAGCTGCCGCCGGGATTGAGTTGGAGGCCGTTTCAACGGCCTTGCTCCGAGCCGCAATCCGAAAAAAGGCCGCTGAAGCGGCCTCGACAAAAACTACGCGGCAGTGAACCAGCCGTAAAACGGCTGGCCTATAGACCCGCGGGGCTGCCGCCTGAAGGCGACCAGCCGGTTCATGATTTCAGCAGGCCCGTAACCACCCAGCGGTGTTTTCCAACAGAGTCGAAGCAGTTCTTGACTGCAATACACAATTACCCCGCTACTGTAGACCAAACGGTTTGTTTGCTGGTCTGCCCACTCCGACGCGCCACAAAATAAAGGCGAGCGCAACCAACAAGGTCACGCTCGCCTTCATTCATCGCTCTGTCCTGGTTTCTAGACTTTCGCGAAGACCACGAGCAGGGCAAACAGAACCAGCGATTCGATCAGCGCGAGGCCGAGAATCATCATGGTCTGGATACGCCCGGCCGCACCCGGATTGCGCGCCGCGCCTTCGCAGGCCGCCGCGCCGATACGTGATTGTCCCAGCGCACCGCCGAATACCGCGATGGCAAAGCCAACGCCGGCGGCAATCGCTTTGAGGCCGACGCCGCTATCAGGCGGGTTAGCCGCAACTTCAGCCTGTGCAAACACAGGGATAGCCGTGATCAACACACCGACAACAGCGAAGAAAAGTAGGTTGAGCTTTCTCATTAGTGGTTTCTCCTGCTGGGGACGAACCCCAGGATTGATGGACATCTAAGCTGAATGTGGAAGCATCGATCGGGTGTTTATGATTTCGCCTGCATCCGGTATCCACCGCCCCTCGAACAACGGCGCTCCTGCGAGACAGACATTGTAATTCCAATCAAGAGTCGATTATTTACCCAACCGGCTTCTTCGTTCAGAATTCACGTCCCTTATTGATTTTCAAAACGAATCAACGTGTGCGGACGTTTGCCGCATCGCTCGACCCGCGCCCGTAAAACTAAAACTAGGAGGTAGCCAGGGCCGCGTCGTCCAGCTTGCCGTGAACATGGGCGGCCGGCTCGACGTGCTCGTCATGCTCCTCATGTTCAGCATGTGAGACTTCGCTCAGGTAAAGCTGCGAGAGCAGCACAAACACAAATGTTTGAATGAACGCCACAAACACGCCCAACGGCATCAGAAACACTGGGATCACCCAGTAAGTAACCGGTGGGAAAAGCCCGGCGATGCTGGCCGCCACCTGCTCGTCGGCAAACATGTTTCCGAAGAGACGAATACCCAGCGAGAACGGCCTGATGAAGTTACTGATCAGCTCAATCGGAAAAATCAATGGCGCGATCCACCAGATTGGTCCCATCAGATGTTTGAGATGGCCAATCAGTCCGTTTTCTTTTATGCCGATGAAGTTGTAGTAGACGAAGGACGAAATCCCGAGCGCGAAGGTCACGCTGACGGCGGCGGTTGGTGACATGAACAGCGGAAACTGCCCCATCAGGTTTCCCACCAGTATCAATACCGCAAAAGTCAACACCACCGGGAAGTACTTCAGTCCCTGTGGGCCAATGATGTCCTCGAGCATACTCCTGACGGCAAGCACGCCTAATTCGAGTGTTTGTTGGCCGTAACCCGGCTCCTCTTCGGAGAGCTTGCCCTTCAGAATCCAAATGATTATCACGCTGAGAATGCAGGCGATCACAAACATTACCGTGTACCACGGGATCGCGGTCTCCGGCGTGTATGGACCAAACACTGCTTCCGGCGTCGTACCGAACTTGGCGAAGAACGTTTGCCAGCGCGGGTAGGTATACTTCATCTGGAAGTTGAAGGCCCACTCACCCAGGTAGTGATTGACAAATTGGACGATGATCGGAGTGTGGTGTGCCGATTCTTCCCCGTGCTCCGCAGTCTTTTCGGCGGCTGCCTGCAACCAGAACATCAAATGGTTTCCTCTCGATGAATAATTGCGAAATAGAGTTCTCTTAAAGCTTCGATAAACAAGGCCACGACAAAAGCGGAAAGTCCTGCGATCGTGGCGGTAAGTGAAACGACGTTCAGCTTATAAGCCGCGAAGACAGCAACGCCGATGACGACGTATCTCAGAACGTATTGCGCTACCTTCATTCGTGGTTTTTCTCCGTGAGCCAACGTCCCGAAGGCGGCGTTAGCGGAGTTGGTGAGCCAACGATGATTGAATAGGGAAAGCAGCCCGCCCAGCAGCAGGCCGGTTGTAACCCGCCAATTCCCAAAAGGCAGGCTGGCAAGGACAGCTACCGCCGTCGCCAGTGCCATATTGCGAAAGATGCGCGAATGGAGACCAGCGTCTTGCTGCTCGAGAAGCGCACTTCCGCCTACATTGTCTGGAGTTTCGTTCATCAGCAAAGCTGAGGATTTTACACGGCAAATCGCTAGATTGTCGAGTTGAAGCGGACAGCGGTGGTGTCCTAATCTGAAAGTGGGAAGAAAATGCTTCTAAGTCTGCTGGCTGGCCTCTTCGTATTGACGCTCACGCCGATCCATGAACGCTCCGATCTGCGGATTCCATTCATGGAATACGTGGGAGTGTTGCTGATTGCCCCAAACATCGTGATACCAGATAGTCATCTGAAAAAAGACCGTGATTTGGCCCGACTCAATCTGGTGCTTTACGATTGCGGTACAGGGGCCGGGAAACTCATAGGTGATTCTCCGTTTGGAATTAGCGCCCAGAGGCGATTCGTTAGCGCCGGGAAACCTCGATTCAACAAGTTCCGACTTGGTGCGTTTTCCGGCTGGTTCCAAAGTGATATGTCCCGGCGCTCGGACTCTATACGCTGGGGTTCGTCCGAAATTCTCAATAAAGCCGGAAATGACGGGTACTTGACCAACAACAAGCGGAGACAGTCCTATTTGAGTAACACCCAAATAGGCACGCTCACTAATCTGAGCGTGAGCTACCTGCTTCCGCATGATATTGCGCTGCTGGATATAGATCAGGGTCTGCCACAGCACCACGAGAAACATTACCGCGCTAATGCCTATCTGTATCTTTTCGGCGCGGGTTACTTTGCTACCGCCACCCTCATTCTTAGCGGTTTCATTGTCCTGTATTCCGCGTTCTGGCTTCTGTATGTCCGCGTTCTGGATGGGAGTCTCAGCGGGCTTCGCTGGTGGGCTAGTCTCGCTTTGTGCATTGGGAGTTTCCTGTTGGGCAGCCTGCTTGCTCTGCTGGGCATGAGCCGAGAACGCAAGTAGTAAAATAAATCCCGTAGTACAAAAATAGTTGTTGACAGTCATGTGTTTCCGTAGTACAGTATTCCCACTGGAGACGGAACAATGTCAAACTACTTCTTGAGCAAAGACAAACAGATTGCAGTTACAGCGGCCCTAGCTGAAGGTTCTAGTATCCGGTCTGTTGAGAGAATGACGGGTATTCACCGAGACACGATCATGCGCTTGGGTGTTCGCATAGGTCAAGGTTGCGCCAAACTGTTAGACGCCAAAATGCGTGGTCTTAATTCGACTAGCATTCAGGTTGACGAAATTTGGGGCTTTGTTGGCAAGAAGGATAAGAACGTCAAAATCACAGACGATCCGAATCAAGTTGGGAGCGTGTGGACGTTTTGCGCGATTGACACGGACTCCAAGATCGTCCCGTCCTTCAAGATTGGCCGCCGTGATTCCACTACAGCGAACGCGTTTATGGAAGACCTTGCCAGCCGCCTACAGAATCGGATTCAACTTGCGAGTGATGGCTTTGCGCCGTACTTCGAAGCGGTTGAGCAAGCATGGGGCAGCGATGTGGACTACGGGCAGATTGTAAAGTCGTACGAAACCGAAGATA
>JAXIOV010000127.1:0-11357 GCA_045403245.1 Pyrinomonadaceae bacterium | reverse complement strand
ATGCAGCTTGAGCGGGGTTTGCCCCCTTCCCGACTGCGCATTACTGAGGCTTCCTCTGCCCGGCGAGACCGGAAATGTTAAGATTCGCAACCACGAGTCCAAAAGAATCCAAGAGCTTGTAATGTCACTTCGCGATGGTCCACAAACCTTCAGCCTCTTTAGGAGACTTATGAAGCGATTTCTCTCATCTGCCATAGTTGTGTTGATGCTCGCGCTCGGAGCGCATTCCCAAACGGCGCCTGATACCTCCGACCTCACGAAGTTGCTTAAGGAGTTTCTCGACGGAGCTTCTCGCAACGACGCCGCAGTTCACGAGCGCTTCTGGGCTGAAGAACTGGTGTATACGGGCTCAAACGGCCGGCGTCGCAACAGGGCCGATGTCATGCACGACGTTCGCTCGACGCCGGCGCCAAAGCCCGGTGACCCGACAATGAGTTATGCCGCTGAGGACATTCGCATTCAGCAGTATGGAGAGACGGCTATCGTCGCTTTTCGGTTGGTTGGAACAACTCGCCTGGAAGAAAAGACTCAAACTGCAAACTATCTCAACACCGGTACGTTTCTGAAGCGAAAAGGACAGTGGCAGGTCGTGGCCTGGCAAGCAACGAAGATGGCAACGCCTGAGGATGAAGCAAAGAAGGACGTCGCCACCGCGGAAGCTGCATTCCAACAAGCCATGCGTGTTTCAGATTCGAAAGCGCTGGAAGGCCTGGTGGATGAAAGCTTCATTTGGACTCAAAAGGACGGGACACAGGTGACCCGAAAACTCTTGCTCGATCAAATCGCATCCGGAGAGTTGAAGTATTCGAGACTGGAAACAAGCAACGTAACAATTTCGGTGCACGGCGATAGTGCGGTCGTGCGCGGAGTTTCCCCGCGCCAACGAAGCCATATACCCAGGTCGCAAGCCGTAGACACCACTCCATTCAACGCTTTTTACACCTTAACCTTCGTCAACAAAGGCGGCGTTTGGAAGATAGTGGCAATGCACTCCAGCCGGGTGTGAACCACGTAAAGCATAACTCTCGCCAATAGCATGACCGAAAGCGTCACTTGACTGTTTAGCTGCAAAATCTGTCTAATCTGCGGATAGTCATTTGGGGTTCAGTTCTCGTCGGCTCGCAGGGAAATATGCTTCAATCTTTGGATATGAATCGCGTCATCAACATCTGTCGCGTTATCGTCAGTGGCATCCACTGGCGTCAACTGGTTGCGGCCGGGATTCTCGCCTTCAGTGTCGAGCAACTGGCCATCGCTCAGGATTGGGCTCAATGGCGCGGACCCGGGCGCGATGGCGTCGTTCCTGCAGCGAGTGCTCCGAAATCATGGCCGGAGACACTTCGTCGCAGCTGGCGCGTAGAGATCGGCGAAGGCTATTCGTCTCCGGTCGTTTCCCGCGGGCGGGTCTTCGTTCATGCTCGCCGCGACCCCGATGAGATAGTTACAGCTATTGACCTCGCGAAGGGTCAGGTCATCTGGCAGGAGAAATATCCGGCCTCCTTCAAGAAAAATCAGTACGCGGTGAACATGGCTAAAGGCCCAAACGCCACGCCACTCGTTGTCGGCGACCGTTTGTTCACGTTAGGTGTTACCGGCGTCGTCACGGCGTGGGACACGGCAACCGGACGACAACTTTGGACCAAGGACTTTTCTAAAACAATCGATACGACAAAACTCTTTTGCGGCACGGCCGCCTCGCCGCTCGCACTGGGCGGTCTCGTATTGATCCAGGTGGGCAGCGACACACACGGCGGTCAGATGCTGGCGCTTGATCCAGCCACTGGCGACACGCGATGGACGTGGCGGGGAGCGGGGCCCGGTTACGCGTCGCCGATAGCCTTCAAGGTTGCCGGCAGCACCCAAATTGTAACGTTGACTAACAGCTCTATTGTTGGCATTGACGCAAAGAGTGGTGTCGAACTGTGGGCCACGCCCTTTCCTGACGAGTGGCATGAGAACATTGTGACACCCGTCTGGACCGGTTCGCATCTTATCGTCTCAGGCACGCGGCAGGGCACGCATGCTTACACACTCCAGCGCGACAAAGGCAAATGGCAGGTTACCGAGGCGTGGAAGAATGCTGAGGTCGCGATGTACATGAGTTCGCCGGTGTTTGGCGACGGCCTGATTTACGGTCACTCCGCAAAGCGCAAGGGCCAGTTTGTCGCGCTCGACGCGAAGACTGGTGTCATTCGCTGGGTCACCGATGGACGAGAGGGTGAGCACGCGTCCGTGCTGCTCACTCCGGGGCACGTCGTTTACCTGACTAACAGCGCGGACCTGATTGTGATCCGGCGCGCGGCAACGAAGTTTGACGTTGAACGCCGCTATGAGGTTGCGGATGCTGCGACCTGGACCCTGCCGGTGCTGCTTGGTACAGATATCTTGGTCCGTGATGCCACGGCCCTGGTGCGGTTGACTGCCGGGAATTAACGGTCAAGGCTAGGTAACCTGCGGTCAGGAAGGACTCATCGTCAAATTGAAAATTCAAGCCTAACTACTCGCAGTCAGGAATGGGGCAAAGCGAAGCGCGCCCCCGCTCAACTCCCATCACCACTCATCCTCAAATTGAAAAAATCAACTCAAGCAAACTCCCGCGACTTGAGTTTTCACAAGTTTGAATTTTCGCAAATTAATCTGCGTAATCTGCGGATAGTCAAAGTGCCATTTCCAGATACCGGCAAAACGCATTCGCCAGCTCGATCTGCCGCGGTGTCTTGCATTGCACTTCGAACAGCGCGGGACTCGCCACCAGCACGGTAAGGCATTGCGCCCGCGACGTCGCGACATTGAGCCGGTTCGAACTGTAGAGAAACTCCATGCCTCGCGGAGCATCCTCGGGCGTTGATGTGGTCATTGAGTAAATAACGACCGGCGCTTCTTGTCCCTGAAACTTGTCGACAGTTCCGATCCTGGCGCCTGCCCGGAGCCGTTGGGCCAAAGCTGAAACCTGGGCATTGTACGGAGCGACGATAAGGATATCTTCGAGACGAAGCTGAGCCACTTCGCCCTTCTTGTTTGTCCAGGTTGTGCCTTCCTGCAAAAGTTGCTCGACTATCTCCGCAACCTTGTCCACTTCCTCCGGCGACTCGCTCTGGTTCCCACTGTGCTTGACTGGCTCAAAGCGCAATCCGGTCCCCTCAAAGCGGCCTTGAGCATTCAGGCGCTGAGACGAGTTCTCTGCGCGAGACACGAGCCGGTTGTCGTAAAAAACTTGCGAAGTGAACTTGCACAAGTCAGGGTGCAGACGCCAACTCTCAGCCAGGAACAGTCCTTGATCCTCACCAATGGTCGAGCGTCCATTGAGCAGGTGGGATAAAGCTGAGGCTTCCGCACCCGGCGGGTGCACACCACGTTGAGGTTGGTCGAGCTGCTGAGGATCACCCAGGAGGACGACACTTCCGGCCGCCTTCGACGCCGCCAGGACATTCGCCAGTGACATTTGTCCGGCTTCATCGACGAACAACACATCGACCGCGCCCGCCATGTCGTCGCGAGACCACAACCAGACGGTACCGGCAGCAACTTGCGCCTCACCATTCCCGAGCGACGCAACAACTTCCTGATTGTCCTCTGTTCCTTTAACTACTGCGTCCTTGAAGCCAGCGGCGTTATCAACTTTCTGAATAGCCTGCAAAGTGACTCTCTCTTCGCGCGCGGCCTTGCAAGCCTCTTCCAGGAGTTTGCTGATAACCTTGTGACTGACGGCAGTGATCCCGACTCGCCTGCCCTGCTTAACCAACTCAACGATCATCCGCGCCCCGGTGTAAGTCTTGCCCGAACCTGGCGGCCCCTGAATTGGCAGCACCGAGTTATCAAGCGCAACCGCAAATTGTCTTGCCACATCTACCAACTTCTGATCTCTCGGGTTCCCCAGCACTCGCGTCTCACTTTGGCGTGCCCTCGCCTCACTCTGTAGGGGTGGCACTCCGTGGCCACCCCTCGTCGCAAAGGACTCTTCACCCGCAGTCCCTCTCAACCTCGGCGCTTTCCGCAGCAACAGATCCCTCGCCGCCTGAAACTCTCCTGGCCCGTCAATTCCCTTCTCAGCAACCCAGGCACCGAGTTGCAGCAGACTCTCGCGCTGAACCTTGGAACCAACATTCTCATCAGGAATAAGTGCTGTCGGATGTGGAGCCGTGGATGAAACTCCTCGCTTGATGTCGATCGTCAGCAGTCGTTTGTCGATCGCCACAATCTCGCCGACTCCTTTTTGCGTCCTCGGATCGTGAACCGACCGCGCGCGATCAATCGCGTGGTCCTGCAAGGGAAACTGATAACGGTGGACAATTGATTTCTTGACTCTCTCAACCGGCCCCAGATAGACGAGCCCACCCAATGAACTCTTATCTCGTTGCAGTTCCTCGTCAGTCAGTTCACAACGCCGGAAATACTCCCACCACGCCGATTTCTCCTCGCGCCGGTGCCACTCGAGCAATTGAGCGAGCAGCCACTTCCCGCGTTGTTCCTCTGTCCACTCCGCTTCATCCCCAGGCAATTCCGCAGTGAGTTTTTCTGCGATCGCGCGAACTCTTGCCAGGTATGCAGATAAGTCTTCACCAGGCTCACTTACTTTTGGCCCAGGCCGAGGCACTGGCGCGCGGGTGATTGCCTCCAATTCAACCCGCCGCTCCTCCAGCCAATCTCTCAACCGCAGTGTTGAAAGACAGTCGTCTCGGTTGTAGCCTTCAATGGCTTTACAAATCTCGCCGAGATCTTCATCGCGGGGTCCCAAAGCCAGCACCGCCTGAAAAGTATGCAGGGCGCGGTCTGCGTCGAGCAGTTGCACCTCTCGGGTGAATTCGTAGAGCGGCTCGAGCTTCTTAATCGAGTAACTCTCGACTGAAGCTCGCAGTCCCTGTTGTACCGCGCGGTAAAGATCGACCAGCACCTCTCCTCTCAGCAGTTGATCCACTTCTTCTACACACGTCGCATGCTGTCCGGCCATGCGCTTGATCGCGGTCTCCTCATACGCACCGTAATGATAGATGTGCATGTCCGGGTGGCGGCGCAGACGTTCCAATACTGTGCCGATGAAGTCTTCGAACACCTTCTTCTCCGCGGCACGATCCAACGCCCAAACTGGGGTGTACCTGGGTTTTGCTTCGGGTTCATCTGAAAGCGTAACGACACCGAAGAGATATTCCAGCCCCTGATCGAAGGCAAACGCGTCGCCCTCGAAATCAAGAAACATGTCGCCGGTAGAGGGCGGTGGCAGTGAACACAGGCCTTTTTCAGCTTCCGCGGGAGTCAACAACTCGTAAATGGGACGACCCTGGTTGCGGCCTTCAACCTGCAATCGCGCCTGCTCGTGGATTCGGTTCAACGCCTGATCGCCGATGCCTTCAATCTTCGGGTCGGCGGGAAGCACCAACCGGCCAAGTTCGGCCAGCGTAGTTATTCGGTTCTCGACCAGGGTCTTTCGTTGGTCCCGCGTGATGCCGGCTACCAGTGATAAGTGGTCGTCATCTCGCCAGCGTCGTTCACACACGGTGGCCCAGTCGCAAATCCGGCAAAGCTCCACAGGCTCCGGGTAGGTCTCCGCTTTGGCTCGGTCTGCCGATTCAAATTCCCGGCGCACCTTTCGAAAGTAGGCAAGATAACGTTGAACGAAAAACTTCTCGGGTTGCGCGCCGCCGCCAAGGACCACATGCATGTAATCCGGCACCAAACCCTGAATCATTGAGAGCAGGTCTGAGTAGAAACAGAGTTGGATGATCGCCCGTGCTTTGGTTGAGCGAGCGAGTTTGGTTTCGACTACCTCGTATGACCAGAAGCCCAACGCACTTGGCTTATCAACGCGAATGAGAAAATCCGCCCGGCCATACCATTGTCCGGTGAGAAACGCGGGTTGATAGATCGCGGCGACGCCGCTTTTGATTGCTGCAGTCGTTTGGGCCGCCGCTTCATTCCACGAAATGTCGTCAGGGATTCGAGCAAGGTCGAGACCACGAACATCTGTCAGGTCGCGCAAATACGATTGCTCATGCGCGAGTCCAAGTCTCTTGAGCAGATCGAGTCCGGGATCGGCAAAGAACGGTTTCTTGATTTGTCCGGCGGCTTCAGCGCGGTTGAGCGCGGTCAGATGTTGGCAGGCGAGGAAGTTTGCAATGGAGGTTGGTGAGAACATGGGCGTCATTGTTGTGCGTTGAACCTGATCGAGATACAGGCTAATACAACCTTCCCGATTTCGCGATGGCTCACGTCTGGGTATTTCGCAGTCAGGAAGGCGGCAACGCGCAGCCTTGATAATGCGCAGTCAGGAAGGGGGCAACCCCGCTCAAGCTGCATAGCCTTCATCCTAAAATTGAAAATTCAACTCCAGGTTAGAGGCAGTTGAAACTAGAACTGTTCATTATCATGACATCCTTTACACGTTTGGACAGGCCCTTATCTTGACTTGAGCGGGGTTTGCCCCCTTCCTGACTGCGAATTACCAAAGGGTCTCCGTTGCCCACCGGACCAATGACCAAATGAAAACTGTCAAATGCCAAATGGAAAATCGGCTGTTTCACACCTCGCTTTACTCACCTTTCCAAGTGGATTCCTTGACACACTTACTGCAGCGTGATACCTGAGTCCGCACGTTGTATCGTTACCTGTCCATCCTTCTGCTTGTAACTGCCGCCGTGAGTCTCTCCGGACCTTCAGACGACGGGTTCTCTCGAGCAAACTCCGCCCGGATTAAGACGCTGGAGTCTAAACTCCTGGAGACGATTCGCCCCGAAAACTGTCGTCGCGAACATCGCATCTTTACCGAGAGACCACACGTGGCCGGGTCGGTGCGTAATTACGAGCTGGCCCAGTACCAGGCAAAGCAATGGCGTGCGTACGGTCTGGAAGACGTTCAGCTCATCGAGCACCCGGTTTACCTTCCCTGGCCCACCAAATATGAGGCCACGCTATTGGGAGCAACAAACGAAAAGCTCTCGCTGAAGGAAGACCCGATTCCGCAGGACAAAGATTCGTACGCTGCTGATGTGGGAATTCCATACTGCGCTTACTCGGCGGATGTTGAGGTGACCGTACCCGTGGTCTACGTGAACAGTGGTAATCCTGAAGATTACGATCTGCTGGCGCGGCAGGGCGTCGACGTAAAGGGAAAGATCGCACTTGCTCGTTACTCAGTGCCTTACAGCTATCGTGGCTTCAAAGCGCTAACGGCACAGAGACGCGGCGTGGCGGCGCTGCTTCTCTACTCCGACCCCGCGGATGATGGCTTCAAGAAGGGTGAGGTCTACCCATTTGGACCATGGGGACCTGAGAGTCACCTGCAAAGGGGTGGTATTGTTTATGACTTCAACTTGCCCGGCGATCCGCGCACGCCCGGCTGGGCTTCCGTTCCCGGTGGTCGCTTCCTCCCCGCCGAGACTGCCGTCTCTATGCCAACCATTGCGGCTGCGCCAATGTCTTATAAGGACGCCCGCAAGATTCTGGAAAAGATGACTGGCCCCGAGGCGCCGCCGGCGTGGCAGGGTGGGCTTCCATTTAGGTACCGGCTTGGACCAAGTTCAGCCAAGCTTCATCTGGTTATTCAAAACGACAAAGAGGTGCGTTCCATCTGGAATGTTGTGGGCCGGTTGCGCGGAACTGGACTGCCGGACGAGTGGGTGGTTCTCGGAAACCACCGTGACGCGTGGGTCTATGGCGGCGTTGATCCGAGCAGCGGCAGTGCCAGTCTAATGGAGACAGCGCGGGCATTTGGAGATCTTAAGCGAGGTGGTTGGAAACCGCGTCGCACGATCATCTTTGCTTCCTGGGACGCAGAGGAATTTACGCTGACCGGCAGCACCGAATGGGGCGAACTCGAGGCCGAGCGACTCCGGGCAGGCGCGCTCGCCTATCTGAATGTCGACAGTTCATCTTCTGGAAACTCCTTCACTGCCGCAGCGGTGCCGGCCCTGGCCGCATTCCTCCGCGACGTGGCGCGCGATGTCCCGGATCCGAGTGGCGGTTCGATTTACGATTCGTGGTTGCGGAACGAAGAAAGGAAGGACGTCAAGGAGCCAACCGTAACGACCCGGCTGGGATCGGGTTCGGATTACACCGTCTTCTTAAACTTCCTGGGAGTACCGGTCGCGGACCTGACCTTCGATGGTCCGTACGGCGTTTATCATTCCGTCTACGATAGTTTCACCTGGGTCGATCGGATCGGTGATCCGGGCTACTACTATCATGCGGCGATGGCGCGTTACTGGTCTGTCGCCGCGCTTCGCCTGTCAGAATGCGATTACGTGCCGCTCGATTACGCAGCCTACGCGCGCGAGGTGCAGCTCTATCTCGATGAGACAGCGCGCTTATCTCGCGAACGAAAACTTGAGGTTGACCTGGGTCCGGCTCTCGAGGCGTCGCGCCGTTGGGAGAGGAATGGTGGTCACGCTTTGGAATCCGCGCGCAAGGCAGTGGCGAGTGGCGATCGTGCTGGAGCTGAGCGAATACACAAAGCGCTGATGAAAGTTGAGCGCGCACTTCTCGATCCCGAGGGACTTGCCGGCCGGCCCTGGTTCAAGCATCTCATCTACGCGCCCCGACCCACTTACAAGCCACTTGTGTTGCCGGCGTTGACCGAGGCCATCGAGGCCGGTGATCGCAAACTTGCGACCGCCGAAGTCGATCGTCTCGCTCGCGCTCTAAATCGCGCCGCGGCCGCGCTTGAATTAGCTCCTTGAATTGAACCACCGCTAACCTAGATTCAACTCCAGAACTGGCAGTTAAGGGATCGGGCAGGTTGAAATTTCAGTTTGAGCATGAGTCGTAACTATAATCCCAAGCTCCAGTGGCAAGGCAACTTGAACGCGGGCGCGGCTATTTGAAGAACATGCAAGTGCAGACCAAACTAATGAGGATGGACCAGGCGATTAGCCGCTTCGTGCACGATGGCGACGTAATCGTCATTGAAGGCTTTACCCATCTCATCTGCTTTGCCGCCGCACATGAGATCATCAGACAACGCCGGCGCGATCTGACCCTGTGCCGGCTCACGCCTGATCTGATTTACGACCAGTTAATCGGCGCCGGATGCGCCGGAAAACTGATCTTTAGCTGGGCGGGAAATCCCGGCGCCGGCCCGCTCTATGCCCTGCGAAGGGCAGTGGAAAAAGGCATCCCCAAGCCGCTGCAACTTGAAGAATATTCGCACTATGGCATGGTCGCGCGACTGACGGCCGGCGCGGCCAGGCTTCCCTTCTACCCGTTGCGCAACTACATGGGGAGCGACCTTCCGCAGGTGAATCCACAGATCAAAAAGGTCTCCTGTCCTTTTACCGGAGAAGAGCTGGCGGCCGTCCCGGCGTTGAATCCCGATACGGCGATCATTCACGCCCAGCGCGCCGATCAGAACGGTAATGCACAGATTTGGGGATTGATTGGCGTGCAGAAGGAGGCGGCATTTGCTTCACGCAATACGATCGTGGTCGCGGAAGAAATCGTTGACGAGAGTGTTATTCGCTCCGACCCAAACCGCACTCTAATTCCGGGTCTGATTGTTGACGCCGTCGTCTGCGAACCCTTCGGTTGTCACCCTTCCTATACGCAGGGCTATTACGACCGTGACAACGGCTTTTACCTTCGTTGGCGTGAGATTTCAAAAGATGTGGCGCAGTTTAATTCTTATCTCGATGAATGGGTCTACGGAGTGCGGGATCGCGCTGATTATGTTGAGCGCATGGGCGCATCTCTCGCGGGGTTGAGAGCGCGCGATCATTTTTCTGAGCCGGTGAATTATGGGTATTGAGCAAATTCGAGGGTTGGGAAGGTTGGCAAGACGGGGGCCGATTTTCCATTTGTCATTAGTGAATTCAACTTCGAAGTGCAACGGAACCTTGTCGTTTTCTTTGTTAGGACTCTTGACTTGACATGCTTTACCGCGAAGCGGTTGCGGTAAGAACAGTTCGAGTCAGCCTTCTGGCCTTTAATGACCAAATGAAAAATGTCAAATTATGTCAAATGACAAATGGAAAATCGGCTTTCCTGCCCCCGTTTTGCCAGCCTTTCCCAACCTGCGAATCACCAGGCTTGAGCCGTACGCACTGATTGCCCGTTGGTAGATGATCATGATCTACACCGCAAACGAGTTAATGGTCTGTCAGGCGGCGCGAGAGTTGCGCGACGGCGAAGTCGTGTTCGTTGGTATCGGTCTGCCCAATCTGGCGTGTAACCTGGCCAAACGCCTCCACGCTCCCGGCCTCGTCCTCATTTATGAATCAGGCGCGGTCGGGGCCGCTCCACAACGCCTGCCAATCTCCATTGGCGACCCGTCGCTGGTCACAGACTCGCTCAGTGTCTGTCCAATGTTCGACATCTTCAGTTACTACCTGCAGGGCGGGCTCATTGATGTGGGGTTTCTGCAGGGGGCTCAAATTGATCGCTTTGGAAATCTCAACACAACCGTCGTGGGCGATTATGCGTCACCGGCGGTCCGGCTGCCGGGGAGTGGCGGCGCTTGCGAGATCGCAATCCTGGCCAAGCGGGTGCTGATAATCGCACCACAGAGCAAGCGTGGTTTCCCGGAGAAGGTGGATTTCATCACCTCGCCTGGATTCGTTGATGGGCCAGACACCCGGGCTCGACTCGGCATGCCCGGGGGTGGTCCCGGAATGGTGATCACCAACCTGGGTTGTTATGAATTCACGAATGGCGAGATGGTGCTCACCTCGCTCCATCCCGGATGCACACTTGAGCAGGTGCGGAATAATACTGGTTGGGATATACGTGTGGCTTCAAATCTCCGCACGACCGACGCGCCAACAGAAGAGGAACTGCACATCATCCGTGAAGATCTCGACCCGCAGCACTTGTACATCTCTGGAGTCTAGACTCCAGATATAATCTGTGGATAGTCTTTCGAAACCAACGAGGTGAACATGAGACGCTTAAGCCCCATCCTGTTTTTGATTTTTGTTCTGGCCGTCGCAATTTCCTGCAGGTTTGCGGAGACGCTTACTGGCGACCCGAAGGCAGGAACTGTTAGCAGCTTATGGCCGGACGTGCCGCCACTTGCGGGCGCGACGAAGGCCGATCTCGAAATCCCGCTCGGCGCGCGGTTAGCGATCCGCGCCATGATGCAGGGAAAAATAAACTTCATCGCTTTCACGACCGACCAGAGCGCGCAAGATGTGCAAGCCTTCTATTCAAACGAACGCATGAAAGCAGCCGGCTGGACACCCAGCGAGAAGGGTTGTATCGGCGACACTGAAGATCAGGAGAAGCACGGCGCTGTGTGTTTGTATAAACGCAAGGAGGGAAAGAAGGAGGAAGGCCTGGCCATCGCGTTGGCACAGGACGAAAAGACAAAGAAGACGCAAATCTTTTACGTCCGCATCGATCTAACCGACGCCACCCCCACACCTTCGAAGTGA
>JAXIOV010000070.1:0-4846 GCA_045403245.1 Pyrinomonadaceae bacterium | reverse complement strand
CGTCAACTACAGGATCGAGCGCGGCAACGCGCCGGATGCAGGAAATTAACGTGTATCGCGCTTTGGGAAGAGATATCTAGACTGTAGCACGCGGCGCTACCGCGCTCGGTTCTGTACCCGGCGCTACCGCGCTCGGTTCTGTACCCGGCGCTACCGCGCTCGGTTCTGTACCCGGCGCTACCGCGCTCGGTTCTGTACCCGGCGCTACCGCGCTCGGTTCTGATGCCCGGCGCTACTGAGCGCATCGAGATAGACTCTATTTCCGAAGCTTTTACAGATTCCTGGAAAACTCCATCATCTGAACCGTTGAGCCTGTGAAGTGCGTACCGCTTTCGGTTGAATGGATGAAGCTACTTCGTCGCAATCGGCGAATAGATCCGTTGCGCGTACTCTTCAACCATGCGATCACTGTTGAACTGGGGAAGCAATGTGGCGATCGAGCGCTTCATCATGTAGATCCACTTTCGTGGCAATCCTTGCGGGTCGCGGTCGTAGTAGAGAGGCACCACTTCTTGTTCCAATGTGCGATAGAGAGACTCGGCATCCGTGTCATCAACGTTGGGGTCTTCAGTTTTATCCACCAGATTGCCAATCGCAAATCCGTTCGTACCGTCGTAAGCTTCCATCCACCAACCGTCAAGTATCGAGAGATTCAGTCCGCCGTTAGTCGCCACTTTCTCCCCACTGGTCCCTGAGGCTTCGAACGGGCGGCGAGGCACGTTAAGCCAAACGTCCACCGACTGCACCAGTTGGCGCGCAATCTCGTGATCGTAATCGTCGAGGAACACGGCCCGAGCGCGAACGCGCTGGTCATACTTCCATCGAGCCACCTCCTGGAGCACCAGCTTCGCTTCACTGTCCTGCGGGTGGGCCTTGCCGGCAAACACAAACTGCACTGGCCGGTCATCATGGTTGATGATTTTCCGCAGGCGCTCGGGGTCCTTGAGCAGAAGGTTCCACCGCTTGTAGCCGGCAACGCGCCGAGCGAACCCAATAGTTAACACGTCGGGATCGAAAATCTGACGAGCGGACTCAGTGTATTCAACTGTTTCGCCGCGATTCAGTCGCGAAAGGAAAGACCGGTCACGAATGAAAGCCACCAAACGCTGTTTCATGAGCGAATGCGCGGCCCATAGCTCTTCATCCGAAAGCCCAGAAATACTTTGTTCCCACGCCGAGCGGCTCCGTACCTTGACCGCCCAGTCTTCCCCAACATATTTCTGGTACAGCGATTGGAGTAATGGTGATACCCAGGTGGGGGCGTGCACGCCGTTTGTAACGTGAGTAATTGGAATTTCTTCGACCTTCCTCTCCGGCCAGAGCTTTTGCCAGAGCGCGCGAGAAACTTCGCCGTGCTTTCTGCTCACGCCGTTGGTGGAACGGCACATCCGAATTGCCAACGGAGTCAGGCCATAAGGCTCGCGCTGGTCCGCAGCGTTTAGGTGGCCCAAAGCCACAAACTCCTCGTGGGTAAGTCCCAGCTCCTGTTCGTAAGTCTTCCCAAATGAGCGCGTCAGGAGGTCAACCTCAAACTCGTCGTTTCCGGCGGCTACCGGCGTGTGGGTCGTGAAGACGCAGCGCTGTTTCACCAGCGAGGCCGCTTTGGAGAAACTCATGCGTCGCGACTGGACCAGCTCCCGCACCAGTTCAAGAGTCAGGAACGCAGAATGGCCTTCGTTGAGATGAAACACCTGGGGGTCGATCCCGAGTTTGCGCAACAGCCTGACACCGCCGATACCCAAAAGCATTTCCTGGACAATGCGCGTTTCGCGATCGCCACCGTACAAATGACCGGTTACCCAGCGATCGGTTTCTCCGTTTTCTGGAATATCAGTGTCCAGCAGGTAAAGAGAAACGCGACCGACGTCGGCCCGCCAGATTTGCGCTTGAACAGTTCGCTCGCGAATCAATACCTCAACCATCAATGGCGAACCATCGTCGTCTTTCAACTGATGAAGCGGCAGCTCCTCCGGGTCGGTTTCGCCATAAAACTCTTCCTGCCAGCCTTCGCGGTTGAGGCGCTGTCGAAAATATCCCTTGTGGTAGAGGAGACCCACGGCAACCAGAGGCAGATGCAGATCGCTGGCTGATTTGAGATGGTCGCCGGCCAGCACGCCCAGCCCACCCGAATACAACGGCAGCGAATTGTGAACACCATATTCGGCGCAAAAGTAAGCGACCGGATGTTCTTTGGTGATTGTGGTTTCGCCCGCAGGGTTCTGCCAGGTATTTGGTGAGTTCATGTAACGGTCAAAGCTCGCCGCGAGCTTGTTGACCCGTTCCACGTAAACGGGATCGCACGCCATTTCGGCCAGTCGATACTCCGAAACGCCGCTGAGCAATGTTCGCGGGTTGTGTTCGCATTCCTGCCAGAGTTCAGCGTCAAGATCGCGAAAAATTCCAGGCCCGTCGACGGACCACGACCACCAGTAGTTCCAGGAGAGTCGATCCAGAGCTTGTAGTGGAGACGGAAGTGACGGAGTTTCGATCAAGGCTTTTTTGTCGGGTGTCTTGATAGTTTCAATCATTCCAAATTGTAGGACAGGCATTCTTGCCTGTCCTTCCAGAAAATGGTGTCTGCCGTTCCGAAATGGCTGCGTTATTTGTTCGATGGCCGAACAAAGCGGTTCTTATAGCACATCAGGGGTGTTTACATGAATCTGAAAGAATGACGGACGAAAGATGTCACTGGCGCAACCCTTGCCCCGGCTCCGGAGGAGCCAAATGTTTTTAGCCGGCAACAAGCCAACCTGATTCTTCGCTCTGTAGGAGCGAAACGGAAGGCAACCTCATTGTTTCGCCCCAACGGAGCGAGAAGAACTTGCGGAGTTGCTCTGTTCTATAAACATTTGGCTCTTCCAGAGCCAGGCAAAGTTGTTGGTTAGGACATATAAGGCATCTTTTTCACTCAAGCTGATGATTTTCCAAAAAAACCTCCGCATCGCTCGCTTTATAAAACACCAATCTCACTTCTTCCAGCGTGCGGTCAGTTGACAAAAAAGTCTTGACAGCGTCGGAAGAGACTTGTGCCGCCTCCGCCAAGGGATAGCCGTACACACCAGTTGAGATGGCCGGGAAAGCGATGGAAGTAAGGGAATGTTTGACGGCGAGCTGCAATGAGTTTGTGTAACAGCCGGCCAACAACTCCGCCTCGCGGCCACCGTGTTGGCGATAAACCGGTCCAACAGTGTGAATAACGTATCTCGCTGGAAGATTGCCGGCAGTCGTGATTACTGCTTCGCCGGTCGACAGTCCTTCCGGGTATTGTGATTCTCTAATCTTGCGACAAGCCTCGAGAATCGCTGGTCCACCAGCTCGATGTATTGCGCCGTCGACCCCGCCGCCGCCCAATAAAGATGAGTTGGCAGCGTTGACGATTGCGTCAACCGTCAGACGCGTGATGTCCTCAATCGTGATGATGACGCGTCCATCGAGAAATGTTTGTTTTGGTTCGACCACCACGAGGATTACCGCCAATCCGGAGGTTGCAAGGGAGGCACATATTCATTCGCCGGCGTGGTTCTCAAAGTCGAAGTGGCTTCGAATGAGGTTGTCGCCGGACCCAGAGTCGCTGGTGGGTGGGTCAAGTCTGGTTGA
This sequence comes from Pyrinomonadaceae bacterium, assembly GCA_045403245.1. Classification (GTDB taxonomy): domain Bacteria; phylum Acidobacteriota; class Blastocatellia; order Pyrinomonadales; family Pyrinomonadaceae; genus PSRF01. Next base: position 1,249 of record JAXIOV010000070.1, on the reverse strand, counting down.
CCGTACCATCGTCGCGCGGCTCCACATTGACCTCTTCGAACATGTCTTGACGGCGCAACGCCTCGGCCACACCCTTGGCCTTTAGTTCAGTCAGGGGATGTTCCGGGTCGGTGCTCGCGATTTCAAATAGCCGGTCGTCAATCATCACTACGCCGAGAGAGCCAAGTGTGACGCCTGGTGAGATCTGGATTTCATCCATGTTGTGGATGCGGAATCGTCCGGTTTGTTCGACCCAGTCTTCGATGAACGGATCACGCAGGGCATGTTCGGCTTCCGACTCCGAAAGATAAGCCCCCTCGACGATTAGACAATATTCGCGCACGCTGTCAGCCAATTAATCGTGAGCCTTCAGTGGGCCAATTGCGGGTTGGAAGTACCGAGTTTCACAAAATTTACGATTTGTAACGCAAACGGTTTGGGTGCGAATCAAAACTAACGGTTTGCTCGAATTCGATGCCTTAACTCTATCACCAGGCTTATTCTCGATCCAAGAAAATAATGGAGCGCAAAAAGTTTGTAGGGGCGGCACTCCGTGGCCGCCCTCCTTAGTTCAAAAGGAAGTCTCAATTGGTAGCGAACGGCCGGTCACATGTTGCTCTAAAAGTCTGCGGTTTCCTCGTCGTCTTGTTTGTACTTGCTCACCTTCCAGCATTCTCACAAAACAAAACGACAGTTGCCTGGAAAGTCGCACTCAAACAAAAGGCTGAGTGGTATTCATCTGCTGAAGCTAGTCGGATCGCCGACAACCTTCTTCTCTATCAACGAGACAGCGGAGGTTGGCCCAAGAACATCGATATGGCGGCGCCACTAAGTGAGGTTGAGAAAAACAGACTCACTGCGGAGAAGAAGGGGATCGAATCGACGATCGATAACGGCTCAACCTATCCGCAGTTGATTTTTCTCGCCCGCGTCTTAACGGCTAAGCCGGCCGACTCTTATCGTGACGCTTTCTTAAAGGGACTCGACTATTTGTTGAAGGCTCAATACGAGAATGGCGGGTGGCCTCAGTTCTATCCAGATCTTTCCGGCTATTACAAACACATTACCTACAATGATGATGCAATGATTGGCGTGATGAAGTTATTGCGCGACGTTGCCAAAAGAAAACCTGACTATGCATTCGTCGATGATGAGCGGCGCAATAAGGCGGAACGCGCGGTCCAAAAAGGCATCGAATGCATTTTGAGGACGCAGGTTGTCGTTGATGGAAGACTAACCGTCTGGTGTGCGCAGCACGACGAAGTTACAT
>JAXIOV010000095.1:0-57082 GCA_045403245.1 Pyrinomonadaceae bacterium | reverse complement strand
GCCGGCAGTCGCCAATGCGGTTTACGACGCGGTGGGCGTGCGCATCGACGAAGTTCCGATTACTCCGGAAAAAGTTTTGAAGGCGTTGCGTGAAAAAGCAAAAGGCCGGGAGGGAAGGTATGGACCGACTGCGGTTCCGTCGGTTGAATGGCCGGAGCCGTTGCGCGTGTTGACGCCGGCCGAAGGCGGTGATGGGAAAGAAATGCCGAGGGTGGCAGTGCACTCCTAGATTTGCCAGGGAATTTGCATGGGAAAGAAAATCACATCAGGCCAAGACGAATTGCGTTTCCAGGAAAGCGTCCGCACAATCCGGATTATTCCGCGTAGAACCGATCAGTCCGATCTGTCCTTAGGGCGGAGCCAGGAGGGGGAGACGCAGTTGGGAGAGGTAAGAGTAAGAGTTAAGCTCACAAATGCCGGTGATGAGATTCTGGTTCGGAGAGGGCTACTTTTACCAGACGGGGTTCGCAGTTACGAGGCAGATGCGCTCGTTGATACAGGTGCAATCCGATCCGTGTTGCCAAATCACGTTGTCGAACGATTAGGTCTGGCAATTGTGCGAAAGACAAGGGCAGTCTACGCGAATGATACGGCAGAGGATGTCGACGTTTCGGAAGTGGTTGGTATTGAGATTGACGGACGCCGAACAACTGAGGAGGCATTAGTTCTGGGCTCTGAAGTGTTGATCGGACAGACCGTTCTCGAGAGTCTCGATCTGCTTGTTGATTGCATAACCCGACGAGTGATACCAAACCCTGCGCATCCCGATCAGCCTATGATCAAGGTCAAAGTGAGTTTGGCGAGCTTTGGTAAATTGGCGACGGCCAAGTCACTAAAATGATGCGTCTCCCCAAATTTGAGTACTGCGTGCCCCGAGAAATCGCGGAGGCGGTGAAGATCATGGCTGCGGCTGGTCCTGAGGGTCAGTTTGTAGCCGGCGGGACGGATCTCTATCCAAACATGAAACGGCGCCAGCAGACGCCAAAGACCGTCATCTCGGTAATGCGTCTCAAGGAGCTGAACACGATCACCGGCGAAGGAAAATCAGGAGTCCGGATCGGGGCATCGGTTTCGCTGACCGATATCTGCGAACATCCGCTCATCAATCGCGACTATCCTGTGGTGGCGCAGGCGGCGCGAACGATCTCCACGCCGATCCTGCGGAACATGGGAACGATCGGCGGCAATCTCCTGCTCGACACGCGTTGCAACTACTACGATCAGAACTACGAATGGCGCAAAGGCATCAACTTCTGTTTGAAGAAGGATGGCGACGTTTGTTGGGTCGCGCCGGGAAGTTCGAAATGCTGGGCGGTGCAATCATCCGATTTAGTGCCCGTGATGGTTGCAATTGGGGCAAAGTTTCGTTTGGCTTCAACCCTGGGTGAACGGATGATCGATGCCGCCGGGTTCTACAACGATGACGGAATCGACTATCTGAAGAAACGGCCGGACGAATTGCTGGTTGACATTCACCTGCCTCCAACCAACGGATGGCGAGCGTCGTATCAAAAACTGCGTCGCCGTGGCGCGTTTGATTTTCCAGTGCTTGGCGTTGCCGCATTCGTTCAAATGGATGAAGTCAGAACCGGGAGCGGTGACGACCGCGTCCAGGTCAAACAAGCGAGGATAGTCCTGGGCGGCATTGCGCCCTCGCCGATTGAAGTCGCTGAAGCCGCCGAGGCCCTGATCGGAAAGCCGCTCACCGAAGACCAAATCCAGGCCGCCGCCGAAGCCGCTTACGTCAGAGCTCGCCCGCTCGACAACACCGATTTCGTGATGAACTGGCGCAAACAAATGGCGCGACAGTACACGATCCGGGCACTCAACGAACTAGTCGTGAGTCTGGAGTCGTAAGTCTGAGGCCGCTTTCAAAGCCGCTGGCCCACCTTGCGCGGAGCAGTTTGAGAGATTGAGTAGATCGAAGTCGTGACCTCTGATTCAAATCGTCTTTTGACTCCAGACTCCAGACTCCGGACTCACGACTCCCCAGTCGCGGCGATCGTTTTGGCGGCTGGCCAGTCCAGCCGGATGGGCGCCTTCAAGCCACTCCTTCCCTTCGGCAGTAAAACCGTTATCGACCATTGTGTCGCCAACCTGCGTGCGGCGGGTGTCGAGACAATAGTTGTGGTTGCGGGTCACCGCGCCGAAGATCTTAAGCGTCATCTGGCAAATACCACCGTGGTCTTTGCGCTCAACACCGATCCCACCAGCGAGATGAGCGCTTCAATCGCTGCAGGAATCACTGCCGTGCCGATTAATACAAAGGCAGTGGTAATTATGCCGGTGGACCACCCGGCAGTTTCCGCGGACGTTATCGCCGATCTAATTCGTGAATGGGAACAGGGCGCACCGCTGATTGTTCCAACCTGGAACCACCGCGGCGGGCACCCAGTGTTAATCGATCTGCGGTTTCGTGAAGAACTCATGAATCTCGATTCACAACATGGTTTGAAGGGTCTTTTCGACGTTCATCAAGATCAGGTCAAACGTGTTGCTGTCAATTCGATTTATATTGCGCGTGACATGGACACGTGGGATGATTACTGCGCTTTGCATGAAGACGTTTTCGGTGTTTCACCCCCGCAACAGAGTTCTCCGGCCGGAGTTGATCCACCCGGAAACGTCTGACCGCGAGACCAACTAAAAGACAGCCCCCCTCATCTAACGCACTGGCCCCAGCTTTAGACTGGGCAAAGGAGAGGAAATGTTACTTAAAAACCGAGTTCCCCTGGTGGCCCTGATGGTCGTGGTTCTATTGGGCTTTTCGCTCGGGTTGGCTCAGGATCGCGGCCCGGTCGAGTTTTCCTTGCGCTCGATCGATGGGCAGACGGTGACGTCTGACAGCCTGCGCGGCGAGGTGGTGGTGATGGCGTTTGGCGCCTCATGGCTTCCGTTGTCGAAAGCGCAACTGCAGGGAATCAGAAAGCTGGCCGACGAATATTCCGACCGTGGCGTGGTGGTCTACTGGGTAAGCACGGAATCTGAAGATTCGAAATCGAAAAACTTTGCCAGCGATAACCAACTGCGCGGGTTCGCCGAGAAGTATGGGCTCAAGGTAACCGTACTCCGTGATCCAGATGGCGCAATCTCGAAGAAGTTTGGCATTGACCAGTTGCCATCGATCGTGATCCTCGACAAGCAGGGCGTCATGTCTGGCGAACCGATTGGCGGTCTCGATCCTAATGGCAATCTCACCGGCCAACTCGGGTCACGCCTCGATAAGGTCCTTTAATTCAATTCAACCGCAAGCGTTTAATGGGCCGCCTCGAAGCCGGAGCGGCCCTTTCTAGTCTGGAGTCACGAGTTTGGAGTCTTGAGTCTGGAGTCGCGAGTCGGAATGCGATCTGTATCGCAGTCATCACGCGAGTGGGCCTTCTCCAAACAAAATAAGATGTTCACTAGAACTCTCGAACGTTGGAACCCGGACTCCAGACTCGCGACTCCTGACTCCCGACTCCTGAGTGATTTACTCCGGACTCCGGATCGAGTTTAATGACTTTCCCATTGCAATGTTCCAGGAGCACGTCGATGACTTTCCGGCTTATCAATCCCGAATCACTTGGCGCACCGCGAGGTTATTCAAACGGCGTCCTGACAGAAGCGGGTGGTCAACTGCTTTTCGTTGCCGGCCAGATAGGATGGGACAACCACCAGCAAATAGTCAGTGACGATATGGTCGAGCAGTTTGATCGTGCGCTCGCAAACGTTATCACGGTCGTTACTGAAGCCGGCGGCCGGCCCGATCAAATTGCCAGGCTGGTCATTTATGTTACGGACCGGGCCGCGTATGTCCAGAATCGAGGGAGCATCGGCGAACGCTATCGAGTGCGGGTGGGAAAACATTTCCCGGCAATGGTGTTGGTGGAAGTGAAGGGCCTGCTCGACGAGAGGGCGAAAGTAGAGATTGAAGCCGTCGCTGTGTTGCATTCGCAATAGCGATAGAGAAAAGGTTATGCGTTTGGATTAGACGCGCGGAAGTCGCATCAGATGAACAACCCTACTACTTTTCTCTACGAACAGACCAGTTCAGGCATCGCAACCATTACGCTCAACCGTCCCGACCGGCTCAACGCACTGACTTTTGATGTCTATCGTGAGTTGACTGACACCTTTGCGGCGCTGCGAGATGAGAACGATGTGCGCGTAGTAGTGATCACGGGGGCGGGCCGCGCCTTCTGTTCGGGCGGCGACGTTCACGACATTATCGGTGAACTCTTCAGCCGCGACATGGAAGGCTTGCTTGAATTTACGCGCATGACTTGCCACCTGGCGCAAAATATTCGTGAGCTCCACAAACCGGTCATTGCAAGCCTCAATGGGACCACGGCCGGCGCTGGTGCCTGTATCGCCCTTGCATCTGACATACGAATCGCCAGTGCGCAAGCGAAGATAGCGTTTCTGTTTGTGAGGGTTGGGCTCTCCGGGGCAGACATGGGCGCCGCTTATCTGCTGCCGCGGGTGGTGGGACTCGCAAAGGCCACCGAGTTGCTCTACACCGGAGATTTCATTTCAGCGTCAGAAGCCGAGCGAATTGGGCTCTACAATCGGGTGGTACCCGAAGCTCAATTGGCGGAAGCCACTCGAGAACTGGCGGAACGACTGGCTAGCGGTCCGGCATTCGCATTGCGGAAAACTAAAGAGATGTTGAATCGCGAATTGAATCTTAATCTGGAAGCCGCGTTAGAGGCCGAAGCTCAAGCACAAGCGATTTGCATGCAGCATCCTGATTACCGCGAAGCGTATGAGGCTTTCGTTGCGAAGCGGCCGCCAATTTTTAGTAAGGGCAATCGGTGACGGGCTAAGGGAAGGGCTTGCGTCGCGTAATGCGGCCTTCCCCTTTCCGTCTTCTCCTTTTCCGCTGTTACCCTTGTAGATACGATGACTGATAACTTTCTTGAACAACTTCCCTTTCTAACGCCCGAGCACCACACGCTCGCTCGCGACGTCAGTGCGTTTGTCGAACAAGAGATTGAACCGACTGCAACTGAGGAAAGTGATCCTGAAGGCGGCTTGCGCGGCTTTGTCGAGGTGCTCGCCCGGGCCGGGGTGCTGAGTTTTGCCGTCGCCAGACCGAATTCAAAGTTGGACGTGCGTGCGTTGTGTGTGATTCGCGAGGCATTGTCCTATTCATCGGGACTGGCCGACCTGGCCTTTGTCATGCAGGGGCTGGGGACTTATGCCATCAGCCAGGCTGCCGCCGATCACGTACGCGATTTCTGGCTTGCCCGCGCTTCCGAGGGCAGAGCAATCGCCGCGTTCGCCCTAACCGAGCCCGAAGCGGGCTCTGATGTTTCGGCAATTAAAACTACGGCGCAACGCGACGGCGATACCTATGTGATCGACGGCAACAAGCGCTTCATCTCCAACGCCGGCGTGGCCGACTTCTACACCGTGTTTGCGAGAACCGGGACCGAGGAGAGCGGTCGCGCGTCTTTGTCAGCGTTTGTCGTGAGTGCAAAGATGCCGGGTTTTAATGTGGTTGAGCGCATCGCGATGATTTCAGCACATCCGATTGGAGAGGTTGAATTTCGTGGCTGTCGCGTTCCCGCGGAAGATATGGTCGGCGCGGAAGGTGATGGATTTCTTCTGGCCATGCGAACGATGGACACGTTCCGATCGAGCGTTGGCGCGGCCGCCTGCGGGATGGCCCGGCGCGCACTCGACGAAGCGCTTCGTTACGCCACGAGTCGCCGGCAGTTTGGCCGTCTCCTGGCCGAGCACCAACTGATCCAGGAGAAACTCGCGGACATGATTACGGAGCTCGACGCTGCCCGGCTCCTCGTTTACCGCGCGGCTTTCCTGAAAGACACGGTTTCCGGGCGCGTAACTCGGGAGGCGAGCGAGGCAAAGCTTTACGCGACCGAGGCGGCCAACCGGATCATCGATCAGGCTGTCCAGATCCATGGCGGCGCCGGACTGGTGCGCGGGAGCGTGGTGGAGCGGCTATATCGAGACATCCGCGCGCTCCGGATTTATGAGGGGACGTCGGAGATTCAAAGACTCATCATCGCCAGTCAACTTTTGAAGCGCTGAGTACGGCAAACTTTTCTGCCAGCACTCCCTCTGCGCTTCAGGTTAAAAGAACGGACAGGCAGGAATGACTGTCCTACTCCAGCATGAAAATCAAAATCATTGGCGGTGGACCAGCGGGAATGTATTTCGCCACCCTGATGAAGAAGTCTGACCCGTCCCATGAGATCACGGTTTACGAACGCAACGGGCCCGACGACACTTTCGGCTGGGGAGTAGTCTTTTCCGGCAAGACACTCCGCAACCTCCAGGCGGCGGATGAAGAGACACATGCGGAGATCACCCGCAACTTCGAGGCCTGGGACAATGTAGATGTGGTTCATCGTGACGAAAAGATCTCCATCCACGGCAACAGTTTTTCCGGCATCTCCCGCCTGGAGTTACTTAAGATTCTTCAACGACGCTGTGCCCAGTTGGACATCGTCACGGTCTTCCGGCACGAAGTTAACGACATTGATTCATTAAGCAGGAACTGTGATCTGCTGGTCGCCGCTGATGGCGTAAACAGTACTGTTCGAAAACAATATTCAAACCGTTTCACTCCTTCGGTTGACGCTCGTCCGAATCGCTACATCTGGTATGGCACAAACAAGCTCTTCCACGGCCTGACGTTAACATTTCGCGAAAACGAGGCGGGCGTATTCGCCGCCCACTCTTACAAATTCAACAAGACTACCAGCACCTTCATTATCGAGTGTGATCCCGAAACCTGGGAACTCGCGGGCTTTGGCGAGCTCGGCGAGACTGGGACGCGCGCGTATCTTGAAAAAGTATTCGCTCGTGACCTGGAGGGAGAGCCGCTGCTCTCAAACAAATCGAATTGGATCAGCTTCCTGCTGGTGAAGAATGAGAATTGGTTTTTCGACAACGTGGTGATGCTTGGCGACGCATTGCACACGGCACACTTTTCGATAGGTTCGGGCACGAAATTGGCGATCGAGGATGCCATCGCTCTCCATCAATGTTTTGAGAAAACGAGAGACATCGGAACCGCCTTAACGGAGTTTGAGTCAATTCGAAAGCCGGTGATCGAGGAGTATCAGGCCGCAGCTCATGAAAGCATGCGCTGGTTTGAAAACGCGCGAGACTACATGCACCTGAGCCCGATTGAGTTGGCGTATGTGTTAATGACGAGAAGCGGGCGTGTCGATGTTGACGCGTTGCGGCGCCGCGATCCGGATTTCATGGCGGCGTACGAGAAACAAGTCAACTAACTACTGGGATCGTGGGCTACCCGCCCGCAATCCCAGTAGTTAGCTTGAGCGTTTCCATTCGGGTGCGAGTAGACGCCGGCGCCCATCATCCACAGTGGCAATCCCTGGCTCGTCGAGTTGCACTCGATCCCAAAGTTTGCAAGTCACTGGCCGATGTGCCTGATCCAGGGCTTCGCAATAGTTCGTGTAGGTGCAGCGCCTGACTTCGTCTCCTCGTCCCAATCTGACTTTGATAAACCAATCGGGATCGGCAAGCGCCTGGCGCGCCAGGCCAACAATATCAGCCTGGCCTCTTTGCAAAATTTCCTCCGCTTGCTCGAACGTACTGATTCCGCCCGTGGCAACTACCGGAGTATCAAGTCCGGCCGCGTTGACCGCACGCTTGATCGCCTCGACTTGCGGCACACTGCGACCGAAAGGCCCCGTCTCATCGGACAGCACTGTAGGCATGCATTCGTAGCCGCTCTGCCCGGTGTAGGGATAAACAGCCTGCCCAACCTTTGGTTGCTGTGCGTCTTCAAACTTCCCGCCCCGGGAGACCGAAAGGAAATCGAAACCCGCGCGCGCAAACTCGACACCGAAGTATTTCGCATCGTCGATCCGATTGCCGCCGGCGACTACTTCATCGCTGAGAAAACGCACGCCGACAACGTAGTCATCGCCTACGGTTTGGCGTACTGCCCGGTAGACTTCCAGCGGGAGGCGGACGCGATTCTCGCGCGGCCCTCCAAATCCATCCTCGCGATTGTTCAGCGCGCTGAGAAAACCAGCCATGGTGTAGGCATGGGCGTAGTGCAGCTCAACGCCGTCGAAACCGGCTTCGCGCGCGCGTCGCGCCGCGTCCGCGAAGATTCCAGGCAGCACCTCCGGCAGTTCGCGTACGTGCGGAAGGTCCACATCGGTGACCCGTTCGCGATACCCAAACCGCAGTGCTTCAAGTTCGCGCTCATCCAGCACCCGCTCCAACACTTCATCGGGCGTATTTTGAAGGAAGTCTCGTACGGTCGAGTCAATCGCGGCCAGCCAACTGGAGGCGGCTGTAATATCGACCAGTCTCCGGCGATGACGTTCGGTAACCTGCAGAAAGCGCTCGAAGAATTTCTGTTTCTCCGGACGCCTTTTGACCGCGAGAAAATCGATAATCTGAATGAAGAGCTTGGTGTGACCGCCGCTGGCTTCCCGAACAGTCTCCACCAACTTGCGCAGGCCCGGCAAAAACCGATCGTGGCCAATGCGCAATAGCGGTCCGCTGGGAATATCACGCACGCCCGTGGCTTCAACCACGAGGGCGCCCGGCCGTCCCTCGGCAAAGCGGCGATACCAATCGAGGTTGTCCTGGGTCACGAATCCGTCTGCCGTCGCTCGCCACGGCACCATCGCCGGCACCCACGTACGACTCTCGAGTTTGATGGCGCCAACCTCGACTGGCTGAAAAAGCAACGAACGCGCTGCTTCTTCAGCGGATGGCCACGTTGTCACGGGGATAGAATGACGAATCGGATTCTTGAATTTCCACATTGGCTTCGAGACCACTTTAACATGGCCGGCGCTACCCAGCTCTCCAACGAGGCCCATCGCAGTGGCCCTGCACAGCGTGTTGCCTACAACAGCAGTGAATCCGCGACGGGAATCATTGTGGCTTCTTGTGGTAAATTAATGACAGCCTTCAAAAAATCACTGGAGAAAGCCTTTTGACTGACGAGCTCCTAAAGTGGCGCACTGAGTTTCCCATTCTCGACAAGACTGTCTATCTGATTTCTCACAGTCTGGGAGCGATGCCGAAACAGACTTACGAGCGGCTTCACGAATATGCCGACGCCTGGGCCACGCGCGGCGTGCGTGCCTGGGCTGAAGGTTGGTGGGACATGCCGGTTACCGTCGGCAATGAAGTTGGACGCATCATTGGCGCCGACCCTGATTCTGTTGTCATGCATCAGAACGTCTCGATCTGCCAATCTCTAATCCTCTCGTGTTTTGAACCAACCCCAAAGAGAAACAAGATCGTCTACTCAGAACTCAACTTTCCCTCCGTGATGTACGTTTTCGAAGCCCATGCACGCACGGGACAGTTGCGAATTGAAACAGTCGCCTCTGACGACGGCATTACAATTTCACTCGAGCGGTTTCTTGCCGCGATTGATGAAGAAACGCTGCTCGTTCCCTTTTCCCACGTATTGTTCAAGAGCGGCTTTTTGCAGAACGCGAAAGCGATTACTGATCGGGCCCATGAAGTGGGTGCAATGGTGGTGCTCGATACCTACCAGTCGGCAGGAACCGTTCCGTTCAACCTGAGTGAGCTGAATGTCGATTTCGCAGCTGGTGGCTCAGTCAAATGGCTTTGCGGAGGCCCGGGTGCCGGCTATCTTTACGTTCGCCCTGATCTTCAGCAAAAACTCCAACCCAAAACCACCGGGTGGATGGCCCATGAAGAACCCTTTGCCTTTGACACGACGCTACGATACGCCCCAAACGTGACGCGTTTCCTGCATGGCTCGCCAGCGATTCCGGCACTGTATGCGGCCCAATCGGGTTATCGAATAATCAACGAGATCGGTGTTCCGAGGATACGCGAAAAGAGTGTGCGGCAAACTACGCGCTTGATTGAGCTGGCCGAGGAAGCCGGATTCCGAGTAACCAGCCCGAGGGACGCTGTCAACCGGGGCGGAACGGTGACGATTTGGCATGAGGATGCAGGCGCGATTACAAAAGAACTGGTCCGCCGTGAATTCATCGTCGACTATCGCCCGGGAGCCGGGGTGCGAATTTCGCCGCATTTCTACACGAAGGACGAAGAGCTGTCCCTCGTGATCGACGAGATGAAGAAAATTCGCGACACGCGCGCCTTTCAAACCGCCGAGAAGGTGGGCGCGGCGTTTTGATAATCTCAACCAGATGAAGCAATTTCTTGAATCGCCAAACCTCCTCGAGACGGTCGCGGCAGAGGCTGAGAAGAACAGCGCGGCCGCCAGGCAGTTAGTTGCCGGTCTGAGCGAAGAGCAACTTAACTGGACTTCACATCCTGACAAATGGAGCATCGCTCAGTGTCTGGACCATCTCGCCACTGCGTCCCAACAATTTGAGCAGTACCTCAGGGCGGCAATTGATCGCGGCCGCGAAAAATATCCGGCACCCAACGCGGTGTCATATCGACCTACTTTTATTGGAGGCTGGTTGGCCAGATACGTAGCTCCGGAGTCGAGCAAGAAACTGACGGCGCCCAAACTATTTCAACCTTCCCAGTCGACAATAGTAGGCGCACCCGAAAAGTTTTTGCAGATTCATGACAAGTTTCTAAGTTTTGTGCGCGCAGGCAAAGGTCTTGACTACAATAAAACCAGATTGCGGTCGCCCGTGACGCCTTTGATGCGTTACAGTCTCGCTGACGCTTTTGTGATTACGGTTCTTCACGAACAGCGACATCTTGCGCAGGCACAACGTATGAAAGAAACTCCCGGATTTCCGAAATAAGCTCAGTACCCCGCCTGCCAGGGGGTGGATCTCCACAGCTATGACCCAAGAATACGGCAAGAACACGCTTCTTTCGTACAACTCATACCTGAAGGTTCAGGATCTGATCGGACTCCAGGAGTGCCTTTCCGACCCGGCCCATCACGACGAACTTCTTTTCATCACGGTCCACCAGGCGTATGAACTCTGGTTCAAACAGATTCTTCATGAAATCGACGCGGCCACCAGTTTGATGAACGAGGACCGGCTGGCTGCCGCCACTCGCGCACTGAAACGCACCGTGGAAATTGAGAAGCTGCTGGTCCAGCAGATTCATATTCTGGAAACGATGACTCCCATAAGTTTTCTTGGCTTCAGAGATGAACTTAACCCGGCCAGCGGTTTTCAGTCGATGCAGTTTCGGGAGATCGAGTTTGCGTCAGGGCAAAAGCACGAAAATCTGCTCAATGAATTTCGCAATGATGATTTCGCTTATCCCCGTCTGCGACAGCGGTTTGAGGCCCCGTCACTCGGTGACGCGTTCTTCGCAGCGCTGGGGAGGCGGGGTCTCGACGCGCCGCCGATCACCCAACCCGTAGAGGAGACCGAAGGAAAGAAGCTTTATGGTAGACGTACTCAGACCGTGTTGGAGATTCTCACTCACTTCGAGGAACACCCGGAAGAGTTTCAACTGGCCGAAGCCTTACTGGAACACGATGAGTACTTCTCATTGTGGCGTTCACATCACATAAAGATGGTCGAGCGAATGGTAGGCACCAAGCGGGGCACCGGCGGGTCGGAGGGTGTCGGTTACTTGCGTACGACGCTGGAGAAGAAGTTTTTTCCTGAGTTGTGGGAAGCGCGTACCTACCTTGATACTCGGCATGACGCAGCCGGGTGCCCGTTTGCGGGTCACAATTAGCAGTCGACGGATTTCACGTCTCTATTTCACCTACAACAATGAAAGAACGAAGAAGAGCGAAACGAGTGAATGTCGATATTCCGACGCGTTGGGAGGGTGCGAATATGCAACACCAGGGCACCATCTCGAGCCTCAGTCAAAACGGCTGTTTCCTGCTTACCGGCGGTAAGGTAGAGCCGAAGGAACTGGTCCGGGTGGAAGTTCGGATTCCCGACGGGGAACCACTGTTTCTCTGGGGTGAAGTTGTCGATGAGGCCTTCGAGATTGGTTTTGCAGTTCGCTTCAACCCGTTTGACAGCGACGAGCACAAGCGTCTGATCAGGTTCATTGACAAGCAAATGTCGGCAGCTAAGAAAAAGTCTCCCAAAACCCGATCATGAACGTCTCCTTTCCAGAATGCTTCGGTCTCGCCGACTAGCTCCTCAAGGCAGGCAAAAGTGGCGTGATACAATGTAACAACCCTGCAGACGGGAGGTGTCCGAATGTCCAGAAACGTTCAATATGTAATAAACGAAGAAGGCCAACGAACGGCCGTCATTCTCCCAATAGAAGAGTACGAGGAGCTGCTGGAAGACCTGCATGTTACCCGCATTGCTGAGGAAACTAAGAACGATGACCGCATACCCTGGGAACAAGTGAAGACCGAACTCGTTTCAGAGGGCAAGCTCGATGTCGACACCTGAAGTGTTCAGCGTCTCGTTCACCCCGCGAGCGCGCAAGGAAGCCCATCGACTTGATCCGCAAATTCTTCGTCGCGTAGCCGCAGCCATTGACGAACTCACACAAAATCCTCGCCCATCCGGTTGTCTCAAAGTGAAAACCGGAGACCAACTCTGGCGCATCCGTGTGGGCGACTGGCGCATTGGTTATGAGGTCGATGACGCGGCTCGTGAAATAACAATCATAACTATCGGTCATCGTCGCGAGTTCTATGATTAAGCGGTTTCCGGTTTTCGATCCTGCATGAGCACGAAATGAGCAACTTTCCTGAACGCTTCAATCTGGCCGAATATTTCCTCTACCACAATCTTGAGGCAGGACGCGAAAACAAAGTCTGTCTCTACTTCGAGGACCAGACCTTCACTTACGGTGACACTGCGCGGATGTCGAATCGTGTTGGCAATGGGCTGCGCGAGTTAGGGGTCGAGATTGAAGACCGGGTGTTGATTGTCTTGCCGGATTGTCCCGAGTTTGTCTGGACCTGGTTTGGCGCCGCCCGTATTGGCGCAGTCATCACGATGGTTAATCCACTCCTGCCCACCGAGGATTACAGGTACTACCTCGATTACACCCGGGCTCGTGTAGCCATCATCCACGAGTCGTTACTCGCCACCTTCAACGAAGTGACATCCAGTGCGTCGCACCTGCGTGCAGTGCTGGTAGTGGGCGATCGCGATGTCGTAAAGCAAACTGTTAGTTTGCGATCTGTACCAGGAGACCGCGCGCAAACTAACAGTCTGCCTGGCGACGCCGACATAGACTTCACCAAAGACTCTTTGGTGTGGTCTTCATTTGGAGGTGCAATCCTTTCCGCCCCGGATGAGTGCACCCCGGCGGACACCCATCGAGACGACATTGCGATCTGGTTGTTCACTTCCGGCTCAACCGGTCACCCCAAGGGCGCTGTTCACTTGCAACACGATCTACCCTTCAACACCGAAGTCTTCGCCAAGCGCACTATTGGCGTTTCTGAAGATGATCTGACGGTGTCCGTGCCGAAGCTTTTCTTTGGCTACGCCACGGGAACGAATCTGCTTTTTCCGTTTGCCGTTGGTGGCGCGACAGCGCTTTTCTCCGAACGCTCTACCCCGGAAAAGCTTTTCGAAGTTATCGAACGGTATCGCCCAACGATCTTGACCACCGTCCCGACGATGATCAATTCAATGCTCAACGCGGAAGACCGCGTCGGGCGCGACCTGTCCAGTTTGCGCTTCTGCTATTCCGCCGGCGAGGCGTTGCCCATTGAACTCTATGAACGCTGGATGAAAACGTTTGGCACGGAGATTTGCGACGGCATTGGCTCGGCGGAAATGTTTCACATCTACATCACCAACCGGCCCGGCGATGTGAAGCCCGGCAGCCTGGGCAAGGTTGTCACGGGTTATGAAGCGAAGATTGTTGACGCCCAGGGCCAGGAAGTCGGGACTGGCGAAATGGGGACGCTGAAGATCAAAGGAGATTCAGCCGCGCTCTGCTATTGGAATGCCCATGAGAAATCCAAGGAGACCTTTGCCGGCGATTGGTGCACGACCGGCGATCAATTTCATGTCGATCAGGAAGGTTACTACTGGTATCACGGCCGCACGGACGACATGCTGAAGGTGTCAGGCATCTTCGTGGCGCCGGCTGAAATTGAGAACTGCTTGTTGCAACACGAAGCCGTGGTTGAATGCGCGGTGATTGGACACGATGCGGGCGACGGTCTGGTGAAACCAAAAGCCTTTGTCGTGCTGCGCGAAGAGTTTGCATCAGTACCGAAGGACCTGAGTACCAGGAGCGACCGGGGCAGTAGCCCGACCGTCAGGAATGGCGCCTCAAACATAGCAACCGATAACCTTGCAGAAGAGCTGAAAAACTTCGTCAAAGCTCACCTGGCAGCTTACAAGTACCCTCGTTGGATCGAATTCGTTTCCTCCCTTCCAAAGAACGACCGGGGCAAGATTGATCGCAGGAAACTGAAAGAAAATACAAATTCGTAGAAGTCCTCCCTGATCGAAAACTTCATCTCTAACAAATAGTGAATTGCAATAAAACCTTTGCGGGTTAAGCGCGTATTACTTTTCTGGTATTGATCTTGGAGATCCGCATTTCTGGCGAGCAGCCATCCTGCGTTTCAACAAACAGTCCTGCATAAGTTATAAACGTTCGAGATTGAGATTAGGAGACACTCTTGATGTATTCATCTTCAAACAGTTGCTACGGGCGCCGGGCGCTGATTTCGGCGTTGCTGGCTGTCGCGTTGTATTCCTCTTCAGTCCTGACGCTGGCTCAGAGCACTGTCGGCCCAACTACCGGCACAACTACCACTAACGCTGCTGCTCGAAGAGCGGCACCAACCCTCACCGCCGAAGAGAAAAAAGCGGCTGGCCGGGTCAAACTCGAAACTATCCGCGACCTCACCACCAAACTGAGTTCAAAAGAATTCGAAGGGCGCGGCACCGCTCAACCGGGAGCCGATCGGGCAGCCCAATACCTGGCCGACCAGTTTGCACGAGTTGGATTGAAACCTTTGGGCGACAATGGCACTTACCTGCAATCCGTGAAGTTCAAAGTTGCTGAGGTCTTGCCTGAGACGGCCTTCAGTGTTGGCGATGCGGTTTTCAAACACGGCGAAGACTTCGTCATTCTGCCGCCTTATACATCGCCTCAGGTCGATGTAAAGGGAGGAATTGTGTTTGCCGGCTATGGCGTTGTCTCGCCGGACCTGCAGCGTGACGATCTGGCCGGACTCGATCTCAAAGACAAGATCGTTGTGATCGTGAACAGCCAGCCTGACGGCGTTGACGCCTCCGCCTGGAAGCGTGCCACCAGCCCGCAAGTCAGGGCTATGAACATTTTTGGTCGCGGCGCTGCCGCCATGATTGTGGCGAACGCCGGCACCCAGGCGCAGCCCTTTTCAACCATCGCCAACTATCTTTCGCGGCGGCGCGTAACGTCGGCGGCGTCGCTTGCGCCTCCATTCAAGATCCCACCGGTATTGCTTGTCAGCGACACTGCGATGGAGAAGATGTTTGCCGGTTCGGAACTGACCTATGCGCAAACTTTCGCCAAAGCGAAAACCGGCGCAAACGTGTCCCGCGATTTTCAGAAGACGACGAACCTCACGTTGCGTTTTTACCTTGGCGAAGCTCCCAGCAACAACGTCGTGGCTGTGTTGGAAGGGTCTGATCCGAAATTGAAGGAAGAAGCGATCATCTATTCGGCTCACTACGACGCCTACGGAATTGAGGGTGGCCGAATCTATCCGGGTGCTGCCGACAATGCGCTTGGCACTGCCACAATCGCGGCCATCGCCGAAGCTTTCGCCAAACTGACTTCGCGACCGAGACGTTCAATTATTTTCCTCGCGGTCACGGGCGAAGAATATGGACTCCTGGGTGCGGAACACTGGGCCCAGCATCCGACCTGGCCGTTGGACAAGATAGCCGCCGATATCAATTTCGACGGCATCGGCACCGAGGTTTACGGCCCGGTCAAGCGAATCGTCGCTTTTGGCGCCGACCATTCCACCCTGGGCCCAATCTTTGACGATGTTTCTGTCGCCACCGGGAATATCGTCACACCGGATCCAATGCCCGAGGAGAACGCCTTCGTTCGTTCAGACCACTTTGCGTTTGTGAAGAAGGGTGTTCCGGCATTGATGCTGATGGGCGGACCCGAGGGCGATGTGTCCCTGTGGATTCCTCGAGCGCGGAAATGGCTTGAGACTGACTACCACTCGCCGAGTGATACGGTTAAGCCCGATTGGAACTGGACCGGGCCGCAAACGCTGGCGCAGGTTGGGTTGCTAATCGGATTGCGAGTTGCTAATGCGGATGAGCGACCGACGTGGAATGCGACGTCGCCTTTTAACAAGATTCGGAATCAGGCGAAGCCATCACCAGGGAATTGATTTGACCGGATCGTCTATCGCGTGCGGCTTTCGAGGTTGTAATCGCGCAACCGGCGATAAAGAGTAGAAGGCGAGATGCCGAGAATCTCGGCGGTTTTGCCGCGATGCCATCCGGTCTGTTCGAGCGCGGCGAGGATTTGCTGGCGCTCAACGTCTCGCAGCGAACTTGGTGATGAGGCGGCGACGACGCCAGGTTCGACCGGCCCTCCAGGTCGCGCGGGTTGTGGTGGCAAGGCCGGCCCGGCGTAAGGGCGGACGACTTCCGGTGGCAGTTCGTTTATCGTGATCAGACCATTGCTCGAGAGAATTACTGCGCGCTCGATGGTGTTCTTTAATTGCCGCACATTCCCGGGCCAGCCATAAGCCTGCAGCGCCTGCAAGGCTTCGGCCTCAAGCTCCGGTTGCACAGTTCCGCCAACGGCCTTCAACAAATATCTTGTCAGGGGTTCAATGTCTTCCGGTCTTTCGCGCAGCGGTGCAAGATCGATCTGGAAGCCATTAATTCGATAAAGAAGATCGGAACGAAACGATCCTTCCGATACTACTGAATCGAGGTTGCGATTCGTAGCCGCGACGATGCGCACATTTACTTCAACCTTGCGTACTCCACCAACGCGGAAAAATGTCCGGGTCTCGATGGCCCGCAAGAGTTTGGCCTGAAGCTGCGCAGGTAGTTCGGTTATTTCGTCGAGGAAGAGTGTCCCGCCATCAGCCAGCTCGATCAGGCCCAGCTTGCGACCTTTCGCGCCTGAGAAAGCGCCAGCCTCATATCCGAAAAGCTCCGACTCGAGTAACGACTCCTGAAAGGCGGCGCAATTGATATCGATAAACGAACCATCGGCGCGAGTCGACAGTCGGTGAATCGCATGAGCGATCAGCTCTTTCCCTGTTCCCGACTCTCCTGTTATTAAGACCGAAGCATCGGAGGGAGCAACGCGTTCCACCAGCCGGACCGCCTCTTTCATCGCTTCCGAAACTGAAACAATGTCAGGCAATCCGGATTGTCTCGCCAGTTGTTCCCGCAAACGCAGGTTATCAACGCGCAAGCGCCGCTTTTCTGCCGCCTGTTTCACGCGCACGTCGAGTTCGTTGATTCGGTATGGCTTTGTCAAATAATCATAAGCCCCAAGCTTCATTGCCTCGACGGCCGTTTCCACGGTTGCCTGACCGGTCAGCATGATCACTTCCGGCGGATTTGGTCGCTCGTGCACGCGTCGCAAGACTTCCATCCCGTCGATACGCGGCATGTTGATGTCACAAAGCAAAACGTCAACGTTGCTCTCTTCGAGTTTGCGCAGCGCGGCCTCGCCGTCAGGGGCCACCTGCACGCGATAACCCAGACGCTCCAACTCTTTCTGTAACACCAGACGAAGATTACCCTCGTCTTCAGCGATCAGAATTCTTGCTGCGTTTTGCTCACTCAACCCTAATCGTCTCCATCCTCATTTAATGCTGGGAGTGAAATCGTGAAAGTAGTGCCTACCCCGACTGTGGATTGCACGTCAAGTCTACCGCCGTGTTCCGTTAAGATACCATAACAAACTGCGAGACCCAGCCCCGTGCCTTTACCAATTTCCTTAGTGGTAAAGAACGGCTCAAAGATCTTGGCCACATTCTCCGCCGGTATTCCTACACCATTATCGCTGACCTCGACCAGGATGTTTAAGCCATCGATGCGGCTGGAAATTGTGAGTACACCACCGTCAGGCATCGCATCAACCGCGTTGGTCGCCAGCGCAATTATTGCCTGTTGTAATTGTCCCGCATCACCGGACACCGGCGGCAAGTCTTCCGGCGTTTCGATCTTAAAGTCGATTCGCTGATCTCTCCGCTGATGCGCAAGCAGGCGGGTAGCCGATGATATGACGTCGCCGAGATTGAGTGGGCCATGCTCAGCTGCGCGCGTGCGGCTAAAGTCTAGCAGGCCGTTAGTGATCATCTTGCAACGAAACGCTTCGCTGCGGATCAAACCCAGATACTCAGTAAGGTCATCAAGCGATTCTGACCCGGCAAAAGCGCCTTCCTTGACGCGAGATTCGAGAGACTCGGCGCAGGCAGAAATTGTGGCGAGCGGATTATTGATCTCGTGGACCACTCCGGCCGCCAGCCGGCCAATGGCTGCAAGTTTTTCAGCTCGAGCGACGGCCCGGTTTGCTTCAACTCGCGCGGAGATGTCTTCACCGACCGTGATCACGTGGGACACCGACTCACTTCGATCGATCCACATGGGAATCTTGCTTATTAACCAGTATTTGAACTCGCCACTGGCTGTGACCGTTTCATGTTCGATCCGTTCAATCTCGCCGGTGGCAAACACGCGCGCAAACTCGCTTTCAAGCAAGTCTCGTTTCTGCCGGGTCAAAACGCTGAAAATGTTTTTTCCCAGCACCGAACCGCGCGCAATACCCAGTTCGCCCAGTTCCCGGTTGCGATTCCAGGCAACGATGTCATAGTTGCGATCAATTGCATAAAGCGAAAGCGGAAGGCTATCGATAATCGCCTCGATGAAACGCCGCTGCGCTTCGACCTGGGCCGTCCGCCGCTCCACCTCAACCGCCAGGTTCGCCGACATGTCGCGCGAGGCCTGGTAAAGGCTCGAGATGTGGGCGGCGAGCGCTGCCTGTTGGGCGGCGGCATCCACCAGCCGGCAAACCGTTTCGTCGCAGTCCTCGCGGCGGTCGAAGGCCACAATCAGTGCGCCCATGATGCGGCCGCCAAACCTTAGCGTCGCGGCGTATTCGACGTTGTGACTGTCGTCACGCAAAACGAAGCGGCTCTTGTCGGTAACCAAATCCGGAACGGCGCCGGCAGACGACAACCAGTTCTGCAAACGATCAACTCTCAGTAACAACGAATCTTCAGCACTACCCTCACGGTCAAAAATGCAAATAGCGTTGCGTTCTTCATCGATCTTCACAAACGCAGCACACAGCGTAGCTCCCGTGCCTTCATAGGTCGCGCCGGCCACGCGACGCACTACCTGGTCGGGCTCGAGTGCCCGCAACAGGCCCCGGCCTAAATCTGCCAGAAACCTCAATTCGCGGTTGCTGCCCATGAGTGCCCATTCTCTTTGTGCGGCGCGCAAATGGGCCGCGGAGCGGGAAACGATCTCCGCAGGCGAGGAAGGCTTGGCGATATAGTCGTCCGCGCCGGCTGCAAACGCCGCGGCTCTCTCGCTTTCCGTGTCATTTTTTGAAAAGGTGATTACGGGGAGACGGCTGGTTCCCGGCCGGGCTCGCAGGAGTTTGCAAACTCCTAAACCATCAACCCCGCCGATCGCCAGATTGAGTACGACGAGATCGCAGTTTTCTGTTTGCACGCGACGAAGCGTGGAGGCAGCGTCTTGGGCGACGAGGGCACGATAACCGGCCTTCTCAAAAATGGCACAGAGCCGTTCGCGCGCTCGACTATCGTCGTCGACAACCAGAACGGTGGCGGTGGTATCGGGGTTGGTGGCAGGAGGCATGCTTTCAATCGATTTAAGGTTGAGGGCGCCCAGCTTGACGCCGTTCCCGTCAGCATGCGCGCGAGACAGCGGCCACGCACGCCTTCCTAGCGATTGAAAGCGAAGGGGATGGGAATGTCAAGAAAGCCAGAATGAGACTCGCGCCCCGCTCAAGGCCTGTCGGGAAAGGGAGCGATCAGTGAATCGGATTCAGCCCTCCGGGCTGAATTCGCGGTTCTGCGATCGGTTGTTTCCCGACGGCTGCGCGGAGGGGTGCGAGATTGAAAAACTTCGCGGGGGTCGTCCCAAGCGGAAGCCCAAAAAGTAAGCGGCCGAAAGCAAAGTTGGGAGCAAATCAGCTCTGCTTTCGGCCTGGGGAAGGGGGCAAGCGGGCGAGCACTTCGGCTCGCTTTGCTGGGTGAGTGCCGGTCAGAATTGGAGTGCGTCTCGTGGTCACTCCATCCTTAGAAATTTGCGGCTCGGACTCCGTGCGGAGAGCCCGTGAAGCATGAGCTTCTCAGCCGCGCCATTCCTTCTTCAATCAGCGTGCCGCGCGACGAAAACCCAACTGCGCCCAGGAAGCGTCAAGTTAACTGGCCTTTTCTCAATTCAATGGGATGAGGGGATTAGAGCATCTTTTAGACGAGAATCAGATTGACAGGTCAGGGTGAAGTCTCCAGTCAAACTGCTCAAAGTTAGGTTCAGCAAGTCTAGGGGTCTACTTCTTATCAAGTAATTCTGTCGTGTGCTCAGTAATGCTGGGCGGCTTCACCATATCTGCCGTGTTTCGGCCAGAGTCTCGCACGGGTAATGGCGATTGATGCTGCGCAGGTCCAACCTGCTTGACGGCGCTTGACCCCGACACTGATGCGGCGGTTGGTTCAGTTGACTGATCTATCTTTTGACGAACCACCTTTGAAAGGACCTTCTTCAAATCACTTGAGAAGAGAAGCAGAAACGCAAACAAAGAAACGAGCAGGATAAGAATACGGATTTCCATGTACCTGGAAACGGCTTGTGGCCCCCATCCCAGAATCGCAAGCGTTGTCAGAGCAAGGTGCAATATCATCGCCACGATTCGCTTGGTTGATAAGCCATCTTTGCTACTCAGTTTTGCACCACACCCGGAACAGAACCGAACATCTTCGATAGCCTGTTGCTGACCACATTGTCGACAAAACATCTAAAGCCTCACCAGGATTGAAATTCGCGAACTGCGCGATAAACGGCAAGTTGTTACTTGTCTTTTCACCAATACGAAACCGTTAGCCATTTGGTTCATTGATGATCACCTCAACAACGCCGACGTTCAATGTAACTATCCCAGTTTGTTAAGATACAACTACGCACCGTCCATTCCAACATCCGGGGCCGTTGCCGGTTGTGAGTTAATAAGTCTACGGTTGACCGGGAACCTTCGCGGTGTTTGGTACTCCCACATCAGACTTGCAGCTGAGCCAGCGAAGAAGCGAAGACGTTAGAGCCGGGCTCATTTGACAACCTCATTCTCTCGGGGCAACCTTCGTTATTCATCCGGAGGAGCGCAAATCAATCGAACAATTAGCAACCAATTCGCCCGTTGGCTACATCGAGTTGCTTCGCGGGAACCGGAGCTTTCGCCAGGTCTGGCTTGGTCAGGTCGTGAGCCAGATGGGCGACTGGTTCAACACGATTGCTCTCTACACCATCATCCTCAACCTCACCGGTTCGGGCCGCGATATTGGTCTGCTGCTGGTGGCCCGCTTTCTGCCCAGTTTCATATTCGGCCCGCTCGCCGGTGTAGTGGCAGATCGTTTCAGACGACGGTCGATCATGATCGTCTCCGATCTGCTCCGGGCTGTCGTGGTCCTTGGATTTCTTCTGGTGCGGCGGGCGGATCAGTTGTGGTTGGTCTACGTCCTCACCGTGCTGCAGCTCGGGCTTTCCACCTTCTTTGAACCGGCCAAGACTGCCGCGATCCCCTCCATTGTTTCGGACCGGGAGCTCGTTCCAGCCAACGCCATCTCCTCCGTCACCTGGTCAGTAATGTTGACCCTGGGCGCAGCGCTGGGCGGCCTGATCACCGGATGGTTTGGCACTAACGTAGCTTTCATTCTTGATGCCGGCACCTATCTTCTTTCCGCGGCTTTGATCTGGAGCGTGCGGGTTGGCACGCGCCCACCGCGAGTCAAGCACAAGCTATCGATTAATCGAGCGCTGGGGATTACCGAAACTATTGACGGAATCCGCTACGTAAAACGACGCCCACGCGTTTTAGCTTTGTTGTTGGTCAAACCAGCGTGGGGACTGGGTGGTGGCATCCTGACGTTGCTTGGCGTCTTTGGCGAAAGAATTTTTCCCGTGGGTCATAGTCCGGCCACCGGGATTGGCGTTTTGTTTGCAGCGCGTGGAATCGGCACAGCGGTTGGGCCCATCGTGGCTCGCCGGATTTCAGGCGAAGGAAAACAACGCATGCAGGCATCGATTGGGATTTCGTTTCTAATCGGAGGTGTTTTTTACATTGCTTTCGGTAGCGCAACGAGCTTCTTGCTCGCGCTTATCGTGCTGGGGATGGCACACACCGGCGGCAGCATTCTCTGGGTGTTTTCGACTGTGCTGTTGCAAAGAGGCGTGGAGGACAGGTTCCGAGGCCGGGTGTTTGCCGCGGAATTGGCGCTACTTACTTTGACGATGGCGGTATCAAACTATTTGACGGGTGAAATGCTGGATCGGTTTGGCATGTCGCCGCGCGTGGTGGCGATCGCGCTGGGCAGCTTCTTTCTGCTTCCGGGGGTTGTCTGGTTTATCACTCAAAAGTGGTGGGACACAGGTAAGGACGAACCCGCACCAGAAGGGCCGGCCGAAACTGTTTACGCGGATCGGAGCGGCGAAGTCGCATGAAGATCAAAGTCGGTGTAATGGGTTCAGCCGGAGAAACTGGCCCTCCGGAAACGCGGGACGCGCTGGTTAACCGGGCTACCGCTTTGGCCAAGGCGATCGCCGCGCGCGACGTGTTCCTGTTGACCGGGGCGACCACGGGAATCGTCTATGTCATTGGCAAAGCTGCTCAGGATGCTGGAACTTTCCACCTGGGCATTTCGCCTGGCGCCAATTTTCAGGAGCACACTGAAGTTTACAAACTGCCCCTGGATGCCTGCGACTCGATCGTCTACACCGGCTTCGGTCTGAAAGGGCGCAACGTGGTACTCGTTAGATCCTGTGACATCGTTTTGTTTGTCGCCGGCGCCATGGGCTCGCTTAACGAATTCACGATTGCTCACGACGAAGGAAAAGTGATTGGGTGTCTGACCGGAACGGGCGGCGTCGCCGATGAGTCTGAATATCTGCTGAAAAAGTTTTCCCGGGACTCTGGCGCACGCGTTTTTCAGAACGATGATCCCAATGCCCTGCTTGATGCTTGTTTGGAGGCCCTGAAAGAGTAAGAGTCTGAGCCGGTTGGGTACTCTGCAAACTTGAGACTTGGTCCCCAGCGCCAAAGGCGCTGGAGAACAACGCAGCTCTTCGTGCGGTAAGATTGCAACGTGCAGCCGCTATGACGCTTCAGGTGGAGATACAACAATGGACCTTGGACTAAAAGATCGAGTAGCGCTGGTCGCCGCCGCAAGTAAAGGCATAGGTTTCGCCGCCGCTCGCGAGCTCGCCCGTGAAGGCGCGCGTGTCTTCCTGTGTTCACGCGATGAAAGACGTGCCAGTGAGGCCGCGCAAAGGATTCATGAAGAAACGGGAGCCAGCGTAGCGGGGATCGGCGCCGATGTTACCGATGAACAGGCAGCCCAACGCTTTGTCACTCTCGCGCGTGAGCGTGGAGGTCGCATCGACATTCTGGTAACCAATGCCGGTGGACCGCCGGCAACCTCGTTTGCTCAAACCGACCTCGACCTGTTTCGCAAAGCGTTTGAGTTGAATGCCCTTTCGGCGATTCGGCTGGCAAAGTTGACGCTGCCTGACATGCAGTCGCAGAAATGGGGCCGCATTATCAACATCACGTCAGTGTCCGTCAAACAACCGATTGAGGGATTGATCCTCTCAAACACGGTCCGTGCAGGCCTCACCGGCTGGGCAAAGACGGTCGCGACTGAAGTAGCACCCGATAACGTGACGGTAAACAACGTGGCGCCTGGCTACACGCTGACTGAGCATCAGGAGGAACTAGCTGAAGCTCGCAGCGCAGCCCTGGGAAAATCGAAGGAAGAAATCATCGCGAGCTGGGCCACCCAGGGCCCGATGCGCCGCATTGGCAAACCCGAGGAGATCGCGGCAGCAGTAGCCTTCCTCGCTTCGGAGCGGGCCTCCTACATTACGGGAGTCACATTACAGGTTGATGGTGGCTGGGTACGGGGACTTTTGTGACGGAAGACGATCAAATCACGGCTGCTTATTCCAGGGTTGGCGTTGATCTTGAAGACTTCGATTATCCTGAATGGACCCGTGCGCGCCCCGTGCAAATCACCCGTCGGTGGTCAGGAGAAGATGCATCTCCGTCTCAACACGCCGAAGCCCGTCTGCTCTGGTCGGAAGACTCGCTGATCGTGCGTTTCACCTGTCGTCAAACCGGCGCGCCGATCGTTAGTGCCAACCCACAACTCGATAGAAAAACTATCGGAGTTTGGGACCGGGACGTTTGCGAAATCTTTCTGGCGCCAAATCCCAAAACCCCGCACCGTTATTACGAGTTTGAGGCAGCGCCAAATGGCGAATGGGTAGATCTCGAGATCAGCATGGAACCGGCCGGACGTGAAACCAATTGGGAATTTCGGTCGGGAATGACTACTGCCGCCCGACTTGTCGATGAACAGTTAACAATTACCGTGCGGATTCCCTGGCGTATCCCGGGTGAGTCGGGCGACTCGATTCCAAAACCCGGAAGCGGAGACGTGTGGCGGGTGAATCTGTTTCGGTGTGTCGGAACAGGGAACGAGCGTTACCTCGCCTGGCAGCCCACACATACTCCGGAACCGAACTACCACGTCCCCGAAGTATTTGGATGGCTGATTTTTGAGTAGGAGTTTCAACATCAGAGCCGCGAGCAGTATGACCAGAACACCTGTCGCGGGACTGAACCAACGACTCAACTCTCCAATCGGTAGCTAACGGGCCGCGAGTTCAGCAACATACTTCTTGAAGCGTCCCTGATCAGCTTCAGTCAGGTTAACGATCCTCGCCCCAATCAAATAACCCGTTTCGCTTTCATGCTCGTCGAGGCTTTCGTAGCGAATCGGAGCAACACGCATTTCGATTGGCCCGTCCGGTAATTCGAGTCTTACATTCAAATCGCGCGGTTCCCAAACGAGATGGTGTTCACCAAGCAGAATCGTGGGCACCACCAGGCCGAGGCCGGTTGCACTCAAGTCCAACGTGTGGCCCTGGAGACTACTAATTCGCTTGGCTCCGTTGGAACTGATCGCTGGTCCAACGAGTGAAATGGTGAACGGCAGACGGACGTTCATTCGCTTCGTATGGCGACGATCGCCGACCAACCGGCGCATGCGCGAGACGATTGAACGAGCTAGATCCGGCATATTTCCTCGGTTGGACTAAGGGCCCGAACCAGGTGTCGAGCGGTTAACAGGCTTTTCAACCTGTCCAAAACCTCACTTGTGAATTGGAGGAGGGGCATGGCCCGGGAAGCGAGTCGGGGGTATCGCAAAATCCATTCTAGTGACCCGCCACGGGTGGCGCAACTGAAATTGTCATAGGAGTGCGGAACGGGCCAGCTCGACCGTTAGAGGGAGGCCTTTGAATTGGCGCTACGGCCTCCCTGACAGTCGTGCTGCTGCCCGGATCCCCCAGTGCTTGCCTAGTTTTTGGGTGAAACCAGCGGTTTGCCTCCGTTGTCGCCGCTCCTGACCCCGGATGGATCGAGGTAAAACGACAACTTGCCCGAGCGGCCGTACTGCGCGGGTTCGGCGGCCGCAAACCAACTCTTGCCACCAGACGTGGCCACGATCCGGAACCGGTAGCCGGTGGACTCCGTTGATTCAAGATCTTTTGGCAGGAGTCCGGCAGTGATCAATGTCGCCAGGTCGGCAAATTGGCCAGTGTGTTGTTGGCTGTAAACCACCTGGGCCAGTGAAATGCGGGTGAGCATGTCCTGCACATCGGTGTGGTGAGCATCGATGCGGGCGTTGAAGAAAAACTGCTTCCCTGCTTTTTTTACCAGCTCCTGGTTTTCCCGATCACCGACGATCCATTGACCGTCAACTATGATCAAAGTGGCCGGCTCAATCGTTTCTTTGCCGGCAGCGTCCAGCACTTTCACAAAGACTGTGGCTATGTCGCCGCTGATCTGTTCTCCGGAAATATCAAGGGTTTCGGGAATCTTCTCAACCACCGCGACCGCCATCTTCTCGAAGTCGACCTTCAGATCGTCATACTCCTGAGCACTGAGTGGCTCGATCGCCGGCCTGTAGATCGACATGCTGAAAGCGTCGCGGAACCTTTTTTCGCGCATCGCCTTGTAAAACTCACGCACGGTTTGAGTCGGTGTGCGCTGCGGCTGCTGGGCCGCCGCGGAAAACGAAATCGTAACCGCAAGAGCCAGGGCAACCATAGAAACCGTTTTTCGAATAGCCACTGCTAAGTGCCTCTTGAGAAAATTTTGAGGCGCGCCCGCGACTAGCAGCGCGCCTCGATGAACGCCGGATCGAAGTTACCTGATTCGGCAGAAAATTTGAAGTCAAAACCAGCGGCGAGGTTGTCCCGCCACCGGCCTACTCGCGCCGATTCAGCCCCGGTTTGGCCTTCAATATCAGCTCCCTACCCACCAGGTACAAGAGAACGGTAAGTATTAGAAGCGGGATCAAAGCAAGGATATCGGCGCGCGGCCCTTCAAAGAACGGGTTATGGTGTTTTGACCACTCCTCATACCCCGTTAGCCGGCGGCCTATGCCTTCACTCAGGTTAAGGAAGGCGTGCACCACTCCAGCGAGGGCTCCGCCGGCGATATATCCTGACGCTAGCAGCACCCCGGCACTCTTATCGGTCTCGGCTACCAGCTGCTCTTCGCTGAAGTTCCTGGAAGCGAATTTCCTGCGCAAATACTTATCAACGCCAAGCCGGACCATGCCGCCCACAAATATCGGCGCCGAGGTCGACAACGGCAGGTAGACGCCGACGGCGAACGCCAGCGATGGGATGCCCGCCATTTCCAAAACGATCGCGATGAACACGCCTAGCAACACCAATCCCCACGGAAGCTGCCGGCTCAGGATCCCTTTGATGATGTAAGACATCAACGTGGCCTTCGGTGCGTTGTACTTGGCGACGCTGCTGCCGTCCGGTCTTTTGTCGAACACGCCGTTAATACCGGGGTCAGCCAGATACACCGGGACGCCTTGATCGTTAACCAGGTACCGGCCGAGCGTTCCGATGTTGGGATCCGTTAAGTGGCACGGGATGTAGCTGGCAGTGTCGCTGCTGGCCTGTTGTCCAATCAGCCGGTCGCGTTTGGGTTGACCACCGCTCTGTTCACATTTCGTGAGATCAAATTGGTAGTTTGCCGGCAGGACCACTTCTTTGGTGCTTGCGACCGGAACATAGACGGTTGACGACTGGTCAAGCCACAGCAAGATGTAACCCAGCACCAGCGCTGACGCGAGGGCGCCCACGAGAATCGCTATCTGCTGATTCTTCGGAGTGGCGCCAACCAGAAACCCAGTTTTCAAGTCCTGCGAGGTCGTGCCGCCGTTGGAGGCCGCGATACAAACAATGCCGCCGATCGAAAGCGCAGTCACATAGTAAGGAGGCGCCGTCCAGCCAATAAGCAGAAACACCAGACATGTCAGCAGCAGGGTAGCCACGGTCATGCCGGAAATTGGATTCGAAGACGAACCAACCTCACCAGTCAGGCGGGATGACACGGTCACAAACAAGAAGCCGAAGGCGATGATCAGGATCGCCCCCAAAATGTTCCACCGCAGGTTCAGCTGCGGCACAATCATAATGACCGCAATCAACGCTATGATCCCGCCGAGGACGAACTTCATCGAGAGATCCTGGTCTGTGCGAGGCGCATTGACTCCTGAAGCACTGGTGCCCCTCAAGTCAGCCAGACCGCCCTTCAGTCCATGCCAGATTGTGGGCAGTGACCTGAACAGGCTAATGATCCCGCCAGCTGCTACGGCGCCGGCGCCGATGTAGAGGATGTAGCCCTTCTGAATCTGCCCAACATTCATGTCTCTGATCAGGTGCGCAGTTTCAGGAGCTAGCGGCGTCATCCAGCCACCGCCGAAATACTTGATTGCCGGAATCAAGACCAGATAAGAAAGCACGCCCCCGGCGGCCATGATCGAAGCGATCCGCGGACCGATGATGTAACCGACGCCGAGCAACGCGGGGTTGTTCTCTATGGAAACCGAACCACCTTCAAAGGGTGATCCGAAAACCTTGGTCGGAATCTCTTTCCAGGTTTTGAAAATCTGCTGGATGCCGTAATAAAGAAACCCGACCCCAAATCCACCCATGATTATTTTGCCGCCCGTGGTTGCTTCATCAGCAACCGCGGCAGAAGCCGGGTCTGCGTGGGCGGCCACGCGCGATTCTGCTGACGCGCTTGCCTTTAAGACTTCGGCGCAGGCGGTCCCCTCCGGGTATTTGAGATAACCGTGTTGCGCAACAATCAAGGCGCGGCGCAACGGGATCATCATCAGAATTCCAAGCAAGCCGCCGAGAACCGCTACCAGCATTACGCGCGTAAGTTCCAGGTCGAATCCCAGAATCAGGATGGCCGGCATTGTTACGCCCAGCCCAAACGCGATTGACTCACCCGCTGAACCGGCCGTTTGGACGATGTTGTTTTCCAGGATCGTAGCGTCGCGCATACCGAGCTTGGAAAGCACGCGAAACAAGGTAATCGAGATCACGGCCACCGGGATCGATGCGCTTACGGTGAGCCCCACCTTCAAGACCAGATAAAGCGAAGACGCACCAAAGACGATGCCCAATAGCGTTCCCACAATGAGCGGAACAGGCGTCAACTCTCGCAGCCGAACACTGTCCGGGATGTAGGATTTGAAACTGGCCAGGTATGGGTTGTCGGGTTTGAATCCGACACGGTCCGGGTACTCAATCGGAGGGATGCTGTTGCTCATCCGGTTGACCTCCAACAGAATTTTTCTTAAAAGCAGGGAGTGCGCGGGGTAGTTCGGGCGTTACTTTACAGGCTGGCCCTGCCAAGAGCAAGGCAATTGACCAGACACCCTGAAGGCCGCGAACATGGATTCCCAGGTCTCAATCAACCTCTTCACGGTACCAGTTTATGTAGCAGTTCAGCGCTGGCGTTAGGGTTGTCCCTTTCAAACGAGACTCAGACATCTCTTTAGGCCGCGCAGATTTTCGTTTACACTGCCTGCGTCCTGCAAACATTTCCTTCGAGAGAGTCTCTGAACATGCGCAAGCGTTTGGTCGCACTGATTTTGACCCTGGCCTTCACGCTTCCTTTTCTTTTCTTGCGACAGACAAGCGGGCAACGAAGGACACCTCAAACCGGTATAGCCCCGGGACAAACGGAGGTCCCTGCTCCTCAAGACCTGCTGGGCTTCGTCCCCGGCGACGATCGCAAACTCGCCAGCTGGAACCAGATCGTTCAATATTTCGAGGCGCTCGATCAGGCCAGCGACCGCGTGAAGTTTGAACATCTCGGCAAGACAACGATGGGCAAACCCTTCGTCCTGGCCACCATCAGCGCCCCGGAGAATCTGGCGCGCGTGGAAGAATACAAGAGCATTCAGGATCAGCTTGCCGATCCGCGAAAGCTTGGACTGCGACCCCGTCGTGACCGCAAGGCGCTCAATCTGATTCGCCGCGGAAAGACGATTGTCCTGATTACCTGCGGCATCCACTCGACTGAGGTTGGTTCGACGCTTTCGAGCCTGCTCATCGCTCATCGTCTCGCCTCTTCCAACCACCCTCAGATTCATCAGATTCTTCGCAACACAATCATCCTGTTAGTGCCGTCGCTGAATCCCGACGGCGTAGACATTGTTAAGAATTGGTATGACAAAACACTCGGCACACCTTACGAAGGGACGAGTCCGCCAGAGCTTTATCATAAGTACACGGGTCACGATAACAACCGCGACTGGTATGCATTCACCCAGGTCGAGACGCAAATCACCGTCGACAAGATTCACAATGTGTGGCATCCGCAGATAGTCCACGACATCCACCAGCAGGGCTCATTTGGCTCACGCTTGTTTCTGCCGCCGTACATGCGGCCGGTCGAGCCAAATGTTCCGAAACAGATTGTTGAAGGCTACACGGAGTTGGGAAACTACATGGCACGAGAGATGCGGGCCGCTGGGTTTAAGGGGATCACGACAAACACAACTTACGATGCGTGGTCACCCGCTCGCGCCTATTCTCACTACCACGGCGGTGTACGCATTCTTTCCGAGACGGCGTCAGCGAAGATCGCTACCCCAATCAAAGTGGATTTCGGTGAACTGCGCGGTGAGGAAGGCTACGACGCGAAAGTGGAGTCGGCTAACTTCCGACCATTGTGGCGTGGTGGTGAGTGGCATTTGCGCGACATCACAAACTACATGACCACGGCGGCGTTTACGTTGATGAGTCATGCATCGGAGAACCGCGAGCGTTGGTTGAGCCGCTTTTATCAGATTGGGAAGGAGGCAGTGCGCCCAAGGCGACCGGGCGAATTATGGGGATTCGCCATCCTGCCGTCCCAAGTAGATCGCAACGATTCTGATCTGGCCAATATTCTCAGTCGCGGAGGCGTGGAACTACCGTACGCTCGAATGGCGCAGGCCTTTAGCGCAAACGGCCTGGAGTTTCCGGAATACACTAAATTCGTCCCCCTCAATCAACCATACGGCGCCTTTGCAAAAGCCCTGCTGGAGGAGCAGCACTATCCCAACCTTCGCAACCAGTCAGGAGAACCTATTGCGCCATATGACGTAACCGCGCACACGTTATCGCTGCTGATGAATGTGGATGTAAGAAAAGTGAAGGCTCCTTTTGTTTATCCGAAATCGGGTAACGAGCTTTATGGAGTGGGAAGCGCCGGATGTGGTCCTGGGGTCGACAAGGCTCCACCTCGTTACGCCTTGTACAAATCTTATGTGGCATCAATGGATGAAGGCTGGACGCGCTGGATGTTTGAGCAGAAACAGTTTCGATTCCTACCAATCCTGGACAAGAAACTACGCGCTGGAAACTTGCGAACGAACTTCGACACCATCGTGATTCCCGATCAGTCACCAGGCTCTATTCTCAATGGCCATCGGCCCGGAACGATGCCGCCAGACTACACTGGCGGAATGGGAGAGAAAGGCGCGACAGCACTGCGCGAGTTTGTGGAGCAGGGCGGCACGTTGGTTTGTTTGAATCGGGCCTCTGTTTTCGCCATTCAACAGTTCAAACTACCGCTTCGCGACGTCGTGGCCGGCTTACCTAAGACTGACTTCTTTGTGCCTGGCTCAATCCTGCGAATCGAACTCGACACTTCGCATCCGATTGCTCATGGTATGCCGAAAGAGTGTATAGCCTGGGTTGAAGACTCGCCGGTATTTGAAGTGAACGAAGGTTCTACGGATGTTCGCGTCCTGGCCCGCTATCCCGCGGAAACGAATCCCCTGCTCTCGGGCTGGTTGTTGGGCGACGAGCGCATTCGGGGAAAAGCAGCGCTGGTCGAAGTAGGCCTGGGAAAAGGCCGCATCATACTTTTTGGTTTCCGTCCTCAGTATCGCGGACAATCGCTCGCCACCTATCC
This sequence comes from Pyrinomonadaceae bacterium, assembly GCA_045403245.1. Taxonomy (GTDB): domain Bacteria; phylum Acidobacteriota; class Blastocatellia; order Pyrinomonadales; family Pyrinomonadaceae; genus PSRF01. The sequence goes on along the minus strand of JAXIOV010000095.1, from coordinate 25,681 downwards.
ACTTCTTTTTAATGCAATTGCGGCCAGATAAGGCCTAAACCGGTTTTTGAAACTTTCGATTTCGGCCAACGTATTATTGGTTAGACGACGAACGGCTGCGAGGAAATAGGGACGCCTTTTGTCGTGGCCGAAATGGTCACCTTTCTCATCACTTCGCTCTTCATTGTTGTTTTCTTAGCGGTTGCACTTTACTTCTGGCAAAAACCTACCGCCACATCCGAAAGTCGATCACCTTTACTCCCCCCACCTGAGCACCGAGGCTTGTTCGAGGAAACTGCGCAAAACGCAGCGTTACTCCAACTTGAAGAGTCGCGCGAAGTGGAACTTGCGGCCATCCTCGAACGCGCCAGCAGTGGCGAAAAGTCAGCGTTGCTGGATGCCGGGGCCTCTGGAAAATCCGGCCTTTATGATCACGCTTTGAGTTTGCTCGTAACAGTTGCACAAGGCCCGCAATTGCTTTCGCTCGTTTCTTACGTTTGCCGAAATGATCTCCCGGTCAGTACCCAACTTGCGGAGAAGTTTATCGAGTCGTGGAAGAAAACTCCGGACCGTAACTCGACCGCCGAGATGCTGCACATCGCTGCACTCTCCGACAACGCCCAAACTTATCGCGTGGCTGTAGATGAAGCTGTGAAGTGCTGGCTGAATGGGAATCTCTCCGCGGTTTCCGCTGACGAGTTAAAAGCGATCATCGATGGCGAGTTTTGGGTTCTATCGTCACAAACAAGGAGTTCAGGGGCGGGTTTTCTCCTGAAAGAAGCACTCAGGAATGCTCGCCGCGAGTTGGAAGCCGCTCGTAACCCCAACAGTGCGCTTCTTAATTGATTGAACGAAAGGTTGAACTATGGAAAACGCTGATATTGTCCCCTGGGTACCCACTCTGCTGGGTGCATTGGTTCTGTTCATCATCCTGATTGCAATTCTCAAGCGCATCTTTGTAAACGTTGGCGCTACCGAGATCGCGATCAAGGAACGCAGATACGTCGGCTCGAAGATGCCGCCGGGCAGAGTTGTGGCAACTGAAGGTGAAGTTGGCATTCAGGCCGATGTCCTGAAGCCTGGTCTCCATTTGATCAAGTATCCATTTGAGCGAGTCGTGCGGAAGGTGCCGCTGATTGAAATCGGCGCTGACGAGCTGGGTGTAATCGAAGCCGTGGACGGCGAGCCGATGCCGCCAGGAAGAATCTTCGCTCCGGATCGCGCTCAAAACGCGCACAACAACTTCCAGGACCCGATTGCTTTCATTAAGCAAGGCGGAGTCAAGGGAATTCAGTTGCGCACACTGCCGCCGGGTCTGTGGCCCATTCACCCTTACCTCTTTCGCGTTTCTGTTGCCAAGACGACAGTAGTGCCGCAAGGCAAAGTTGGCGTCATCATTGCGGCTGATGGAAGCGCTCTTGATCCCGGACGCTTGCTGGGTAAAGCAATCACCGGCCACCGTAATTTTCAGGATGCCGAACACTTCGTTGCTGCTGACGGACAAAAAGGCCCGCAGGTCGACATTTTGACACCCGGTGTCTATCGAATCCTGACGCAATCAGGTCCGATGGAGGGCGGTAGCGATGTTAGTCCTGGTCTGTTCAGCGTCAGGTTGTATGACGCCACCGTCATCAACGAAAACCAGATCGGCCTGGTGGAAGCACTCGACGGCGCTCCGTTAAATCCGCGTGACTATGTCGCGGAGTCCTTTGAAGGCCACGATAATTTTCAGGATGCCCACGAGTTCATTGGCAGCGGCGGCCAACGAGGTCCGCAGAAGGACATTCTTCTGCCCGGCACCTACTACATCAACCCGCTGCTGTTCAAGGTAATTCCGGAAACGGCCAAGGAAGTGAAACCGGGCGAGGTTGCGGTAGTAGTTTCAAACGTTGGCAAGGACCCTTCCGAAGATGTGCGCAAGCAAATGGCAGCGAAGGTACGAGCCCGGATGGAGCGTGAGGAAAATGAACAGGCCCAGGAGTCAGCGGCGCGCCTCGACAAGATGGACGACCAACGCACTGTCGACGAGATTAAGGCCGATCTGATGGCGGGCGACCCCGCCGATCGACGGCTTGACGAAGGGGCGCATGAAGCCTACGTCGTGCCGGAGGGCTATCGCGGCATACAGGAAACTGTGGTCGGCCCCGGACGTTATTACCTCAACACACTGGCGATCACGCCCATCATCATTCCGACTACCAATCAGACCGTCGAATGGACAGCGGGCGAAGTTGCCAACACCTTCAATCCTTTCGAAGTGATTTCGAAAGACGGTTTCACCATGCAGTTGGAAGTGCGTGTGGTGTTTCGCGTCAAGCCGGAAGACGCGCCGTTCATGGTTGCTAAGATCGGCGGCATCGACCGCTTGATTCAGAACGTGATGCACCCGTTGATCGACTCGATCTTTCGTAACCAGGCGTCAGAGTCGTCAGCGATGGCCTACCTGCAAAACCGGCATGAGGAACAGGAACGCGCGGAAGCTCGAGTGCGCGCCCACTTGCTGAAGTATCACGTGGACGTAGTCAACGTTTTGATCTGCCACATTCATCTGCCGGAAGAACTGATGAAGACGCAGACTGAAAAGATCCTTGCCGAGCAGCGCCAGAACATGTTCAACGCGCAGCGCGAGGCTGAGGAGAAACGGATTCAACTTGAGAAGACCAAGGCGCAAGCCGACAACCAGAAGGACTTGATGGCGGCGACGGTCGGCGTGGAGATTGCCGGGAAACGGGCCGAGCAACGCAAGTCGGAAGGTGAAGGCGAGGCACATTACATCCTGCAGACTGGTAAAGCTGAGGCTGAAAAGGTTCGCCTGATGGGTGAAGCCCAGGGCGTCGCCTATCGCGAGCAAGTTAACGCGCTCGGTGCTCAGGGTGTGGCCCTGGTTGAAGTGCTGAGAGTCATCGGTGAAAAGGGAGTACGTATCACGCCGGACATCCTGGCTTCGGGTGGCGGAGGTGCTGGCGAGGCGGGTGGTGGAATAGGCACTCTGCTACTGCTCAACCTCTTCCGAAACCAGATGAGTCTGCCATCGACTAACGGCGGGAAGTAAAGCGCCCTCCGCATCGCGGCTTTGCCGCCTTCCGTTCGGTAAGGCTCTGCCTTACCGTCCAAGTCTTCTCTCTTTTTGAGGCTGCGCCTCCAATTTCAAAGGCGCAGCCTCAACAAACAAGTAGGCCTAGCACGTCAATTCAGCTTCAAACTCCACACAAAAGACAAACAATCTTCAGGTTAGCCACATCTAGACGGCGCAGGATGGGTCCCAACAACAACAATTCTGGAGGAGTATCATGAAGCGACAAGCAGGGTCTCTAATTCTTTTCTTACTGGTGGCAGCTGTCACCTTTGTTTTGGCCGCACAAAATACAGACCAGGGTGGCCGGCCGCTGACCGCCACCTTGACCGGACCTGCCGAGGTCCCAGGGCCGGGAGATGCCGATGGCACCGGCATCTTCAAGGGTGAGTTCAACCCCGGTCAGAATCAGATTTGCTATGAGTTGTCAGTCTCAAAAATCGCGACACCAACTATGGTGCATATCCATACCGGAGCGATAGACAAAGCAGGTCCGGTGCTGGTCACACTAAAGACGCCGGCCGATGGTCCCGTTAAAGAGTGTGTGACCTTTGATCGGGAGAAGATTAAGGCGATCATTCAAAACCCGGGCGACTACTACATAAACGTTCACAACGCCGAGTTTCCAGACGGTGCCGTGCGCGGCCAACTCACCAAATAGAGTTAGCCCGAAAACGGAATTAGCCGCGGACTTACGCGGAAGAACGCGGATCAGAAGAAAAAGAGCTTGTTTTTCTGATCCGTGTTAACCCGCGTGAATCCCCGGCTGAATTACTTCTCTGCGTCCGAGAATACCGGTAGACGTTATCCCAGGTACATCTGTGCGGCCATCTTCGTCAGCTTCCAAACTCGCGACCACTCAACCCGTCCGTTCCCGTTTTCACGGCCGGTGATCTTATCGAAGATTAGTTTCCGAAACACTTTGCCTTCGCGTCGCAGCATAAACTCTTTCGCATAAGGCCTGGCAGTTTCAAAGAAGCTGAATTCCGGATCGGTGACTATGCCGATGCCCTCGAGCGTCATCAAAGCGCGCATGACATAGGTGAAGTTGGCCGGCAAACGAAATGGGTATTCATAGACCACTTCGGCGAGATCGTAAGTCAACTCCTTAAACTTGACTTCACCGAGCCTGAGGTTGAGGTAGACCTCAAAGAGTTTTTCAACCACAGGTCGCACGGTTTCCGGATCGACGTCCGGTTTCAGGAAGTTGAGATTGATGATGTCCTGGCCCAAACCATGCACATCGCGACCAACCACGTGGAAGAAGGCGTCGATCATCTGCGACTGCAGCTTTGGCGTGATTCGTCCCACCATTCCAAAATCAAAAAACGCCAGATGCCCGGAATCCATGACCAGCAGATTTCCGGGATGCGGGTCCGCATGGAAGAAGCCATCCTCAAGCAGTTGTTTCAGGTAAGTCCGGACCAGCAAACGATTAACCTTGACAGGCGAGATGCGGCGCGTGCGAAGAGCCTCAAGTTCGGTGACTTTCGTGCCACGGACAAATTCGAGCGTCAGCACTCTGCGGCTGGAATGTGACCAGTAGATCCTGGGAACCTTAATGGTCCGCCAGGTCTTGAAGTTGTAACGGAACCGATCCGCATTCCGTCCTTCCTTCACGTAGTCCATTTCTTCAAAGATGGTGGCGTGAAACTCGCGCAGCATGCCTTCCCAGTCGGCATTCTCATTCGCTTTGGGGAAATAGCGGTTGGTGAGTTTCACTAATCGATAGAGAATCGCGATGTCGAAGCTGATGATCGCCTCGAGTTCAGGCCGTTGAACCTTTACAGCCACCTCCTCACCGGAAAAGAGGCGCGCGCGATAAACCTGCCCGAGCGACGCCGACGCTATCGGTTCACTGTCGATCTCCGCATAACAATCCTGTAGTTTGCGTCCCAGCTCCGCCTCAATACGCGCGAAGGCATCTGCCGTCGAAAAAGCCGGAACCTGATCCTGCAAAGTTGAGAGCTCTTTTACGTAGGCCAGCGGAAGCAAATCCGCTCTTGTTCCCAAGGCCTGGCCAATCTTGATGAACGTAGGGCCAAGGTTGATCAGGCTGGTGCGCAGCCAGGTTGCTTGTTTTTCCAAACGCGCTGCTTTACCTGCGGATCCTTCGCTGCCACGAAAGATTACCCACCGGACCATCCTGATAATTCGATCGAGGCTGAACCGTGCCAGAGTGGAGGAGCGCGTTCTCATGCGCGAGCTCCAGCCATCGTTTGCCAGGTCGTCCCGTGTGCGCGCGGCCATACGACGGTTGAAGATTGCCCTGACGTCATACGTGTCGAGGAACAGGTAGAACGTCAGCAGTCCCAGTACCCGCCCGATTCGAGCGGCACGCAACCACCCGCGCAAGCCACGTCCCCTGAGAATGGCGTCAACCGATTCATCGGTAAGCGGAGCGGGGGAACTCCCTGCCTTGGGCGCATGCGGTGGTGGCGCGGGCACACTGATGCCACTGCCATTGCGCCGGGCCGGCACATCTCTCAGCGGAACCAATGCCTGTTCTCTTTTCATAAAACCTAAACCAGCGACAGCATGTGCTTTGACCCGGCGCGGTCAAAATAGCTCTGAGCACGGTTCACATCGCGTTCGATCTGATGCTTCAGCTCTTCAATAGAACCAAACTTCCTTTCGTCGCGCAGGCGGTGGAGAAAGCGGACTCGCACGACGTCGCCGTAAAGATCCCCCGCCCAATCCATTACGAAAGTCTCAACTGAAGGTTCCATGTCTGCCCCGAAAGTGGGCCTAACCCCAATATTTGTAACGCTACGCCGCCACTGCCCTTCGATCAATGTTCCGGTGACGTAGACCCCGTTGCGGGGTATGACGCGGTTCCTGGGGTGCAGGTTGGCTGTGGGAAAGCCAAGCACCCGCCCGCGTTCAGACCCTCTTTCCACCAGTCCTTCAACGCCGTACGGACGCCCGAGTAATCGCCGCGCCAGGTTCACTTTTCCTTCGGACAACAGACCACGTACTTTGCTCGAACTGACTCGCTGGTCACGGACCTGGACCTCCGGCACTTCATCCGCAAAGAATCCGAGTTCCTCACTCACTCGCCGCAACAATGCGATGTTTCCTTCACGCTGGTGGCCGAAGGCAAATCCGCGCCCCAGGTAGACTTCTTTCGCGTGTAACCGTTCCCTCACCACCTCGCGCAGAAATTCCTCGGCCCGAATCGTAGAAAATTCCGGCGTGAACCGAACGACAATGGTCTGCTCGATTCCGAGCACGCCAAACCCTTCCACTTTCTGGTCCAGAGTCTGCAGCAATGGCGGCGCGGACTCAGGATGCAATACCGCGCGCGGATGCGGATCGAAAGTGATGACCGTTGGAACCGCACCAGTCGCCTGGGCCCGTTCGACTACCGTCTTCACAATCAGCTGATGGCCCAGATGCAGACCATCAAATACTCCGAGAGTCAATACTGTCGGGCGTTGGATATCAGCGTTGTCAGTTCCATGAAAGAGTCTCATAACAATATTAGGGATGATGATGAGTGATAAGAACGAGATTTTCCATTTTCCATTTGAAATCTTTCATGGGTCATTGAAAGGCCAGAAGGTTGCACTTAATCACTCAAGCAGAAGTAGCTCTTGAATGCTTTGCTGACCAAGTGGTTGGCCTTCAATGACCAATGAAAAATGTCAAATGGAAAATCTCGTTCTTATCACTCATCACTGACGGTCAGTCCATCGTAAGCCCACTCAACGCCCGATGGGAGCCGGGCGGAGTCGCGCTCGTGCTTCACGTCGTGCGCGATATGCGTCAGATATGTTCTCTTTGGATTGATCTTCTCGATGTATTCAAGAGCCTTATCAAGCCACAGGTGCGTAGGATGTTTGGCGAATCGCAAGCAATCCAGTACCAGCACATCCAGTCCTCGCATCAACTTGATCGTGGTCTCAGGTATCTCACTTAGATCAGTGGCGTAGGCAAAATCGTTGAAGCGGTATGCCATGACCGGCAATTTTCCGTGAATGACTTCGAGTGGGGTTATCTGCAGATCATGATCCAAACAGAAGGCTGCGCCTGGAGTCACAATGTGAGGGACCACTTGCGGCAAGCCCCCACCAAAATGGGATGGCTCAAAGATGTATTTGAAGATGCGTTTGATATCGACCCAGGCGCGCTCGTTGGCATAAAGGCCCAGCGCGCCATGGCGGAAATTGAGTGGTCGAATATCGTCGAGCCCAAAAATGTGATCGGCGTGACAGTGGGTAATCAAAACTGCATCGAGCCGTCTCAGCCCGTAGCGCAAAGCCTGCTGCCGGAAATCCGCCGACGTGTCGACCAAAACAAACTGCCCGGTATGTTCAATCAGAATGGAAACTCGTAAGCGCTTATCTCTGGGATCATCTGAGGTACACGTCTCGCAATCGCAGCCGATTGAAGGGACTCCGGTGGAGGTGCCTGTGCCGAGGAAGGTAAGTTTCATGAATAGTCCAATGTCCAAAGTCCAATGTCCAAAGTCCAAAGTCAGTACTCTTGCAATTGCCGATTGACTTTGGACATTGGACTTTGGACGTTGGACTCTCTCAGCCCCCTGTGATGTCGCGGGCTGAATAAGTGCGAGCAGGTTTGGCAGGAGTTGCGCTGGTTAGAGACACGTACTGCATTCTTAAGTCTGCCAGCAGTCCCTCGAGGATTTCCTGTTCTTGCGACACAAGATTTCCGCGCGTCTTCTGTTGCAGCATCCCGAGCACGTCGATCCAGTGTTTGCCCAACTCAAGGTCGACTTCGCGCCGATGCGTGATGGGATGTTCCATCATGCCGAGCGCGGACGCTGCATTAGAGGCAATCGACATCAGAAAGCTCGCAAAACTGGCTGGATCGTCGGCGCCCGGCAATTCGCCTTCCTCCCCAACATCATCAGGCGATGCGGCTTCGGAAGGTTGGGCCTCGACCGCCGGTTGACTGGTGGCACCGGCGGCGACAGCGTTGGGAATTTCAACGTTGGGGGTTTCAGCGGTGACGGCTTTGGACTCCTCCGGCTTTGGCTTTTCTTCGGGCGGCACCTCGCGAGGGGAGCCGTCCGCGTTGAAGAGTCTGCGATCAGTTACCTTGAAGTTACTTTGTTCCTCGCTCATATCCTTGCTCACCTCAAACTAAGAAGCAGTGAAGACGTATTATTTGTTTGATGTTGCTAGCGATGGTAGCACCGCCTTATGGCTGTCGCAACATGCGCTAATTTGGGTTATTGAAGTCAAGTTCCTAGTTTCAACCGCCGCTAACTCGCAGTCAGGAAGGGGCAAAGCGCAGCGCGCCGCCTTCCCGACCCGCACACTACCGGCACTAGAGTCGCTCCGCGACTTTGGACTTTGGGCTGCAGGACTTTAGACTTACCGCCATGCCCGCAAATTTCCAAGACCTGGTCAAATTAATGGAGAAGTTGCGCTCACCGGATGGTTGTCCGTGGGATCGCGAACAAACCTACACTACCCTCGCGCCGATGCTGCTGGAGGAAGCTTACGAAGCCTTCGAAGCAGTTGAAGCTGCGCGCGAAGGCAATCCGGAAGAACTGCGTGACGAACTTGGCGACTTGCTGTTTCAAATAGTCTTTTATGCGCAGGTCGCGAGGGAGAAAGGCGAGTTTTCGATTGACGATGTGACCGAGGCCATTCACTCCAAAATGGTGCGGCGGCACCCCCACGTTTTTGGCGATATCGACGCGCGCGACTCCGCAACGGTCCTTCGCAACTGGGAGGTGATGAAAGCGGAAGAGCGTCGCGCTGCCGGCAAGACCGCCAAACGCGACGATTCCCTGCTCAACGGCGTGTCGTCGAAAGCCCCGGCCCTGATGGAAGCGCATCAGCTTTCCACGAAGGCCGCGCGAGTGGGTTTTGACTGGCAACGCGTTGAAGACATCTTCGACAAACTCGAGGAGGAAATCGGTGAGCTTCGCGCTGCCATTCAAACCCACACCGATTCTCAAGCCGAGGCCGACCACGCGCGCGTGCGAGAAGAGATTGGCGACTTGCTTTTCGCAGCCACCAACATTGCCCGCCACATGAGCGTCGAACCGGAGGCAGCCTTGAAGTTGACTAATCGCAAGTTTCGGCGCCGCTTTGGCTACATTGAGGAGAAACTTCGCGAACAGGAGCGGTCGTTTGATACTGCTTCGATTGACGAGATGGAGGTGCTTTGGCAGGAAGCGAAGGGTGAGGCTCAATCTGAGTACTGAGTACTCAGCACTCGTCTTAACCCTAATCATTCAACTGAATCGATCGCGCGACGCTAGAGAACGCAGTCTGAAAACTACTCGCATCACTTTGCGGCGCTACCGCAGCCATGTAGAAGAGATCCCCGTTGCGTAGTTGGATCGTAATCACGGTTACGATCTCTGCACGTCCCGTAGCTTCGTTGGTGTTAGTAAGCCGGGTACTCAATCCGCTGCGCCCGCCCAGGTTGAGGCGCTGGTAGCCGCCACTTTGTCGCAGATTTCCACTCCCTCGCACCAACTCGTTGAGAAACTCGTTCGAGGCCTGTTGCAGATTGCGGCTCTGCGGGTGGTATACACCGAAGTTAACTCCGTGTGTGAAAACGGCCTGGTTCTGATAATTGCCGTATCCACCTTCCGGCGCAAACCAAACTGAATTGCTGTTATCGCTAACCTGCCGCCAATCGCTGGGTACGCTGACCCGTAGCAGACCGCCGAGCGCGTCATAGCTCTGAAGACGGGTCGACGGATGCTGCACTCGACCCTGTGGCGGATTGCTTGGATAGCCGGTGTTTTGACCGGTTGGATAACGCTGCCCGCTCCGCGCTATTTCGGCCATTGAAGGAGCCCGGCCCATGCCATGCAGTCGCTCCTGAATGCGAGCGAAGTCGCGCGTGTCACGAACTGGATTCTCAATCCGTAACAGAGCCGCTTCCTGCATGATCCGCTGATACCGATTCTTTGGACTTGGGTGGCTGCTTAAAAACCCGCCACTGCTTCCACCCTGACGTTCAATGGTCTGAAACATCTTCGCCAGATCTCGCGGATCGTAACCAGCACGCGCACAGAGCTGGGCCCCAAGGATGTCGGCCTCAGTCTCATACTCGCGGCTGAATTTCAGGAAGTAAACGCCGACACCCTGACTGGCAATCTGCGCGGCAGCACCCGCTGGACCACCGATAATCTGACCGCCAATACCAAGAATGCCCGCCAGCAAACCATACTTCTGCGCCTTCGAAGCCTGCGCCGTGCCATGTCGCGCAAACACGTGAGCCATTTCGTGGCACATCACACCTGCCATCTCGCCCTCGCTACGCGCCGCTTCGATCATTCCGCGGTTGACGTACATCGGCCCTCCCGGGAGCGCGAAGGCGTTGATGTCACGCGCGTTTACAATCTTGAAATAGTATTGAAACCCCGGATGCTGAAACTCCGCGGGAATACTGTTGGCCAGCCGCTGGCCAACGCGGGAAACGTAATTTGTCGCTTCCGAGTCGCGCAAAATCGGCATCTGCTGTTCGACTTCCTGCGCTGCCTGCCGGCCCAGCCTCACATCGTCGCTGGGTTTGTATTTATTGCTGTGTAACTTGATCTGGGTCTGCGCAAAACCCGAGAGGGGCATCGCGAGCAGCGCGAACATCATCACTGATGCCATAAACCCTTTAAGGCAGGTTTGATAGGATCTCTTCATCTCTTTCCTCCAAAAAAGTAAGGCGGCTAACTGCTGGAGAGTTGCCGCCTGATTCTACTCATTTTACTTCGGGCCGCGTCTTCCCCAAACCAATTCTCTCACCGTCTGAACCCGCAATGGGAAGAGGCTTTTTCGCCTGGCTCGCGTTTGATGAGTTGGGGTTGGCTGGGGTTTGCCTCTCCCTTGTTGCCGAAATATTGCATACCGCTCGCTCAAGCTGAACCAAAACGCAACATCGTTGGCGTCTTTTAGCACTATTTCGGTTCGTAGTTTTTGCACTTGGGCTCCACCAATCCTTCACCGAACATTTACAGCAAGGAAGGTGCCAAGGAGCTTCGAAGCTAGGATTTATTTCGCGGCTCTATATGTTGATTGAACCAATCAGTCGGTTCAGCCACGGGCGCGATTTGGTGGGGCTCACCTTTCCAAACCCTGACCATCGAAATAATCAGGAAAACAAGCGCGGCTACACCGAATAGTTTGCCGCCAACACCGAAATCGGTTACAGCTTCGATGACCCTAAAGATCGATTGCACCACCAGAATTGCGATGTGCAGCACCAGCCCCTGGGCCGCATGAAAGCGCACCTTCGCTTCCTTTCTGGGAACCAGAAACAGTTCAAGCAGCGAAACAACCACACCAATGTAGAACGGTGTGTAAGGCAACATCATTGCCCATTTCTCAGGCAGGCCGATACCAGAAACGGTTCTCGATGTTGGCTTTTGACCAACCGGCTGACGGGCAGCCGGCGGTGGCGGTGGCGCGGGCGGCGAATAGTTGGGCGGTACGAACACCGACGGATAAGGCGCGTTTGCGTTGACGGTATCGTAACGCCGGGTTGGGGCCTCGGAGTAAATGTTGCTGCGAGGGTCTTCGGCTGAAGTGCCCAGTTTATTAGTCTTCGATCGTAGTTCCTCAGTGCGCGAACCACCTTCTCCATCGCTCCAGACTTCTTCGGTCTCTCTCACGAAGTCCGGATCAAGCGGATTGGTGTCGTATTTGCTCTTCTTGGTCTCCATCACCGAGTGTTCCTACGATGGTTTCCCCTGCGTGGTTCAATCTTACTCGCCCGCGATCGCATACTCAACCCGCTCCCAGCGCTGCTCGAGCTCGGAAATCCGGAAAGCGCGCATCACTGGCTGCGGCCCCGCCAGGCCAACTATGAAATAGACGGCCTGAGGGTAGTAGGCGAGGCGAACATCGGTTTCGGAAGGGGCCGGGTCGGCGGACCGAGGGTGAGAATGATAGATCCCGAGGAGTTGTTCGCCGCGTTCACGCATTTGCCGCTGGGCCGCAAAGAGATCTTCGGGCGCGGCCTCGTAGGCCACGCGCCCGTCGCTTGCGACGTTGCGAGTAGTGAAAATACTCTTAGCCGCGCCATCCTCAGTGCCGCTTATTAAGCCGCAACACTCGAATGGATCGGCTGCCCGGGCCTCGGAAATAATTGTTTGAAGTTGAGCGGGCTGGAGAGTAATGACGATCAATTCGAATGCTCTCTCTGATTCTATTTCTTATCGACGATTTGCAGATGCAGTTCTTCCAACTGTTTTTCATCCACTTCCCCAGGCGCGTCGATCATCAAGTCGGCCGCTGAGGCTGTTTTCGGAAAAGCCATTACGTCGCGAATATTGTCGGTCGGCACCAACACCATCATCAACCGCTCAATGCCGGAAGCGATGCCTCCATGCGGAGGCGTGCCAAAGCCCAGAGCATCAAGAAAGAAACCGAAACGAGCGCGGGCTACCTCGGGAGTCATTCCCAAAGCCTTGAACGCGAGATCTTGAACATCGCGCCGGTGTATGCGGATCGATCCACCCGCCACTTCCACCCCATTGATGACAGCGTCATAAGCCTTGGCCCGGATGTTGCCAAAGAGCGACTGTTCGTTTTGGTTGACGGCCCTCTCCAGGAGCGACAGGTCTTCGTCGATGGGTGACGTGAAGGGGTGGTGCATCGAATAGTATCGATCGTCGTCTTCGTGATACTCAAACATGGGAAACTCCGTCACCCAGAGCGGTGCGAAAACGTTCTCCGGAATCAACTTCTCACGTTTCGCAATTTCATTTCTGAGCGCACCCAGACTCGCGATTACCGTTTTTGCTTTACCCGCCACGATCAATACCGCATCACCTTTAGTCGCGCCTGCTCGTTCGGCCAAAGTCGTAACCAGTTCAGGTCCAAGCGCTTTAAGCAACGAGGACGAAATTTCATCGCCGACCTTGATCCACGCCAGCGCGCCGGCGCCGTAGCGCTTCGCAAACTCCTGTAGCTCATCGAGGATCTTTCGAGACATTGCCGCGCCGCCGCTCACCGAGATGCCTTTCACTTTGCCTCCTTCGGAAAGTGCCGTGGCATGAGGCGCGAAGGTCGTACCTTCCAGAGCCGGGGAAAGATCCAGCAGCTCCATCGTGGAAAACCGAAGGTCAGGCTTGTCGGAACCGTAGCGTTCCATTACTTCCGCATAGGTCAGGCGCGGAAAAGGGACCTGAAGATCAGCGCCAATCAATCGGAAAACGCGTTGAAAAAGTCCCTCAATAAGCCGGTAAACCTGTTCCGTGGTGGCAAAGCTCAACTCAACGTCGAGCTGGGTAAACTCCGGCTGGCGATCGGCGCGCAAGTCTTCGTCTCTAAAGCAACGCGCTATCTGGAAGTACTTATCGAGCCCGGCAATCATGCAGATCTGTTTGAACAGCTGTGGCGATTGCGGCAAAGCGAAAAATTTCCCCGGCTGGATGCGGGAAGGGACAATGTAATCGCGCGCACCCTCGGGGGTTGATTTGATCAGGATTGGCGTCTCGATTTCCGTAAATGTTTGCTCGTCCATGTAGCGCCGGATCTCGGCCACCACGCGGTGCCGCAAGCGCAGGTTTGCCTGGAGTTGCGGTCGTCGAAGATCGAGATAGCGATACTTCAAGCGCAGGTCTTCGCTGGCAAGCGAATCGAGAGAAGCGTCGAGCTGGAAAGGGAGCGTGCGCGCATCGTTGAGAATATAAAACTCACGTGCGTGGACTTCGACGTCGCCAGTTGGCAGCTTTGAATTTCGCGAGGCTTCGTCGCGCAGGACCACGTCGCCAACAACTGCGGCCACGAATTCCCCTCTTGTTTCTTTGGCCTTGGCATGGGCTTCAGGCCCATCTTCCGAGTTGCAAACAACCTGCGTGATGCCTTCGCGGTCGCGCAAGTCGATGAAGGTGAGTTCGCCAAAGTCCCGCCGGCGCGCGACCCAGCCCATCAGCGTTACAGTTTTGTCCACGTCCTGCGTGCGCAAGGCGCCGCAAGAGTGTGTGCGTTCAAGGTTTCCGAGGTTATCGAGCATGCGTTAGATATTATGGAGTCTGGAGTTGAGAGTCTAGAGTCGGGAGTCTTGGCGTTGAGAGTTTGAAGTTCTGTTTAGGAATGTTCCAACCAACCAGGCGTCGATTTAGGCAGACAGACTCCAGACTGAAGACTCTAGACTCCAGACTGCTTATGCGCGATCTCGATCAGGTTGCCGCCAGGGTCGCGGACATAGAACCTTGGCAAACCCGGGATTGGGCGCGGATCGGGAAGTATCGTAACTCCGAAATTGCGGAAGCCAATTTCCGCCTCGCTAACGTCAGCGACCTGATAACAAACGTGCCGCGAACTCGTCTCGTTAGCGACGCCGTCTTCGACGGACAAATGAAGTTGGCCGCCGGGCAACTCATACCAGGCCCCCATATTTTTCCGAGTTCCCTCAGGTTTCGGAATTTCTCGCAAATCCAGTACGACGCCGTAGAAATGTTTAGCCGCCTCTTCAGCGGCAGCCGGCACCGTCACGTTGACGTGGCCAAGTTCGATGATTCCGATAGTCATAAGCTGTTTAGATGAAGAAGGGTAACATGATTATCGCAGCTTGAAATGCGGGTTCTCGATCACGCCGAAGATATTTCCAAACGGGTCCTTTACGGCGGCCACCTTGATGCCTTCGCCCACGTCCTGAACTTCCTGATAAGGAGCCGCTCCCTGTTCCAGCAGATACTTCAGAGCCGCTCCGGCATCCTTCACGCCCCAATAGGCGACCACGCCTTCAGCCTTCTCACCCGTTTCACCTTCGCTGGGTTGCAATCCGAGTTCGTAGCCGCCAACATTGAAGCCGACATAAAAAGGCTGATCGAAGTAAGGTGGAAAACCGAGAATTGAGCTGTACCAGGTTTTTGCCGCTTCAATATCGTGAACTTGATAACTTGCTGTTCGTAATCCCAGAAACACTATTTTCTCCTGGACCTCCAGTGTCGTTTGATACTAAGCGCCAACTAATTTTTCTTCGATTCGTCAGGGGATCCTGCCGCCGCACCGGACCGTTGCTGCTGTTCGCGGCTCTCGTTTTCCTGAGCAAACTTCGAAACCTCCTCGAGTCGTCCTTCAGTGTCCGAGACGCCTGCCTTTTCTTTCAAGGCATTGAACTCGGCCGAACGATTGCGCGGAATGGTGAGCGCCTTCCAGTCAACAGATCGAAAATGTTTCGCCAGAAAAATTATCTGGCCGATGTGGTCCGCGTAGTGCATTAGCTGGCGATTGATAGCCTGAATGACGGTATGTTCTTCGCCGCGAATCATGACTTTCCGACCCAGGTCTTCTGCTCTGAGCGGTTCGAGTGCGGCAAAGACACACTGCCAACCTCTTTCCCAGTAATCGCGAATATCTTCGCGGCTGGTTTTCGGCTCGATTACAAACTCCATGTCACGATTGCGATTGGGCTTTTCACCATCAGTCGTCAGGAAGTCGGTCCAGCGCGAGAACATGTTGCCGGCCATGTGTTTCATGATTACGGCAATACTGTTCGACTCTTTGTCAATCGCGATGAAATATTCATCTTCATCGAGCTGGTCCAGGGCCTTCTCGGCGAGCTTCTTGTAGGAACGAAGGCTGCCGATCGCGTCTTCGAGATAATGTTGGCCCACACTGTCATTCATTTGGCGACCTCCTTTAATGTATTCGCAACTGCCGTGCGCTTGACCGATTTCTGATCTCCGGTTTGCATGTTCTTAATCGCAACTTCGCCCCGCGCCCGCTCGTCGTCACCAATAATCGCCACAAAGGGGATTGAACGCGTTGAGGCATACTTGAATTGTTTGCCCAGTTTGTCCGCCTCCGGATAAAGATCAACGCGCAGTCCCGCGGCGCGCAGTTCATTTGCCAGTTGCATAGATTCGACGATCGTATCGCTGCTCCAAATGCCCACCATCACGTCGGCAGGAGTTCCGACCATTGCGGGCGGAAACATCTTGCGCTCGGTCATAACAAATATGATTCGCTCCAGCCCAAGCGAGAAACCGCAAGCCGGAACGTCCTCTCCGAGAAACGCCCCCACCAGATTGTCATAACGCCCGCCGCCGCCGAGACTGCCGGGCAGGTCCTTCACGTTAATCTCCATGATGGCGCCGGTATAATATGAAAGCCCGCGCGCCAGACTTGGGTCGATCCGAATTCTGGCGGAAATGCCGCTGGCCTCCGAAAGCTTCAGGATCGAACGCAGCTCATCAATACCCCATGCCCCCAACTCGTTGGCCCGGACAAATTCCACCAGCCTTCCCAGGGTGGCAGCATTTAGGGCTCGACGCTTTTGAGTTTCATCATTTCCCGTGGCGATTTCGGCAGCCCGCTCGAGCGTCCCAAGCTCAATGAAAAACTCGAGCAACTTGCGGCCCGATTCTGGTTCAATGCCTCGTTCTCTAAATTCCTTTTCGACCCCCTCGCGTCCAATTTTGTCGAGTTTGTCGAGCGCCACCAGTGCGTCGTCATGTAGCAGTTCGGGAATCCCGGCCGACTGCAACACGCCGGTCAACGCGTAACGGTGATTGAGCCTGATTTGAAAGTCATTAAAACCGAGCCTGGTTAAGACTTCACTGGCAGCCGCGCATATTTCCGTCTCCACGATCATCGAGCGCGAACCGAGTACATCAACGTCACACTGGTAAAACTCACGAAAACGTCCCCGCGCTGGACGGTCGGCGCGCCACACGGGTTGAATTTGATAGCGCTTGAAAAATTTCGGCAGCTTGTCGCGATACTCGGCCACGACCCGCGCCAGCGGAACCGTCAGGTCATAACGCAGTGCCAGATCCGCTTCGCCTGTCTTCTCATGCTCGCCGCGCTTGAGAATCTTGAAAATGAGCTGGTTTCCCTCTTCGCCATACTTCCCCATTAACGTTTCGATGTTTTCCGCCGCCGGCGTTTCCAGGGGTTCGAAACCGTAGCGCTCGTAGACCTCTTTAATAACGCCAATGACGTATTCGCGCCTCCTGACCTCGGCCGGCAGGAAATCGCGCATGCCGCGCGCTGGTTGGGTCTTCGAAGAGGCCACTTATTTTGCGACTACCACAGGAGAATTGATCATGAACGGCATCATAACCTGAAATCATTAACGCCAAAAGTGGCACACTGGTTCAGTTTGAAACTGCTCCTTGCAGTGCGCTGACCTGTCGGCGCTTTGGCCTTAGTTGAAATGCCTCGAACTTTGTTATTTGAGTGCACCTGGCAAGCCGGCGTACAGGCCGCTGCTCAACGGAGAGCACTCTGGACAGTTCGTGTCGATTATGAATAATGTGAGGCTTGGTCGGTTTGCACAAAAACTTCGCCGAAAGAGTCAAGTTAGTCTGATGGCGGCTCTGTGCCTAACTACATGACCGTCGAGTTGCTGTGGAAACTGGCCCAGTCAGATTCTGGTGATGCCGCTCGTAGATTACCTATGAGTCAAACCGCGGTCGAGAACCTTGCTGTGCCGGAGTTAGACGCCCCGTTAAGTCTGGCGTTGCGCAACATCCTGATTACTGCCGGCCTGACAATTCTCAGTCTCGCAATTGCTGGACTCATTTGGCGCGAACAAGGGTATGAGATGCTCATCGTCACGATGGGCTGGCCGCACGTAATTCTCGGTTTCCTGTTCTACTTCGGGAGAGTGATGCGCGGAGAAGCCAACGCTCGCAGCGCGTTTGTCTTGTTGGCCTTGCTGACGCTGACGTTTTGGACCATTCATTATAGCTACGCCATCACGGGGTTGATTTATCTCTATTTCCTTTATCACGCCTTTCGCGATGAAATCTTCGTCTATCTCCAAACGCGTGCTCGGCACCGGCCAGGCAAGAGTGTTTACGCCGTCGCCGGAGTAGGTCCGGCGATACTGCTGATGTTGCTGGTCCCTCAGCAACAGGACTTTCGTCAGGACCTGCGACGTGCTGAGTTCACCGAAGCCCAGGTTGCCGGCGAAGGCATGACGCTAATCCCGTTCAAGCCGGTGCCAAACTCGCGTGGTCGCGACTTCTACTTTGCCTTACTGGCGCCTCACACCGCCGGCGTACGCACCTTTACGACATCGGCAACCACCGCTGATAGTCGCACTGAAGGCGACGTCCTGGTAAACGACTTGAAATGGTCACAGGCTGCCGATCTCGTCTTTCACCCGCATTATTCCGACGAAGCAAACGCGCGCGTGAATCGCGACCTGAGAGGTAACACAATCCCCGTTTTGCTAACTGGCGGCCATCGCGTGGGACAAACATTCAGGGCTGAGCAAAACAACCTCGATGGGATCTGGCTGCCGATTAGTCGACTGGAAGTAAGCACAGGTACTGCCACACAGTTTTCTTTTCATCTGGCTTCGCCACCATTGTTGCCGTATCCGTCTGTGATTGCTGCTGTCCGATTTGGTCTGATCGTGCTGCTAGGCATCCTGGTTGTTTGGAAGTTGTTGCCGAGGCGTGGCAAAGGTAACCAGTTATGGATCTACTTGCTCGTGATCGCGGGCGGGTTTGCGTTTACTCAAGGGATCTTGAAGAGTTCAAATGCGGCCGGCTATGCATTGCCAATGATCTTTCAGTTTGTTGTCGTTTTTCATTATTGGAGCTGGTACGTGTTTTCCGCCGACAAATTTCGCACGCTCAGGAACAGCGCTCACAAACCAAATCCGAAAGGGAGCTATGATCGGATCCTGGCGCTGCTTCGTTCGCCGCGTCCTTTTACGATAGTTGTGATTTTGCTAAACGTGGTTTCGGCGGTGGGCGTCTTCTGGTATTACAAGTTGGGTGGTCCAATGGCGCTACGATTTGCTTTTGACTACAACTACTTCCTCTACTTTCTCGTCTTCCACGTCACGTTTAGTTTCAGCCCCAAGGCACCCAACCGTGTGGCGCTGACAGAATCACGCGCAGTTGCAACCTAGCGGCTTTGCACAAAAAGTATTCGAAGTTATCGATTGTGTCGGTTTCCGGTGGTTAAGAGCAGGCTGCAGCGACCTATCACATTGGTTCGACTTCATGCCTCGTTCACGAGGCAGTTCTACGGGCGCATAGGCCAGCCGTTCTACGGCTGGTTACGTGGAGGAGGAGAAATTCTATTGAGGCCGTTTCAACGGCCTTTTTCACGGTCTCCTCCAAGCCGCTGAAGCGGCGTAGACGAAAACTACTTGCGCTGCTCCGCAACCAGCCGTAAAACGGCTGGCCTACGAGCCCTTCGGGATGGCGCGTGAACGCGCCAATGCCGATGTCCCTTCCCACAACGGTGGCGACTTTTTGTGCAAGGCCCCAACTTAGCATGCTGGCTTCCTGCCCACCGCCCACCGCTTTCTGCCTTCCGCTCACTTCTCCTCGAGATACATATTCTTAAACTTGACGTAGTTCATCCAGAACGAGTCGAGCCCGGCAACTTCTTCATCGGTAAGTTCTCGTTTCACCCGCGCCGGCGTTCCCATCACCAGAGTGCGAGGCGGAATGATTGTGCCTGGAGAAATCAGTGAACCAGCGGCCACCAGCGCCTTCTCACCAACGCGCGCGTCATCCAGGACAATCGATCCAATCCCAATCAACGCGCCCCGCTCGATGTAACAACCATGCAGCGTGACGCTGTGACCGACGGTAACATCGTCTTCAAGAATTGTGGGGAACTCGCCGGTGCGCGTGTGGATTACCGAGTTGTCCTGTACGTTACTGCGATCACCGATGCGAATGTAATGCATGTCGCCACGCAGGACGGCGTTGCACCAAACGGAAGCGTCTTCGCCGATTTGCACATCACCAATAACCTGGGCACTCGGATCGACATACGCGCTGGAGGGAATCTGCGGATGAATACCTCGAAATGGTCTAATCATATGGGGCAAAATATTAGCATAGACTCTGCCGACGACCTGGGCGACGGATGAAACGTGCAAGTTCAAATTGATCATTATGATTTCGTGGATTCAACTTGGAAGTGCAACGGAACCTTGTCGTATCCTTCGTCGGGATTTGTTGCTTGAATTGCTTTACCGCAAAGCGGTTGCGTCTCAAAGCCCAGGGTTGCCGTTTCGGCTACCCTGGGTTACAGAATTGTAAAGATGATTCAACCGCAAAGCGGTTGCGTCCGCTGGCGCATTCCCTGGGCAGCCGCGCTACCTTCCCATTGACAGTTTTTAGACCAGCGTGAGAGATTTCGAGTCGATGTTGAGCGAAAACTATTTGTGGAATCCAAGCCTGCGTCTGGTCGTGTTTTTGATCGCCACGGCCTGGCTCACCAGCTCCTGCGGCGGCTCGCTCTACAAAGTTAAGCCGGTAGTCGAGTTGCCGCCACTTACCGGAGATGTGAAGACCGCCAGCGCTGGTGGCGTTTCAGTACGCGTCGCACCGCGCCTGAGTGATGAGGAAAGCCAGGATCTTTTCGAAGCAAACCTGCCGCTGGCCGGGATTCTGGCAGTGAGAATGGAGCTCGTGTTCGAAAGCGGAGTGCCGGTAGAACTCAAGAAAGCGCGTCTCCGGTTGCGAGATGCCGAAGGGCGTGAATGGAAGCAGATTGCTCCCAAGGCGGCGATCTCGCGAATCCTCAAGGCAAACGAGGTCTACGCTTACAATCCAAACTCACGGAAGCAGTTTGAAAAAGAGTTTGTCGCTTATGCAATAGACCTCAAGACTCCGTTGTCTTCTTCCGATCGCTCCCGCCAGGGTTTTGTTTTCTTTCAAGCACCAAACAACGAGCCGGTTGAAAGCTCACGGCGTCTTACGTTAACGATTGAGAAACTCCCGCAACCGGTAGAAATACCGCTGAACTAACTCAAGACAGATCTAGCCGCGGATTCACGCACGAAACGGCAAACAGGTCAGTACCGTCCGCGGTAGCGGATGGGTCATCAACTGTTCACCCACCTGCTACGCAGGCGGTACTGACCTGCCCTAATGTCCGCGTGAATCCGCGGCTAAATCCCTTTACCCGGTCGAACCAAACCCACCGCTGCCCCGGTTAGTATCGCTAAGGTCGTCGGCCCAGGCGGCGGTCGGCATAATTATTTTCTCGATGATCAACTGGCAGATTTTCGAATGTGCCGGCAAGTGGATCATTTCATCACCGGTGTTGTGGAGCAGACAACCGATCTCGCCACGATAGTCTGAGTCAATGACGCCAGCGAGAACGTCCAGGCCGGTTTTCGTCGCTAGTCCCGATCGCGGAGCAAGTCGTCCGTAATAACCTTCCGGAATCGCAACGGCCAACCCCGTCCGCGCCACCACGCGCGCACCGGGTGGAATTGTCAATTCTTCAAGAGCGTGGATATCGAGACCTGCAGCCTGTGCGCTACCACGCGCCGGCAAGACTGCTGCCGGATCTAACCGCTTGAAACTCAAGATGCGCAGCTCCGCATCTACCGCGTCATCGCGCTCGTCAGAATCCAACGACTGGATGGGGTACATAAGGTTCCTCTAGCGAAGCGATTTCCTCCTCGGTAAGGCCAAGCGAAAGCGCGGCGACTGCATCGTCAAGGTGGTGTGGTTTTGATGCGCCCACAATCGGCGCTGTGATGTACGGCTTTTGTACCATCCACGCAAGCGCCACCTGCGCCTGCGGCACGCCTCGCTGCGCCGCAATCCTGCCGACCTGCTCGACTATCTTGCGATCCGCCTCTTCTGCCGACGTGTAGAGCGTCTTGCCAAATTCATCAGTCTCCGTACGAGTGGTCGTCTCGCCCCAGTCGCGTGTGAGTCGCCCGCGCGCAAGTGGGCTCCACGGCACTACGCCGACTCCTTCCGCCAGGCAGAGTGGCATCATCTCGCGTTCTTCTTCGCGGTACAGCAAATTGTAGTGGTTCTGCATTGAAACGAACCTGCTCCAGCCGTTCGCTCTCGCCACATACTGCGCTTTGGAAAACTGCCAGGCCCACATTGACGAAGCGCCAATGTAGCGCGCCTTCCCTGCCTTAATCACATCGTGTAACGCCTCGAGCGTTTCCTCGATGGGCGTGGTTTCGTCCCAACGATGGATTTGGTAAAGGTCGACGTAGTCAGTACCCAGGCGCTTCAGGCTGGCGTCGATTTCGATCATGATTGACTTGCGTGAAAGGCCGCGCGCGTTGGGCCCTTCACGCATCGGGAAGTACACCTTAGTGGCAATTACAATCTCTTCGCGTCGCGCGAAGTCGCGCAGCGCCCGGCCCACGATCTCTTCACTGGTTCCATCAGAGTAGGTGTTGGCAGTATCGAAGAAATTGATACCAAGTTTGAGCGCGTGCTTGAGTAGGGGCCGGCTTTTTTCCTCGTCGAGCGTCCAGGTGTGCGCGCCGCGTTCGGGCACACCGTAGGTCATGCATCCAACACAGACACGCGAAACTTTCAGACCACTGTGGCCAAGCCTGACGTAATCCATAGCGATTGCTGGGGGACGAAAAACACGCTCACATCTTTGGCAGCGTTACACCGCGCTGCCCTTGGTACTTGCCGCCGCGGTCTTTGTATGAGGTTTCGCAGACTTCGTCGGACTCGAAGAATATTACCTGAGCGACGCCTTCATTAGCATAGATCTTTGCCGGCAATGGAGTGGTGTTGGAAAACTCGAGTGTCACGTAGCCTTCCCATTCGGGCTCAAAAGGGGTGACGTTTACCAGTATTCCACAGCGGGCATATGTGCTTTTGCCAAGACAGACTGTCAGTACGTTTCTCGGGATCCGAAAGTATTCAACCGTGCGCGCGAGGGCAAAGCTGTTTGGCGGAATCACAACTGATTCGCCTTTGACATCGACGAAGTTGTTCTCGTCAAACGCCTTCGGATCAACGATCGTGCTGTTGATATTCGTGAACAGCTTGAATTCGTCGGCGCAGCGAATGTCGTAGCCGTAACTGGAAGTCCCGTACGAAACGATTCTTCTTCCGTCTATTTCTTTCACCTGGCCGGGTTCAAATGGATCGATCATTTTGTACTCGGCAGCCATCCTGCGAATCCATTTATCTGATTTGATGCTCATGATAATGAGACGAGAGAATAGCAAGACCGACGGGAACAGGGAAATAGGGGAAGAGGGACAGAGGGGAAAAGGGGGAAGGGGAAGGGGAAGGGGGAAGAGGGAAAGGGTAAAGGGGGGGATTGAACGTAATCGTCGGATCTCTTCGCCCATTACCCCATTCCCCATTTCCCCACTTTCCCTCTTCCCCTTCTTCCTATCGATAAATCTGGAAATCCGTTCATGAAACTGCACGCGACAATTCTAATTCTTCATCACGCTATTTGTTTCAGTCGAAGCGGGTACACTGACCTATCACCATGAAACTCAAGAAGGTTAAAAAGAGTATTTACGTTTACTGCCGGCGTTACGTTATTTTTGTGAAACGTAGTATGACGCATCCGCTAACGCGGACGGTACTGACAAGACACCAGAGGAGAATCTGATGAAAACAAGAGTAGTGCTGACGGCACTCGCGCTCTTAATCAGCCTGGCGAGCAATACATTTACGGCTCAAGCGAAATCGACCCGGCGCACCTTGAACATCTATTTCATCGATGTGGAAGGCGGTGGAGCGACACTCATCGTTACGCCCGCTGGGGAATCTGTGCTGCTCGACGCTGGCTTTGGTGACGAAGGACGCGATGCGAAACGCATCCAGCAAGCAATGCAGCAAGCCGGCATCACAACCATCGATCATCTCATCGCCTCTCATTATCACCGGGATCATTACGGCGGCGTTTCCAATCTGAGCAGACTCGTGACCATCAAGCGTTTTTACGATCATGGAAAAATGACTTCACTGTCAGAAGACCCTCAGTTCACCGAACGCTATGCCGCTTATCAATCGGCGGCTAAGGGAGAGACCACTACCCTCAAAGCTGGCGACACAATCCAGCTGAAGACCGCTGCTGGGGTACCACCATTTAAGCTCCTGGTCGTCGCGGCTAATGGTGCGGTGATCAGCGGGAAGACTGCTTCCAACTCCGAATGCGGTTCGGCGGCCACGAATGCGGCCGAAATGAACGAAAATGGGAGAAGCGTCGGAGTGTGGTTGAACTGGGGTGGTTTTGACTTTCTTAATCTCGCCGACCTGACTCCAACGATCTCGCAAGGCCTGGTCTGCCCGTCCAACCAGATCGGTGAGATGGATCTTTATCAGGCGACGCACCACGGCGGGAATCTTGCCAACTATCCGGTCCTGCTGCGTAGCCTGCGCCCGAGGGTCACCGTGATGATCAATGGCCCGCGGAAAGGTGGACATCCCGATACGATCAAGTTGCTGCAAGGGTTGTCGGCGTCGAAGGCGCTCTATCAGCTGCATCGCAACGTCGAGAGCACCGCCGAGCAAAACACGCCCGCAGAGTTTATTGCCAACCTGGAAGAACAGCCGGATGAAGGGCATCTAATTGCGGTTGAAGTTGATGCAGCGAAAGGAACTTTCAGCGTTACTAACCCTCGAACGAAAGGACGCCAGAACTACCGATTCAAATAGTGTTTTCTTGAAGTTCAGAGTACTGAGTGCAGAGTGCCGCAATTCTCAGGACTCAGTACTCAGAACTCATTCACTCATAATTTTCTTTTTGATCTGAATCACACCATCACCAACGGTGAGCGCGAAGGCGGCGCCGCCGGCGCCCGCACGTCCTTTAATTTTCTGCGGTGTGATTCCGGGTTTCTCGCGCGCCTCCAATCCAAACGAGTCGGTGATCAGACCGGCACGAAGAATTTCAGCATCAACGTCACCATTGAAGCCCGGCACAAACTCCACATTCACTTCACCAATCGCGACCCGCACGTCGGTACCGACGCCGCGCCAACTTTTCGTGGGAACACTTAAATTGACTTTTCCCTTCGCGATGGTGACCGATAGCGTGCCGCCCAGAGGACTTAGAGTAGCCTCCGATTCTGTCGCCGAGATGCGGATATTTCCCTCGATTGCGGAGAGACTAATGGGCCCGCGCCCGGCGTTGATTTCTACCGCCGCCAATGCCGGAACGCGGATTCGAAAGTCAATCTGCCATGGTAAACCCAAGAGATTCTTCGGAAATTTCCTGGCCACACTTCGCATGAAAGCCTTGTCGTGTGTGCCGGTACTCAGGATGCGAATGTGATCCATGTCCTCATCGAGCACAAAAGTATTTACTAACGCGAGCTTGTCCAGATCAGCTTCAGAATCGGCGCGCAGCTGAATCTCGGCCCTCACCTCCACCTCGTTCCGCTGCCAACCTTCGATTGAGATCGAACCTGCCGGCGGGCCCACGATAGTCACGGTGCCGCCGTAGGGGAACCGTCGCACTTCGTTTCGCGTGGTCGTGCGAACGAGTTGAGGTGGTTGCGGGACCTCATTGGTTTTCTTTTGTTGAGCTGCCGCTTGCGACGACAGGAGAATGGTGGTTGCCAGCGTCAGTAGGTAAAGCGATCGAGTTTTCATAAGGTGTCGCGTGATCAGTTCAGGAGGATAATAGCATTCGCTGCAATAACAAGATTGGATGAAGGTGTGAATGTAGGGCAGTCCTGCTGGGCGACATCTTTTTCGCGCCTGTCGGCGCTCACTGCGGGCGAGACGCGGTCCCAGTACCGCAGATCTGCTAGTGAGACTTGAATGTTTGACTTGAAGTAGCGACCGGGTCGTCGCATCAGAACCGGGAGCGGTAGCGACCGGGCCGTCGCATCAGAACCGGGAGCGGTAGCGACCGGGCCGTCGCATCAGAACCGGGAGCGGTAGCGACCGGGTCGTTGCATCAGAACCGGGAGAGCTAGCGACAGCCCACTGGCTTCAGACCCTCCATAGCCTGCAAAGGG
>JAXIOV010000059.1:0-14861 GCA_045403245.1 Pyrinomonadaceae bacterium | reverse complement strand
GAGCCGCTCACCGGCCTTCCTGAACGATGCTCTCAACAATCCGTTCGCTCAGCGCGGCGATCGTCTTCGAAGGGTTGTGGCCAATCGGCGCAGGCATGATGGAACCGTCGGCGACGTAGAGATTCCGGTAAGCAAAGCTCTCACCAAGATGATTGACCACGCCATCCTCCGGCCGCGCCGCGATTGGGCAGCCGCCAAGCGGGTGTGGCGTGATAAACGCATCCTTGTTTTGAATGATGAATTGGCTGCCGGTTTTCTCAGCCAGGATCTTGTGCACTTCCTGAATGCCGTCAAGCACTTTCCTGGCGCCACTCCTGGACCACGACAGCCGCAGCACGTAATCGCCCAGCCACCCGAAAAACCAACGTTCAACCTTGAACTTACCCACCGGCTCGTCGCGGCCTTGCGCAAACCAGGGCATAAGATTGTCAAACGGCTGCTCAGTGAGTCCCTGATAGAGAGTCGCCAGCGCGGCGGCAAATTGCTGCGCGTCTCCGCTCGGGTTTTTGAGGTTCTCTTTGTATGTCATCAGCAGGTCGGGAACGCCGCCGTCCTCAATCATGAAACGGCTGCCCTTGTAATGATTGTCGCCAAAGAACCTGATGCCGGCGCTGATCGTTGGTCCACGCGAAGGGTAGACCTTGCGGTCGTGGAATGCCGGGCTCAGGTAGTTAGCGTTTGTAGACCACTTGCTGCCCAGCATCTTCCCAAGGTTGGGTAGAGACTTATGTTGTTTCTGGCAGCGCAAAAGCAGTTCGGTGGAGCCGATTGAGCCGGCCGAAACCACGACGATGCGCGCGGTAACGGAGCCGGGCCTGAGATTTCCCTGCTCGATGCGGTCAAAGTGGACGCGATAGCCTTCGGCAACGGGCGCGATGTTGCGAACGATGTGCAGTGGCCGCACCTCCGCGCCTTTCTTCTCTGCCCTGGGAATGTAGTTAAGCGCCAAAGTATTTCGTGCTTCCACCGGGCAGCCAAAAACACATTCCCCGAGGTGGACGCAGAAGCCTTGCTGAATCCCGTCGGGGTTGGGCGTCATCACGCTGTCTTCGGCCCGCGGCACCCTTGAAGCGTCGTAGGAATAGTTGTCGTCAAACTTGATGTTCAGATCTACTTCGTCATACTGCGCGGCGAAGCCGGCCAGCAGCGCGGCTTCCTTGAGCAGCTTGGTGCGGTTGGACAGTTGATTGGATGGAATGCGCCGCGGACGAAGAACGTCGCTTACCCTTTGGTAGTAAGGGGCCAGCACCTGGAAGTTAATCTCCGGCGGCCAGCCGGCGCGGAAGAAGTCTTCATGCGCATCGATGACGACGTTAGCGAAGTGTAGCGAGCCGCCGCCAACTCCCGCGCCGGCGACGGTGCCAATGTTGCCGAGCAGACGAATATCGAGCCAGCCGTTTCCCTGCGCTGGATCTCCCTCGTTCCAAAGCCAATCTTTGCGGGTGATGCTGGGGTATTGATCGCGCTGCCAGCGCCGTCCCCGCTCAAGCACAAGAACCTTGTAACCACCTTCCGCGAGTCTGAGGGCCGACACTGCACCGCCAAACCCACTGCCGATCACCACTGCGTCAAAGTCTGTTGCCATGAGTCACCTCCCAGCGGCTTGTCTCTTTATGGAATGTTCCAGGGACTAAACGAGTGCCGTGGTCCCTCACGAAATTGAGAATGTTTATCCTGGTTCCCGCGTTACGTGAAAACCTGGAAACTCTCTCGGGTCGGGAGCCGAGCAAGTTGGGGGGTCGGATTTTTATGAGGCTGGATTTAGCGAGTTTTGCGAGGAAGCAGCTCGTGAGAATTCAGCCGTCTCCGGAAACCGGCGCGACGATATTGCAAGCTGTGTGAAAAAGCAATGGTTTTCGTCGAGGGTATGTTCACGTATGTTCGCGGATGGGAAAGGCCACATCATCTGGTCAAATCCTTGGATAGGTGTTGAGAGTCGGCACGGTCATCCTCCACAGAAGTCTGCCACGCGCAGAATAAACTTTTGACAGGATTTACAGAATGCACAAGATAAGCTCACTTGCCGGTCAATTCTCTCAGACCAGAAGGTTCGGGTTTTTGCGATGGTTTCTTGTAAATCCTGTACATCCTGTCTAAGAACTTTACAATCCACCTGCAATTCAGCTAAAAGCCTTGCATCTCCCGCACTAACTGTCCTCTGAAGTTTTGGCAGTCTATTCTGAACAGTGGAGCGCCATAGGGATTCTTATGGACACAACGCCAGAACCTACGCCCGTAACAACCGACACGGATGGTTTTGATGTGACGACGAGTTGGCACTGGGCGTTTGGCGCCGCCGGCGTGGGAATGTGTTTCGGATTAGTGATATTCATCTTGAATCGAAAAATATTGGAGCGCGCGAGCAGGAAACGGGTCCAGAAGACCGCTAACGTTTCGACCGACATCAAAACTCCGCTGACTTCCGGCGATTGGAAACGAATCGGCGCGATATTTGTTTTCTTTCTTTTCACCATTCTTTTCTGGGCCGCCTACGAACAGAAAGGTGCGAGTCTAAATCTATTTGCGAAAGATCTGGTGCGCACCGAACTCTTCGGAATGAGGTTTCCTTCGAGTTGGTTGCAGTCTTGCACTCCGGCATTTGTAATCATGCTGGCGCCGGTGTTTTCCATTCTGTGGGTGCGGCTCGGGAAGCGGCAGCCATCAAGCCCGGTTAAGTTCACGATGGGCCTCGTCTTCATTGGCCTCGCCTACGTATTAATAGTTCCGGCCGCGGCGCTGACGGCCTATGGCAAGATTAGTCCGCTGTGGCTGGTTGGGCTTTATTTCCTCGAAGTGATGGGTGAGATGTGCCTGAGCCCGGTGGGGCTGAGTACGGTTACCAAACTCGCGCCGGTTAAACTCGTTGGAATCATGATGGGTGTTTGGTTCCTCGCGGCGGCCTTCGGTAGCAAACTAGCCGGAAAACTGTCGGAATACTACGTTCCCGAGTCGGGCACCCTGGTCAAACTCTATGGTGGCGTCGCGGTGGGCCTGCTCATCTCAGCGGGACTCCTCGCGTTATTGACTCCGAAGGTTAAGAAGTTGATGGGAAGCGTGAATTGAAGTAGTTTTATTGAAAGTGTCTCCTAAGACTCAAGAGCGAGCCCGGTAACGTTGACTATTATCGAACGGTTGAAGAAGCCAAATTGGCAAACCATTATGTTAGTAATAAGAGGTCCCCTCGTATGAGCAGCGCAGTTGAAGAACCCCAGGAAGTTTCCAACGAAACCACCCACAAATGGGTCTACCTCTTTGAAGAGGGCGATGGTCAGGACAAGGCCCTGCTCGGCGGCAAGGGCGCCGGGTTGTGTGAAATGACGCGCGCCGGTTTGCCGGTGCCGCCGGGTCTGATCGTTACCACCGAAGCCTGCAACGCCTTTTTCGAGAACGATAAGAACTTTCCGGAGGGCATGTGGGAACAGGTCAAGGAGGCGCTTCATCAGATCGAAGAAAAGGTGGGCAAGAAATTCGGCGACCCCCAAAATCCGCTGCTCGTCTCCGTGCGCTCCGGCGCCGCCTTCTCGATGCCCGGAATGATGGACACGGTGCTGAATCTCGGTCTCAACGAAGAGACTGTCCAGGGGATGGCTTCCCAAACGGGCGATCTTCGCTTCGCGCTCGACGCTTATCGCAGGTTTGCATCTTTGTTTGGCGAAATTGTAATGGGTGTCGCCCATGAAAAATTCGAGCGCGTTATGGACCGGTTTAAGGCCCAAACCACTGGCGGCCGCGACACGGATCTCAAACCCGATCACCTGCGCGAGATTATCGCCGCTGAAAAACAGATCATTGGCGCAGAGCAACACGCGATTCCCGAAGATCCATACGAACAATTACGCGTCGCGATTGCTGCCGTCTTCAATTCATGGATGGGACGCCGCGCGGTCGACTATCGCCGCATCAATCGGATTCCCGATTCACTGGGCACCGCGGTCAACATTCAGGCCATGGTCTTTGGCAACATGGGCGCAGGCAGCGGCACCGGCGTCGCTTTCACTCGAAATCCTTCAACCGGCAAGAAAGAACTTTACGGCGAGTATTTATTAAACGCGCAGGGTGAAGACGTAGTGGCCGGTACTCGCACGCCTAATCCAATCAGCCAACTGAAGAAAGAACTGCCTAAGGTCTACGCCGAGTTTGCCTCAATTGGTGCCCTGCTGGAAAAGCACTATCACGACATGCAGGACTGCGAATTCACGATCGAGCGCGGCAAGCTGTGGATGTTGCAAACGCGCACCGGCAAACGCAGCGGGGCGGCGGCCGTGCGTGTGGCCGTGGAGATGGTTGGCGAAAAACTGATTGACCGGGCGACGGCCGTGCAACGCGTCACGCCCGAACAACTCGATCAGCTTCTGCACCCAACGGTTGATCCCAAGACAAACGCGACCGTCCTGGCCACGGGTTTGCCGGCAAGTCCCGGAGCGGCGCAGGGAAAAGTTGTTTTCAGTCCGGATGAGGCAGAAGAACTTGCGCGCGAGGACGCCAAGCTAATCCTGGTGAGGCAGGAAACGAGTCCTGACGATTTTCATGGCATGGTGGCAGCTCAGGCTATCGTCACCGCCCGCGGAGGCATGACCAGCCACGCCGCAGTCGTGGCGCGTGGTATGGGCAAGCCGTGCGTTTGTGGCGCCAATTCAATCGATGTCGACTACAGCCAACAACAATTCAGCGTCGACGGACAGGTTGTAACAAAAGGTGAGTGGATCACGGTTGACGGTTCAACCGGGCGCATCTTTCTGGGCCAGGTGCCCACTGTGCAACCCACGCTTGGGCCGGAGTTTCACGAGCTGATGGGCTGGGCCGACAAGTTTCGAAAACTGCGCGTCCGGGCAAACGCCGACACGCCGCGTGATGCAAAAGTGGCTCGCCAGTTTGGCGCGGAAGGTATCGGCCTCTGTCGCACCGAACACATGTTTTTTGGCGATAAAAGGTTAGCGGTCATGCGCGAGATGATTCTGGCGGATGGCATCGGCGCCCGCGAGAAAGCGCTCGATAAACTGTTGCCGCTTCAGCGCGACGACTTCGTCGGCATTTTTGGCGAGATGGTCGGTTTGCCGGTAACGATCAGGTTGCTCGACCCGCCGCTCCACGAGTTTCTGCCGAACGCTGAGGAATTGATGAATGAACTGAGCGAGCTAAAGATGGCCGTGCGTCTGGCTACTACGCTCGTCGACATGGATAACCTGCTGGATCAGATTGACGAAAAACGGCGTTTGTTGAAGCAAGTGGTTCGCATTCGGGAAGCGAACCCGATGCTCGGTTTCCGTGGCTGTCGCCTCGGGCTTCTGTTTCCCGAGGTGACCCGCATGCAGTGCCGGGCTATTTTTGAAGCTGCTTGTCGCGTTCAGGGCGAGAAAAGAAAGATCGAACTGGAGATCATGGTGCCGCTTGTTTCACTAAGCGAGGAACTTCGTCAACAGCGTGAGATTATCGATCAGGTTGCTCGGGAAGTGATGGGCGAACACGGAATGACGATCGACTATCGAGTTGGAACGATGATCGAACTGCCGCGCGCGGCGTTGATCGCCGACACGATTGCCGCGCACGCCGATTTCTTTTCCTTTGGCACCAACGATTTGACGCAGACTACCTTTGGCTTGAGCCGGGACGATTCGAGTCGGTTTCTCCCGAATTACGTTGAGCGCAAGATCATGCCCGACGATCCATTTCAGGTGTTGGATCGCGAGGGTGTTGGTCAATTAGTGCGCATTGGAACGGAACGCGGCCGGAGTGTGAAACCGGATCTGAAGGTTGGGATTTGTGGCGAGCACGGCGGCGATCCGAGTTCAATTGCATTCTGCAGCGAGATTGGACTGAACTACGTCAGCTGTTCACCTTTCCGCGTTCCGGTGGCGCGTTTGGCGGCGGCTCAGGCAGCGCTGGCGGCAAAGGCGGCCCGGCAAAACGTCGCTCCAGTCACCGCTGACGTTTAGTCTTGACGAAATTGTAGGGGCGTCAACTCCGTGTGCGCCCCGGCCGGCCGCAGACTGGCGCGCTCACGGAGACACTGCTACGAAAAGTTTTCCGCCAGCTCCCCAGGCTTGGTGTTTCTTAACGAATTGAGGGAGAAAATCATGATCAGCAAGTATGTACTTATAGTTGCGTTTCTGGTGATCGGCTCGGTGGTGGTGAGGGTATGCGCCGGAGCCGCGGAAGTTCCCGCCGAGGGCAGTGCGGCCCCAACTTTCAAGCTGTTAACGAATGAGGGCAAGGAAGCGAGTCTGTCTGATTTCAAAGACAAGTGGATCGTGCTTTATTTTTACCCAAAAGACTTCACCAGCGGTTGCACGCTGCAGGCGCGTAACTTTCAACGCGATCTGGCGAAGTACAAAGCGCTCAACGCGGTGATCCTCGGCGTGAGTATCGATACGGCGGAATCGCACAAGAATTTCTGCGCCAAGGAGGGTTTGGAGTTCAAACTTCTTTCCGACACGGATGCCAAGGTTTCTCAACAATACGGTTCGACCATGGAGTATAACGGGGCGACGTATTCCGCGCGCAACACCTTCATCATCAACCCACAGCAGCAGAAAATCGCCAAAGTTTTTCTGAAAGTCGGCCCGGCTGGTCACAGCGACGAGGTGTTGGTGGCGCTGGCTGAACTGCAGAAAAAGCAGGGCTAATCGTCAAACCTACGCTTTACCGCGAAGCGGTAAAGCGCAATGGGTTGCATCAGACTCCCGGGTGGGAGCCTTCGTATTCATTCGACAAGAGGACTTACGATACACTTCCTTCGATTCTTAGATCGCGAGGTTGGACGTCATTACGACCTGCCAGGCTGCTGATCGCCTGGCCGAGCGACGTTTAGCAGGAGAGCAATGAGCGTGACGATACAGACTGGGCCAAGACACTTGACGATGGCGGAGCTGGAGGCGGGTTTGGACTATGTCCGCCAATCACCCAAAGACGAGGGTGTGCTGGAATTAATTGTCCGGCGCCCTCAGATTGAACAGCGAGAAATCCTTGAGGAAGCTGAGCTTCATCTTGAGCATGGCCTCATTGGCGACAGCTGGAGTACTCGCGGCAGTTCGCGCACGTCAGATGGATCAGCTCATCCGGACATGCAGCTCAACGTGATGAACTCCCGCGTAGTTGCTCTGGTGGCCCAGGAGAAAGGTCGTTGGTCACTGGCGGGCGATCAACTATTCATCGATTTGGATTTGAGCGCCGAAAACCTGCCCCCGGGCACGCGACTGGCCGTGGGCTCGGCCGTGATTGAAGTGACCCCTCCTCCCCATCTTGGTTGCCGCAAATTTGTTTCGCGTTTCGGAGTGGAGGCAATGAAGTTTGTAAACTCTGAGGTGGGAAGACAGCTGCATCTGCGCGGGATAAATGCCAAGGTGGTCCAGCCTGGCACGATTCGCGTTGGTTGCACCGCGAGGAAACTCTGAAAAAAGGGGAACGGGGGAACGGGGGAACGGGTTAACGGGGGAACAGGTGAAAAGGGGAAGGAGCGGTACAAAAGCACGAAAGAGGCGGCGCGTTCATTTCCCTTTACCCTTTACCCCTTCCCCGTTCCCCTTTTCCCCCGTTCCCCCGTTCCCCCGTTCCCCTATTCCCCTCTTCCCCTGTTTTCCACCTCTTCCAGCCGGCGGCGAACATACTCTTGCTCAACCCGGTTCGTGGCTACCTCCAGCGCACGCCGGTAGGCCGCTGCTGCTTCCGGCAATCGCTCGAGGCGTCTGAAGAGATCAGCACGCGCGGCGTGAAACAAGTAGTAGTCGTCCAACTTGCCGGAAACGCCGGCCGCTTCAACCAGAGATAATCCCTTTTCCACTCCCTCGCTCATCGCGACTGCCGCCGCATGGTTCAGCGCGACAATTGGCGATTCAATAATCAGCATCAAGCGCTCGTAAAGCGCTACTATCTGCGGCCAGTCGGTACTCGCCGCGGTCTTCGCTTCGGCATGAACTGCGGCGATCGCAGCCTGCAACTGGTAAACACCCAGGCGATGCATTCGAAGGGCTCTCTCGACCAATTGCAGTCCATCCTCGATCTCCTTCACGTCCCATAGCGAACGATCCTGTTCTTCGAGCGTCACAAGTTCACCTTGTTTGTTGATGCGCGCATCACGTCGCGAGTCCTGGAGCAGCAGCAACGACA
The DNA here is from genome assembly GCA_045403245.1 of Pyrinomonadaceae bacterium. Taxonomy (GTDB): domain Bacteria; phylum Acidobacteriota; class Blastocatellia; order Pyrinomonadales; family Pyrinomonadaceae; genus PSRF01. Next base: position 6,758 of record JAXIOV010000059.1, on the reverse strand, counting down.
GCAAACCAAGATTCTCAGGCTCGTCAGCCACCAGTTCGCAGAGCACGTGACCCAAACGAATTGCTTCAGCACACAGTTCTCTGCGAATCAGGTTGTCGCCCGCGGTGGCTGAGTAGCCTTCGTTGAAAATCAGATAGACGACGGCTCTTACCGCTGCGAGGCGGTCCGGCAAGACCTCGAGCGCGGGAACCTGGTAGGGAATTTTCGCAAGGCGAATTTTGTTCTTGGCCCTAACCAATCGCTGGGCCAGCGTGGACTCTGGTAACAGGAAGGCGCGCGCGATCTCAGTGGTGGTGAGTCCTCCCAGAGTCCGCAACGTGAGTGCAACCTGCGATTCCTGGTTGAGCGAAGGATGGCAACAAGTGAAGATCAACTTGAGCCGGTCGTCCGGATAGTCCGCAACTTCCTCAAACGACGCCAGTGTTTCTTGGTCAGGCTGCAACCTTTCGATTTCATACTGTAGCTCTGGTTGCTTTTCGCTCTTTGTTTTTTCGCGACGTACCGCATCGAGGAGCTTTCGATGGGCCACGGTAGTGAGCCATGCGCCGGGATTCCGAGGCTCGCCGTCCCGCTCCCATGCTGTCACGGCCGAAGCGAAGGCCTCTTGCAAAGACTCTTCGGCCAGGTCAAAGGAACCGGACAAACGGATCAGCGTTGCGATGATGCGTCCATATTCATCATGAAAGACGCGTTCAAGTGTTTCGCTCGCCTGAGGCATGCCGCAAAGCGTTGCATGCCGTAAACGCAGGATGCAAGTGTCATTAAACAGGGAACAGGAAAAAAGGGGAAAAGGGGAAAGGATAAAGTGGAGAAGGGATTTTCCATGGAAAATTCTTTCTGCCCTTCCCTTTTCCCCTTTACCCTTTCCCCTTTACCCTTTTCCCCTTTTCCCTTTTCCCCTTTTCCCCTGTCTCATGCGGTCGCTGGCGCTGCGGATTCCGCCAGCGGTCGAACCTCGATTGTGCCCATGCGCGCGGAGGGAACACGCCCGCCGATGCTGATGGCTTCATCCAGATCCCTGGCTTCAATCAGCATATAACCACCAAGCTGCTCGCGGGTTTCGGCAAACGGACCGTCAGTCACCAGTTGCTTGCCATCGCGAACCCGGATGCTGGTTGCTGTCGACGTGGGCTGCAACTGCGAACCGCCAAGGAATTGTCCTTTGGAGGTGAGCTCTTCGATCAACTGCCGGTATTCACCATAAATTGACTGTTGCTCAGCCTCGCTCAGCGACAGCCACTCCTTCTCTTCATCATGAATTAGTAACAAGTATTTCATCGGTAGTCTCCTTTAAGAACGGTTTGCCGTTAAGGCTGAATTCAAAACTCTCTTTCACCGTGACGACGGATGAGGCAGGCTGAATCGACACGGCGCAGAGAAAATATTGTTCATGGCTTTTAGAAGGCTGCCATCAAGTATAGCCCTGAGATTGGTGGGGAGTGGCCGGAAGGTCGGAGACCTTCCGCAGATCAGAGGGCAAAGCCCAATCGCTCACCGTTCCTGATACCGAGCACTCGACACGCCTCGCTCAACTTCACGCACCGCTCGCCGATGGCATTTCCCCGGGTTTGTAAAGCTCGTCGCTTTCCACATTGAACACGCGGTTAAGCCGGGCCCGAAAGTTCTCAAAGGCGATTTGCGCGCTCAATTCTAGTAAATGTTCTTCAGAAAACTCATTCCGTAAGCGCGCGTACAACTCATCGGAAATATTCGAAGGCGTGTCGGCCATCGCATCGGCCAGCTCGATAACCAGCCGTTCCTTGCCGGTAAATCCGCTCAGGTCGTTGCCCGGCAGCGCCAGCAGCTTTTCGTCGGTCAATCCAGCCTTTCTGCCCACGGCAGAATTGATGTCCACTCAAAACGGACAACCGACCAGAATGGCTGTTCTCACTTTTGCCAATTGAGTGTAACGCAGCGATACGCGGCGTTTTCGGGCCAGGGCCATCTCCATCAGAATGCCGCCCCACACAATGCCCGGCACCCGCATCTGCAGTTTGGCAGGGGTTAGCTCCTTACCAAACATCTTCCGCATCACCCGGTAAAACCAGCGAAGATGCCACGGCGCTTCCTTGCGCTCTAAACCAGATATTCGAGCCATATAAGTTCCTTTCAAGTACAGATGAATTATGGGTCCTGTCCTGGTTGAAATCTCTGTACGCCCTCTGCGGCCTTTGTGTCTCGGTGGTGTATTCCTACCGCGAAAGACTAACCACAGAAGCACACAAAGAGCACGGAGGTTGCACAGAGGAAAACCGAGATTAGACGCAACCCGCTTCAAGAACCCATAAGACTTTCGAACTCCTCGGGAGTCCTGGGCCAATCACTTCGCAGCAGTTGCGAAAGCGATCGATCCGCGAGCAACTTTCCATGTGTCTGGCAATTGGGACAGTAGTTAGTCTCGTTAGACGCGTAGCGAATGCGCTGAATCTTTTCGCCGCACCGGCGGCACGACTGTTGGTAGCGACCGTGAACGGCCATATCTTCCCGAAACGCCGTCACCTTTTCCGGAAATCCTTCTCCGGTTTCAGTGCGCAAACGTTCAACCCATTCAAGCAGCGTGGCGCGGGTGGCGGCAAACAGCCGTTCGATCTCGCCGGCAGTTAGTTTTTGCGTTAGGGCAATGGGAGAAAGTTGCGCGGCAAACAGGATTTCATCGGAATAAGCATTTCCGATTCCGCTCACCAAGCGTGGGTCGGTCAGGGCACGTTTCAGAGTGTGATTGGCTGACTGTAATATCTCGGCGAACCGCGTGGAATCCATTTCAAAAATCTCTTCGCCGCCCGGATCGAGCCCACGAAGCCCTGGCTCGCCGGCCGCCACGTGAAGCGAGGCTCTCCGCTGAGAACCCGCTTCAGTCAGAACTAAAGCGCCGCTGGAGAATTCAAACGTGGCCAGGCGTTGACTCCTGGATCCCTTAATCTTCCCTTCGTGCCAGTGAAGCCGGCCGGCAATCATCAGGTGAAGAACCACCCAGAGGTCGCCTTCCAGCCCGATGCAGATGCGCTTGCCGAGCCGCCGGATGTGAAGCACCTTCTTGCCTTCAACCGCGGAGAGCGGCGGCGCCGCAGTGCGAAGCAGAAACGGCGAGCCAACGCTCACGCGCTGGAGCGTGTGGCCCAGAATGCGTTTTTCCAACGCTTCAATATAAACAATGATGTCAGGATATTCAGGCATGGAAACGGACGGGGGAAAACAGGGTAACAGGGGAAGAGGGAAACAGGGAAAAGGGGGGAGCGCCAAACTGCACCAGTACGGCTTGCTCCTTACCCTTTCCCTTTCCACTTTACCCCTTCTCCTTTCCCCTGTTCCCCTCTTCCCCTCTTCCCCTGTTATCATCAACAAGCTTGAATCTTAACTACTAACTTATGTCGTTCATGAGCAAGACAGCGGCGTTCATCGGATTGAGCGCCCTCGGGAATTTGGTCTCCGATTCACTGGCCATCGATATGGGATCGGCAGCAACCATAATTTCTGTTCGCGGACGTGGCGTTGTCATAGACGAACCCTCGCTGGTCGCCGTCAACAGCATGACCGAAGAGGTGATTGCGATTGGCACCGAGGCGCAACAAATGTCCGGGCGCGAGGCGCGCGACGTCACCGTGATCGCCCCACTGCTCAACGGCGTAGTAGCAGACTTTGAAAGAACCCGGACGATGCTGGCGTATTTTGTGCGCAAGGCTCGCGGCGGTGTTTCCTATTTCAGCCGGCGGGCACTGATGAGCGTTCTCTCCGGAGTGACGCAGGTCGAGCGCCGGGCGCTGCTCAGCGCGGCCGAGCATGCACGCATCGGCCGCGTGGTTATGATTGAAGAAGGTCTGGCCGCGGCTTTCGGAGGCGGCGTCAGAATCGACGACCCTCACGCTTCCGCAGTGGTCGATATCGGCGGCGGCACAACCAACGTAGCCATCGTCGCAAATGGATCAATTGTTCACGCCCGCGCCGAGCGGATTGGGAGCTCGGACATTAACGAGGCGATCATCGACCATATACGTCGCCATCGCGGACTGGTCATTGGCGCGCAAACCGCCGAACGGCTCAAACTCGAACTCGCCTCAGCCATCGTTCCAGCTAACCTGGCAGAAGGTACGACCGTCAAGGGGCTGGATGTGCTAACCAGAAGCCCCGCGGCCATAGACATTACGGCGGGCGAACTCTACCCCATCGCCCAGTTTGTGGTCGGCAAAATAGCTCAAGGCGTGATCACTACGCTTACCGAGCTTCCTCCTGAAGTGGCAGGCGACATCTATGAGCGAGGAATTATTCTTACCGGCGGCGGGGCGCAGTTTGAGGGGTTAGAGGATTTCTTTCGTGAACAAACAAAACTGCCGGTGCGCACAGCTGACGAACCCAAGTATGCGATTGTGCGTGGTCTCGAGCAGATGTTTGCGGAGCCGCTCTGGCTACGTCACGTCATGCGCAGCGAGCCGCATCCACTCCTCGACTCAATAGACGAGTTGTGATTTACGACTTTCTCGCAGGGCATTTCTGCAAAATCGGCGGTGTTCTACCGCGAAGCGGTTACGTAACACAGCCCAAGGCTCTACCGTCGTAACCGCTTCGCCGTAAAGAATCAGATCACAAATTCGAAAGAGGCTGGGGCAGGCCATCGGCCGGGGATTGCGGCGGCGGCGGCGTGAAGTCTTCACCGGGGTTGATAAACTGGTCACGTTCAAACTTGTACTGCTTATCGTAAAGTTGCTTGTACCGGCCATCGGCTGCCAACAACTCGTCATGCGTGCCGCGTTCCACTATCTCACCACCTTCTAACACCAGAATCTGATCGGCGCTGCGGATCGTTGACAGCCGGTGCGCAATCACGAAAGTCGTGCGCCCGCGCCGCAAAGAACGCAGGCCGTCCTGGATAAACGCTTCACTCTCGCTGTCGAGACTGGAGGTTGCTTCGTCGAGGATCAAAAGCCTGGGGTCGGCGAGGATCGCGCGCGCGATGGCAATACGCTGCCGTTGTCCACCGGAAAGTTTTACGCCACGTTCGCCCACGATGGTGTCGTATTTCAGTTCAAACTTCTCGATAAACTCTTCGCAGTGTGCAATCCGGCTGACCGCCTGAATCTCTTCACGAGTCGCATGCGGATTGGAGAACGCGATGTTCTCAGCCACCGTCCCATCGAAAAGAAAATTGTCCTGCATAACTACGCCGAGGTATGAACGGAAGTCGCGCAGGCGTAATGAGTTCAGTTCTTTGCCGTCGACTCTGATGGTGCCGGAAAGTGGCTGGTTAAAGTTCATCGCAAGACTGATCAGCGTGCTTTTGCCCGAACCGCTGGAGCCCACCAGCGCCGTCGTCGAACCGGCGGGCGCCTTGAATGAAACGTTCTTGAGTACCGGTACGCCCTCGTTATACTCGAACGAGACATTTTCAAACTCGATCTCGCCCTGAACTTCAGTGAGTGGCGCCCGCTGCGCGTCATCCTCGTCTTCGGTAGACATGTTCATGACTTCGCGGATGCGATCGAGTCCGGCAAACGCTTCAGTGATTTGCGTTCCGATAGCGGCAAACTGGATCAACGGCATAGCCATCAGCCCGGTGAAAATCACGTACATGAACAGGTCGCCGATGGTCATCGCCCCGTTTACGACGGAACGTCCGCCCACCAGAATCATCACCACTCCGACGGCCCCGACGATGAGCGAGGTGAAGGCAGTGGTGGCTGAAACTCCGGTCATCGATTTTGCTACGTTGCGAAAAAGCTTATGGGCGCCGCGCGCGAAGGTGAGCGCTTCGCGTTTCTCGGCGGTGTAGGCCTTGACGATGCGGATGCCTCCGAGTGACTCAGCCAGGCGGCCGGTAAGCGCCGCCATGATTTCTCCACGTTCGCGAAACAATGGCCGGAGACGAGTAAACGCAAAGGCCAGGGCGCCACTGAAAGCCGCCAACACCAGGATTGTGATCGAAGTTAAACGCCAGTTTAGCCAGAAGAGCACGCAAAGCGCGACCACTGCGGTGATTAAACTGCCGGCAAGTTGGACCAGACCGGTCCCAACGAGATTACGAATACCCTCAGCGTCGTTCATGATCCGGGAAATCAGTTTGCCGGTTTGGGTGGAGTCGAAATAGCTGACCGGCAGCCGCGAGATCTGCTCCTGAACTCTTTTGCGCATTTCAGTGATCGCGCGCTGCGCCGCAACTCCCAGCACTTGTGAGAGGGCGAAGGATGTCAGGGCTTGCACGATCGTGGCGCCCCCGGCAACCAGCGCAATCTTCCAGAGCAAATCGGTGCGCCCTTTGACGATGACTTCGTCGATCAGGTATTTGGTGGAGGCCGGGAGCACAAGACCCATCGCCTGGTTGATGAGCATCAACACCGCCCCGAGCAAGAGACGCCGGCGGTGGGACCAGATCAACTCACGAGCTTCAGCCCACGCGGATTCCCAGTTAACTTTCTTTTTCTTTTCAGCCATGTTCTGTCTACGCATGCCACCGCTGCTCCCCCGGGGTTTCACTCTTGCCAACTACTGGGATCGTCTCGCCCGCACCGAGCGCCGCCAGGCGCGAGCCGTCGCATTATCGTCAACATTGCGTGTATTGAAAGTCTTGAGCGGGCGAGACGCCCGCGATCCCAGTAAGCACGTTGCCTTCATAACTCCAGCCTTAAGGACACTCGTTCCGACGCTAATTCAATCAGGCAACGTGTACTCAAACTCGTATGAATGCTTCCCATCTGCGATGATGATCTCCATTCGCCCCGAGAGGCCTGTCAATTCGCCCGTCGCGGAGTCTGGTACCACAGTAACACTTA
>JAXIOV010000137.1:0-9966 GCA_045403245.1 Pyrinomonadaceae bacterium | reverse complement strand
CTGGGCTGTAAGACGCAACCGCTTCGCGGTAAAGCAGTTCAAGTCAGAAATTCTAACGAGGGACTACAGGTTTCGTTGCAACCCAGACTTTGAATCCGCGTGTTTTCAAACAACGATCTGTTGCACTTCCAAGTTGAATCCGCGAATGACAAATGGAAAATCAGCTTTTTCATCTTCCGACTTTGCTCACCTTTGCCCTTCCGTTTAGACTCTCACTTCATTCCATGGACATGGACATGGACACCTCAACTCAAATCCACCGCGTCGGGATTGCCATCGTGGTGCTTCACCTGCTCGTCAGCGCGGCTCACGGTGCCGCGCACACGGCCATGCAAATCGGACTGTCATCATGGCAGAACGCTTACGTTCTCATTGTGATCACCGTGTTGCCACTTGTCTCCGGCGTCCTGATTTGGCGTTACCGGGGAAGCGGGTTCTTCCTTTTATTTGCCTCAATGCTGGGTTCACTGATTTTCGGCGTCTACTATCACTTCATTCTCTCTGGACCTGACAACGTAGCTCACTTAGGTCAACACTCCTGGGCCCTACCGTTTCAAGTCTCCGCCGCGATCCTTGCGCTCACCGAAATTGCCGGAGCGGCGATTGGCCTGGCTGGTCTAGTCACGAAAAGCTCAACGCGTTAGGAAAGGTTCACTAACGATTCAAGGATTGGGGGATTGCAATCGAGCCGTTAACAGAATCGGCTCTGCAACGTGGCTGCGCCCTTTTGCTGCCCGTTTTGAACGTGAGAGTCTCGGGTTTGTCTTTTAGTCGGTTGAGTCGAAATACCGGTGTAGCGAGTTTGAAGTTACCTCCCGCTTCACTCCCGTTCAGGCTGCCGCTCTTGTTCACAATCGTTCGCGGCGTGCACAGATCATCTGCGACTAACCAGAAAGCTTCGCGATAGAGCGTGCCCGCCAATTCATAAAACGGCGGGCAGGTCGCGAACTGACTCAGCACATTCTGCCGACCTTGCCCAACTGTTGCCTGGTAAAACCGCTAGACTTGTCAGGTTAGCCGGTTGAGTGCTGGCTCACGCTGTCGCCCGTGTAAACCTTGCCCGGTGGAGCGGTTGCCAATTCCTGTAAACAACGCGGCTTGATTATCATTTCTTGATCTTCGAGTGCTTCCCTAATGACGGGGAGGTGAGGAGGCTCATACTAACCGGATTCGCCATCAGGTTTATCTCCTCAGAGTTAATATTAATGAAGTAATCTTCCAGCGCCTTCACCGTGTTTCTGTCGGTGAATACCGAGCCGTCGGTGTATTCAACGCTTTCGATCAATAATACTACTACGGCCCTCACTGGCCCGGTCAGTTTTAAGCTCTCTCTTAACAGCGCCGTTAGCTTGACGACTCCAAGCGACGATTCCCCCACAGCGACCTTTTCGCCGGGCATCAGGGGCTTGGTTAACGAGTGGCCGTTGTATAAAGGTCCGCCCCCAGTCGCGGCAGAGGTTACCGACCAGACCGACACGTATTTGATCGGCTTAGCTCCGCGGTTACGAAGCTCATATTGAAATGCCGATCGCCGGTTCCCATCAACGGAATTTAGTAACTTGAGATCTCCGATTTCTATCGGAGATTCAGTCTGGGATGCAGTCACGAGAACGACGCTTTCTGAGGGCACAATCACATAACGCCCTTTCGAATTACCGGGATCTTGTGCCACAGCGTTGTAGAACAGTAGCAAAGGAAAAAGGAAAACTAACTTTCGCATTGTTACCTCCTCTAAGGTTGTTTGCTGCGGGGTACATCGTATTTGCCAATCATCGTCAGCGATGCTCGACCACTAAAGAACCTGCCACTCTCGTAAACTCCAGTAACCCTAATAAGAATAGTGTTTTTGAGGGCTTCGCTGTCTCTAAGTTTCAAACTTATATCTACGTGGCCACGACGATCACTATCTTTATAGAACGCGTAGGCAGCCCCAAACGGCATTTCTTTTGCTGTACCTATTGTCCTTACCCAAGATAACTTTGCTTCCAAAATCAGCGGTTCCGGTTGCAAACTGCTTTGTGTATTTTGGCAACTCAAAATTGACTCTCACCGTGAAGTTATCTCCTGACAATGCAGCCGGTCCGCTGCTGGTCTCGACATTTAGCGTAGCCCCCTGAGTGCCGTAACCGGTCGGTTCAAACTCAGCCTCACGAAGTACTTTAGGTTCTTTGTCCTTGGACAAGAGTTGCGCCGAAGTGAACCTCACAACCTGCAAATCGTCGTTGACCTCGCGTATTGTAACGCTTGTCTCTTCAATGGCTAGGTTATCGTTTCCCTTTATGAGATCTTTTGCCTTTTCAAGAGTAAGACCCTGCTTAATCAATTCATTGATCCGGTTAGCTTCCATGCGGTCGCTGTGGTTCTTCTCGTACGCAGCGTTAGCTGCGGCGATGATCGCGGGCCCACCGAAGTGCGGATCATTAAATCCTGCACTGCTGCCCCAGAAACCGGCGGTGACGTTGCTCCACCCTTGATCTGCCCCCGCCATTAACCCATTGGGATCCGTCTGATTAGCCGGGTCATTGTTGGCGTAAGTGTAGCGATTGAAGCTCTGCGGGTTGAGAACCGTAGCACTTGCGCCGAGTGGATCGACACTGGTGAACCTGCCCTGAATCGGCGATTGGTATCTCGCTTGCGCGAAGTTCAAGCCTGTCTCGCGTCAGCCTCGTAGCCGGTGAAATGCTGGCGGACGCTGTCGCCGGTGTAACCTTGCGCGGGCGTGCGGCCACCAAGCAACGCGACCTGAGGTCCCCCAATCTCTTCACCGAACGGCAGGTAGACGTGGCGCTTCACTCCCGCCAGGCTGCCGCTCTTGTTCACAATCATCCGTGGTGTGCCCAGATATCTGCTACTAACCAAAACGTTCGCGATAGAGCGTGCCCAACTCGTAAAACGGCGGGCAGGTAGCAAACTGACTCAGCACATTCTGCCTGCCTGATCCCCGCTTGCCGGACCAGACCAGAAACGGAGTCCCCGGCGTCAGGGCCGCGTTGCAGGAACACTTCTCATCGCTTGCTTCGCAAGACTACCGTTTTCCAACGAGTTCCACGTTCGTTTGTGCCAAAGTAGAACGTCTCAGAGGCAATCGTACGACTGTACAACGCTGAGGGGTGTTTGTCGGTCCTGAGAGTTTCGCATGTAGCAGGCCCGAAGAGCTGATCCTCTTCCTCGAGAGTGTAAAGATCTTCAAGATTCGTATAAACGTGAGCAAACAACTGGTCAGATTTTTCGAATCTCTTTGACAGCATTTGGAATAACTCTCGAAGGGATCTGGCTGGCCGTGGTGAGCAGTTGTGATTGGCCCAGCAACCGGCGAGCCAAGCTAACGACTTCAAAATTCAATTTTCGTCTCATCATGAACTCAAAAAGGATGTCCTGCATGCCTGGGACTTGACCCATCCCCCGGGCGACATGGTAAAGAGACTCAATAGATTTACTCCCTACTGACTTATAACCGTTACCGGACTCAGAGTAATCTCGTAGTTGCCCGAGTCTCTTGATCCTGAGTATCGATTCGGCAGCAACCGCCCCGTCGGGTCCACATTAGTAAAAGGTCCGATCGAATGAAATTCTGAAAGCACCTATGCCGGACGCACAAATTAACTTCTCGTATTTCAAGGACGGTCAGAAATCAAACCCCTTCACCACGCCATCCGAAAGAAGTATGGTTGCTCCCTCCTGATAGTTGATGAGGTGGAAATACTCGCGGGGCATGTGAGGGTCCCTCACTTTTATGAACCTGATTTCGTCGATTCCCAGATCAGACAGTCTCGGTGTTACTTTGGGGTATACAGTGACACAGGAATCACCGCCTTTCCCGCTTGCCCTTTGAGACCACCTCGATCCAGACCGGTTTAGAAGTGATTTCCGGCGAGTCTGCCCAAAGCGCAGGCAGATCCTGGAAGTGCGACAAGACACTTTCCTTACGAAGCCAACTCTTGTATGTGACGCGAAGTGAATACCGGCCGGGTTTCGGAAAGAAATCCTTGACCTCGAGATGCAGATAGCTACCATAGAGACATCCTTGATCAAGCCGAATGAGAATCGACGTGTCGCCTTCCTCAGGCGGAGGCATTAAGAGGTCGCTGAGAACCTTCGAAGGAAGGGGTTTGCCTTGTTCATTTCTGATTTCCAGTTCCAAGCCGCCTCCATAACCGGTCCATGACATCCTTCGGTCGACATACGTCGTCTCGTCGCCTGTATTTTGCAGTGCGGCATTCACCCTAATCGCGTCGCGCAACGAATACTTTGCACGGTCGGTCCAGACGAGCACGCCTATTTGCCGGCCTTCGCTAGATGCTTCTGCCTGTGACACCCCGTAAGCTGCCGTTTTGTCACCTACCTGAAGCAAAAGAATTGCTGGCAGAACTAACGCGTAAATCCGGACAAAGCTCGAAAACAAAAACATGGTGTCCTCCTCTCGTCATCTAGACACTACTCCGCGCTTCATGTGCCGCTGCAGGTTGTCTCGATTGCTGTCAGCGATCCACTGCTCAAGACCTCTTCGTTCGGCGCTGGAGAAACCAAGCTTGATCCCAATGGTGAGTTGCGTCCTCCCGGCAGACTGCTCGTCTCTCCATAAGTCAGAACCAGAATACTTCCCGACGTTCAGATTATGCTGCCCTTCATGCCCAAATAGAGACGCTAAGTAAGCCGGTGAGCTCATTTGTATGGAATTAAAGCCGAGGATTAGCCCGGTGCCAGTCGCGCCAACGGGAGACCCTGGCCCGACCACAGAAAACCACTTTATCTTCCCAATCGCCTTCTTTTCGTCATCGGTGAGCTCCTCTGCATGATCATTGATCAGGCCAGCGGCCGCAGCAATAGAGTTGCTGGCTGAAAGTCGGTTGGCGAGGGAGAGTTTCCGACCGTATGTAATGTTCACGTTATTGCCAAGAACGGTCACGGATGTTAAGGGCGTAGCTAAAGGCTCGTCTTGAGGCAATTCTCCAAGCGAAAGTATCCCATCTCCGTTGTATGGAATTTGCGGGCTGCTCATCTGCCGAATCAAGCGAACCATTTCGTTCTCCAGCTTGTTCGCCACCTCAGGGTTTCCAGTTTGATAGACCCCAATGTCAGACAGCGCCATGCCGGTGGGGTCGTTGTGATTTATCGGGTCATTCTCCACGTAGCTATAACGATTGAAACTTTGCGGGTTAGTAACGCCCGCGCTTGCGCCGAACGGATCGACGCTCGTGAATCTTCCCTGAATCGGCGATTGATAACGCGCCTGGGCGAAGTTCAAGCCCGTCTCACCGTCAGCTTCGTAGCCGGTGAAGTGTTGGCGGACGCTGTCGCCGGTGTAGCCTTGCGTGGTGGTGCGGCCACCAAGCAACGCGACCTGAGGTCCCCCAATCTCTTCGCCAAACGGCAGATAGTCGTGCCGCTTCACGCCTGCCAGGCTGCCGCTCTTGTTCACAATCATCCGCGGCGTGCCGAGATGATCTGCGACTAACCAGAAAGCTTCGCGATAAAGCGTGCCCGCTAACTCATAAAACGGCGGGCACGTGGCGAACTGACTCAACACGTTCTGCCTGCCTGTGCCCACGGTTGCCTGGCCGGACCAGAAACTGAGTCCGCCGGCGTCAGGACCGCGTTGCAGGAACGCTTCGTAGAGATTCGTTACAAACTGCGTGTTGCTCAAGCCCGCGTCATTGACTTGTACGGCAAACAGCGATCGGCCAAAGGTCTCGGCCTGTGTCTTTACCTGATTGAGACCTTGCGCCGCAGCAACATTCAAGGCATCGCGTTGTGTTTGCAGTTCGGTGGGAGTGGCGTTGCGGCCGTACGCGCCCAGGTAGAAGTTATTGACGAAACGTAAGAATCGCTTAGTTGCATTTACCTTCGAAGTAATCTCTTAGTGCTCTTAGAGTTTTTTCGTCCGAAAATTGACTCCCATCTGCAAATTCCACGTTCTCGACCATAAGAATCACTACGAGCTTCATCGGAAGTCCAACTTTCAGCTTCTCGCGTAACTCATCGGTGAGGGGCAAAACGAACGTTTGTTGTTTCTCGAGAGAAAACTCGGCCTTTTCCCCTGGCGCAATAGGTCCATGTTCCATAGGGTGTCCCAGTGTCCCCCCGCTACTTTCTGAAGTCCAAAAGTGAATTGTGAAGGCACGAATAGGCTTACTCCCTCGATTGTGCAGCTTGTATGAAAACTTGAAGTCCCAGCTTCTGTCGATATTTAACAGCAGCTTGGCGTCCTCAATCACCAAAGCGGACTCGGGTTGTGATGCGACAGTAAGTAAAGTGTTTTCGCTCGGTGCGACCACATACTTGGATTTCGTTTTGACTTGCTGAGCCTCAACGAAATAAGACGCACATAAAAGTCCCATAGCAGCAACTATTTGTCGTGTACGCATATTGTCTCCTTGGGTCATACCTATCCGTTGATCGGAGGCTTCCGATATGACTGTCGTTCAGACGGCCCCGATCTTATTATGCTAATCACTCCTAGTTCACGGCTTCTCCCTCTGGTCCCTTGGGAGATCACCGGCAATGGTGACTATTCGAATTCTAAGACTTCCGCTGGCTGAGACGCCTTTCCCAAGCGAACCTGCAATGACTACGCTACCCATCGTCGCGTCTCCTTCCTTATCCCTTTGCGTCATGGTGATTCTGACCTTTCCTTGCATACCCTGAATATCAATAGGGCTCTCTCCCATGACGTCCCATCGACTGTTCCTTCTTAGGAGCACTCCCGATTCCTGGGCATCGAGCTTAAAGCCTTCAGGAACCAGAAAATTAACCTGAATCCGGAACTGAGGAACCTTGTCTCCACCCGGCCCGAGCTCTTTTTCTAGATTAAGAGTAACTGCACCCGTGGCTCCACTTCCACTTGTCTCGTGAGTTTGGTCATTTGCACTGGCAACTAGTGGGGAAACAACCTTTACCGTTGTGAACTTTACAGTAGGACCTTCTGTGATAGCCAAGTTATCATTCCCCTTTATTAAGTCCTCTGCCTCCTCTTTCGAAAGGCCCTGCTCGATCAATTGATTGATGCGGCTAGCTTCCATGCGGTCGCTGTGATTTTTCTCATAAGCTGCATCGGCTGCGGCGATGATCGAGGGCCCGCCGAAGTGCGGATCATTGAATCCGGCGCTGCTGCCCCAGAAACCGGCGGCGACATTGCTCCACCCTTGATCTGCCCCCGCCATTAACCCATTGGGATCCGTCAAGTTAGCCGGATCATTGTTGGCGTAAGTGTAGCGATTGAAGCTCTGTGGGCTGGCAACACTAGCGCTCGCTCCCAGGGGATCGACACTGGTGAACCTGCCCTGCGTTGGCGATTGATAACGCGCCTGGGCGAAGTTCAAGCCCGTCTCACCGTCAGCCTCGTAACCGGTAAAGTGTTGGCGGACGCTGTCGCCGGTGTAACCTTGCGCGGGCGTGCGGCCACCAAGCAACGCGACCTGAGGTCCCCCAATCTCTTCGCCAAACGGCAGATAGTCGTGCCGCTTGACGCCTGCCAGGCTGCCGCTCTTGTTCACAATCATCCGCGGCGTGCCGAGATGATCTGCGACTAACCAGAAAGCCTCACGATAGAGCGTGCCAGCCAACTCGTAAAACGGTGGGCAGGTGGCGAACTGACTCAGCACATTCTGTCTGCCTGTTCCCACAGTTGCTTGTGGGGACCAGAAACTGAGTCCGCCAGCATCAGGACCGCGTTGCAGAAACGCTTCGTAGAGATTCGTAACGAACTGGGTGTTGCTGAGTCCCGCATCATTGACCTGTGTGGCAAACAGCGACCGGCCAAAAGTCTCCGCCTGCGCCTTCACCTGAGTCAGACCCTGTGCCGCAGCAACATTCAAGGCATCGCGTTGTGTTTGCAGTTCGGTGGACGTGGCGTTGCGGCCGTAAGCACCAAGGTAAAAGTTGTTGACGAAGTGTTCAGTGCGCTCATTGTCGGAAGCCGCCGTGCCGTAAAGCGTGGTTACCAGCGTCGCGAATTCCGAGCTGGCTTCAAAAGCGTTGCACACGTTGATGCGACTGCTCGCCGCTTGTCCCGTCCACCAGCCCAGGCCGCTGTCGTCGGGCCCCCGCTGGAGATAAGCATAATAAAGATCCGCGACGTATTGAGCGTCAGTACGAAAAGGCGAGGTCTCATAGTTGGTTTGGGTGAATAGTGAGCGCGCTATCTCGCTCGCTTTGGTGAGCAGTAGTGATTGGCTCTGCACACCGGCGGCTGCAAGTTGGTTGATCTTGTCCTGCAACTCCTGCGAGGTTGGGTCGCGCTGCAAGGCCCCGTAATAGAGATTGGTCACAAACCTCGAGAGTCGCACGTCATCGCCGGATGAGATTGTTACCAGCAATGCGCCACCACGATAGCCATATTCTCTCGAGGGCAGGAAAGCCGCTGCGCCGGAGTTGTATTCCGCAAGGAGCCCGCCACCCATCCCGTAGACTTGCCACGTCTCGACGCCGTTCACATTGCGCTTGATGCGTTTGCCCCCGGCATCGTAGGTATAGGTCTGCCATTGGCCGTTCGGCGATCCTTGTGCCTGCTTGAGATGGTTTTCGCCGTCGTAAGTGCGGGAACCGCCACCTACCGTGTAAGTGTCATTAGTCTGGTTGCCGGCGGCATCGTATGAGTAGTTGTAACCAGCGGGCGCAATCAAGCGATTTGTATTTGTATCAACCGTATAGTTCGGATGCGGCACATTGTCAGAGGTTTGGCTTGGGCTTTGATTGATGGTGCGATTGCCGTAGCGATCATAGTCATAGGTTTGAATGAAGGATTGCGCGCCCAGGCCGCCGGCCGTGGTTCCCGGATACTCGGTCACCGACTTCAAACGATTTAGCGTGTCGTAGATGTAACGATCCTCAGTCCAGTTGTAACTGGTCGTCTGATCGTTGCTGGGAATCCAGTACTGCGACTGCCTGACGCTGCCATTGTTGTCGGGGCCGCTGTTGAACCTACACCCCTGGGTCTGGCAGGAAAGATCAGCCGTGGCGTAGTAGTCAATGATGGCCCCGCGGTTCCAGTTCCACTGGTCAGTGGCCCATGCGACAGTACTCAGCCGAATGTCATAGAGTTGGCCGCGAATGTTGTAGTGGAACTTGTGATAGAGCGGAATCTGCGTCCCAAACTGCTCCTGTTGCAAGCCACCATTTTCTCAGTAAGTGATTGCGGTGGAGTAGGTGCGCGAAACGCCGTCGCCGAGATTGCCGGTGTAGCTGCTAGTCCGGCCGGCGCCGTCGTAGGCGTAATTGACTGTGTGGCCTGATGGATAGGTCTGGGTCAACACCTGGCCCGCGAGACCATAGGTGTATTTGACATTGAACTGCGGGCTGGCCACTCCATTCGTGAAAAAGTGCTGGCGGTAGTTCTTTGGCCGTCCCATCGAGTCATACTCGTCGATAGCGGCATGCGAGTCGAAGCGGGTGTTGTCATCCTCGTCCCAGTTGGAGAACCAGAAACGGCCCTTGCCGTTGATGGCCCCGTCATAATGACGGTCAACGTCTTTCGTGCCGTCGGTGTAACGCACCGTCGTGTTGCGGTTCAAGGCATCATACGCGTAGGTGGTGGTGACACTGCGGGCGTCAACCCGGGTGACTACGTTGCCGTTGTTGTCATAACTCATTCCCATGGTCCAGCCGCCGCTGTAGCCGGTAACCGGGTCGGTCCAATTGAGCGCGGGATTGACCGCCTGCTCGATATTGCGTACGCGAATCACTCGCGAGAGTGAATCGTAGCCGAAATAGCGAAACTGCGTGCCTTGCTCCACCTTGCGCAGGTTGTTGAGCACGTCGTAGGTGTAATTGGTTTGATAGGCGAGGCCGGCCGGATCTTCGATGACTTGAATTAGTCGCCCCTGGGCGTCGCTGATGCTCTTGCGTTTCTTGCCGGCTGGATCTGCCACCTCGACGCTCGTGCCTATGTAGCTGCCGGTGGTGACCGCCGAATAGACAGTTGATAGCTGGGCGCCGTCAGGCGAGATCACGACAATCACGCGGCTGAGC
>JAXIOV010000213.1:0-30405 GCA_045403245.1 Pyrinomonadaceae bacterium | reverse complement strand
GGAAGGAACGAAATATTTGATAAGGCGCGCCGCGTAATTACGAACGAACGGTCCCGGGCGGCGCTCGACCGTCTTGAAAGTCTCTGGCGCATCCTCGAAACACTCGGTATGGCGGAGCGCTTTGAAATTGATCTCGGCGATGTATCCCGACTCGATTACTACACCGGCCTCACTTTCAAGATCTACGTCGAGGGTGCGGGCGCACGCGTAGGAAGCGGAGGACGCTACGACAATCTGACCGGCAAGTTTGGGAAACCTGAGCCTGCTGTGGGTTTCGTCCTGGAACTCGACGCGTTGGCAGACCTTCTGGCCGACAGCGTCGACGTGTTGAGTACGCCTAAACCAGAGAGAGTCTTACTAAACGCAGGGAACGGCGATGTCGCCAGGCTCTTCGGCGAAGTAATCGCACGCCGTGCCGCCGATGAGCGCGTAAGAATCAATGCTGACGAGGGAACCTAAATGCCGGAACTGACTATCGCCATACCCAAAGGCAGATTGCAAAACGAAGCAGTTGATCTGTTCGCAAAAGCCGGATTGCGACTGGACGAGACGCAGGACTCCCGGTGCCTGACGATCGAGGATGCGTCAGGACGAGTTCGACTCATCTTCGTGAAGCCGGCCGACGTGCCGGTTTACGTGGAACATGGAATTGCAGACTGCGGCATCGTGGGCCGCGATGTGTTGCTTGAATCCGAAGCGGATCTGCTGCAGCCGATTAGTTTGCCGATTGGTAAATGTCAGATTGCAGTCGCGGCGCCGGCAGGCATGGCAAAGAACGGTCACAACATGCTGCGAGTTGCCACCAAGTATCCGAACATTACCGCGCGACACTTCGGCGCTTGCGGGCAACCGGTCGAGATCATTGAGCTCTCGGGATCGGTGGAACTGGCGCCGGTTCTGGGACTTGCTGATTGCATCGTGGACCTGGTTGAAACCGGAAGAACGCTGCGTGAAAACGGGCTGAGCATTGTTCAAGTGATTGCGAATTCCAACGCTCAACTCGTGGTAAACCGGGCGAGCTATCAGTTGAAAGCGAAAGTCATAGGCGATCTGGTGGGCGCGCTAAAGAGGGAAAAGGAAGCACGAGCATGATTGAGCTCATCTCCACCAAAGAGAAAGAACGCTTTCTCGCAAAGCTGAAGCGCATAAGCGAAAGGAATGTTGCACTTGATTCGGAGCTGATGGATCAAGTCGCGCGGATCATCAGCGATGTTCGTTTGCGTGGAGATCGTGCACTCATCGATTACGCTGAAAAGTTTGACGGTTGCCGTCTGGAACCCGCGGATCTCCGAACTAACGAAGATACGTTGCGACAAACCGCTGCACGGGTAGACGCCGGGGTGCTCAAGGCGTTGCGCGAGGCTATTAAGAGAATACGCGCGTTTCATGAACACGAGCGGGAAGAGTCGTGGTCGTATCAAGATCCGGCCGGCGTTTGCGTTGGCCAGCGTGTAACTCCAATTGAGCGCGTTGGTCTATATGTGCCCGGTGGTATCGCAAGCTATCCATCGTCGGTGGTCATGAACGTTGTGCCTCCACAAGTTGCCGGGGTGGACCGCGTCGTGGTTGCGACCCCACCACGGGCGCTACAGGAAAACCCGGCAGTGGCTGCGGCCCTGATCGAACTAAACGTCACCGAAGTTTACGCCGTCGGCGGGGCGCAAGCGATTGCTGCGCTTGCTTACGGAACTGAAACAGTGCCGCGCGTGGACAAAATCACCGGGCCGGGAAATCGTTACGTGGCCGCGGCGAAGAAAATGGTCTTTGGTGTTGTGGGAATCGATTCGCTGGCCGGCCCCAGTGAGGTGGTGGTGATTGCCGACGAAACAGCACGCGCAAGTTTCATCGCCAGCGATCTCCTCGCGCAAGCCGAACACAGCGAAGATGCGTCAGCGATACTTGTTACCACCAGCCCTGAACTGGCTCTGGAGGTTCAGAGCGAAGTTGCATTGCAAGCGCGCCGGCTTTCGCGAGCGACAATAGTTGAAAAATCGTTGGCCGATTATGGAGCCATCATTCTTGCAGACAACATGGAAGAGGCATGCCTGATCGTAAATGATCTGGCGCCGGAGCACTTGCAGATTATGGCCCGTGATGAAGATCGCATTGCTACACAGGTACGAAATGCCGGAGCGATCTTCTTCGGTCAGCATACGCCGGAAGCAGTCGGCGACTATCTGGCTGGTCCAAACCACGTGTTGCCCACCAGCGGGGCGGCGCGGTTCTCGTCGGCTTTGAGTGTGCGCGACTTCATCAAGAGAACCAGCATTGTGAAGTTCTCGGCAGAAGAACTTAGGAGAACCGCTCCGATGATTGCGGCATTGGCTCGAGCTGAGGGGCTTGATGCACACGCTCGCTCAGCGTTGATCCGTCTGGAAGAGAGGGATCCGTAATAGAAAGAGAAGTAACGGTGATTGACGATTACCAGGCGACCTGGTCGCGCCTGGCGGCGCTCGATGCGGGCGAGATCCCAGTAGTCAGCTAGCTTTTTCAAGTGGAAAGTTGAATGACAGACATACTTAACACGATCAAATCGAAGGTGCGCGAGCTTTCGCCGTACACGCTTAAGCGTGAGAAGGCGCGGATCAAGCTCAATCAGAACGAGAACCCCTGGGACTCGCCGCTCGAAATCAAAGAGGAGACTCTGAGGCGGATCGCGGATCGCGCCTGGTCGCGTTACCCGGACTTTGTGCCGGAGAAACTGCATCAACGACTCGCCGAACACAGCGGATGGACGTCAGACGGAATTATTGCCGGCAATGGCTCAAACGAATTGATCCAGGCGCTTTTGATGGTCACGATCGGAGAAGGAAAACGTGTGCTTATCAGCGAACCCACGTTTGCCCTGTACCGGCAGATCTCGACCGTGCTGGGTGCTGAAGTTATCAGTGTGGCGCTCACACCTGAGCTTGAGTACGACGTTCGAGCGTTGAAGGCTGAGATCAAATCGGCCCAGCCTGATGTAGTTATTATCTGCTCTCCTAACAATCCGACCGGCTGCATCATCCGGCGGCCCGATCTCGTCTCACTGCTAAGAGCTACGAAAGGCTTAGTGATAGTTGATGAGGCTTACTTTGAATTCTCGGATCAGACGACGGTTCCACTCCTCGAGCAGCATTCAAACCTTGTAGTGCTGCGTACTTTTTCCAAAGCGATGGCGATGGCAGGTTTGCGAATTGGCTACTTGCTAGCCATCCCGGAGTTGGCGCGCGAGGTATCGAAGGCGGTGCTGCCATACAACCTGAACGTTTTCTCGCAGACGGCTGCGGAGGTGGCGATCGAAATGTACAAGTCACAGCTCAGGCCATTGATCAATGTCATCCGCAATGAGCGGGAACGTCTGTTTGCTGAATTGGGGCGCATTCCGGGCCTGAGTCCCGTTCCTTCGCGAGCAAACTTCATGGTTGTACGCTCCTCCATCCCGCCGTCCAGGATCTACAAAGAACTACTGCGACGTGAAATTCTGATCCGCGATGTGAGCAGCTACCCCATGCTTCAAGAGCACTTTCGGGTCAACGTCGGCACTCCGGAAGAAAATGATCTGTTAATCAAAGCGCTCGGTGAAATTCTCACGAAAGGGGAGGAGACTGCGAGTCGCGCAAGACCATGACAAAGAGACAGCACAGACAACCTCGTCAGGCAGAGGTTCGCCGTCAGACGAAAGAGACTGACATCCGAGTCCGGCTTTCGCTCGACGGAAAGGGAGCTTCGAAGATCGCCACAGATATTCCCTTTCTGGATCACATGCTCGAACTTTTTTCCAAGCACGGACTGTTCGATGTTGAGGTTATTTGCAAGGGCGATTTGGAAGTAGACGACCACCACTCGGTCGAAGATGTGGCGATTTGTTTGGGCCAGGCTTTCTTTAAGGCTCTGGGCGACAAAGCCGGCATCGCTCGTTACGGTGCTGCGATAGTTCCGATGGACGAGGCCTTGTGTCGCGCGGTCGTAGACCTATCTGGACGGTTCTACCTTGTTTATGAAGTGAAGACGAGAAGGCAGCGGATCGGAAATTTCTCAGTTGAGCTGGCCGAACACTTCTGGCGCTCGTTTGCCGAAAGCCTGCACTGCAATCTTCACCTCGACTTATTGCGGGGACGGAACACGCACCACATTCTCGAATCTTCATTCAAGGCGGTGGCGCGAGCATTAAGGCAAGCGGTCGAACGTGATGCCCGGATTGAGGGAGTATTGAGCACCAAAGGGAGTCTTTAGAAAGCGATGACGGGCATAGCCATTATTGATTACGGAGTTGGAAATCTGCGCTCAATCGAGAAGGCCTTTGCGGCGACTGACAACTACGCGATTGTTAGTGGCGACGAGTATGTTCTCAGAAAGGCGAAGGGACTGGTTCTGCCGGGAGTGGGAGCGTTTGCGGCCTGCATGAAGGCACTCGCGGCGCGCGGCTTTGATCAGCTCGTGCGCGAACGCGTCGCTGCAGGTACGCCGCTCCTGGGCATCTGCGTGGGCATGCAGATGCTCTTTGAACAGTCGGAAGAGTTTGGAACAACACAGGGCCTCGGTTTACTGGGCGGCAGAGTGCGTCGCTTCTCAGATGAACTGGTTGTCCCGCAGGTAGGTTGGAATCAGATTCGCAAACGAGTCTCTCATCCGATACTCGGAAACATCGAAGATGAGGCTTTCTTCTATTTTGTTCACTCGTTTTACTGCGAAGTCGATAATCCGGCGGTCGTGGTTGGCGAGACGGACTATGGCGTCAGCTACGCCTCCGTCGTGGCGCGTGACGATCTCTGTGGCGTGCAGTTTCATCCCGAGAAGAGCCAGGCCGTGGGTCTTCAATTGCTGGGCAATTTCGCGCGCAGGGTTCGGTTCAATCATTGGAAGTGACCGATTTAGATGTTGGCGAAACGCATTATCCCCTGTCTTGACGTCGACCGCGGTCGCGTGGTCAAAGGGACCCGATTCGTCTCTCTCATCGATGCAGGAGATCCAGTTGAACAGGCGCGGACCTACGATGCGCAGGGCGCGGACGAACTCGCGTTCCTCGACATCACCGCTTCAATTGACAAGCGCGACATCATCATTGATCTGTTGCGGCGCGTGGCTGATGAGGTCTTTATCCCGTTAACTGTAGGTGGCGGTCTTACCTCCGTCGAAGACATCCGAGCCGTGTTGCGTGCAGGCGCTGACAAGGTTTCGCTTAACACGGCCGCTGTTAAATGGCCCGCACTGATTTCCGACGGCGCGGAGACCTTTGGCAGCCAGTGCATCGTGGTTTCCATTGATGCACGACGAAGGGAAAACGGCAATTCGACTGCGGGTTGGGAAGTATTCACGCACGGCGGTCGACGAAACACCGCCCGCGACGCGTTGGAGTGGGCCGTACAGGCTGAGCAATTGGGAGCAGGGGAGATTCTCCTGACCAGCATGGACTGCGACGGCACGAAGGACGGCTACGACATCGAGTTGACGCGTGCAGTTTCTGACGCAGTTCGGATTCCGGTGATCGCTTCGGGTGGGGCGGGGAAACCGGAACACTTCTTTGAGGCTTTGACCTTGGGGGGCGCGAGTGCGGTCCTGGCCGCATCACTCTTTCACTTTGGCGAATGCAAGATCGCGGAGGTCAAGAAGTACCTCCGGGAGCGAGGAGTAGTGGTGAGATGAACTTTGACGGTAACCGAATTCGCTACGACGACCGGGGACTCGTTCCCGCCATCGTGCAGGATGCCCGAACGCGCGAGGTACTAACCCTGGCTTACATGAATGCCGAGAGTCTGAAGAAAACAGTGGAAAGCCGCGAGACCTGGTTCTGGTCGCGCTCACGATCGGAGTTGTGGCATAAGGGCGAGACGTCCGGCAACAAGCAACACGTAACCGATATTCGTGACGACTGCGATAACGATGCCCTGGTGGTATTGGTTGAACCTGACGGTCCAGCTTGTCACACCGGAGCCCGCTCCTGCTTTTATCGCGACCTCGAGAATGCTGAGACAGATAACGGTGAGAACTCCGGTTTAGTGTTCGATGAACTCTACCGTCTTGTAGAGTCCAGGCGGGCAGAAAGACCCGTAGGCTCGTATACCACTTATCTCTTTGAACAAGGACTCGACAAGATCCTGAAGAAGGTTGGCGAGGAAGCAACAGAGACGATCATCGCGGCGAAGAGTGAAGACAATACGCAGCTTGTGAACGAAGCCGCTGACCTTGTCTACCACCTAATCGTTTTGCTGGTGGAGCGTGGTGTCACGCTCCACCAGGTGAGCCAGGAGTTGATCAGACGAAGAACGAAGGCAGACGACAAATGATCGAAGCCGCTGAACTCAGATCTCTTCTCGACTTTGCGGTTCGTCTCTCGCGCGAGGCAGGCACGACAACCCGGCGCTATTTCAAAGGCTCTTTACAGCCGGAGCGTAAGGCTGACAATTCTTTCGTCACGATCGCTGATCGGGAAGTTGAAACATACCTCCGCTCAGCCATCGAGCAGGCCTTTCCTAACGATTCCATTCTCGGAGAAGAAGCAGGGGAAACCTCCGGCACCTCCGGACGGCGCTGGATTATCGATCCGATTGACGGTACCTATTCGTTCGTACACGGTGTGCCGCTTTACGCGGTACTCATTGGCCTGGAGATTGATGCCGAACCTATCCTCGGTGTGGCTAACATTCCGGCGCTGGATGAAATTGTTTACGCCGCGCGCGGTCTCGGTTGTTTTTGGAATGATCAGCCGGCGCAAGTCTCGTCAACTCAGTCGCTGAGCGAGGCTCTGCTACTGGCGACTGACTTCGGTTCAGGAGAAGACCGATTCGGATCGGCGATTGGAGTTTTACAAAAGCAGGCTGGCGCCCGGCGCACATGGGGCGACGCGTATGGGCATGTACTCGTTGCCACTGGTCGTGCCGACGTGATGCTCGATCCCGTAATGAGCGTTTGGGATTGTGCCGCCCTGCTGCCAATTCTCGAAGAAGCCGGTGGAACTTTTACTGACTGGCAGGGACAGAAAACAATTTCCGGAGGTAATGCAATCTCAACTAATGGTTTGCTCTTTGATAAGGTAATGAAAAGCGTTCGAGAAAACTCAGATGTTGGTCCTCCCCGCAATTGATCTTCGTTCCGGCCGTTGCGTGCGTCTTACCGAAGGACGCAAAGAGACGGCAAAAGTCTACGACGCCGACCCGCTTGAGGTTGCGCAGGCCTTCGAAGCAGCTGGTGCGCGAATGCTGCATGTCGTCGATCTCGATGGCGCTTTCGCGGAACCAAATTCACTTAGTCGCCAGGTGCTTCGCGAGATTGTTCGCACGGTTAATATTCCAGTGCAGTTTGGCGGTGGACTTCGGAACATTGAGGATCTCAAGAAGGTGCTTGAACTCGGGGTCACTTTGGCCGTGATAGGAACCGTGGCGGTGGAATCCATGGATAGGTTGAAAGAGATGGTGCGCTTTGCCCGCCAACAAATCGTCGTCGGGATTGACGCGAGGGAAGGCCAGGTGGTAACCCACGGCTGGGAGAAGGAACAAACAGTCAATGCCATGACACTCGCGCGTCGGGTAGCGGAGCTCGGCATCGAACGAATCGTCTACACCGACGTTCAGCGCGATGGCACATTGACTGGTCCAAACATTGAACAAACCTGTAATGTCGCCCGTGAATCGGGATTGAAAGTGACGGCATCGGGTGGAGTTTCATCACTCGAAGACCTGAAACGCCTGAAAGCGGCGAGCGAATGTGGTATCGATAGCGTGATTGTTGGAAAGGCCCTCTACGAAGGGCGCTTCACACTCGAAGAAGCATTGAGACTCATGGATGGACAAGGAATTTTATGATTGAAAGATCATGACATGCTTTACACTTTTGCTGTACAGACCCTCGTCTTAGACATTACACAACCAGCCCGCGATAGGGGGCGGCATATCAGTAGCCCACGGCGCTAGCCGTGGGTTGTTCGTTGTCCGACTTGGGGAAGGACCCATGAAAATACTCTCGTCAATATTGTTAACCGCTTTACTGCCCTCATTCCTAGTCGTTCCTGAGTCGCAGCCTCTTGTCTTCACTCACGTCACAGTGATCGACACAACGGGCGGGCCACCGATGCCGGACATGACCGTCATTATCACCGGCGATCGCATCACAACAGTAGGCCGAAGCGCAGAAGTGACCGTCCCGTCCGGCGCACGGGTGGTGAATGCGACCGGCAAATATTTGATTCCCGGTTTGTGGGACATCCACGTGCACTTGAGCTATACCAGGGCCAGCCCTTTGCTCGTCGCCAACGGCGTCACCAGCGTCCGCGACATGGGCGGGCGACTCAGCGAGCTCGACGAGTGGCGAACGAAGATCGCGGCCGGGCTCATTACGGGTCCGCGAATCTTTCGTGCCGGCCCAATGTTGAACGGACAGAAGTTCAACCTCTTTCAGATGGTCTCGGGCAACCCGGACGAAACCCGTGGCGTGGTCCGCGCGTTGAAAGAGGTCGGCGTCGATTTCATCAAAACTCACCGCCGCATGCCGAGGGAGTCTTATTTCGCGTTGATTGACGAAGCAAAAAAGCAAGGCCTCACACTCGTTGGTCACATCCCCATGACGGTGACACCTGAAGAAGCATCAGACGCCGGGCAAGCAACCATAGAGCACACAGAAACTCTGTTTGAAGGAACGTTTACCGCCGCCTTGAATGGTCGTGCATTGCCCGATGCAATCCGGCAGTTTCGCGCCGAGAGTGCCGAGAAGTTATTTGCCCGTTTCGTGAAGAACCGCACCGTGGTGGACCCGACGAAATCCTCGCGCAGCAAACCCGTCCTTCCAGTCATCAACCAGTGTCTTAATTAACTGAATCTCTTCGCGCACCTTTGCGGTAAATCAGCCTTAAGAACAAATAACCGCAAAGAGCGCGTCGCCTGGGAAAAGAAGTTGTCTATGTCAAGTAGGTTAATCCTTCGGCTTGCGTGGATCATCGGCCGGATTCACATAGGTGATCATCCACGGACCCGTGCCATGAAGTTGCAGTACTGTCTCACCTTTTGCCCAGGCGAAATGTTTCATTTCCGCCGGCCAGAAGCCAAAAGTTCCGGCGGGCATCTCCCGAGTCGCCGTTTGATCAAACTTGTCGCCCATGCCGACATTGAAGGTTCCGGAGATGACGGTCACGTGCTCTACTCTGGGATGCCAATGAGGCTGGATTCTAAAGCCGTCGGGTAGCCTCAGGCGCATAGTAAAAAAACCTTCCTTTGAAGGGTCACCTTCCAGCACGGCAACCTTGGCTCCGGCAGGGAGCGATGCGGGTCCGTCCTTCCACTGAATTTCAGCCATGGGATAAAGACTCATTGCCTTTGCATCAGGCATCTCGTGCTTTTGTGGTTGAGTTACTTGACCCAACGCTAATGAGTTAAGAATGACAGTCAGTGCGAAAGCGCAAAGTATTCGCTTCATAATGTTGACTCCTTGAGTTGGGAATTGCTCCATTTCGAGTGGGCTATATAGTAATCGTTCATTTCTCTCATGATGTGAAGAATACTATCATGCGACCCCGAAAGGGATTACCTTAGCCTGTGTCAATGTAGGTAGCCTGTGGTGTCAGCATCTTGGACGCCCCTGTTGAGTCCTCATCTGGATTTCAGTTTTCATTACTGCTGTATCCCTTTGAAGCCATTGACCGCTTTTCTTTGAGAAACTAGCATAGGTTCTGATTGCCGTGCCGAATAGCGTGATCGCGATAAACGACAGGCAGAGTATGAAAAGAAAAAGACCGCGAAGAAAAGAAAGCCGCGTGATCACATAAGGAGATCTGTTCATGCGAAGCCAATCGCATTGGGAAAACGTCTATAAAACCAAAGATGCCACTCAAGTGAGCTGGTTTCAGCAACATCCTGAGTTATCGTTGCAGTTAATTGAGCATACGGGAGTAGACAAGGCAGGACAAATCATTGATGTTGGTGGCGGCGCCTCAACGCTGGTAGATGATCTGCTTGCTAACGAATATGAAAATATCACGGTTTTGGATATTTCGGCGGCTGCTCTTCAGGTTGCACAACAACGGCTTGGACGACTCGCCTCTAGAGTTACCTGGCTAGAAGCCAACATCACCCAAGTCAAGCTGCCATACAATTTTTATGATGTCTGGCATGACCGTGCTGTGTTTCATTTTCTCACTCTTGCCGAAGACCGCGCGCGCTATCTTAAAGCTGTGCAACACTCAGTTAAAACCGGGGGGCACGTCATTGTGGCTACATTTGCTCTTGACGGACCGCCGCGTTGCAGTGGCTTGGAGGTTGTCAGATACTGTCCTGATAGTTTGCACGAGCAATTTGGCGATGATTTTGAGTTAGTCGAAACCACTAACGAGCTTCACCAAACGCCTTTTGGGACAGAGCAGAAGTTTATCTATTGCTACTGCCGAAAGGGATCAAACAGCCCGGCCTAACAACTCCTCAGGTATCCATGTATTGCAACTCACCGGCCCTGAGTTCAGTCGCAGCAGGTATCGCCGCGAAGTGCTTCAATCCCTTCTTTGGTGATGATGGGCACCATTACAAGAGCCGCTACAGGATCAGCCCACCACCAACCAAACAGGGCATTCAGCATCAATCCTCCGAGAAGAATTGCCGAAAGGTAGGTACAGAGCTCAGTTTGTTTTGAATCGGCCATCAACGCATTGCTTTTGATAGCGCGCGCAACTTTTCTTTTCGCACGAACAAGTAACGGCATCACCACCACCGACACGGCCGCCAAAACGATACCAACAAAACTCTCTTCCGGCGCTTCACGCCTTATCAGGGACTTGACTGAATCGTAGCTCACATAGATCGCGAGCAGAACGAAACACCCGCCAACTATCCTAAGGCTGATTGCTTCAACTCGTTCCCGGCGCTCTTCATCCACATCTGCGTGCAGTCGCCACAAGAGCACCGCCCCGGAAGTGACCTCAATCAAACTGTCGAAACCAAACCCCACAAGCGCAATGCTGCCGGCAATCAGACCGGCCGCCACGGCGATAACACCTTCGAGGCTGTTGTAGCCAATTGTGAAATACTCGAGATGGCGACCGTGTCTAATCAGACTGGCGCGAACCCTTCCAGCATTAGAAACAATTTCCTGGCTCATCTTTTCCAAGAGTCTTACGCCTCGTCCTAAAGGTGCGTCTCTAATGCGCCGCATCCCTTACATTCAACCTGTATCGTAGCGTGGGCAATCTTAAAGTCGGAGATCACGCGATTCTGCACCGCCGCCAGGACCTCGTCATGCAACGCGTGATCGGCGAGCACTGTATGCACGCTCATCGCGTTCACACCCGACGTCAAAGACCACACATGCAGGTCGTGAACGTCGGCAACCCCGGCAACGTCCTTGATAGCTTCCCGGAGGGCCGCGAGGTTGACATCAGCAGGGGTTCCCTCAAGTAAGACACCTACTGCATCGCGCAAGAGCAGCCAGGTTCGCGGCAGAATAAAGAGGCCAATGCCCGCGGAGATAAGAGGGTCCGCGTAGTACCAACCCGTGGTAAGCATGATTAGCGCGGCTGCAATGACGCCGATCGAAGTGAGCAAATCAGAGAAGACCTCGTAGTAAGCGCACTTCATGTTCAGGCTCTCTTTAGACGCTGCGCGTAACAGGTAAATCCCAAGAAGATTTATCAACAGGCCGACCGATGCCACCGCGAGCATCGCCTTGCTCTGCACTTCCGGAGGATTAAGAAATCGGTGGTAGGCTTCATAAAGGATGTAGACGGAGATTCCAATCAGAACGACGGAATTGGCTAATGCCGCCAGTATCTCGACCCGATAAAATCCATAGGTTCGTTCAGGAGTTGCTGGGCGTTCCGCGAACCGTATGGCCATGAGCGCCAAACCCAATCCGGCGACGTCCGTCAGCATGTGACCCGCATCCGCCAGCAACGCCAGACTTCCGGTAAACAGCCCGCCCACAACTTCCGCAACTAAGTAGGTCGTGGTCAGAGCGAGCACAATTGCAAGTCGCTTCTTATTCTCACCGGCCGCTGTGTGAGTATGTCCGTGGCCCATTAATTTCTCCCGGCAATCGCGTCAGCGCCAAATAACTAGGACTCCTGCTCGCGCTCAAACCAGGCGTAAAGCATTGGCAGGATGAGCAGCGTCAACAAAGTTGATGTAATTAGACCGCCGATCACCACAGTGGCGAGCGGTCGCTGGACCTCGGCGCCGGCCGAGGTAGCAATCGCCATCGGAACGAACCCTAAACTTGCAACCAGCGCCGTCATCAGTACTGGTCTGAGCCGGGTCATTGCGCCTTCTCGCACTGCTTCGCTAACGGATTTCCCCTCTTCGCGCAAACGGTTGATGTAGCTGACCATTACCACGCCGTTCAGCACGGCTACACCAAAAAGGGCGATAAAGCCGACTCCGGCGGAAATCGAGAACGGCATTCCGCGCAAAGCAAGTGCGAAGACCCCTCCGACAATCGCAAACGGAATTCCCGTATAAATCAAAAGTGCCTGTTTCGCGGAGTTAAACGTGGTGAACAGCAAGATGAAAATCAAGAAAAGTGCAACGGGAACAACGAGCAGAAGACGGTTAGTCGCGCGTTCCAGATTCTCAAACTCACCGCCCCATTTAATGAAGTAGCCCGGCGGCAATTGCACTTCTTTTTCAATTCGTTCTTTGGCTTCATCTACAAAAGTTGCGATGTCTCGGTCACGAACATTGGTCGACACGACAATGCGGCGGCGGGCGTCGTCTCGCGAAATTTGCGCCGCGCCTTCGACCAATGCCACGTCCGTCACTTCCGCGAGCGGAACTCGTGAACCGTTTGGCGCGGTCAAAAGCAAGTTCTTTACTGACTCGATTGTTTGGCCGGCATCTTCGTTGAGGCGCAACACTAAATCGAAGCGCTGTTCGCCTTCAAAAACCTCGCCCGCCTTTTTCCCGGCAAAGATTGACTCAACCAGATCGTTTACATCCTCGACATTTAAGCCGTAACGCGCAATCGCAGCCCGATCTGCTTTGACGCTCAGTTGCGGTAGACCGGTCGTGGTTTCGGCTTTGGTTTCCACCGCACCAGGCACTGAAGCGAGCACTCGTTCTATTTCTTCACCTTTTGCCGCCAATATCTCCAGGTCGTCGCCGAAGAGTTTTACGGCGACATCACCGCGCGTGCCGGCGATCAGTTCGTTGACGCGCATTTCAATCGGTTGCATAAATCCGAAAGAGGCCGCATCAGGTACTTCCGCTTCCAACTTTTTCGACATTGCTTCGACGAGTTCTTCTTTTGTGCGTCCGGTTGTCCAATCGTCAGGCGGATGAAGCAGCACAAACACGTCGCATTGATTGAGGCTCATCGAATCGTTGGCTACGGCCGGAGCGCCGCATTTTGAAACAACCTGGCGGACTTCGGGAAACGTTTTCGCCAGTTTTTCTACTTGCGTCGTCGTTTTCATTGCCTGCTTCAGAGAGATGCTCGGTAAGAGAATGGTTTCGATTAGGATGTCCCCTTCATCGAGTCGCGGAATAAACTCCCCGCCGAGAAACGGAAATATCACGCCTGAAATCAGAAGCAGAACGACAGCCGCCGCCAAGACGCGCGCCCGAAGCTGCATTACAAGAGCTAGAGCTGGTTGGTAAATCCCCTTTGACCATCGAATCAGAAAACTTTCCTTCTCGGAAACCGTGCCCCGCAAAATGAGCGAGAGCATGGCCGGAACATAGGTCAACGAGAGGATTAGGGAGCCGAGCAGAGCGAAGACTACTGTCAGCGCCATCGGCACGAACATTTTTCCTTCGATGCCCCGTAAAGAAAGGATCGGCAGATACACAATCCCGATGATGGCGACGGCAAAAACAACCGGACGCGCCACTTCCAGACACGCATTCAATATTGTTCCTTCGGGAGGCTCGTGCGATTTTTGGTGTTGCGCTTCGGCCCGGCGCCGCACGGCGTTCTCCACCATGACGACCGAACCGTCGACAATCAATCCGAAATCGAGCGCACCCAAACTCATCAAATTTCCCGACACGTTGAACAGTCGCATTAAGATGGCCGCGAAGAGCATCGACAACGGTATAACTGTTGCCACCAGCAAGGAACCGCGCCAGTTTCCCAACAGCAAAAGTAACACGATGATAACCAGGATCGCGCCTTCTATTAGATTGGTGGTAACGGTGGAGATCGTCCGTTTGACGAGTGCGGTGCGGTCGTAAAAGGGTTCGATCTTCACACCCGGAGGGAGGGATTTACGAATCTCGACGATGCGCGCGGTGACGCGTTCCGCGACCGTGCGCGAATTCTCGCCTTTCAGCATGATTGCCATTCCGGTAACGACCTCACCCTCGCCATCTGCTGAAACCGCACCCTGGCGGATTGATGTGCCTTCCACAATCTCACCTAAATCTTTTACGAAAACCGGCACGCCTTCCTTTCCTGTCTTAACGACTATGTTGCGGATGTCTTCGCTATTTTCGACGAGGCCCACACCGCGCAGTAAATATTGCTCTGCGCCTTTCTCGATATAGCCGCCGCCGACCGTGCCGTTGTTGCGCGTCACAGCCTCGTAAACGTCGCGCAAAGTCAGACTGTAGGACTGTAGTTTTTCGGGCGAGAGTCTGACTTCATATCGTTTACCGAAACCACCGTGAGCATTGACTTCCGTAACGCCAGGAACCCCCATCAATTGGCGCCGGATGTTCCAATCATGGATCGTCCGCAAATCGGTAGCACTGTATTTACTGCCGTATACGGCTTTGACTTCGTATTGGTAAATCTCGCCCAGTCCCGTCGCAATCGGACCCATTTCCGGTGAACCGATGTTTGGTGGAATTTGTTCACGCGCGGTCGCGAGCCTTTCCTGGACAAGCTGCCGCGCAAAATAGATATCGGTCGAATCAGAGAAAACAATAGTGACGTTCGAGATGCCGAATTTGGATACCGAGCGGATCTCTTCGACGTTCGGCAGACCGCTCATTGCCACTTCGACCGGAAACGTAATTTGTCGTTCGATCTCGAGTGGGCCGAGTGATGGCGCGCCCGTCAAAACCTGCACCTGCACGTTGGTAACATCAGGCACGGCGTCAATCGGAAGATTAATAAGGCTGTAGGCGCCCGCCACCGCCATAATTGCGATCAACAGAAGCACGATCAGCTTTTGAGATATAGAGAATCGAATCAGTGCGTTAATCATTTAGTTTGATTCCAGGGGTTCGAGAGTCAGAGTCGAAACTAGTGTTCATCTCCCATCGACGATTTAAGCAACTGCGTTTTGAGAGTGAAGCTGCCCTTGGTTACTACTTTTTCACCAGCCTGGAGTCCGCTAATCACGCGTTGGTAACCATCTGCAACTTCGCCGAGTTCCACATCACGCACAACAAAATTGCCCGGCTCTCCTTCCTGGGAAATGAAAACCACGGTACGATCGCCGATGCGTTGGACCGCTTCGGAGGGTACCATCAACTCCTCACCAGCGGCGGTGCCTGAGGTTGCCTGAAATCCAACCTCAACAAACATTCCCGATTTCAGCAGCTCACCAGGATTGCCTACCTCGATGCGCACGCGCGCTGTTCTCGTCTCCTCGTTAAGTCTGGGGTCGATGTAATTCACCTGACCGGCGATCGCACTGTTGCCTATAGCCGCGGAACGCACTTCCGCTGGTGCACCCACGCGAATGCTTCCTATCTGGGCTTCTGGTACGTTCGCAATAATCCAAACGGACGAAATATTGGCGATCGTGAATAAAGCAGTGCCTGATTGAACTCCTGCACCCGCATTCACTGAACGTTCGACGACTGTCCCAGAGACTGGGGATCGCAGTGCCACCAGCGACGTATCCTTGCTGTGATCGTGACGTTCACCTTCGGGCACAATCACGCCCAAAGCACGGAGTTGGTCTCGGATATGGGAAACGTCAACGCGAGTGGTCTCTACCGCAGCCCCGGCTTCTTGCAGTTCACGATTTAGCGAAATATTGTTCTGAAAATCGTAGTCAGCTTTTGCTGTTTTGTAAGCGGCTTCCGCGGCTATGAGATCTTTGCCTGCACCCGCTCCAAGCTCAATCAAACGTCGGGTGCGCTTGAGCGTTGCCTCGGCTTCATCGAGTTTGGCCTTTGCGGATAAAACTGCGACGCGATTCTCAGCCCGTTGGACACGCTGCAGGTTTCGCTCTGCCAGTGCCCTGGCTGTCTCTGCCTCATGAAGCTTTCCATGCATTTCTGCAATGTCGGGACTGGAGATGAGTGCGAGTACCGACCCTGCGCGTACAACGTCACCCTGTTCCACATAGACCCGCGCTACCCGACCCGAAACGAGCGGCGTTGCCTGCTGAGTCTGCTGCTGGTTGGTCTCGACCGTACCCGTTACTCGAATCAGCGCGGCAGCCGGTCGTCGTGATACACCTTCAATCTCAATAGCGGTAGCCGCCAGAGCTTCGGGTGACAGCTTGATCTCGTCGCCGGCGTGTTCGTCTTCGTGACCAGCTTCACCGGCTTTTCCTCTTACACTGACTTCGGTGGGCTTAGGATCTTTGCGCGTCCACAGCACCAGCGTCAGGACAGCGACAATGGCGAAGACAACTACCATGGCCACGATCGCGATGTTGCGATTTCGCGGCGAGCCGAAGCGGTAGCGCTTCTCAGTCGCGACTTCATAGACTGATCGCTCGCCGGGGAGCATTTCTGTTTCTTTAGTGAGCTCGCTCTCGCGTCTACTGTTCGGATCGTTGGTGTTAGATTGATCAGACATGTTTGTTTCCTTGCTACTGATTAGCTGGTGTTCCGAGCGCTGCCTGAAGATCGGCCAGGGCGCGATATTGTTCTGAGAGCGTTTCAGTAAAATCTCGTTGCGAATCCACCAGCCGGCGCTGCTCGTTGAGAAGATCGGTAATGCTGAACTGGCCCAGTTCGTAAGCCGCGCGGACAACCCGGATGTTGTCGTTTGAGCGGCCAATGACACCCCGTTCAAAAGTCGCGACCGCTGCCTGTGCTGCCTGATAACGCGCGTACGCACTTTCCACTTCCGCGCGCACTACCGACTCAAGAAACTCACGTCTCATTCTGGCCTGGGAGATAGCAGCGGCAGATTCCGCTCTTGCTCCCTGGTTGCGGTTGAAGACGGGAATTCCAATCGACACACCGAAAGTCAACAATCTGTCTCGATCATTCCGCACTCCCACCGGGGTGTCCTCATAGGAGGAGCGGTTGAGCGTGTAACGCGAGAATGCCGTCACATCTGGCGTGGAATTGGCTCGCGCCAGACTGAGTCCCGCCCGCGCCACTTCCTCTTTGAGCCGGGCAAGTCTCAAGTCGGGCCGGTGGCGCAAGGCAATGTCGAATGCTGCCTCAAGTGAGGCCGGTGGTGCGGGCAATACCGCAGTGAAAAGATCCTCACGTAAACGCAACGGTTCGGCGGTCGGAATGCCAGCGAGACCCTTGAGCCGCAGCAAGGTCGCCTTGAGTCGTCCCTCGACAAGCGCGCGACGCGATCTCAGCCTGTCAACCTCCACCCGCAAGAGGTTTAGCTCGATAGGAGCAGTCTCGCCCTCGTTCACTCGCGCTTGTACAAAGCGGGTTGTCTGTAAATCGAGGTTATTGAGATTCTCTGTAGTCTCCAGCTCGCGTAACCCGGCTAACGCTTCGACATGGATTGACCGCACTTCCGCAGCGAGCCGCCGCTCACGATCCGCAACTTCGGCTTCAACAGCTTCAAGCT
Source organism: Pyrinomonadaceae bacterium (assembly GCA_045403245.1). Taxonomy (GTDB): domain Bacteria; phylum Acidobacteriota; class Blastocatellia; order Pyrinomonadales; family Pyrinomonadaceae; genus PSRF01. The sequence goes on along the minus strand of JAXIOV010000213.1, from coordinate 12,786 downwards.
CTGCTTGCGCTAGTTCAATCCGCCGCCTCCTCTTTCCGCCCAAGTCAAGCGGCAAAGCTACTCCGATGCTTGTCTCGCTTTCCCCTCCCGAACCTGTATATCTGCCGGTCGTCTGCTCAAGATCGAGGGTCGGATTTGGCCGTAGTCCTGCCTGTCGAAGCCGTGCTCGCGCACGTTCAATCTCAATGCGCGCAGCAGCCAATTCGCCGTTTGAGGCCAACGCGCGGCGCACGAGGTCGCTGGAAGACGTTCCCTGAACCGGATCGAAATAACGTTCCAGAGCCGGACTGAGACCGCCTGGCTTTACCGCCAGGCTTTCAGGCGTCTCATTGCGACCAACCGTTGTTCCCGAGTTGCCAACTCGCCGTGCGACCGTGCCTTCGGCTGCATTTTGTGCGTCAACGATGGACCACGAACATGGCGAAATAATCAATGCGAGAAACAAACCGCCTACGACTGGCGGTCGTTTCGTCAAAAACCACCTCATTGTGTCTCCTCAAACTAAATGCAACAGGTCCAAGCAAGCACTAGTGCCTGGATGAGCCTGACTCAGGACAGCAGTGCTATCGATTTCGAACGTCGTTATTCAGACGCGTTCGCACAATGCGCGAAAACAACAGCCTCGAGAGCGAGAGCTGCGGACGGAGTTCCGAAAAACCAGGTTGATTAAGCGAACCGAGGAGGGTGGTACGGATTGTTAGGCGGTGCTGAAAGAATTGAGATGTCTTTTGGAGGGCTGGTGGGCAGCTTGAGTTCTGCGCTCTCCAGATCTACGAAGCCGTGACTCGCCATCACATGGGTGCAACAACAGAAGCAGTCTTCGCCTCGGGGCTGTTGATCTGGGGGCTGCCCTTCCTGAGAGTCACCGGGCAGAGTTACGGCAACCGGCGCGGAGGTCTCATCATTGATTGTTTCTTTGGAAGCAGGCAACGACTGATTGACTGCCAGGTTGACTCGCTCTTCGCTACAGAGCTGAGGAAAAAGAAGGTCAACGCCCGCGTGGAACAAGAATAGGAGCGCGATTACGCGAACGAGGCGTCCTTTCCGCAACTTGCCAATGTGCCAGCCTGATTTCATAAGATAGAGGCTCACTTCGTATGCTTGTAACACACCGGCCGCGGGGCGTCAAAAATAGAAGTGCTTTGGTTAGTAGGTCAGTTTCGAGTAAGCGAGGTCATTACAGAACCGTGCGCTGTCAGCGCCGAATGCTAAGGTCTACTTCGGTGATAATGCGTTCCTAGGAGAGTTTGCAAAAAGCGGGGGCAGCACCTTGATTCGGAGACGGGTTGATTTCTATCATCCGGCGCTACCGCTCGATTCTGTAATTCAATCGTGTTGTCTGCGAGCCATTCAAACTTGAATCCACGACGCGCAATGTGCATGACCCATACACAAAGAACCCTTAGAGTCTTCGCAATGTCAGTGACGTTCGCGGCCATCGTACTCAACTGCGGGTACCTGTTCCACGCAAGGGATGCGGGAGCAAAAACCAACCAAAGCGCTGAGCCGGTGCCTACGCCGAAACCTCCACCCGTGCCTTCCGCCGGGGTCGTTGTCGAGCAGAAGTCTCAAGGCACGCGACCAGCCGCCAAGCTCGTCGAGAGTTTTGACGGTTTGGGTTTTGGATTTCAAGGTCCGCAGGGGACTGCAAATGTTCGCAACCCTTCGGACAATACGCTCGCCGTCGGGCCTGATCACATCGTCCAGATCGTGAATACGCGGATGGCAATTTTCACGAAGCAAGGCAAGCGGTTTAAGACCACCGGCAAGGTGTTGTACGGCCCAGTGGTCACGAAAGCAGTCTTTGCGGGATTCGGCGGCCAATGCGAAACACGCAACAATGGCGACGCCGTCGCTCGCTATGACCAGTTGGCGAAGCGTTGGCTCATCGTTATGCCGATCTTTGGTCGTGGCCCCGTGCGACCTGACCAGCCGCGCGTTGGTGTCTCGGGCGAGCCGGCACAAATCAGCCCTCCTGGCCGGCCTAACCAACCGGGTAGACCTGTCAGACTCACTCCTCCACCAAATGCAAATCCAACAGATCCAGGTCGGGCCGGACCGGTAACAGCAAACCAGGGACCTTATTCGATGTGCTACGCCGTAAGCGTTAGTTCCGATCCGCTTGGGAAATACTACCGCTACGAGTTTTTGCGACCGTTCTTCCCAGACTATCCGCGTCCCGCCGTCTGGCCCGATGGGTACTACAACCCGACCAGCACCAGCGACGACCTCATTCAGAAACACGCTTGCGTGGCCGAACGAAGCAAGATGCTCAAGGGTCTGCCGGCAACCGAGCAATGCTTCGTCATCGACGGTGTCAATTTTCTTAACAACGCCGACATCGATGGTTATGGACTGCCCCCACCCGGCGCGCCAAACATCATGATGGCGGCCGGAGGGGCGCAACTGAAGAATGTCCTCGAAGACAATCAGGTGTTCTTCTGGAAGTTTCATGTCGACTGGAAGGATCCAGCGAACACCAAACTCGACGGCCCGTACCCAATCGCCGTTGCTCCTTATCAATACCTGTGCGGTGGACAATTAACGAACTGCGTGCCTCAACCGGGAACTGACCGCCGCCTCGACTCGCAAGGTGACAAGATCATGGCGCGCCTCGTTTATCGGAAGGTGAAGCGTAAGGAGCGCATAGTAGCCGTTCATTCGGTCAACACTGGGGCCGGAGGTGGCGGGGTGCGTTGGTACGAGTTCAGACTGGACAAGAATCGTGACCCGCAGCTCTTCCAGCAGGGAACGTATGCTCCGGACAACTATTACCGCTGGATGGCCAGTCCGGCGATGGACCGCAACGGCAACATCGGCATCGGCTACTCGTTTGGCGGAACTCCACACTTCCCCGGCCAACGCTTTGCCGCTCGACTCGCGAATGATCCACTGGGCCAATTAACGCTTCAAGAGACTGTGTTGGTTGAGGGCGAGGAAGTGCAAAATGTGATGCGCTGGCAGGACTACACTCAAACGGCCATCGACCCGAGCGACGACTGCACGATCTGGTACGTGGGTGATTACATCAAGAAAGGCGCTGCTTACTACTCCAGTCGGATAGGCGCGTTTCAATTGCCTGGATGTGGATCGTCACGGTGAACAGCCACTCGTTATTGATGCGCTATTCGAGTGCTTGAATTGTAGGGGCGGCACTCCGTGGCCGCCCCGCGTCGCGATCTCGCGCATGTCTTCGAAATGTGCCGCAAACGTGAGGAGTGGATGGCCACGGAGTTGTTCATTATCATGACATCCTTTACACAAACGGACAGGCCCTTTTCTTGAACACCACACAACCAGCCCGCGATGGCGGGCGGCATATCAGTAGCCCACGGCGCTAGCCGTGGGTTAGTCACCCCCTGAAGTTTGAGCCCGCGAAGCGGGCGGCATAATTAATCCCAAAGGTAGCGTTCGTCAAATTCAATTCCATGCTTCCGTAGGAAACTTCGATATTCCTCCTGGAACGTTATCCGACGATGATGTGCTTCCTGGTTGGCAATATATTCAAGCACGCCCGGAACATTCGATTTACTCACGCTAAACGCCCCGTAACCCGGTTGCCAGGCGAATGGTTTCCGAGGCCATTTGTCATGCATCCAGCCGGACGAGTTCGATTTGATAAACCGCAGCGCTTCAGATATGGAAACAACCGGCGGCAGGCTCACCAGCATGTGGACATGGTCATCGTCGCCGTTGATTCCATAAGCCTTGCCTTTGAGTTCGTTAGTCAGTCCGCCCATATAAGCATAGAGTTCTGGCCTTATACCTGGATCGATAAAGGGCTCGCGTTGTTTGGTGCTGAATATCAGGTGCGTCAGGAGATTGGTGAAGGTTCTGCTCATTATGTCGCCCCTCCGGGGCTAGAGGAGTTTTGTTGATTGTTGACCCACGGCTAGCGCCGTGGGCTACTGATATCGCCGCCCGCTACCGCGGGCTAGTTGGAGCAGTGAATCCTAACGAGTCTTTTGGGAAGCGCAATGCTAGTGGGAAGAAGACCGTTTTCGATCTTTTGCAAAGATTCTTTCAAGCTCAGTTGATCGAGCGGAAGGGCACGACATGTGTTTGGGATTAATTATGCCGCCCGCTATCGCGGGCTCAAACTTCAGGGGGTGACTAACCCACGGCTAGCGCCGTGGGCTACTGAGATGAAGCCCGCTATCGCGGGCTGGTTGAAATCGGTTGCCATTACTTGCGTTAGTTTGATCTATACCCACGGCTAGCGCCGTGCCGCTATCGCGGGCTGGTTGTGTGGTCGTATTTATTGAAGCGCTTCTGCGAGCGCATCGAATTCCGGCTCGATCTCTTCAACCTTCGAACGTCTCTCGAGGAGTTTTGTTAGCGAGGGCGGCATTGCCAGTGGTTCTTTGATGAGTGGCCCGACTACTGACTCAAACTTGGCCGGGTGGGCCGTGGCCACAATGATCCAGTCTGAGGATGGAAGGTTTTCGCGCACATGAACAGCGGTTGCGGTATGAGGACACCAGGTTCGTTGCCAGCTCGTGACGCCCCTGGCGATGGTGCCGGCGATCTCATCATCGCTGACCCAGTGAGCCGCCGCAATTTCTCTGAGCTTCGACACATCCGGGTGCAGGTGTAGCAGCCTCTCCATGTTACTCGGATTACCCACGTCCATCGCGTTCGCGAGGGTTGCAATGGTCGTATGCGGGTCCCACGAGCCGGAAGCGAAATAGTTTGGCACGGCTTGGTTGGCGTTGGTGGCGAGAATGATCTGCTGCATTGGCAGCCCCATCTTCCTGACCCAAAAGGCGGCCACGGCGTTACCCAGATTTCCAGTCGGGACGATGAAGCCTGGTCGCACTCCCTGTTGCCGTGAATACCAAAGGCTCGCGGCCGCGTAGTAGACCGTCTGCGGAAGAAGTCGTCCGAGGTTGATGCTGTTGGCGGAGAGAAGGCCTTTAGCATCCGCCCACGCCCGGTTTGCGAACGCGGTTTTGACTACACGCTGACAGTCGTCAAAGTCGCCCCGCACCGCGAAGACACGCACATTGTCGCCCCAGCCAGTGAGCTGGCTCTGCTGAAAAGGTGAAACGCGGTTCTTGGGGAAGAGGATGACTACATTGATTTCGGGGTGTTCGTGAAAGGCCGCCGCCACCGCCCCACCGGTGTCCCCGGAGGTCGCCACCAGCACTGTTCGGCGGCCCGGAAGCCGCGACACACAGGCGGCGAGGAAACGTGCTCCAACATCTTTGAAAGCTGCCGTCGGCCCGTGGAACAACTCGAGCACTGCTGTGTTGTCGCCGATGTGATTCAGTGGGATAGGGAAGTTGAAAGCCTGCCGGCAAATCTCATCCAACTGAGGTCGCAACACGTCGCCAACGAAGAAGGGTTCAAGGAGCTTTACGCCGATCTCTCGCCAGGACTCAAGCCCATCAAAATCTCCGGTCTCGAAGAAGGGAAAACTCTCCGGCACATAGAGACCGCCATCCGGCGCCAGGCTCATTTGAATGGCTTCGGAGAGACTCAGCGTTGGGGAAGTTGAGCGCGTGCTACGAAATCTCATCGAATGATTGTCGCACCCTGTTGGCTTACGGAAGAGATCCACGAGTCGCACTCCATCAGGCCGTGTGACTTGAACGCCTCTACCATCGCATCCCGAACTTTTGCCGCTGCCTGCTTCGATGTGACCCAGGCGAACACGCTGGGCCCGGAGCCGGAGATGGACGCCCCGATCGCTCCGCGCTCCATCGCTGCTGCTTTCACTTCCGCGAAGCCGGGAATGAGAGACGACCGCTGCGGCTCGATCACGAGATCAGAAAAGGAATACCTGATCAACTCAACGTCATTGCTAAAGCAGCCCGCAATGAATCCACCGAGGTTGGCCGACTGCCGGACGTGATCAGCCAACGGGACGTCAGGTCTAAGAATGCTCCTCGCGCTACGCGTGTCGATGCGCAGTCGCGGGTGGATGTGCACTGTCACGATACTTGCCGGTACGGGCAGCGAGACATAGCGGATTGGATCAACCGAGAGGACGAGTGTCATACCCCCGAAGAGGCAGGGAGCGATATTGTCCGGGTGCGCGGTCCCGCTCGCTGCTTGCTCCCCGAGCAGTGCGTACTTCAGCAGCGCCTGGGTGGGGAGAGGGGATTCCAGCAGTGAGTTAGCAGCGACCAGCGCGCCGACCGCCGAAGCCGCAGACCCGCCCATACCTGAGCCCAGCGCAATGCCTTTGCGAATCGTGACATCGAATCCAACATTCAACCGCAGGTCATCGCATAACTTGATAAGGCCCACCGTGGCAGTGTTTCTTGCTGGATCTAGTGGGATGTCCAGTGGTTCCGACCTGCCTGTGTTGTTCACGATCTCTTTAATGAGAACCGACGTGCGCTCAGTCGTGGAAACCGTGACCACATCACCGACTGACTCAATAGCGAATCCGAGAATGTCGAAGCCGACCGCGACATTTGCAACCGTGGCGGGGGCGAATGCGGTGGCCGATCTCATAGCGGCGCTCCCAGGAAGGACGCCAGCCGCAGCAGGTCAGCGAAGACACCTGCCGCGGTCACCTCGGGACCGGCGCCGGGACCCCTCACTATCATGGGCTGCGTATTGTAACGGGCGGTTTGAAAGCTAACTATGTTGTCGCTGCCAGAGAGGTTCGCAAACGGGTGATCAAACGGATACTCTCGCAACCCAGCCGACACGCGCCGGTCCGCATCAATGGTCCCGACATAACGCAGCACCTGACCCCGTGCGCGCGCCGCCGCCAGCATTTCGGCGACCGCCTGGTCATGCCTTCCCAGGCTGCTGAGGTACTCCTGCACGCTGGCCGAACGTAGATCCTCGGGAACCAAACTTTCCAATTGAACATGGTCCAACTCGAGTTCGAGGCCCATCTCCCGCGCGAGGATGATCAGCTTGCGAGCGACGTCAACGCCGGAGAGGTCTTCGCGCGGATCCGGCTCGGTGAATCCCTGAGCTTGTGCCTCCCGCACGATCTCAGAAAAAGTACGCCGGCCATCAAATGAGTTGAAGATGTAGGACAGCGTGCCCGAGAGCACGCCCTCGATTCTGATTATCTCGTCTCCAGTATCGAGCAAGTCGCGGAGCGTGTGAATGATCGGCAGACCGGCCCCGACGTTTGTCTCGTAAAGGAAGTAGCGTTGATGTCTCTGGGCGGTCTCCCGGAGGCTGCGGTACGAGGTCAGGGGCCCGGCGTTTGCCTTTTTGTTGGGCGTGATGATGTTGATGCCTTTGGCGAGCCAGCTTTCGTAATGATGGGGTAGTTCGGCACTGGCCGTGATATCGATGATCGCCGCGTGTGGGAGGTGAGGGGCGTGCACGTGTTCGACGAAACGTTCTACATCTGCCTCCGACGTGCTCGCGCTCAGCTTGTCGGGCCAATCCGGCAGTTCAATTTGCCGATCGTGAAGGAGCATCTTTCGGCTGTTCATGATGCCGCGTATTCGCAGATCTATGCCGCGACGCGACTTGAGTGTCGCTATACGCCGGTTGAGTTGATCCAGAAAGGCGCTGCCAATTAGCCCCGTGCCAATTACTCCGATAGAGAGTGTCTGGCTCGAAAGATAGAAGGCGGAATGCAGGGCGCGCAGAGCTTTCGTCGCTTCGTGCTGTTCAATGACGGCAGAGATGTTACGCTCAGACGACCCCTGCGCGATGGCCCTGACGTTGACGCCTGCCGAACCCAGGGCGTTGAAAAATTTCCCGGCCATTCCCAGTCTTTCGATCATTCCGTCGCCGACCATCGCGAGAATGCAGCAACCCTGCGTCAGGTCCACCGTTTGAACCTCTCCCCTTTGCATTTCAGCGAGAAACGTTTGCTCGACAGTTTGCCGGGCTAGCTCCGCCTGCGCCTGCGGGACAGCGAAACAGATGGAATGTTCGGAACTCGCCTGGGAGATCATGACGACCGAGACGTCCACGGCGCGCAATGCGCCGAAGAGTTTATGGGCCACGCCGGGAATGCCGATCATCCCGGTGCCTTCCACGTTGATTAGCGCCATGTCTTCGACTGCCGCGAATCCTTTGATGGGCACGTCTGGTGGTGAAGAGGCTGAGATCTTCGTGCCGGGCGCCTCCGGGTTGAAGCTGTTTTTGATCCAAACAGGGATGCCCTTCGCGATCGCCGGAAACATTGTGTTTGGGTGAATGACTCTGGCGCCGAAGTACGCAAGTTCGGCGGCCTCCTGGTAGGAGAGCTCGGGAATAATGAAGGCGTCCGGGACCCGCCGGGGATCGGCGCTCAACACACCGTCAACGTCGGTCCAGATGATCACCGAATCGGCGTCGAGCAGGGCGCCGAAGATGGAGGCAGAGAGGTCACTTCCGTTTCGCTTCAGCGTCGTGGCGACTCCATCTGGAGTAGAGGCGATGTACCCGGTGATAATCAGGAAGTCAGGGTCCCGACTTGCCTGCCAATTTGTGAGCTTTTCCTGCGAAACTCGCCAATCAACCGCCAGGGTTCTGCTATCGGGCTCGACCACGAGGACTTGTCGCGCATCAAGCCAGGCTGATGAATGACCACAACATTCGAGATGTGCATGCAGTAGTTGCGCGGACCAGAGCTCCCCGTGTCCTGAGACAAACTCTTTGGTGCGCTCTGAGGCGAGCCGGGTGATCCACACTCCTCTAAGAACTTCTTCGATCTCCCTGAAATCTGAAGCGATAGTCGCGGCGAGAGACTGTCCTGCTGCGGGAAGATGCAGGCGAGCCACCGTATCGAGGTGTTTCTCTTTGAGGTTCTGGAGTTTAGTCTGATATGAACCGTCCTGGACGGCCGCCAGCTCGACCAATTGGATGAGGGCGTCGGTGACGCCACACATCGCCGAAACGACGACGGCGGTGCGTTCTCCCGGCTGGTGCTGGGAAGTCAGAATTCGACCAGCCGCCTGATAGCGCTCCGCGTCCGCGATACTGGTTCCGCCAAATTTGTGAACGACCCATCTGGAAGGCATTTTGTTGTCAGACTTGTACCGCAAAGCGGTTACGTCTCAAAGCCTGGGCTACGGAAATTGATGATTGATTCAACCGCAACGCGTTGCGCACACCCTATTCCCCGGGAAGAGGCGCGGAGTGAGAACGTTGCGTTGGTCTCGCGACAGTCCCGGTTTTCAATTCTGCTCTAGAACTTTCCAGTATCCACATCACGGATGAACTGGACCAAACCTTCGAAATAGACCTTCTGGTCGTCGTAGAGTGCGAGATGGCTTCCATTTGGGCAAAACAGGTAACGCCCTTTCTGTACCTTCTTTGCCATCATCTCCATGTGCGTCGGATCCATAGTGTCGTATTTAGCCCCAATCACCAGAGTTGGCGGCGCTATCTGCGATAATTCGTTGGTGCGATCCCAGTTGAGCAGTTTGCCACTGAGTCCGAGCTCGCTCGGTCCCTGCATCGGGATGTAGATCGAAGCGTTTATGTGTTTGAAGGCTCGATTGACCGGGTCCGGCCACTGATCCGCGGGCATTCGCAAAATATGATGCTCGTAATGGTGAGGTATCAGCAGTTCCATGTAGCGAGGATTCTCAAAGTCGCTCTTTGCCTCCAGCTCTTTGATTTCAGCCAACACCTTTTGATCCATGGCCGGCATCAGCACTTTGTTTGCGTATTCGTTGTAAGCGGGACCGCTGGCCATCATATTTGAGATGATCAGGCCCTTCAGATGCTGCTGGTATTTCAGCGCATAGTCTATTGCCAGAACCCCACCCCACGATTGGCCGTAGAGGTAGAAATTATTTTTGTCGAGCTTGAGCGCCTGACGCACCTGCTCAACCTCTTCGACGAAACGCGGCAGATCCCACAACTCTGGTTCTTTAGGTTGATCGCTGTACGCCGAACCAAGTTGGTCGTAGTAGTAATATTCAATGCCCGCCGCTGGAAAGTAACTGTCAAACGCCTCCAAATATTCATGGGTTAAGCCCGGCCCGCCGTGTAACAGCAGCACCTTGATGGTTGGGTTATTGCCGGTTCGTTTGGTCCAAACGCGAAACTCACCCTTTGGCGTCTTGATCGGAATCAGTTTGACTCCGCCGCTCAATACATCGTCACGCCCGGAATAATCGAGGTACGCATTCGAGCCAACCCGACCGGGAGCGGGTTGGTTTGTAGAAGATCGGTCGGCGCAGGCTTGAAGCACCAGTGCGGCCAGAATGAGCAATAATGTGTTTTTCATCGATGTCTCCGGTTGGCTCCAGCTGAGCCAAAATGTTTATAGACCTCGCAGTCTCCAACACCACTAGCGCTCCAGCGGAGCGCAACGCCAGTTACGACGACCTGGTAACATTCGGCTCCGCTGGAGCGGGAATCGAATCGAGCCTCCAAGGGAATGCGTCTGCGCGGTTTCTACTGCGCCCAGGTGTAAAAACCTCGGTTTTTGTTTGCCGACGGATCCATCACGGGTGGAGATGGAACACCTTGTTCATGATTTTCCATTCGCCATCGACTTTGAGCAGTGTAAATAAGTCGGTAAACCGGTGGCCGGACCAGTTATCGAGTTCCAGCCGCACGGTGGCAACGGTCTCGATGATATCGATGCTGGCAATCCGGCCCTGGAGTTCCGTTGCAGCACCATTCTGGTCATTCCAGTCAAAAAGCTTCTGGATGGGGCCGGCAAACAAATCGGCGCCGACATAGCCGAAGATTGTTGCCTCGGAGTGAAAGGCCTTCTTCATCTCGGCGGTTTGGCCCGACTTCCCGCCGTTGATATATTGCTGGACCGTTTTGGTAATCGCATCATACTCACTCAACTCGATCGCTGCGTTACTCATGATCTTCTGCTCTTTTTGCATTGAACGTTTCTCCTTAATGATTCTTCTTTCAATTTATTCTCCGCCTGAAGGGTTGCTTCAGTTCCAAATAACTTTCATAACTGAGCGCAGTGAAGTCGCGGTAGAGGCTGTGTGAAAACCCCAAGTCGAACGCACTTTACCGGTACTAGAAGGGTTAATCAGAACGTAGCTGCAGTTGTTAAAGCGCGCTCATTCTAGCCGGATTGAGTTGAGCGCGCTAGACGACACAAGGTGCGGGACCACTCAGTTTGAGGATCTCTTTGCGCGTCTACTCATTCCCAGTCATTCCTTCTTCAGATTCGCGTTTATTCGCGTTAATCCGCGGCTGAATATTCAAGACAATCGGCGCGCCCCTTCCTGACTGCGAATTAGCGGCAGTTGAAACTGGTGGCGACTGAATCCAAACCCGTGGTCTATTATTCAGGTCAACATGACGACTTCGGAAATTGCACATCAAAGACTTCATAACCAGCACCTTTCTTCGCCGGATTTCGAGAAACCGGCCGAGGTGGTGAAGTGGATGGGCGCAGTACAAGCCCAGGATTACTACGGCGCTAAATGGGCGTTGGGCCAACGGATGCGCAATGCTACCGACGACGACATCGAAAAGGCATTTGCCGGCGGGGAGATTTTGAGGACCCACGTTATGCGTCCCACCTGGCACTTCGTCACACCAGCTGACATTCGCTGGCTGCTGAAACTGACGGCGCCACGGGTAAACGCTGCCAGCAGCTATTACTATCGCAAGCTGGATCTGGACCACGCTGTCTTCACACGTTGCAACAAGGCACTAGCGAAAGCACTACGGAGTGGCAATTATTTAACTCGTGAGACATTACGAACAGTGATCAAGCGCGCCGGTATTGCCAACCATGATCCACTGCGCTTCAACCACATGCTCTTACGTGCCGAATTGGACGGACTGATTTGCAGCGGCCCGAGGCGAGGCAAGCAATTTACCTACGCACTATTGGATGAGCGAGCGCCTCAGACGAAAGCATTGTCACGCGAGGAGGCACTGGCCGAACTGACTCGGCGTTACTTTACGAGTCATGGCCCGGCAACCTTCGCGGATTTCAGCTGGTGGTCTGGGCTAACCGCAACCGATGTGAAGCAGGGGATTGAGCTGGCCAGTCGTCACCTGGTTGAGGAAGTCATCGAGGGCAAGATCTACTGGCGGCCTTCGTCCACACCAGGCGCCACGCAAGCGGCGCGCGTTGCCTGCCTTTTGCCCAGCTTCGATGAATACCTGATAGCCTATAAAGATCGGAGCGCTGCAATCCATCCGAAGTACCGGCAGCCATCCTTGAAGGACAACGTTGTCTTCAGTTCTCCAATACTATTGAACGGGCAAATCGTCGGCCGCTGGAACCGCAAGATCGAAAAGAACTCAGTCAAAGTTACCGTCAGCCCTTTCTCTCCCTTGAGCAAAACAGAAACACGGGCGATCGCCCAGGCGGTACACCGCTACGGCGAATTCCTTAATATGACCGTCGAAACGAATTGAATTGCTTTACCGCAAAGCGGTTACGTAATAAATAAGGCCCAGGGTTGCCGCTTCGGCTACGCTGGGCAGTGGGGTAATTGTGTGTTGCAGTCAAGAACTGCTTCGAATCTGTTGGAAACACCGCTGGGTGGTTACAGGCCTGCTGAAATCACGAGCCAGCTTGGCGCCTTCAGGCGGCAGCCCCCGGGCCTATAGGCCAGCCGTTTTAACGGCAATGACATACTTGACGAATCAAGTAATCAGGCTCCCGAGATAAGACCGAGTCAGCCCGGAGGGCTGCGAGAGAGTAGCCGGGGGTTGAGCGTAGCGATACCCCCGGATTAAGAGGCAATTGTATTTTGACCCTGAAAGGGTCACAGAGTTAGGCTGGCACCCCTTCGGGGTGCGAATCCTTGATCGATCGGTTCCGGGGGTCTGCGCTGCGCTTCGACCCCCGGCTACTCTCTGGCAACCCTAACGGGTTGCGAACCCGGTTGATTCGTCAAGTATGTCATTGCCGTTTTAACGGCT
>JAXIOV010000182.1:0-3531 GCA_045403245.1 Pyrinomonadaceae bacterium | reverse complement strand
ATTACCGGAATTGATTCCACTCAAATACGCGGCCTGGCGAGAGAATTTGCTGCGGCCGAATCGGCTGTCTGCTACGGAAGAATCGGTGTTAGCACTCAGGAGTTTGGGGGCGTCTGCCAGTGGTTGATTAACGTCTTGAATATTGTGACCGGGAATTTGGATCGACCAGGCGGCGCCATGTTTACGCTTCCGGCGTTTGATCCCGTGACAGCACCACGGTCGATGTCAGCACGAGGTAGTTTTGCCCGCTGGCATAGCCGGGTGCGAAAGCTACCTGAATTTACCGGAGAGTTCCCGGTTGTCGCGCTGGCTGAAGAGATTTTGACCGAAGGTCCGGGACAGGTTAAGGCCCTGGTGACTTCTGCCGGGAACCCGGTGCTGTCGACGCCAAACGGACGTCAGTTGGATCAAGCGCTCGCGGGTCTTGAGTTCATGGTCTCAATAGATCCCTATATCAATGAGACAACCAGGCACGCGCACATTATCTTACCTCCCACCTCGTCCCTCGAGCGGGTTCACTATGACGTGGCCTTTCATCTCCTTGCAGTCCGTAATACGACGAAATTATCTCCCGCGTTGTTTCAACCAGACGGGGAGACGCGACACGACTGGGAGATCTTTGTTGAACTGCAAACACGCATGGAACACGAGGGTGTGTTGGGAGTTGTGAAGCGGAAGTTAATCAAACGATTCTTCGGGCCGGAACGAATTCTTGACCTGGGTTTGCGCTTTGGACCTTACGGCGGCAAGTTCAACCCTTTTTCCAAAGGTCTGACTTTGCGAAAACTCAAAGAAGCCGTCCACGGAATAGACCTTGGGCCATTGGGTTCTTGTTTACCGCGCCGGTTGCGTACCGCCGGCAAGCGCATTGAGCTAGCCCCGGAAGTGCTGGTCAAAGATGTCGAACGGGTGAAGACAAATTTGCTTGATGCTGCCTCCCTTCCTTCCAACGGCAATCTGCTGTTGATTGGACGACGACAGCTTCGCAGTAACAACTCCTGGATGCATAACAGTCAAAGACTGGTCCGTGGCAAGCCCAGATGCACAATTCTCATGCACTCGGCGGATGCTGCCGAGCGCCACCTGAGACCAGGTCAAACGGTCTCGGTGCGATCGAGAGTAGGATTCGTGGCGGTGCCGATCGAGATATCCGACGAAATGATGCCCGGTGTTGTGAGTATTCCGCACGGGTGGGGGCATGATCGGCTGGGAACTCAATTAGAGGTGGCTCAACAACACGCCGGCGCGAGCATCAACGACATAACCGACAATCAAACGATCGACGCTCTTTGTGGGACAGCCGCCTTCAATGGGACCTGGGTAGCCGTTGAGGCAACGAGCTGAAGGGTGCTCAGGAAGGATGAAGGCTGAAAGCATCCTTTTCATCCTTCATGCCTCATCCTTCCAAGTCCTGTCCAAAACACAGGCGATAGCCATTGCAGTCTTCCACATCGAAGTCGCGACAACTGTAGGGTTGGTCACAAATGTCGCGTGTGATCTTCACACCTTTCGATTTGAACTCAGCATAAAGCGCGTCCGCGTTTTCAATCCAAATGTAAGCGTCCCAGGCTTCCCCCTCCGGGTCGACGATGTGATTGGGCCGCTTGAGCCCTGGCTTTTCAAACTGGGCCAGCATGATGACGATGCCATTGCGTTTAACCATGCAGAAGGATGGCGGTTCGCCAAAGAAGCGTTCGTAGTGGAAGCCGAGCTGGTCCCGATAGTAATTCGCAGTGGCCACGACGTCATCCACGATGAAATACGGCGCAATGCTCCACCGCGATCCCGTCCCAACATCATTGGCCATAGTTTTGCTTCTTCCTGCGATCTCGCTCTCGTGACCGTGAAGCCTACGCTGCCGGGCGTTAACGCCGCCCTCAGCTTCGGCAAGTAATCGCTATTGATCTTAATTCGCTTTAGCAGCGGCCTTGAAGTCGAATTTGCCTTGGCCTTCCTGGTAGAACACGCAATCGCTTCCGGCGCGGCAGCCGCTCACGTGCAGCCAATTGGCGGGCATGATTATGATTGATCCGGGACCGAAGTCCCTGGCCGATGTCGAGTCAGTTGCACCCGTGTACCAGACACCACTGATGATCACGTTCTTAAGCCGGCTGCTGTGCGAGTGAAGCGGGTTGTCCGTTCCGGCGTGCACCTTGCGCATCTGTGTATATTCCCCCTTTTTTGGATCGCCCGAGAGCACGGCAAACATCATTCCTTCCCTTTCGGGAAGCCTAGTCCACTTCAGATCCGCGAATGCCACCATGAGGGGCGCGTTGTCAGCATCCTGCGTCGTCGCGCCCGAGTTCCCCGGCAGTAGAACTGCGCACATGCTGACCACCACCACCACCACCAGACCGATAAATAATCTGTTCATTAGGTACCCTCCCGAAAAGTTTCAAGCTGTCTAACTTCAAAGTTGGCCGGGCGCGGCGTTTACACACTTCGGCTCCTGCGCCCGGCCTCCCAATCTTCCGCTAAAATTGCCCAACGCTGATGATCGCGCCACCGCCCACCTATCTTCAGGTAACGACGGGAGTAGCCCTCTATTACACAGCCCGCTCGCTTAACTATGAGATGGCTTTCTTATCGTTCAAGTGCCCTCCTTAGGGCTGCTCTCGCAAGCAAGCGCGTCGAATCTAAAGTGGGTAATGGAGTGTCGTCCGGTCGCACAATCAAAGGTATCTCAGTGCAGCCGAGGACAACCGCCTCACACCCACGCGCCTTTAGCTTGCCCGCCACGTCATTAAAGTACAGCCGCGAAGTTTCCAGAAAGATCCCGTTTACCAACTCCTTGAAAATAATCTCGTTGATTCTTTTTCTGTCCACCTCGTCAGGTATTTTGCTGTCTATTCTGAATTGCTCTAACGCCCCGGGGTAGACTGGCCCTTCCATCAGATACTTTGTCCCTAAGATACCGAGCCGCTGGTAACCCAAACGGTGGGCCTCTTCAGCGACGGCTCCGGCGATATGTAGCCACGGAATTGGTGAACGCGGAATCAAGTACTCAAACGCCTGGTGGTAAGTGTTATCAGGGCAGATCGCGAAGTCGGCGCCTGCCAGCGCCAGCTTACGCGCAGAAGCAGCTAGAGTCTCGCCTACTGCCTCCCAATCGTTCGCCCGAATGCGCGGCATTTGCTCGGCCATTGGCATCGAGTTCATGGTTATCTCAGGGTGATTGTGCTCACCCATGATGGCCGGCGCCTCCAAACAAATCGTGCGGTAACAGAGGGCAGCGCCCTCGGCGCTACCGGCCACGATGCCAATGTGTTGAGTCACGACCTCTTCACCTCCGCTCGTCCAAAAGAACTTCGAAACTTTGAGATAAAGGCTCACCAGTGATCGAGAAGGCGCGCATCGTATCGGCGCTGACGGAGCGCGCTCGTTCGTGGCCCGTGCAGTTCAGGCCCCCGTCTACCTCGATAAAGGGATGTTCACTTGCAACTATTACTCGTATTGGAGCGGTGTTCCAATTGAAGGAGTTGAACTCTATTCACGCCCCGGCCGGACGATCGTGGTTGATAAGACGAACCA
>JAXIOV010000124.1:0-48314 GCA_045403245.1 Pyrinomonadaceae bacterium | reverse complement strand
AAACCCCTGCGGCAAGTCATAGATGCGAGAATTGCGGAAACAGTTTTCCGCAGACAACTCTACTTCTACGAAGTGTCAGCAACTGCGGCCTTTAGGCGGCGGTTTTCTCATAAGAGTCAATTATCTCGCCGATTGAGTTCGGTTTTCTTTCAAGTCCTTCAACTCTATGACCTTCAAATGACTAAATTCTAGAGGGATTTGCTTAACAACCTCCTCACTAGTCACCACTGGTATTATCAACTTGTTGAGGCCCCAAGCCGCGCCTAATTCGAACTGAACCCACTTTGAATGAATAGAAGCTGGAGAAAGTATTACCAAAAAGTAGTCAGTCTTAGATAGTTCCTTTTTTATCTTCAATTGCCAATTCTCACCTGCACTAATCTTATCGCTCGTGAAAATACTAAAGTGAGATTGTCGGTTTAATTGATTAATCAGCTCCGATGCCGGGCCTTTGTCATCTTGAGAGTAGCTGAGAAAGACCCGTATCCTGTCCTTACCTTTTTCAACTTTCGTATTACTCACAATCGGACCCTGGTTTATTTCCCAAACCACCCAATCGGCTTGCCTGAAAGGTCAACCCATACGCTCTTCACCTGGGTATACATTTCAAGCGCATGTTTCCCCATTTCCCGGCCATAACCCGACTGTTTGTAACCTCCAAACGGTGATGCGGCATTAAACATGTTGTAGGTATTGATCCAAACCACTCCCGCCTTGATTTCTTTGGCGAACCGGTGGGCCCGCGTGATGTCGCGAGTCCAGATTCCCGCAGACAATCCGTAGATCGTTTCGTTCGCTTGCTTGATCAGATCGTCTTCGTCTTTGAAGGTTATTACGGAAACTACCGGCCCGAAAATCTCCTCCTGGGCCACGCGCATCTGGTTGTTTACATCCGAAAAGATCGTCGGCTGGAAGAAGTAACCATTCTGAAAAGCTCCTTCAAGCTTGGGGGATTCTCCGCCGGCCAGCACCGTCGCACCTTCCTTCTGCGCAATATCTACATAGCCCTTAATGCGGTTGAGCTGTTCTTCCGAAACTTGCGGACCCATGTGCGTCGCCTTGTCCATCGGATCGCCGACAACAATTCTCGCCGACTTCTCTTTCAATCTGCCAAGGAACTCTTCTTTCACTCGCTCTTCTACGAAAAGGCGGGAACCGGCGCAGCAAACCTGACCCTGATTAAAAAAGATTCCCATCATCGCGCCGTTTACTGCCTGCTCGAGATCGGCGTCGGCAAAGACAATGTTCGGGGCTTTGCCGCCAAGCTCGAGCGATACCTTGGTCAAGTTTTCCGCGGCCGCCTTGGCGATTAACTTGCCGACTTCGGTTGAGCCAGTAAACGCAATTTTGTCGATACCCGGATGTGCAGCCAATGCTGCTCCCGCGGTCTCGCCAAAACCGGGAACTATATTGACCACGCCTTCCGGAAATCCGGCTTCCTGAATGAGCCTTCCCAGCTCCATCGCGGTCACCGGCGTTTGCTCGGCGGGCTTAAGTACCACGGTGTTTCCGGCTGCCAGGGCCGGGGCAAGCTTCCATGCCGCCATCAGCAGTGGAAAATTCCACGGAATAACCTGACCGCACACGCCGACTGGCTCGCGCAACGTGTAATTAAACATTTTTCCGGGAACCGGAATCGTCTCTCCTTCGATCTTCGTGGCCCATCCAGCGAAGTATTCAAAGTTTTCCGCGACCTGCGGCAGATCGACATAAGTCGATTCCTTGATCGGCTTGCCATTGTCGGCTGTTTCCAGCGCCGCCAATTCCTGAGTGTTTTGTTCGATCAACTGCGAAAGTTTGTACAGCAGCCGGCCACGATCACGGGCGCTCAACTTTGACCACTTGCCTTCGTAAGCCCTGCGTGCCGCGGCAACCGCCATGTCGACGTCTGCCTTGTCAGCTTCCGCAACTTCCGCGAGCGGTTCGCCGGTTGAGGGATTTGGCGTCGAGAAAGTCTTGCCCGATTGAGCGTCGACCCATTGACCGTCAATCAGCAGTTGATACTTGCGCTGCGTGCTCGTCTCAGCAGTTTGGACCGTTGACATTGATCACTCCCCTTTCATTTTCGATGACGACAGGTTGAGAAATTAGAAATCCGTGGTACCGGCCAGCAATTGTCTCAGCACATACGGAAGTATCCCGCCGTGCTGGTAGTAGTCGATCTCAATCGGCGTGTCGATGCGAAGGATCACCGGAACCTCGTCAGTCTGACCACTGGTTCGATGAATCAGCAGCCTCAGTTGCTTTTGCGGTTCCAGACCTTCTTCCAAGTCAACGAGATCAAAGATCTCACTCCCATTGAGGCCGAGTGAAGCCGCATTGGTTCCCTCTTTGAACTGGCAGGGCAAAACACCCATACCCACCAGATTGCTCCGGTGTATGCGTTCAAAACTTTGGGTAATGACGGCCTTAACACCCAACAGCCGCGTTCCCTTCGCAGCCCAGTCGCGCGAGCTGCCGGTTCCATATTCTTGTCCGGCGATCACGACGAGAGGCACGCCTTCGCGTTGATATTTCATCGCCGCATCGTAAATGCTCGTTCGTTCCCCGTCGGGTTGATGCAGAGTAACGCCACCTTCAACTCCGGGAACCATAAGATTCTTGATCCGGACATTTGCAAATGTGCCGCGCACCATAACTTCGTGGTTACCGCGACGCGCTCCGTAACTATTGAAATCCTCAATCGCTACGCCTTTAGCTTGAAGATATGTACCCGCCGGCGAATTGGGCTTGATCGCTCCTGCCGGGCTGATATGGTCAGTCGTTACGGAGTCGCCGAAGATCGCCAGCGGTCGGGCCGCGTGGACGTCGCTCACCGTTTGAAGTTCGTTACTGAAATTCTCGAAGTAAGGCGGCTCGCGGATGTAGGTGGACGTAGCATCCCACTCGTACACATTGCCGGTGCTGCTTGGTATTTCATTCCACATCGGATTCTTTCCGGCAAAATCACTGTAAAGCTTTCGATAAGTTTCCGGATTGAACGCAGACCGCAGTAGTGCATTTATCTCCGTCAGGCTCGGCCAGATGTCCTTCAGGTAAACTTCGCGGCCATCGCTTCCGGTGCCGAGGGGTTCACTGGCAAGGTTGATATCGACGCGACCTGCGATCGCGAAAGCCACCACCAGCGGCGGACTCATTAGAAAGTTTGCTCTGATGCTTTGATGGACTCGCGCTTCAAAATTTCGATTTCCGGAGAGAACACTCGCGCCGACCAACTCGTGAGTGGAGAGGACTTCTTCGATGGCCGGATCCAGCGGTCCGGAGTTGCCGATACAGGTCGTACATCCGTATCCGACAAGATTGAAGCCCAGCTGATCGAGGTAGTTCTGCAAGCCGGTGCTCTGCAAATATTCCGTAACCACGCGAGAACCCGGCGCCAGGGAATTTTTCACTGCCTGGCGAACCGTCAGCCCGCGTTCGACTGCCTTCTTAGCCAGCAGGCCCGCAGCGAGCATAACGCTGGGATTTGAGGTGTTGGTACACGAGGTAATGGCAGCGATCAAAACATCGCCGTTACCCAGGTCGACTTCTGCGTGGGGAAATTCGTCAGGATGCAATTCTGAGATCCGGTCGGGAGTTGGACGGTTGTTGACCATCTCTGTTTCGCTCCAGACACTGGTGTGTTGAGGTGTGTCTCCATTTACCCCTACAAGCACGGGCAGCGCGCCTGGTCGTTGCTCGCCCCCTCCTGTCAGCGCCCCTGGAACGGCGGCAACGGTCCCGATATTCGTGAAGTAGCGCTTCTTGACGTCCTCATCCGACTTCCCGTAGCCGCCTTCAGTTATGGGTTTGCGAAGAAGGTCTCCAAACTGTTGCTTCAGATTTGAGAGTTCAATCCGATCCTGTGGACGTTTTGGACCAGCCACGCTGGGCGTTATCGTCGAGATATCGAGATCGAGCACCACGCTGTACTCACACTCACCTTGCTTCGGAATGCCAAACATTCCTTGCGCCTGGTAGTAGTTGCGTACCGCTTCTACCTGCTCATCGGCGCGACCGGTGGCTTTCAGATAAAGACAGGTTTCTTCATCCACAGGAAAGAAACCCATCGTCGCTCCGTATTCCGGAGCCATGTTGGCGATGGTAGCCCGGTCGGTAACTGATAGCCTCGAGGCGCCCTCACCGTGAAATTCCACAAACTTTCCAACCACCTTGGCCTGGCGCAACATCTCGGTCACCCGCAGCACCAGATCAGTAGCAGTCACACCGTCCCGCAAGCTACCACTCAGATGAACTCCGACGACGTCAGGAGTCAAAATGTAAACTGGTTGGCCCAACATCGCTGCTTCGGCTTCGATTCCGCCGACGCCCCAGCCGACGATTCCCAGTCCATTGATCATCGTCGTGTGTGAATCGGTTCCCACCAGTGTGTCGGGAAAATAGATCGAGGCCCTTTCCCAAACGCTCTTCGCGAGATACTCGAGATTCACCTGGTGACAAATGCCAATTCCTGGCGGGATCACCGCGAACCCATCAAACGCCTGCGTACCCCATTTCAAAAATTGATAACGAGAGACGTTGCGTTTGAATTCCATCTCCATGTTCTTTTCAAACGAATCCCGAGTGCTGGCAAAGTCAACCTGGACCGAGTGGTCAATTACCAGATCAACCGGCACCAGCGGTTCAATGACGCCGGTGTTTTTGTGGAGCCGGGCGACGGCCGACCGCATCGCCGCGAGATCTACCAACAAGGGAACCCCGGTAAAGTCCTGGAGCAACACCCGCGCCACGACGAACGGAATTTCTTCGGTCCGCTTCGCGTTTGGCCGCCAGTTTGCCAGGGTCCGAACATCATCTTCGGTGATCTTTCTGCCGTCGCAGTTGCGCAACACTGACTCCAAAACGACGCGAATGCTTACGGGCAGTTTTGAGATGGGACCAATGCCTTCTTTTTGAAGTTGCGGCAGAGAAAACAGGTGCGCCTGCTGGCCTGAACCGGGATTGAATGTTTGGAAGGAGTTAAAGACACCTCGTGGCATAGAAGTCAATTCGTGACGGTCAGCAACGGGTTGCTGGAGCCGTTAGCAAAGCCGATTAGGTTTGGATTTTGTTAGCTAACTTCAGTGTAAAGTCCGAGTGCGTGTCCGTCAAGCAAGCAGTCATTTGGGCGATGTCCTGGTCCCGGATCCTCTGTGCAACCTCAGTGTGCTCTGTCTCTGTGGTTAATGAGCGCTAAGCCAGTCATCACCGGGACGCCAGATGCAGGTGGTGAGTTTTTTTTGGTTTTGTTATAGTCTTCACATTCGCCCCCAAATTCATGACCAGGAATCCGGGCCTTAGCCGTTTTGGCTTCGCTCTTTAAATTAGTTAAGGATTTGCTCGCAGATTCTGGTCGCAAGGAGAGTTCACATGCCAAAGAAACAAGCAGAGGAATTTGAATATCTCAGCAATGATCCAGACTTTATTCCTAATCCGGAAATCGAAGCGTTTATGGAAGAGGAAATATCGCGGGCGCCAAAGGACCCGGAACATCTTGCCCACCGGCTGCGCAATAATACGGCCGCCTCTCCCAGGGACGCCGGCGGAGATCTTGATGCCTCATGGGAAGAAGTAAACGACACCGGCTCAGAATCGGTATCCGGCGACAACCCGACTCCCGATCAATCTTTGGTCGAGGAAAACGCTCATGCGGTCGGAGTTAATTTTGAGGACAACGAAGAACTCGACTTCCTCGACAAAATTGAACGCCGGGACCGCGATCGGTTTGAACTAGACGAAGGTTCCAAATCGACCGAAGACATGATCTGAAAACGTCTCAGAACAGCTTTCGGCTGTCGAGCAGGATCGTGACTGGTCCATCATTAACCAGTTCCAACTGCATCATCGCGCCAAAGCTGCCAGTCGCAACCTTGGTCAGTTGCTTCCTCACCTCACTAACAAAAAACTCATAAGCGGGCTTTGCCATTTCGGGCGGCGCCGCATCGATCCACGAAGGTCGCAGTCCGCGGCGCACGTCGCCGTAAAGCGTGAACTGCGAAATCACCAGCACTCCTCCATCGATTTCTTTGACCGACAGGTTCATCTTTCCTTCAGCATCGTCAAAGATTCGGAGGGCGGTGATCTTAGCCGCAAGATATTCAGCGTCTCCGTTCTGATCATCGCGCGCCACGCCTAAAAGAACGACGAGACCGTTTCCGATCTCGCCGACGATCTCATTTGCGACTGTTACTTTCGCGCGCGTTACGCGCTGCAGCACGGCACGCATATCAACTGTATTCTCACTCTCACATGAGGACGAAATTGTAGGTGATAATTCCTGTTACCTTGACTGGCTGCCCACTCAATTTAGTCGGTGAGAATCTTGAGCCGTAAGCTGCAAGCTCTGACACTCGCCTTAGTTGGGGTGGCCCCGAAACCGCACAGGCACGAAGCACGTGGCCTGTTTCGTCAATCCACACCTGCACAACTACTGTTCCTGAAGCCCGAGCAAAACGCGCCTCTGGTGGATAGAACGGCTTGGGAAGGCTAATGGCTTTGCCATTCAGTATCCCGCCTTTCAAATACGTGTCGGAGCGAACTCCAGTGGGCAGAACAGGGCCTTGCAGGCTAGACAATCGGGCCTGCCACTTATCTGACTCTTCCTCTCTTCTCAGCTTTCCCAGTACACAAACGTATCTCGCAATGGCGTCGATTAGTTGCTCCTTCTGGTTAGGACCGGATCCTTTCTCGATTGCGGAAATCAGCCGGTGAAAGAAAGTCGCGGCTTTTTCATCGTTACCCTGAAGTTGATGAAACTCGCCGAGCATCAGCAGCGTTTCAGCGGTCTTTACACTTCCGACACCAAAAATCTTCTCCCTGATTCGCAAGGCTTCCTCATAAGCAGATTCAGTTTTCCCGGGGTTGCCCACTGCATATTCCACGAGCGCCATTCGCTCCAGTGTGTCGCCCAGGCGAACGTCATCAGGATTGGCGTTTCTGTACGATTTGATCGCCCGATCGAGTGGAGACTTAGCATCTCGGTACTTTTGCAATGCGATGTACACTTCCGCAAGATTAACCTGAGCGACTCTGACTAACTGGTCATCTGCACTCAGCGCCTTTTCGCGTATTTGTAAGGCGCGTTTCGCCAGCGGGAGCGCTTCCTCATACTTGCGATCGCTATACAACTTCACCACTCTGCGGATTAATTCGTCAGCTTCTGCAAGCTCCGTGGAGTGTGGCTTTGCTGATGCAGTCTGTATGGGATGAGAGGGGCCGGCTGGTTCCTGGGCTTCGGGAGACTCAGCGTGGATCGCAATGGCAAAAGCCAACACACCCCATAGCGTTCGCAGGACTAAATATTTCTGAGACTTCATTTTCTGGGAGGTTTGCGTGGTCGAATTTCTACCCGACTGACGAGCGCCCGATCGTCATCGTGAAGCAGGTCAATAACAACTCGCGCGACGTCTGCCGGCCGCAATTGCCAGCTCTTTTCTTCACTTGGTTCATCACCGCCAAATTCGGTGTTCACGGAACCCGGCATGATGTAGCTGACCTTGATACCGTCGTGTCTGACTTCCTGCATCAGCGCTTCGCTGAAACCGTTGAGACCAAACTTCGAAGCATTGTAAGCAGCCATGCGCGGATGCGCGTTTGTTCCGGCCAGTGAGGACATGTTGATGATATAACCGCCACCTCGCTGCTTCATTAACGGAATCGCCTCATGACAGCAGTAGAAAACGCCGAACAGGTTGGTTTCGAGAACCGAACGGAAATCCTCCACGCTCATGTTCTCGACGGTTTCAAATATCCCAATTCCGGCGTTGTTAACCAGGATGTCAAAACCACCAAATTGCGACACGGTTAGTTCAATCAGCGATTTCACCTGCGGACAATTGCACACATCCGCCACAACACCCGTGATCGCGCCTCTTTCCAAGATCCGCAGCTCTTCCACTGTTTCATCAATGTCGCTGCGACTGCGCGCGCTCACACACACGTTTACGCCTTCTCGCACCAACGCCTCTGCCACGGCGCGGCCAATTCCTTTCGTGCCTCCTGTTACGATTGCTACTTTCCCGTTGAGTTCCATACCGTGCGGCGGGTCATTTCAACTTTTCGCGCAACCGTTCGTTTACGACTTTTGGATTGGCTTTGCCTTTCGACGCTTTCATTATCTGGCCCACAAAAAAGCCGAACAGGCTTTCCTTTCCGGAACGATAACTCTCAACTTGCTGGGCGTTGGCGCTGAGAATCTCGTCGATCAACCGGTCAATCTCCGCCGCGTCGCTAACTTGAACCAGACCTTGCTCTTCAACGATCGCGGCAGCTCCTTTGCCGGTCTTGAACATTGCGACCAGCACATCCTTCCCTTGTTTACCGCTGATCTTTTCTTCGTCGATTAAACGAACCAGCGCACCCAATTCCTCAGCCGGGACAGGGCAGCCTCCAGCCGAGACGCCGGCATTCTCCAGCTCGCGCAGTAATTCCGAGCGGATCCAGTTTGCGGAAGCTCTTGGATTGTCGGAGACCGTCGCAGCCTTTTCATAGTAGTCAGCCAATGAACGCTCCGACGTTAGCTGCGAAGCATCTGTGAAGGCGAGGCCATACTGGACCATGAATCGCCGCCGGCGAGCCTCTGGCAACTCGGGCATCGACTCCTGCACCCTCGCTACTAATTCGGTGGAAACCTCCAGCGGAGGCAAGTCGGGCTCGGGGAAATAGCGGTAGTCGTGGGCCTCCTCCTTTGAGCGCATGATGCGAGTTTCACCGGCGCGATCGTCCCAAAGCCTTGTTTCCTGAACGAGCTTGCCTCCCGACTCGAGCACTCCGATCTGCCTTTCAATTTCAAACTCAATCGCCTTTTGCATGAACCTTACTGAATTGAGATTCTTGAGTTCCACCTTCGTGCCAAACTTGTCGTCTCCGATTCGGCGCACTGAGACGTTAGCTTCGCAACGCAAATTCCCTTTCTCCATGTCAGCTTCGGAGGCCCCTACCCATTGCAGTGCCCTCCGGACATGGTTGACGTAATCGTACGCTTCCCACGAAGAACGAAAGTCAGGTTCGGTCACAATTTCGGCCAGGGGTGTGCCGGCGCGATTGAGATCGATGTAGGAGTAACGATCGACGTCGGGCAGGCTTTCGTGCACATTTTTTCCGGCGTCTTCTTCGAGGTGGAGGCGGGTCACCTGGATCTTTTTTGGCCGCCACTCAACTGGATGCCCAGCTTCGTCGCGGTCCGCAGTCATGATCTCCAGCTCGCCATTCGAAGAAAATGGTTGATCATACTGTGAAATTTGGTAGCCCTTCGGCAGGTCAGGATAGAAATAGTTTTTGCGGGCAAAGATCGAACGCCTATTAATCCGCAGCCCCAGGGCCAGAGCGGCCCGCGCTCCAAGTTCAATTACCCGGCGATTCAGCACGGGCAGCGCTCCCGGCAAACCTAAACATACGGGACAAGTGTTCGCGTTGGGTTCATCGCCAAATCGAGTTGAACAACCGCAAAAGATCTTTGATTCAGTACTCAGTTGAGCATGAATCTCAAGTCCGATAATTGTTTCCCACCCAGGTTTCATTGTCGGTGTCAGTTGTTTAGTTGTCAGTTGCGTTCTGTGCCCCGTGCTTTGAGCTGCACTTTGTTCTTTGTTCTCTGACGTCTGCTACCTGCCTCCTGCCTTCCATCAAGGCCGCAGCCAACCGGGAGGTACACCAGCACGTCGCGCCTCTTCTTCCAGTTCCCACCATCTAGCTTTCAGCCCAGCACGGGCGCCGGCCAAATCGTTGAAACGCGTGATGAGCTCGCTTCGTTCGTAAGAGAAGTCATAACCTGATGCCCAGGAACCCGAAACCACCAATGGCAGAATCGGAAAGGAACTGCCAAACCCAATTCGCCTTCGATGGGGATTGTTTCCAGGGTTAATCAATACCCGCCCTCGAGTGGCCCCGCCACGAAGATCTACCCGAGCAGTCACCTGAGGACCGCGTGCTGGAGTGGCAAAGACGCCTGATCGGGCCACGCGTTGATGACCAAAAGGTCTGCCGAAACCACCAGCGTGTCTGCCGAAGTTTCCACCGATGTTCCCAATAGCGATGAACGGTGCTGCGTTGATGCTCGTAAAACCGCCAGTCCACACGCTCGGCACCTCCTCCAGGCGCGTACGAACGTAGTTCAGTTCCGCGTCGACCTCAGCAATCTCGGTCCTGAGCGCATTAGCGCGGGTACGCCAGTAGACTTCGCTTTCCGCTTCAAGGTTCCGTTTCTCCTGCAACTCTCTTTTGGTCGCGACTGACTGCGCCTCAGCCATTTTGCGCGACTCTTCCACAGACGGCAGGCCCAATTCCTTTCGTCGTGCTTCGTAAGATTGTTCGCTTTGACGGCGTCTGGATGCCGTTGCCTCCAGGTCACGATTGGTGATCGACCTCGTTGCGGCTCGAGCTGTAAGTACCGGCGATCGCTCGGCACGCCTCAACAGGCTACCCGGAGATTCATTGTTGGCTTTTTCCGTGGCCGGAATATCAATCGCAGCCAGCAGCAAAGTAATCTGGATGCCATCAGCCACTTGATACGTCAGCGTTACGGAGGTAACCGTAAAGTTCGAAGGTATTTCGATCCGCCGTCCATCATGCCTGACTATCGTGTAGCCACTGGCCGAAATGACAGGCAAGAGCATGAACAGCAACGTCAAAAGTGTCCGTTTCGCGGCACATTTCAAGGTGTAACGTCTCATGTGTACTACTCCTAAACACCGGATCCATTCGTTAGCTGGGGAAGGAGTTTAGTATACCTTATGTCAGTCTTGCCGGTAGCAACGACCAACCCAGCACGCAAACATCAAGGTGTCCCTTTCAATTGTGTCGGCTGAAGCTGATCGGTTAAAAAACCTTTGCCACCGGGCGAACAGTTTGATATACATTCGCTTCTGCTCCTGACAGTTCCTCGCTTTGTTTGATGCGGGCGCCCTTCTCGGGCGGCGACCGCCGGTAGTCAACCATTCAATGAGAAGAGGAAACACTCATCATGGCAAAAACTGTTGCTAAGATTATGGGGGTGGCACTCCTGCTGGTTGGCGTGCTGGGATTCACTCACGTGCTGGATTTTCTAGGAGCGCACATTGGACCGGGCTACGCAGCGCACAATCTGGTGCTTTTGGCATCCGGAGTTCTGGCGCTTTACTTCGGTTTTGGTGGATCACTTAGCGGAGCAAAAGGCTTCTGCATTATCTTCGGCCTGGTGTATATGTTGCTGGGAATCCTGGGTCTCGGCATGGGGAACCTGAATATCGGGCCTTTGATGTTGGGAAGAACTGATCACGGTATCCATCTGATCGTCGGTGCAATCTTTCTGGCCGGGGGACTTTTTACCAGGAATCCGTAGACACCGTTCAATCGGTGTCAAAGTTTCAGGTTGCAAGGTCGAGTTCGATAAGTGACGCAATTGCGTCCGCGAACTCGCAACCTTGCAACCTGAATCATTTACGTTAACTAAAACTTGAGACGTATCCCGGTCCGGCCAACGATTCCAGGCGCTAGAAACCCATTTTCGTAATACCGCTGGTTGAAAATATTGTCGGCTCCTGCAAACAGTATCACCGTTACACTCTCCCCGGCTCTCTTCTCAAAACTGCCAAAAAGGTCGGCCTTGGTGTAACCGCTGAAGGTAAGCTCGGCAGTGCGAAACGGGAAGTTGTTCTCAAAGACGGGCGCAATGTAGGAACCCGTCCGGTTAACATCGAAACTGAATGCAAACGATCGGTAGCGTTGGTTCAAGCTTAGTCCCAGAACGTGCCTGGGAATTACATATTCGGGCTGCAATCCGCGAAACGGTACCATCCGGTCGCTATTGGTAAGCGTGTAGGAAGCGCGAATCGACGTCTCACGCGCCGGATTTGTCTCCAGGTAACTCTCGAGCCCTCTGGACAATCCTCCAGGTTGATTTGCAAAGCCACTTACCCGGCCCAAGCCAAGCGGATCTGTCGAAAATCCCGTCGACACAATTACTCGCTGCAGGCGCGTGTAGAAGTAGGTGGCCCCAAACACGAGCCGATCGTCCGCGAGTCGTTGATCAAACCCACCATCGACACTAATCGATTGTTCCGCTTTCAGCGTCGGATCTCCAAATCGCGTAAAGCCAACACCGGGGAAAGTCCCGCTGCCAAATCTTTCGAAGAGCGACGGGGCGCGAAAGCCATTCCCTACGTGAGCTCGAATTTTGGTTCTCGTCGAACGTAACAAATATGCGACTGAGCCATCTCCGGTAATTGAGTTGTCGGGATTGATTGCGGTTAGAAAGCCGGGCCGGTCAGCGGCACGTAGCCGGAAGAACTGGGCCCGAATGCCAATCGACAGGCGCAACCGATCGTCAAAAAGCGAAAGCTGATCCTGACCGAAAACGGCAAATGTCCTTTGCCGATCGACAGGGTTGTCGGTGGAAAAGAACAATGATAGGAACTGCTGTTGGGCAGTTTCGTTCTCAAACTCCAGGCCCGCAGTTATCAGGTTTGATCTGCCCAGCCGGAGGTTAACCCGCCCGTCCACCGTATCGGTCGTTCCGTTGTTTAGACTGATGAACTCACTCTCTCCAAACGGATAGAAGGCGGCAAATTGCGGATCGATCTCCGGTCCGTTGTAATTGCGGCGCTTACTCGAGACGCGCTGGTAGGCGATGGAATAAGAAAAGGTCTCGTTTATTTCGTGAGACAGTCGA
This sequence comes from Pyrinomonadaceae bacterium, assembly GCA_045403245.1. Taxonomy (GTDB): domain Bacteria; phylum Acidobacteriota; class Blastocatellia; order Pyrinomonadales; family Pyrinomonadaceae; genus PSRF01. The sequence goes on along the minus strand of JAXIOV010000124.1, from coordinate 35,689 downwards.
ACGGAACCTACAAGCAAGCGATGCCGCCGCCCCTGATCGGGATTGTTGAAGTCTGGCTGATAGTTGACGCCGGCCTGCGCGTCTGGAAAAGGCTGTAAGGTGAAAGAAGATGGCAGCGCGAAAGGCGAGTCGTTCAAGCGTGCATTTGAGAACGTTCCAAAGACGTTTCCGGCGATGGATAACGACGGAGTGACATTGAATTGGAACCGGCCGTTCCCAATCGTGTTGCCAAACTGGTCCTGGCCATCGACGCCTTTGCGAATATCGAGCCGGTTCAGTCCAAATGTGAAACCAGCTCGCGCATTACCGCCGGAAACTTTGAATCGCTCCCGAAACGTCGACAGTCCACCAGCTTCGGCGCCCAGAACAAAATGCAGTCCGTTGACGTAGGTCTCTGGAACAAGATTGACAGCCCCGCCTATCGCGCTGGAGCCGTGAAGCGTCGAGCCGGCGCCTCGCAACACCTCCACGCGGTCGGTGGCTACTGGTACCAGGTCCGTTAACAATGATGCCGCAGAGCCGTTGATGTCTCCGGCATCCCTGACACGCAGGCCATCGATCAGCAACGAGGTGTCAAACGTACGCTGGCCGCGCAGGCGTATGGACGTCAGCGTTCCCGGCGAACCTTGTTGTTGTACGCGAATGCCGGGCGTTCCGCGCAACGCCTCGGGCAGTGTCAGCTCATGCTTGAGTTCGAGTTCCTGTGAATCAAGGACAGAAACGACTTTGGAGACTTCATCGGCGTGCTGTGGTGTTCCTTCGGCCGTTACCACCACATTTTCGTTAATTCCGGCAACCTTGAGTTCCAGGCGAAGGTCTATATTTTTTTCCGGCTCGACTACCACCTGATCGGCGAACCGCGAGAATCCTTCAGCTTTTACTTCTATCAAGTACTCATCCGGCGGAACGTCAACAAATCTAAATGCGCCTTTGTCATCTGTTGTAGATGATCGCTGGACACCGGCGCGCGAAGTCACAATAACCTGGGCCCCGGCGATATTCCCGCTTCGCTCGTCAGTTACCTGACCGGCAACCGTCCTGTTAGTTTGCGCCGAGGTTGCAGCACAGGTCGCAACCACAATCATGGTGAGACAGCAGCCTTGGAAAAAGAGAGCGAACCCTTCACTCCACCTTGCAGTCCGTTGAGTCAGTCTAACTAGTAATCCTTCGTTATTTTTCATCTTAGCTTCTCCTGCCCGTCGCAGTGCGAGCTCAAAAGTGACGCGGCGCCAAGATGTCCTGACTTGCGGCGTGAAAGGCAAGGATGAAGGCAGAAGGATGAAGGATGAACTCAACGTCCTTTATCCAACTCGCACAACATCCCTCCGATCGTGGCATGCGCCTTCCCAGGGCTCATCCGGATGTCCGCACAGAAGGATGGGGTTCAGTGCTTGATATTTCATCCCTCATCCTTCCGCCTTCATCCTTTTAATCCCCAGTGGCTGAATGCATGCGGTATTCACCGCTTACAGTTGCGCGGGCAGTGGCGGAAGTTCGCCGCCTTCCCTCGACAGCCGTTCATGGTTGTTAGTGTTTCGACAAAGACCACTTTGTCGATTGCCGATCACTAAGGATCGGTCTGCTCTTGAGTTCCGAGTCTGACGCAGATTTAAGCCGGCGCGGCGTAGACCTGAGTGATACGCGGCACACCGGTGATTGGATGTGAATCCACCAGAACGTCCACCGCGAAAACTCTTTTCAGTAGTTCTGGAGTCAAAACCTCAATTGGTCGCCCAAATGCCACGGACTCCCCACCTTTCATCAACAAGATGCGATCGGCAAACTCCGCAGCGAGGTTTATGTCGTGCGTAACAACCAGTGCGGAAGTTCCACGGCCGTCGCAACGGTTCTTCACCAGCGCAAGGATCGTCGCCTGATGAGCCAGGTCAAGATTGGCAGTGGGCTCGTCGAGCAGCAGTGTGCCGGCCTCAGTAGCCAGGGCCCGGGCCAGAACAGCTCGTTGACGTTCGCCACCTGATAGTTCATTCATTAACCGGCTGCTTAGTTCTTCAAGTTCCGTATCCCGAATGACCTCGTGTGTAATCTCTATATCGCGCGAAGTCTCCCATCCCCAATCGGCCGCGCTGGCCCAGGCGTATCTGCCTCCCAGAACAAACTCGAAAACAGTGACCGGAAAACGGAGGTCCGCCTCTTGGGCAACCACCGCAATGTGTCTGGCAATAACCCGCCGTGAATAGGAGCTGAGCCGCCGGCCGTCCAACAGAATTTCTCCAGCATCCGGCTCGAGTCCGCCATTAAGTGCCCGCAGCATCGTCGATTTTCCGGCACCGTTCGGTCCGATGATCGCGGTCACTCGCTGCGGGTCCAAACTCAGCGACACATCTGAGACGACCAACCGGGGCCCGTATTTCAACGTAATGTTCTTCGCTTCGAGCATTTTGGACACACGGAATCCAGGGCTTGTTTACTACCCCCGCCTTAGCAGATAGACGAATAAGGGTGCGCCGATGAGCGCGGTAATCGCGCCCACGGGCAACTCGCGCGGAGCGATGACGGTTCGCGCAACCGTATCAGCGAGTATTACAAACGCTGCGCCGGCCAACGCTGAAGCAACTATCACCACGCGGTTATCGCTGCCGAACGACAAACGCACCAGATGGGGAACGACGAGACCAACGTAACCAACAGATCCGCTGGCGGCCACGGACGCGCCAACCAGCAGACTCGCGGCCAGGAACACTGTTACCCGCACACGGCCAACTTCGACTCCAAGATCAAACGCGTCACGCTCGCCCAACATCATTAAGTTGAGCGAACGCGCGTTCATTGCCAGAAACCCGACTCCAACGGCGGCGGCTGCGAGCGCCACGAGCAAGAGGTTGGAAGTCGTTCCGGAAAGATCGCCCAGCAACCAAAATGTAAATGAACGAATGCGGGTTGCGTCCATCAATGCGGTTATGAAAACGATGATCGACGAAAGAAAAGTTGTCACGATAACGCCTGCAAGAATCAACCGTTCGGGGGTCGCGCCTGCCCGTCCGCGAGCCAACCGGTAAACCACGAATGTCGCAGATAAAGCGCCGGCAAACGCCATTAGCGGGCGGCTCCATTCGTAGGCTGCAAAGAAAACAAGGGCGATCATTGTTCCCACAGCTGCGCCATTCGAAACGCCCAGCAGGTATGGCTCGGCGAGCGGGTTTCGCAGTAGCGCTTGATAACTGGCGCCTGCCGTTGCCAGACACATGCCGACTGCCCCAGCCAGCAGGATACGCGGCAAGCGAATCTCGAACAGTATCGCGTGCTGCTCAGCAGACAGACCACAATCGAACCCGGAAAGCGCACAGAGTGACGCTGCGAACGGCAGGCGCTGGCTACCTAAAGCGGAGGCGATGAGTAAAACGACAAAAAGCAAAATCAACAGTAGTCCGCACACTAAGACCGCGCGCCGAAGCGTCGTAAAGCTGAGCTCGCCCGATATCGCTTGTGAATGGGTCATTACTTAAACGCTTCTGGATGCAACGCCCTGGCCATCTCTTCTAACCCGTTGACGAGTCGGGGCCCGGGACGCGAGAGATGATCGTCATTGATTTTATGAATTCTGTTGGCGCGGACGGCGGGAGAGTTCCTTAATGGTGCTGCCACCGTTGTATTCGCCGATCCCATGGCGCCGCCAGTAGGCAGGATGATCGCGTCGGGCTTGGCCGCCAGGGCCGCTTCGTCGCTGAATCGAGGAAAAGCGGTGGGGACGTCTGCCGTTACCGAAAGGCCTCCAGCGCGTCGAACCAGATCTGTCAGATAAGCCTCTCGACCAATTGTGTACAACGGTTCGCCGGAAACTTGATAGAAGACTCTGACCGGCTTGGCTTGACCAACAGCGGCCTCAATCGCTTCCGCACGTTTGCGGAGGCTCAAAGCTACGTTCCTTCCTTTTTCCTGCTCGCCGAGCAAGTCACCAATGTTCTCAATTGAACGAATCATCTCCTGGAGGTCATGTGGGTCGGTTACGTAAACCACAATCTTCTGCTCATCGAGCTGATTCGTGAACGTTTCGAGCTGCGAAGCGGTTGAAACCAAAACAAGCTGCGGCTTCAGCGCGACGATCCGTTCAATGCTCGGATGCATCGTGTCACCCACTTTGGCGATGCTCTTCGCCTCCTCGGGATAATCACAAAAGGTGGTGTTCCCGACTAACCTGTTACCGGCGCCCACCGCGTAAGCAATCTCTGTGAGGTTGGGAGCCAGCGAAACAAACCGTTCAACCCTAAGCGGCACGTTGACGGTTCGCCCTGCCTCATCAACAACTGCTCTGGTAGTTGCGGTCGGCGTCGAATTGTTTGAGTTGCTTTGGTGGGAGCAAGCTGAGAAAAGGACGGTCGCACACAGAAGAAGCAGTGCACGTCCGCTTTTTGTAAGTTCAATTTTTGGAAGGTCGTGGAAGAACAAAGTCCCGCCGATCTGTTCACGAAAAGGAACCAGGCGGTCGGCGGGACTTCAAAGACTTTTAAACCCGTGCGGCCTGAACGCCTTTCCGCGAGCGTTCAAAAGCTGCAAAGCGTCGAAGGCAGGTCTCCTGGCTTAGGGCTTGCCGATTCAGTTGATCGGATTGCCCATCACAGTGGCGCGACCGCGCGGGATTCTCACCCGTTTCCCTATTCTCCCCATTTCTGGGGCACCCAGATGCTTTCAAATGCAAAGATCAGTTTCTTGAGCTTTGATGAATTCGGCCGGACACTATCACGCGCTTCGAGCGGCTGTCAAACACAAGCGTTCATACCGCGGCGCTGCGGCGCTTCGTTGCTTCAGCCATTGGGCTCCAGTAAGATTCACCGGACTCTTACCTCTAAGGATTATGGCACGCAAAAAATGATCAAGACCATTGAGTGGACAAACGAAGGTATTCGAATGCTGGACCAGCGCCTCCTCCCTTCAGAGGAGAAATACCTGATGCTGCGATCATATGACGAAGTGGCCGAGGCGATAAAGAAAATGGTTGTGCGAGGCGCGCCCGCAATTGGTGTTTCGGCCGCGATGGGATTGGCCCTGGGATTGAGCCAGTCAGTAGGCACATCAGTCGCTGATCTGGAGGACGACTTCGATTACATGTGTCAGGTGATGTCTGAAACCCGGCCAACCGCCGTAAACCTTTTTTGGGCGATCGAACGGATGCGCTCGGCGTTCCAGCGCGAAAAATCCAAAACCGCCGATACCGAAACCGTCAAGGCGAGGATGATTGCGGAAGCTCGTAAGATATTTGATGAAGACATTCAAGCTAATCGGGCCATCGGACGCTTTGGTGGGGAACTACTTTCCGACGGGGACACGGTCCTTACTCATTGCAATGCAGGCGCGCTCGCCACCGCGGGCGACTACGGAACTGCGCTGGGAGTGATCCGCGGGGCGCGAGATGCGGGCAAAAGTGTTGCGGTCATTGCCGATGAAACCCGGCCATTTCTTCAAGGCCTGCGCTTAACGGCTTGGGAACTCGCCAAAGACAACATTCCAGTCACAGTCATCACTGACAACATGGCTGGCCACGTGATGAAAAGCGGGAAAATCAACGCCGTGGTAGTTGGTGCCGATCGCATTGCCGGAAATGGCGACACAGCAAACAAGATTGGGACGTACATGGTGGCTGTGCTTGCTCGCGAGCACAAGATTCCTTTTTATGTTGCCGCGCCAATTAGTACGTTGGATCTTGCATTGAAGTCCGGAGATGAGATTCCGATTGAAGAAAGAGACACGAAGGAAGTTACCCACATTAAGGAGTTCCAACTCGCTCCGGATGGCGTTAACATCCACAACCCGGCGTTTGACGTAACGCCAAACGGACTGATCACTGCGATTATTACTGATAAGGGAGTGGCCCGAGCGCCGTATACGGAGAGCTTACGACTATTGGCAGAAGCCAGGGCCGTTGGATCGGTCCTTTAAGATTGCACAGTTAGATCGGGCTCGGCGAATCGGCTCGTCTTCCACCAATCAAGAGTGAGCAACAAGCCATTTCTCAGATTCACGCGTGGCTCAAAACCCAAAAACTCACGGGCGCGCGTGATGTCCGCAAGACTGTGTTTTACGTCGCCGGTCCGGGGTTCCAGGAATTTCGCGACTGCATCAGGTCGCCCAGTCAACTCCTTTAGCTGCTCCAGCAGTTGATTCAATGAAATTCGCTCACCGCTGGCGATGTTTATTACTTCACCGATTCCCTTTGTTGTCCCGGCAGCCTTCAAGTTGGCGTCAACCACGTTGTCCACGTACGTAAAGTCTCTGGATTGCTCTCCATCCCCATAAATGACCAATTGCTCATTCCCAAGCAGCGCTTTTACAAATCGCGAAATCACGCCCGAGTATTGAGAGCCGGGATCCTGGCGTGGGCCAAACACGTTAAAGTAACGAAGTGAGATCGTTTCCAGGCCGTAAACGCGGGTGAAAACGCGGCAGTAGTACTCCCCTACCAGTTTTGCCGCAGCGTACGGCGACAGCGGATCCGGAAGCATATCCTCAACTTTGGGAAGCGTAGGCTGATCGCCGTAGGCAGAGCTTGATGCAGCATAGACGAGCCGTCTTACCTTCTGGGCGCGCGCACCAAGGAGCAGCGTAAAAGTTGAATCTACGCTGGCGATGTGTGTTTGTCTTGGATCTTCCACTGAGCGAGGCACTGACGGAATGGCAGCCTCGTGAAAAACCAGTTCGACGTCTTCGAGCGCCCTTCGAACGCTATCCTCATCCGCCAGGCTCGCTTTAATGAAATCCACGTCGCCACCGATTTCATCGACGTTTTCCCGATACCCCGTCGACAAGTCATCAATGACCCGAACCCTGGCGCCCGCTTTGACGAGTCCAGCAGCAATGTGCGAACCGATGAATCCGGCCCCTCCAGTAACAAGCGTGATTCCTGATAAACCCATAAAATGCCAGGCGGCACCGCAGCCAGGTAACGAAAAGCGTTAGGTCACCTACCTACACCAACATATTCGAAGCCAAGTTCTCGCATGTCTTCGGGGTCATAGATGTTCCGTAAGTCCGCAACTTTTGCAGACTTCATTAGATCCCGAATGCGTTTCATATCGAGGGCACGAAACTGGTTCCATTCCGTGACAAACACGAGCGCGTCAGCGTCTTTCACGGTCGCGTATTCATCTGACGCGTATTCGATCCCCGGGAGTGCGCCGGCCGCCTCTTTCATGGCAACGGGATCGTACGCTCGTACGCTGGCACCCCTTTTCAACAAACCGTTAATGATATCAATCGCGGGAGCCTCACGCATATCATCGGTTTCCGGTTTGAATGCCAGCCCCAGCACTGCTATGGTTTTTCCCTCCAGATTCCCAACCAGCTTTTCAATCTTCGGCATCATTGCCAGGCGTTGGCGACGGTTCACCTCAATAACCGCGTCGACAATCAGCGACTCTCGGCCGAATTCACGTGCAACCGAAGCGAGCGCCTGGGTGTCCTTGGGAAAACACGAGCCGCCAAAACCCGGACCAGGGTGAAGAAACTTACCCCCGATCCGCCGATCCATGCCGATGGCCCTGGCAACATCGTGTACGTCGCAGCCGATGCTGTCACAAAGATTTGCAATCTCGTTTATGAAGGAAATCTTGGTTGCCAGAAAGGCGTTGGCTGCGTACTTGGTCAACTCCGCCGCTTCCAGAGAGGTTAGAACAAAGGGAGCCTCGATTAAATAAAGTGGACGATAGAGATCCCGCATGATCGCGATCGCCTCTTCGTCACGGCTGCCAATTACAACCCGGTCGGGTCGCATGAAGTCATTAATGGCAGCGCCTTCGCGCAAAAATTCCGGGTTCGAAACGATACCAAAATTCAACTTCGACTTTTGGTGCTCGCGGATCAACCCGCGAATGCGCTCGCCTGTGCCAATTGGGACCGTCGACTTCGTCACGATCACCTTGTAGCCATTCATGTGTTCCGCGACCGAACGCGCCGCAGCTTCCACGAAACTCAGATCGGGAGAGCCGTCACTCTTCGGGGGAGTGCCTACCGCCAGAAAAATAACCAGAGCCTGTTCAACTGCTTGCTTAACATCGGTAGTAAACCGAAGCCGGCCTGATTGAGTGTTCTTGGTGACCAGTTGCCCGAGCCCTGGTTCGTAGATGGGCATTTCACCCGCCAGGAGCCTGGCAATCTTGCCTTCATCGATATCAACACACGTAACGTCAACGCCGAATTCGGCGAAACACGCTCCTGTGACCAGGCCCACATAACCCGTGCCAATCACCGCGATGTGCATTCAGGTACCTTTAGAAATCCGGGAGGAAAACTCACATACTAAAACCTTGCGGGCCGAACACGACCGTATGGTCGCGTGACCCGCAAGGTTGTTCTTGTTGACCGCAGCGCGCAGGATGGCGCTACAGTGTTTTTCTAAACGGCGCAATCGACAACTTACTTCGACGGACTGATCACGACCGGGTTGCCACCGAAATTAAGGTCGTTGTCGTGGAACGCGGCATAGAAGATTGCGGCAGCCGCGCCAGCACCCGCAATCAGGAGGGCAGCCAGCTCACCACTGCTTAGCAGGTCATCATCGTCACCAGGATCCGTTTTGGCATCCGGTGTGCCGGCGGTAGCATATTCACCCGCTGCAACTGCTTTCACGGTTTCTCCGGTGCGCAGCTGCGCCAACCCGGAATGCGTTGTCACTGTGGTCACACCCTTGACAACGTGAATCGTGAAGGAAGTCGCCTGACTTCCGTCGACAGCTACGACGCCATCTTTCGTGGTGAAGCTAACCGAGATACCTGGCAGTGTTGATACCCGCGCGCTACCGTTGTCGAGCAATCCGTTGATGGCCTGCTCCGAGAATCCCAGCTTCATATTGGAGCTAGGTGAGAGTTCAACTCTGCCCAGCTTGCTGAGGTTCACAGTCGCAATACTTTTTTCAGCGGTGTTAAGAATGCTGTCGGAAAACACCGTGCCGCCCGACATCGCTTTCTCACCGTTTACTGTGACCTGACCGGAGACTGTCAACTCTCCTGACGGAGCCTTAGCTGTAGGCGACGCCAACACCACCATTGAGTAAACACTCAAAATGGCAACTGCCACACAGGCCGCGATTGGTTTGCGGCTCCAGTTTTTGCTAATCATTAACTTTCCTCCCGTAATTGTGGAACAAATTCTTGATTGCGTGCCGCGAAGGCCAGAATTTCATTCTAAGGGCGTCGGTTTCTACCAAATTCTCCCCGCTAGCCGATCTTATACCTTCAAAGGCCAAAGTGCCGTCTACAGAGCATTTAACGACTCGGCTGTTATTACACGATTGAAGGTGTGCTGTCAACAGCCTTTTGGCGAACTTTGCCACGAAATTGTGCTTTTTCGTGCTGGGCGAGAAGATAGCATTCCCGAGCTTGAGGAGTCTAGACCTTTCTGGCTATTTTTGGCCCAGATGAAGACGAGTGAACCAAGTCGGGACAGTTTGTTCAACCCGCCACGATTACGGATTCTCTGCGGACAAAAATTTGATGCTGACGAAGCTCGCTCAGGGTGCAGAAACGCGACGGCCCCTAATTGTTACTTTAGCCCCGGAACTCGAGTCTGTAGCCGCGGCGTTTACCGGTTTGTTGGAATTGAGCCTCTCTCTCAATTCGGCCTGCTCATACGGGTCGAGGCGGGCAAAAACGTAGAATGTCTCGCCGCTGCGGACCGACCCCAGGTACCGAAGAGTCGTACTGTACACTTCGCCGATCTTCATCGCCTCATAGCGTGGACGGCGTTCGAAAAGTAGCCCAAACTCGTCCGAGGCTACAGCTTCAAGCTCAGGCAGATAGTCGTTTTGAGTTTCGTTGGCCAGCCGGATGGCCATCTGACGCAACGCCTTAATTCGATTCGAATTCCGGCGGTAGTAAGCAGCATTCACCTCGCGTCGACTGACACGGTCGTCCACTACGTCCTGCTCGTTTTTCAGATACCCGAGGTAGCCACGAACAACCGGTCCGTATTGCTCCTCGCCAGGTGTCTGGGCAGAGGCTGCGATGCCAATGATGAGAGTGAATAGGAACCCGACGAAAACGAAGCGGAGGGAAAGCACCTTATTCATGGAATTCACCTTCCGAGATCGACGTGGAACCGACAACGCGAACGTTGCCTGCTGAGTAAAAGATGTTCTTTTTGTGTGAACGGCTCAAGATTCTATCAGGATGTAAGAAACACTCCGTTGCGTCGTCGTTTCAGCAATGTTACATTTGATCTTTAATTTCGGGTAAGTCGTCATGGCCCAAGATCCCCTCCAGTTTAGCCCTACTGACAAGAAAGTGGCCCTCGGGATAAGCGGAGGCATTGCCGCATACAAGGCCGCAGAGGTCCTACGAGGACTGCAACAAGCAGGCTGCGAAGTTAGGGTTGGCATGACCAAGCGGGCCTGCGAATTCGTTCAACCCCTTACTTTTCGGGCGCTTTCTGGTTCTCATGTCATCGTTGACGATTACGCGCCCGACAATCCAGACCCAATTGCCCATATCACGTTCTCGCAAACGGTTGATCTCTTCCTGATGGCCCCTGCTACAGCCAACATCATTGCGAAATTTGCCAATGGCGTCGCCGACGACTTTCTGACATCGACGTACCTGGCTTCCACTGCTCCAGTCCTGGTTGCGCCTGCAATGAACCCGTCCATGTGGCGTCACCCAGCTACCCAGCGAAATCTCGAGCGGTTACGCGCCGACGGCGTTTACATCATTGAACCCGACGAAGGCGAGATGGCCTGCGGAACAATCGGTCCGGGGCGACTTAGCGATCCAGCCAGAATAGTCCAAGCTGCCCTTGAGATTCTGCGAAACACCGCCGAGACGGCCCCCGATCTCAACGGCGAGCATGTTCTGATTACAGTAGGGGCGACCCGGGAAGCCATAGATCCGGTTCGTTTTCTTTCGAACAACTCGTCCGGGCAAATGGGCTTCGCGATTGCCGCGGCCGCCAAAAGGCGCGGCGCGCAAGTCACTGTTGTCGCCGGAGCGACTGCTCAACAAAGTCCAGCGGGTGTTTCGATAATTAGTGCTGAGTCTGCTGACGAGATGCTTCGCGCGGTGATGGAACATTTTCCCAATACGTCCGTGTTTATCGGGGCGGCCGCAGTCGCCGATTACCGTCCGGCTCGACGTTCACTCCGAAAAATCAAGAAAACAGAGTCTTCGCTGTCTCTCGATCTGGAACCAACGCCCGATATCTTGCGCTCAGTCGCCCAAAAAAAGGCTGCCGGACAACTGGTGATTGGATTTGCTGCCGAGACTGAAAACGTCTTACAGAACGCACGCGAGAAATTGCGCTCCAAGAACCTGGATGCAATTGTTGCAAACGATGTTACTCGCGAAGGAGTTGGGTTTGACACGGCCACAAATGAGGTCGCGATCATTAGTCGGGATCGAAAAGCCCCGATTCACGTACCGTTGATGGCGAAGACCAATGTTGCAAACATCATTCTGGACGAAGTGGTTCGCCTGCGTGCCCGGACGAAGCCAGCTTCGACGGTTCAATCTGTAGTTCGCCGACCTCGAAAAGCCTAAATGCCTGTCCAGGAATTAAAGAAAGAGTTGCTTTCGCTTGTTGAAGACGCCCGGGAACAGCTGACTTACTTACATGAGTTAGGCGTCGAGAACCTCCAACCTCGAGGTTTTGACGACGTCGGACAAGAAGCGCCGGCGAAACCTTCCTCGCAACTTTCCGTCGCAGCCCAGCCGGCAGTCTCCCGAACCACGGTTGCGGAGTTCACCACAAACACGAGGAAACCAGCTCCTCACCGACGCGTCGCTTCCTCCAAGCCACAGGACTCCTTGTTTGGAGACGTAGCGCCGCCAGCTCCAACCCTTGAGAAATCGGCGGAAAGCCTTGAACAGATCTGGGCCGAAATAGGAGACTGCACGCGTTGTTCGCTTTGTGAGGGACGGACCAACGTTGTTCACACCGAAGGAAATCGTAAAGCTCGTCTGATGTTTGTTGGCGAAGCGCCGGGAGCGGACGAGGATACACAGGCGCGCCCATTCGTGGGCCGGGCAGGTCAACTGCTAACGAAAATCATCGAGGCAATCGGGCTGAAGCGTGAGGAAGTCCTGATTGGGAACGTTAACCGCTGCCGTCCACCGGGTAATCGCCCACCCACCGAAGAAGAGGCCTCGATGTGCAAACCTTTCCTGCTTCGCGAAATCGCCGCGGTTCAGCCCGAGGTAATCGTGGTGCTGGGGAATACGGCCATGAAGAACCTGCTGAATACCCGTCAAGGAATCACTAAACTTCGAGGTCAGTTTCAGGACTACCAGGGCGTTAAGGTCATGCCCACCTTTCATCCTGCCTACCTCCTGCGCGATCCGTCCAAGAAACAAGAGACCTGGCAAGATCTCAAGAAAGTGCGCGACTATCTCGACTCCACCGGTAAACGCGCGGATTGAACCAAAAACGCTTCCGACTTTTGCGAATCCTACATTTCGCGATACCTTCTTCGCGTGCAACACCGTTTGGAATCTTCACAAGATTCGCCAGCCAGTCAGAATACAAGTGACATCCAGCCGACTGAACCGAAGTACGCTGAAGTGGCCGTGCCGCTCCACGTACTGAACACATTCTTCTATCGCCTTCCCGCTCCGTTACGCCGACTGGCGCAACCGGGTTCGCGAATAATTGTGCAGTTAGGGAGGAAACTCGTAACCGCCTGCATCGTGGCGCTGCATGAGAACCTGCCATCCGATACCAGTCTGGAAGAGGCAGCGATCAAGGACGCCAAGGAAATACTAGATGTCATACCCGTGCTGACGTCCGAGCTTCTCGAGCTCACGCACTGGGTGTCGGACTATTACCTAGCGCCCTGGGGCGAAGTGATTAAGGCAGCGCTACCGCCGGGGATCAACCCCACAGCGGCGCAGTTTATTTCAATTACTGATAAGGGCCGCGCTGAACTCATCAGTCAATCGGGTCAGGCTAAGCAAACTTCGAAGCAACGACTGCTCGAGTTGATAAACCAATCGAACGAGGTTGGCACCTCTTCGCTTTTGGATCGTTTCAACAATGCGCAACTAATTGGACTCGCGAGGAACATGGAACGCGCGGGCCTCCTGGAAATCAGTGAACGACGGGCAAGCCAGTCGGTCAAACCCAAATATCACCGACGAGTGCGTTTGCTCGAAACTCTGGATGAACCGGGGGAACCCAAAGGGCGAAAGCTGACGCCGGCTCAGCTAAGGGTCATCGAAGCACTTGGGAAAGGGATCTCGTTGAGCTTGACAGAGTTGCTCAATGTTGCCGGCGTTGGCGCTTCCAGTGTTTCAACCCTGCAAAAGAGAAGAATCGTGGAAGTCTTTGAGGAACAGGTCCGCCGGGATCCGCTCGGCCACACCACCTTCCCGATTACTCCAGACTACGTGTTGACTACTGATCAGGAGGGTGTCCTGGCCGAGGTTGAAAAGCCACTGAGAGCCGGGAACTACGCACCGTTTTTGTTGCACGGTGTTACAGGGAGCGGCAAGACCGAGGTCTACATTCGCGCGATGAGAATCGCTTTGAGTCTGGACCGATCGGCCCTGATGCTGGTGCCAGAGATTGCATTGACACCGGTCTTTGCACGCCGTCTGCGAATGCACTTCGGTGACAAAGTAGCGATTTTCCACTCGTCACTCTCCAGAGGAGAACGCTTTGACGAATGGTCACGAGTCAGAGCCGGTCACGCCCGAGTAGTTATCGGCACGCGCTCGGCTGTGTTTGCCCCGATAGAGAACCTGGGCGTTGTCATAGTGGACGAAGAGCATGAGTCCACTTACCGTCAACAGGATTCACCTCACTACAACGGTCGGGACACGGCAATCGTCCGCGCTCAAAAGGAATCGGCCGTCGTTATCCTCGGATCAGCCACTCCTTCGCTGGAGTCATTTCATAACGCCAGGTCGGGAAAGTACCAACTGCTGCAACTGCCAAGCCGTCTGGCTAACAGACCCTTGGCGGTCGCCGAAATCATTGATATGCGCGAAGTCTTTGCCCGCCACCAGAAACCCAGGATCTTTTCCGACCGATTGTTACAGGCCATCGAAGAAACACATCAGAAGGGCGAGCAGTCGATCGTCCTCTTGAACCGTCGCGGTTACTCCAGCTTTGTGCTTTGTCGTTCCTGTGGAGAAAGCATTCAATGCCCAAACTGTGACGTAACCTTGACCTATCATCGTGTCGATCGAGTAATTGTCTGTCACTATTGCAATCATCGCGAGGCGTCGCCGTCCAAATGTCCAAACTGCGACGGGAAATACATTTATTACGTAGGGGAAGGTACGCAGCAAATCGAAGAGAAGCTCACCAGGCTTTTTCCCAAACTACGACTCGCGCGAATCGACAAGGACACAACTGCCCGTCGTCATGCGTTCGAAAAGTCTCTACTCGATTTCAGTGAGGGCAAGATCGACATGTTGGTCGGTACACAGATTCTGGCAAAGGGACACGATTTTCCCAACGTGACTCTGGTCGGCGTGGTTTCCGTAGACGCTGGTCTCGCCTTGCCAGATTTCCGCGCCGCCGAGAGGTCGTTTCAGTTGTTGACCCAGGTTGCCGGACGCGCCGGACGTGGTGATCGCGCCGGCAAAGTTTTGATTCAGACTTATCATCCGTATCATTACGCATTGCGCCACGCGAGCGCGCAGGATTATGCAGGCTTCTACGAGGAGGAGCTGCGCCACCGTCAAAACCACACGTATCCACCTTTTGTAGCACTTGCATCGCTCATGATTCATGGCACCGATATTGATCGAGTCAGGGCCGACGCGCTCAAGCTGCGGAAAGCGCTGGATGGCGCCAACGTTGACCGCGCGGCCCGAATTCTTGGCCCGGCGCCGGCGCCGATCGGGAGATTGAAGGGCCAGTTTCGTGTCCAGCTGCTGGTAAAAAGTCGTAACCGGACCTACCTGCGCAAAACTATTGACGTTGCCCTGCGGGAAGTGGCAAAGAGTGGCGTCAGCCTTCGCTCGATTAACGTCGAAATTGATCCCGTTTCAATAATGTGAGTTCGTTTAGCGCGGACACCATAGTTGCGGCTTGAAGGTAACGGACTGGGCGCGTATCAGAACCGGGAGCAGTACCGACCGGGTTGCTGTCTAGCACACAACCTTGCTGGATTGGCTAGCGAGCTGGAGCCTAAGTTGCGTGCCGCGACAACAACCCGGTCGCTACTGCTCCCGGTTCTGATCCAGCGAGACGGTAACCCTGGATCGCGAACATCGGCGATCACTATTAATCTTGGTGTAGACTTTAGCTCATGAAACTTTCCGAATTGGCAGCTTTGACCTCGGCTCGAGTGGACGGAAACTCCGGCGACATTGAGATAACCGGTGCCGCAGGCCTTGACGACGCAGGTGCGGGGGACATCACGTTTCTGGCCAATCCGCGTTACACACCGCGCGTAAACACAACCAGGGCGTCCGCTGTCTATCTTTCAGAGGATGCTCCCATCGATCGGGAGATTCCTGTCCTGAGGGCCAAGGATCCATACCTGGCCTACACGCGAGCCTTGCGTTTGTTTCACCCCTCGGAAGAGGTAGTGCCTTCGATTCACCCTTCGGCCGTCATTGATGTTTCCGCAAGGGTAGCCGGTGACGTGAGCATTGGCGCCTGCGTGGTCATTGGCCAATCGTGTGAAATTTCGGGAGGCGTTCGCATCTATCCAAATGTGACGCTCTACGACGGCGTTACCATCGGTAAGGACTCGACAATTCATTCCGGTTCGGTCATTCGCGAACGCACTCAGATTGGCGAACGAGTGGTCATCCACAACAACGTGGTGGTCGGTTGCGATGGTTTCGGTTACGCGAAGGACGAAGAGCGCCGGTGGTTGAAGATCCCTCAAACGGGCCGAGTGGTAATTGAAGACGATGTAGAGATTGGGGCGGGAACCACGATTGACCGGGCTTCTGTTGGAGAGTCGCGAATTGGTCGCGGAACTAAACTAGACAACCTCGTGCAGATCGGTCACTCGTGCACGGTTGGCGAAGACACGCTGCTTTGTGCACAGGTGGGACTGGCGGGAAGCTCGCATATCGGTAGTCGGGTAATCCTGGCGGGACAGGCAGGTGTGGCCGGGCATTTGACGATCGGCGACGATGTAGTGATCACGGCAAAGAGCGCCACGAGTCACGATGTGCCGTCCGGAAAAGTAATTTCAGGAATCCCAGCCTTCGATAACAAGGATTGGCTCCGATCAACTGCTGCGTTTCGAAGGCTAGGCGAGATGCAAAGAAAACTGAGAGACCTGGAAAAGAGGCTGGAAGAGCTGAGCAAGGACAAGGGTGACGCGTAAGCTAAGTTACCGCCCCACCATCCACAATCACGACCTCACCGTTCATAAAACTGTTCCGATCGCTCACCATAAAGGCGGCGTACTCAGCCAACTCTTCGGGGCGCCCGGCTCGACCCGCCGAAGCCCAGAAGTGGTGCATCTCCAACAGACGTTGGGGCAAAGCCTGGGCCAGCTCCGTATCAAAGATCCCGGCGGCGATCGCGTTGACCCTCACGCCGAATGTGCCGGCCTCACGCGACAAACATTTTGTGAACCCGATCATTGCCGCTTTTGAAGTTGCATAGTGAACGGCCGTCGGCAACGCGCGGATCGCGCCGATCGAGGTGATGTTGAGAATGCTTCCCTGCCGCTTGCGAATCATTTGTTTGTAAATTGGCTTGGTAACCGCAAACAGGCTGTCAACATTTGTATGAATAACTTCGTCCCAGGCACGGTCGGTAGTGGTGGCAAAATTATCGCCACGGTTAATGGCAGCGTTATTTACCAGAATATCGAGACCGCCCCACAGTTCCACGAGTTCGCGAGTCATTTTCTTCAGCCCGACCCGATCGGTAATCGAGACCTTGAAACTGTGCGCGCGTCTGCCATGACTTTCAATCTTCTTCACCGTTTCTTCGGCAAGATCGTCGCGAGAGTTGTAGTTAAAGGCAACGTCGGCGCCCTCGCGCGCAAACACCTCACAAAGGGCTGCACCAATACCTCGCGTTCCTCCGGTGATGAATGCACGTTTAGCTTCGAGCAGTAGGCTCACAGTCGAATTGTTCTCCTAAAAAGCCCGCTTCCAGGAATGCAAGCGGGCGAGGTTGCTTCTAACGTCCAGGATACTAGTCTCAGGTACCAAATTTCAGATCTCAAATCTTTCGGTCTCAGTTCAGGTTGAGATCTGAAAATTCGAGATCTGAAATTTGGAGTTTGATTGTTTTGCCGGGAGATTAGACTCTGAAAAGTGCTAACAGTCAACGAGGGCTCAAGCCGATACCACTTCAGCCAAAACCACTTTCTCAGCCGGTTCGGTTGAGGCTGGGATCAACGCAGTAATCTCTTCCACAATCCGGCGCGTGGCGTTTGGAATCGCGAGACCGATCGTCGCCGCGCGCAACGCCGAGTAGTGCGCAGTGTCCTCTACCATGCGCCGGATCACCGGAACTACGTCGGTGGCGCGTTGCAGGAGGACTCCGGCACCCCGCTTCACCAGCAAGTTTGCGGTGCCTGCCTCCTGTGGCATGGGATCAGTGATGACGTCGGCGATGATCGGCACGCGGCAGGCAAAAGCTTCAAACGTGGTTAAGCCCCCAAGCTTTGAAATCATGACATTCGCTGCGCTCATCAGTTGTTCCACATGCTCGGAATAACCGATGACCTTAATCGGGAAAGGCGCTTCCAATGCCATTGATTCGGCGTCGGCTCTCAATTCCTCATTCTTACCAGCCAGAAAGATTGCCTGTACCTCCAGTTGGCCGCGAACTAACTCGCGAAAAATCTGCGGGATATTTCCGCCGCCTTCCCAGCCGGCGTTGACGAATACAGTGAATTTCTCCGGATCCAATCCAAGCGCTCTGCGGGCGGCTCTCGCAGCCTCTTCATCAGGGTACGCAAACTTCGGATGCACCGGCATCCCCGAGACTTTGATTCGTTGCGGCGCGATGCCGTAATCGATCAACTGTTGTCGTGCTTCCTCACTGGCGACGAGATAGAGCGTGACATCATCGCACGCCCACCCTTTCCAAAAGCCGTAGTACGGATCGGTAACCACTGACACGAGCGGAATGCGGTCGGCGAGTTTCAGCTCTTTCAGCACTCGCGCGAAGATGTGCTGGGTAAGTGGATGCACACTGACCACCACGTGAGGACACCAACGCTCAAATTGCGCGGCGCAATACCCAATACATCGTTTTTGGAAGAATTCCCGGGTTTCCGGTCGAAACCGGTTGACCACCCAGTACAAGTACTTCATCCAGCTCTGCCGGTTTCGCAGCAACCAATTGTAGAGCCGCACCAGCTTCGCGGTGACCTCATGCGAATCCTCGACTGCTCGCACCACTCGCACGGCATACGACTGTCCATCGAAAAACTTCTGCACGCCGGCAACGATCGCCGCGGCGGCCGAGCGATGGCCACCTCCGGTGTCTGACGAGATGATCAGAATTTTGGGGATGCGTTCCAGCGGTTTAGCCTTCCTTCAACGCGGCGATGGCTTCAACTCCACAGCCGCTCTTCCTTCCAGTTTCTTCAACTCTTCAGCCACGATCTCCCGCGTCACACTCATAGTCTGCGCCTCAAATTCCGCCGTCGCAGTTTGTTGCAGCACGGTGGCGACACGCGGCGTTATTTCAAGAAACTTCTGGCCAGCCGGGCTCCGATAAAACGCGATCAGTTCTCGAATCTCGCTTTCGGTAAAATGCTGGTCATAGACGTCAAGATAAAGGCGGCCCACCTTCTCTTCGTACTGTATTCGTTGCGGAACTTCTTCTCGCAAGCGGGCCGAAACTCGCTTATAAAAATCCTGCGCCAGCAGCGTGGCCTTTTCCTTGGTTTCCGGTGGCCAGTTCTGCTTCTCGAAGCTGTCAACAGAGTTTTTGGCAAGAGCCTGTGAATACTGATCAATGAGCGTCACGAAGGTCGCTTTGGCAGCCTGAGTAACCCCGATTAGATTCAATAACTCTTGAATCGCCGCTCGCTTGTCCGCGGCTATAGGCGACTGGGCATTAAGGTTTGCGATGCAAGCAAGACAAACAACAACCGCTAAAACAGATCGCTTGAAAAAACTGAAACGTTCCATTTGCATTCTCAATGGGTTAATGAGGTTAGGCGTTGACCGCAACGCCGTCAGCTTGTCCCGTTTCGCCATTGAGTTTTCTCCAGGCTTTCTTCATCTCTTTTTCCAGCTTCTTGATCTGGATCAAATGACCGGGATTAAACGGGAGCGACGGGTAATAGCTGTTGGATTCGTGTGTGCAGAAGCAGCCATCCGCGGCTTTCTTGCGTCGCTCCTTCATCGCCGGAGACAGCCAGAGTTTCTGGAAGTTCCAATCGAAGTCGCGAAGATTTCCAATGGGTGCCAGGTTTTCACACGAGGAAACAGTGCCTTCATCGTAGATGACGCCGCCCGCGGTTCCTGCGTAGCAGGTCATTTGTGCCTGCTGGGTTTCCTGGGTTTTGGCAATCAGGCCATGCATGTAGATGTCGATCGCGGCCTTGAAGAAGCCGGCCTTGCCGCCGTAAGTATTCTTAATTGCGGCGTGGCGCGAATCGTCGTCAATCATCGACGCGAGTTTGGCGTAACGTGAATGATCGATGTCGAGTTCGACAGGGTCTGCTGAAGGAGGACGAATGTAATTGAAGTTGACCTTGTCAGGCCGCAGGTCATACTTGAGGAAGTCGTACCATTCAAAGATCGTCTCCTGGTTCGAGTTCATGAAGCAAGTACAGGTCTGGATGTCGAGTTTCGGATATTCCTTCTTGATGTTTTGAAGTTGTCGCGCCGTGTCAATCGCGATGTCCCAGGAACCCGGTTTTTGACGAATCTTCTCATGCTGACTCTTGAGACCGTCGATTCCCAGAGCTACGGTGACGTTCAGCTCAGGACACTCCTGTAGGATCTTCGTTATGTCCGGAAAGATTCGCTTTTGAATCTGTCCGTTAGACATGATGTAGATCGACTCGAGCCTGTTGTTTTTGTAGAACGCGCGCGCGATCTCCGGCAGATCCTTTCGCGTAAACGGCTCACCACCCGCCAGAATCAGGACTCCCAGGCTGCCACCCAGCGTTTCCGAGATCTTTTCAATCTCGTGGGTCTTCATTTGCAGCTTTTTGCGCGGGCGATCGTCCAGTTCGTCGGTGAAGAAGCAGTGTGTACATCGCATGTCACAGACAGAGGTGACGAGTATGTTCAGCAGGATTGGCGAAAACGGCTGGCCGATCGCCAGCTTTGCGTATCTTTTTAGTAGCTCTTTCGTCGTAAAATCCATTTCAACCTCAACATCAACAAGCACTAAAGCCTTGATAAAGTAACATAGACTTCTGCCCGTTTCCTATCAGTTATCCTTAACGGACTCAGAGTCGAGCGATTTTTGGGAAGGATGCTAAGAGACTGCCGAGCGTTCGCTGCGGCTGGGAATTCCGAGCGCACGCATGCGGCGATACAAATGGCTGCGATCAACGCCCATCAGTTCGGCGGCGCGTGAAACATTTCCTTCGGCCTCGTCGAGCTTTCTTTGAATAAACTCGCGATGATAGGCGTCAGTGGCTTCCTTAAAGGACGGGAACCTGAATGAGGCCGCCGGTGCTTCTTCTTTGCCATGAGGTGGTAAATCGTTTGCGGCGACCCTGACACCCGGATTCATGATTACCACCCGCTCGATTGTGTTTCTTAGCTCGCGCACGTTTCCCGGCCACGAATAGTTTTGCATGTCTTCAACGGCTTCGGCGGTAAACTCCTTGGATGTCTTGCCGTACGCTCTTGAGAAGTTTTGGTTGAAGTAGTCGACCAGCAAAGGAATATCCTCCAGACGGTCGCGTAAGGGTGGCAGCTCAAAAGGAATCACATTCAATCGATAAAAGAGATCCGAACGAAACTTTCCCTGCTCAATTTCCACATCAAGTTGTTTGTTGGTGGCAGCGATGATGCGGACGTCAACCCTCACTGAAGTGCCACTACCGACTGGTTCGAACCTCTGCTCTTCGAGAACGCGCAACACCTTCGCCTGAACCTTGGAACTCATGTCACCAATCTCGTCCAAAAAGAGAGTGGCGCCGTCGGCTAATTCAAACTTTCCCTTTTTTGCCGCAGTGGCGCCGGTAAACGCGCCGCGCACGTGGCCAAAAAGCTCCGACTCAATCAACTCTTCGGGAATCGCCGCAGAGTTGACTTCGATGAAAGGTGCGGCGGCGCGACGAGACTTGGCGTGAATGGCGTGGGCAACCAACTCCTTCCCTGTGCCTGACTCGCCGTAGATCAGAACTCGTCCATCGGTTGGTGCAACCACTGAGATCTGTTTGCGAAGTGCCCGCATCGCAACCGACTGACCGACCATCGTGTATTCCTTGCAGAGTTCCGCCGACATTTCTGCATTAATCAGTTCGAGCTGTTGTTGTCTTAACGCATTGCGAACTGTCAGCAACGTCTTTTCGATGGAGAGCGGTTTCTCGATGAAGTCGAAAGCCCCAAGTTTCGTGGCGCGCACCGCGGTTTCCACATTGCCATGCCCCGATATGATCACCACTGCGGCATCAGAGCCCGCGGCCCTTAAACGCTTCAAGGTCTCAAGGCCATCTATTCCCGGAAGCCAAACATCGAGCAAGATGCAACTATAAGCGCGTCGCTCGACGGCCTCGAGACATTGCTCACCTGTGGCAACAGCATCGGCGCTGAAGCCTTCGTCTTCCATCACACCTCGTAAGGTGTCGCGAATCCCGCGTTCGTCGTCGACTATTAGGATTGAATCCATCTTCTTGATCAGGAGCAGGGATCAGGATCAGGGGGCAGGTGCAGTTGGCACGTTAAACCCGCTGTGCCCCCCGTGCCATCTACTGCCTACCGCCAGCCACATGCTTCCTGCTTTCTGCCTACTGCCTTCTGCCTACTGCTTCCTGCCCCTATGCATTGACCGCCGGCAGTTCAATTACGAATCGCGCTCCGCGCGGATGGTTTTTTTCAGCTCGAATCCGGCCGCCGTGCTCCAGGATTATTCGCTGCACGATCGCCAGACCCAACCCGGTACCTGAGCTACTCTTGGAGAAATATGGCTGAAACAGTCTTTTGAAATCAGCGGGACGAATTCCCTGCCCGGTATCTGAGACCTCCGCCACCAACCCGCTGCGCTCCGCATCACAACTCGTGCTGATTGTGATCCGCTTTTCGACATCAACTCCTCCCAGCGCAGTGATCGCGTTGTCGATCAGGTTCACGAAAACTCGCCTTAGCTGCTCAGCGTCAAGCAGCGCCAACGGCAGGTTTTGACCGAGATTGGTCGTTATCGTCACGCCGTCGAGCCTGTCGTCATAAAGCGCAACGGCGTGGCGAACGACTTCATTCAAATCGGCGGCCTCCAAACGGGCTAGTGGCAACCGGGCAAACCGAGAAAACTCATCAACCATCGCCTTGAGTCCGGCCACTTCGCGGGCAATAGTTTCAGTGCACTCATCAATTACCGCAGTCACGCGCAGGTCATCAGCCGTTCTTTCCCGGCCATTATCGCCTTTGGAGCCGTTCTCTCCCTTTAGGCTCGCACGTCCGTAGCTTTTGGCGATGCGCTCGGCGGACAGTTGAATCGGCGTCAGCGGATTCTTGATTTCGTGAGCCATGCGACGAGCTACCTCGCTCCAGGCGGCGGCCCTTTGTGCGGCCAGCAGTTCCGACAGATCCTCAATAACAAGAACCACACCTCGCTCTTGCGTCGACGACGCGCGCAAAGCAGTGGCGTTCAGCGCCACCGGAAGGGACGTGCTTTCGTTGGCCCCGGCCAGGTGGGCTTGGTCTGAAGATTGCCCCGTCCGCCGAGCTCGACGAAGCAGGGGTTCCATGACCAACCAATCTTCTCCTCTGATGATCTGCTTGAGTTCGGGTTCTCCGTTCACACCCGATTGCAATCGCAGCATCCGCATTGCCGCAGCGTTAATTGTGGTGACATGGTCGTTCTCATCAAGCGACACGACTCCGGTCGAAAGAGACTCAAGCACTGTTTCAATGTAGTCTCGCCGCTCTTCGAGTGTCAGATTCTTTTCGCGAAGGGCGGCGGAACCAGCCTCGATGCTACGGCGATTCTCCTCGAGCTGGGCAGTCATCTGGTTGAACGAAGCAGCCAGCAGGGCCAACTCGTCTTCGGCGATCGTGGTCACCCGGTGGGAGAGGTTGCCACGAGCAATCTCATCAGATGCTTCCGCCAACGCCCTGATTGGTGTGGCAATTCCACGGGCCAAATAAATCGCCACCCAACTTGAGACGAAGAGCAACATCAAGGTCATCAACCCGAGAGTGGAGATGGCAAGCAGACGAACCCTTCGCTGTCTCTCTCTCAGCTTGCGATACTCTTCTTGCGAGGCGGAGATTTGGTCGTTCAATTGGCTTGCGCGGCGCAACGGAACCACTACCAGTTGTTTGTCGAGGAGCGGAACTGTGACCGCGTCAAAATCCTTACCATCTGCCAGAGTTTCATCGGCTCCTTTGAGCAAACGCGCTCTTTGCAGAAGCAGGTCAAGCTCAGCAGTCTCGCCGCTGGAGGCCGGGCCTCTGCTTTGAGCCACCACTCGACCGCCTGGACCCACAATTTCAACTGCTAACAACTGACCAGTTGCGACTACTCGATTGAGAGTTTGTTGTCTTTCGAAGTCATTCTGCGTGGTCAGCACTCCGGCCAGCAACGACGCGGTTTCGCGCAGATTCCGCGTCTGGGCATGGAAGGCTTCACGTTGAACTTCCTGGGCCTCATTAACCATTCGTTCCGGTAACTGCCCAAACCATTTCTCCAGTGAACGATTGAGAAACAAGTAGGAGAAAACGGCCATCGCGATGATAGGAAGAAAACTGATGGCGATGAAATAGATTAACAGTCTCGTCTTGATCTTCGACCCCAGCTGACGCTCGCGCCGTTCGCGACGCAGCTTGAGCAAGTTGCGCACGAAGATGAACGAAAAAACCACAAAGGCAACGAAATTCAGCGTCGATAACGAGTAAAGCAACACCGTGTCAGCCGCGGTGTCAGGCGGTATTACGGTCCATAGCCAGAGCTGTTGAGAGACGATTACGAAGAGCAATAACAGCACCGTTGCGCCCAGCGCCCAAAGCAGTATCCGACGTCTGCGAGCTAATCGGCCGGACGCTGGATTTAGTGGATTTTGCTGCTGATAGCTCATGAAGAAGTGACCGAAAGTCTACCATACGCGACCGTTAGGACAGGCATTGCGGACCATTCCTTAGCGGCGACAACGATCCGGCCGCTATCGCTCCCGGATCTGATGCGTGGTACGTGATTAATCGACTGGCATCGTCTAGAATGCCCGCGCTCCGTCGTCGTCGAATCTCAAGTCAGTTGCTTCGAGCTGAATGAACGCACACCAGGTTTTCTTAAACTCAGCGGGTCGTTTGCGTAGTGGCTGGCGGCTGTTGATCTTCACGTTTGTCTATGTCTCTTTGTTGTTTCTACTCGGCACAATTGGAAGAGTCGCTTATGGACTCGCCTTGCTCGCTGTACCCCGCCTTACTATACGAGACTTCGTTCAGGATCTTTCGTTTCGTCTTCTGTTGTTGACAGCGGCTGTCATCGGGGGATGGATTTGCACGCGGTGGCTGGAGGGACTGCCCTGGCGCGCGTTGGGCTTGTGGCCTCATTCCGGCTGGGCTCGAGATCTAGTCGCCGGCTCTTTGATCGGAATTGTAACCCTGGCAGTTGCAGTTGGAATTGCCTCGGCGGGCGGCGGGTTGCGATTCAGTCTGGCCGGACTGGCAGAACTGCCGGGTGTGAGCCGGACCTTGATCTCGTCGGCAGCGCTCTTCATCGTTGCCGCCCTGGCTGAAGAAGCTCTGTTTAGAGGCTATCCGCTACAAACACTGACGCGAGCTCAGCTTGTGTGGTTGGGAATCTTCTTGACGTCGGTTCCCTTTGCGGCAGTCCACTTGAGGAATCCGAACGTAGTCGCGGGCTTCACCTTCGCAAACACCGCCCTGGCCGGAGTGTGGTTTGCGGTTGCCTATCTCAGGACGCGCAGTTTGTGGTTGCCCCTGGGACTTCACTGGGCGTGGAACTGGTCCCTCGGCTCCCTTTTCGGATTGCCCGTCAGTGGTATCTCCATTTCGCCGCAGCCAGTCCTTCGTGGAATTGACGTTGGCCCAGCGTGGTTAACCGGAGGAAGCTATGGGATCGAGGGTGGCGTTGCCGGCACTATTGTTCTAATTGCCTCGACGATCTTCCTGTGGCGGACGAAATTGTTTACGAGTACTGAGGAGATGAAGCGACTGAGCTCACAAGAAAACCCGGTTGCCCGGGAATCTCCCCTGTCGGTCTTGAGCAGCTAAACGCTGCCAGGTGTTTCTGCAAATCCATATTGGAAAGCCTGTGCGAGCCCTGCATCAGAACCGGGAGCGGTAGCAACCGGGTCGTCTGTCGCGGTACTCAAACCGGCACGGAACGCATTAGTTCCCTCGTTAGCCTTCTGACTTGAATTGCTTTACCGCAAAGCGGTTACGTCTCAAAGCCCGAGTTTGCCGCTTCGGCTACCCCGGGTTCTTCTACCCTGAAAGCATCCGACGCGCGCGGCGCGCGTTTGATGCTTTCAGGGTAAGAAATCATTTCCACTTCTGATCCCAGGGTGTCGCGCTGCGCGCGGTACCCTGGGCTAAGTTATTCGAACGCCTTCGGCGTACTGCGAAAGGTCATCACAGTTTTCCGACAGATTCATTGGGGCATCAGCAGGCTGCAGCGGACTTGTCCCCAAAATCCGAGGGACTAAAATCCGCCAACGGCCCCTTTTTGTTAACACTTTCCCCCTCTCTCCCGTCTTAACTGTGTCAGGCTGTACCGAAACAAACCCAGAAGCTCCGAATAGCAGCGCAATGTATGAACTTCAGGCAACGGCGGACTCGCTACTGATGACCGGTCAAGACCAAACGGCGACCGGTCAACCAAGCCCCGCGGTCTCACTCGAGGCCCAGCTTGTCAGGGCGGTACTGGAAGGCGATCGCGACATGTACGGGCGTCTTTATGGTCTCTACGCGCCGTTGGTACATGGGATTCTCCTCGCGCGAATGCCTAGAAACGAAGTCGAAGACATGGTGCAGGAGATCTTCCTCCACGCTTTGAAGAAACTGGATACCCTTCGCGACGCGAATTCTTTTGGACCGTGGGTCGCAATGATTGCTCGCAATCGAGCCATGGACTTCCATCGGAAATCGCGTTACATGGTTTCGGTGGATGAATTCCCCGATGACTTTCGTGGCCATGATTCCGGTGAGTCCAAGGCGGCGGAGATTCTCGAAATCATTCGCACGCTGCCCGACGCTTACCGGGAGACGCTCGTGTTGCGTCTGGTTGAAGGAATGACAGGGCCGGAAATCGCGAGCCGCACCGGTCTGACCTCGGCATCTGTCAGGGTGAACCTGCATAGAGGCATGAAACTGTTACGCGAGAAGCTCGGCTTTAAGGAGGGCTTATGAACGACGATTACCTGTGGGACAGAACCGGTGAACCGGATCCGGAGATACAACAGCTCGAGGAAATTCTTGGGACGCTTCGATATCAACCGCGGCCATTGGAGATTCCCGAGCAACTGCAAACGAGCCGCCGCCGGTTTTACTATCCTCGTTACGCTATCGCCGCCGCCGTCGCGATGATTGTGTTAGGCCTCGGTTTGTGGATAGGGCTCAACAGACAGCCTGATCCCCAGCGGGCGGCCGAGAGTAACGACGAACAGAAGGTTAGAGATCTTCTTGCGAATGCGGGAGGACGGGTGGAGGGTCTCGTTGCGCCAGATCAAAGACCGACCGAGAAACAAGCCCCCAACCCTGAAAGCCAGAGACAAGTCGCCGTTCAAAAAACTCGCCCGCTGCGCCTCAAGTCGAAGCGTTCCGAGCCCCCCGCCAGCGAGCTTGCCGAAGGCCGGGCCGCCAGGGACGACTTAATGCTTGCGTTACGGCTTACCAGCTCAAAGTTAAGTTTCGTGCAAAAGAAAATACAAGGCACTAACCCGGGCAACACAGTTCACAACCAACACAAAATAGGATGAATGGAGTAGTTATGAAGTCACTTTGCAACTCTTCCCCAAAACTCGCGGCGCTCGCAGTACTGGTGGTTCTCGCTTTGGCCGGAACTGCTTCTGCGCAGGGCGCCAGGATTCAAACCAGTCACCTCGACGCGCTGGCTGCCAAAGCGAGTCAGACCGTGGACGTTAATCTCGATGAGCGCTTGATGCAGCTGACCGCGAGGCTTCTCGACAGCAAAGACGAGGATGACGCTAAGGTGAAGGAAATCATCAGTGGTCTAAAGGGCGTCTACGTTCGGAATTTTTCTTTCGAAACCGAAGGCCAATACACGGCGGCGGACATCGAACCAATCCTCACGCAACTGCGAGGTCCAAACTGGAACAGGGTCGTAAATGTGAAAAGCAAGAAGGAAGGTAACGTCGAAGTCTATCTGATGCTTGAAGGCAATCAGGTCGGAGGCCTCGCGTTGCTCGCGATGGATCCGAAGGAAGTCACGGTAATAAATATCGTCGGAGACGTGGATCTCAAAAAGTTGTCATCACTTGAAGGCAAATTCGGAATACCCGAGTTGGACATCGAACGCCAAAAAGTAAAAAGCAAGAACGAATAAAAGCCCAGGTCTGCAAAGGGCAAGACTCGCAAGCTCGAAGTCAGCGCGCGTCAGGGTTACTACATATCTGAGACACAGCCGAAAGAGGCGACTGCTTCGAGAGAGTGGTGACGGCGTTCTACGCGAAATGGTCGCGTAAGCAAGGGCCAGAATGGTGACCCGTTTCTACCGCGAAGCGGTTGCGTAATAAAGCCCAGGGTTGCCGCGCTTCGCGGCTACCCTGGGAAAAGAGGCGATAAGAATTACAACCTCAACGAGGTTGCGTCAGTTTTGAAACGATTAGAATGCCTTCGGATCCGACGCAACCCCGGTTGCCAAATTCCTCAGCTGGCCCAGAGTGCTTTCCAGGTTCCGGGGCCAACCGCACCGTCAGCCGTTAAACCTGATTTGGTCTGAAACGCTACAACGGCCCCACGTGTGCCGGGCCCAAAATTACCGTCAACCGAAACCGAATATCCGAGGTCTTGAAGCCTTTGTTGCAGCGTTCGCACGTTGGCGCCTTTGCTGCCTTGCCGCAACACTGTGCCCGGATAAGCCGGCGCCTGACCGTTGGTCGGCGGATCGGGAGCCGGACTCGATCCATCCACCGCGTCGTTCTTGTTCAAGACCTTTTTGGCGCGATTGTAGTACATGGTTCGATCGTCCAAACCGTTGTACCCACCATTGATTCGTTTGGTGATGGCTTTAATGTTTTGCTGATCTGCCAGTTCGTTAAGGCCGTTCAATTTCCAAAACTCGCCGGCAATTCGAAACCCGACCTCCTTCGTGGCGGCGACGGTGGGGTTGTTAACCAGGTCAACTCCGAGCAGATCGCCATACTTCTTGTAATTCGCGCGCCCGGTAAGCTGGATTGGTCCGCGTCCTTTGTAACGTTTGCCATCGCCGGGCTGGGTATTGCCCAGGTCTTTTCGTCCTTCGTAAGCCGCACCGGAAGCAATCTCCTCCATGTAGCGCAATTCGCCTGACTCGTGGGCTAACTGCGCGAGAAATGCAGCTTCGCGCAAGTAGCTGGTTATCTGAAACTCCTGCATCGCCTGCTGGATGAAAGGGAGATAATCGGCGCGCCTGGTCGCCGGACAGTTGGGCATGATTTGTCTCAGTTCATCGTCGGTGACCATGATCAATTTCCTCCGGAGGGTTTATTTGAAGCTGGGTGCCCAAAAATCAGGTCCTGCCAGGTCTCGCCTGTCAGGATGGTTCGTTTTGCGTAGCGCGATTTAGTTCCGCTCTTCAATCGGCACGTAAGGAACATCTCTCGCCCCGACGTATTCCGCGCGAGGACGTATGAGTTTGTTATCAGCGTATTGTTCGAGGATGTGGCCGGTCCAACCACTGATGCGGCTGACGGCAAAAATCGGCGTATAGAGTTTGAGTGGGATCCCCATCATGTAGTATGTCGAGGCCGAAAAGAAATCGACGTTTGGATAGAGGCCCTTCTCGCGCTTCATCACCTCTTCAACCTTGCGCGACATCTCATACCACTTCGAGTCGCCCGCCAGTTCGCCTACCTCTTTTGAAAACTCCCGCAGGTGAGTTGCCCGCGGGTCTTCGGTTTTGTAGACCGCGTGCCCAAAGCCCATGATCTTTCGTTTGCTCGCCAGGGCCTGCTTGATAAAAGGCTCGACGTTTTCGAGTTCGCCAATCTCCAGCAGCGTTTTCATGACCGCGGTGTTAGCCCCACCGTGTAGCGGGCCGGACAGTGCGCCAATCGCAGCGGTCACGGCCGCGTACATGTCAGCCAAGGTGCCGGCCACCACTCGTGCGGTAAACGTCGACGCGTTTAATTCGTGGTCCGCGTGAAGAATTAAGCATGCGTCAAACAACCGGGCGTCGCGCTCTGATGGCATTTCGCCGCGAAGCATGTAAAGAAAGTTGGCGGCGATATTCAATGAACGCGCGGGCGCTGTTGGTTCCAGTCCCCTTCGAATCCGGTCGGAGGCGGCAACTATGGTTGGAA
Organism: Pyrinomonadaceae bacterium; assembly: GCA_045403245.1. GTDB lineage: Bacteria > Acidobacteriota > Blastocatellia > Pyrinomonadales > Pyrinomonadaceae > PSRF01. Next base: position 6,195 of record JAXIOV010000124.1, on the reverse strand, counting down.
ACTGTGCGGTTAGTCTCACCGCGGTTTGCATGCTGGCTTCGCGAGACAGGTCGCGAGCCGTCGGGTCATAAAACTCCAGCGCCGAAACTGCCGTCCTGAGAACATCGATCGGATCGGCTTCCCGTGGAAACTGCTTCATGAGCGCGATCATCTCGCCGGGCAGTTCGTACGATTTCCTCAACGATTGTTCGAGCGCAGCCAATTCAGCTGCAATTGGAAGCCGTTTGTTCCAGAGCAAAAAAATAACTTCCTCAAACTTAGAATGTCTGGCGAGGTCGTGAATGTTGTAGCCCTGGTAGATGAGCTCGCCCTTCTCCCCATTCACATCGGAGATCGACGAGGTTCCGACCGCAATTCCCCTGAGGCCAGTCGCGGACGTTCCGGTTGCTGGTGAGTTTGATTTGTTGGTCATCGCAGTGTTTTGAGTTGCAAGCGAAGATAACAAAACCGAACAAAGAGTGACAAGTTCAGCTACTGGTCCACTCCTCCTATCAACTAATCATTCAACTTGAACAAATTCGCAGCTTGGGAAGACAGCTTTGTGGTTTCCCTACACTATGACTCAACCTCTTCTTTTTTTGAATAGGGATACAACCGAAGTCGAAGCAATGAAGCAAATTCAAGGATGAATGGCTCCAAATCTTGCGCGGGGCAAGCTCGCCTTCCCAACCTGCGAATTGCCCAGGCTTGACCGTCTCCTGGCCAGGTCCCAGCACTACCTTGACGGGCTAGGGAACTTGAATGGTCACCGGTTGCCCGCGCTTCGCCTTCAAAATTCTCGCTGCCGAGTCGTTCTCCGCGGCGAACTCCAGAAAGCCCGCGCTGCCCCAGATCATGAAAACCTGGTTCGCGCGCCGCGAGGCTTCAGAAAAAAATTGCCGAAACTGCCTCACAACTCTCCGCCCAACACGCGCCACCGGGCCCTTAGCACGAATCTCGTCAGTCAACTCTTTACGAGTGATGTTGGTGATGCAGTTGCCGAAGTGATCGACATGAATGATGCGGCCTCTGATTTCGTCCCGCGTCACACGCGGCTCCAGCGAAGGCAGCCGTTCGTAGTTAGTCGTGAGGGGACCGAGTTGATCGGGCTCGACACCGGTTGAAAGCGCGGCCGCAACCGGCGCGAAAATGTCTCGACCGTTGAAACTCGGGCTGACCGGGTGGCGAAAGAACGCCGGATTCTTCAAGTGATACACAGCCAAACGTTCTCCCGACGCCTCGACCACCTGGGCGACGTAACTGAAGATCCCATTGTCGGGGCCAACGTAAAACTGTGCTCCGGCGATCATCAAGATGGGCTTGCGCGACGAACCAACTCCGGGATCGACTACGCCAATGTGGATTGTGCCTGCTGGAAACGAATGATGGAGCGCGAGGAGGTTGAAGGCAGCAGCCTCAACGTCTTGCGCCGGAATATCATGGGAAATGTCGGCGATCCGCGCTGCGGGATTAATTGAGTAGATCGCTCCCTTCAGTGCGCCAACAAAATAGTCGCTCGTCCCGAAGTCGGTGAGCAAAGTGATGATTGGTGAAAGGCCGGAAGATGAAACGGGGCGAATGGATGATTTGTCACCCCTTCGCCCCGTTCTGGTTTCTTCTTTACGCTTCTTCACTCGACTCGCGTTTCAGTTGCCGTGCGGATCTTCAATTGTTGTCCCTGTTCAAGACGAATGTCTCTGCCGCGTGAGCTAAGCACCGCGCCGGTTCCGACACCACCACCAATCGCCGCGCCGATCGCTGCGCCTTTTCCGCCGCCGACAATCGCGCCGATGATTGCGCCGACTCCAGCGCCGGCTCCAACCTTCGTTACGTCATCCTTGGTGGAGTCTCTTCCTTTTACTCCCCCTTCGTCATCAACCGTGCCTGTATTCTCGTAGCCCATGTCCACGACTTCGACCACTTCCGCGTGGATCGACGTCGTCCTGCCGTCCGGCATGCGCAGGGTCTCAAACTCGAGTTGGAGCTCTGAAGTTCCCTTCAACTTGCCCGCGCGCTTTACGCGAGTCACTCGTCCCTCGACAATTGCGCCTTCGAACTCACCTTTCTGAATCACGCGCGCCTGGAATCTGTCGCCGCGTTGGCTGACGTCCGTGGAAAGACGCGACTTCATTTCCACCAGCAGGACTGAATCGCGAGGTATGTGCAACGGTGCGCGGTCCGCCGGATAGGAAGTGTTGTTGTCCTGGGGGTTGGCTGGGGCGGTACTGCCCGGATTGCCGGACATCGTTGGATCCGTCGTGGTTGGGTCTGTCGTGCCTCGCCGGCTTATTCCTTCCGGGATTGTGGAATCAAAAGGTCGGCGATCGTAACCGGAGGTGTATCCGGCCTCGAAGCCCTGTTGATAACCGTCGCGATAGTCTTCAACCGTGCCCCACACCTCATTGAAAGCGCGGTCGGCGCGCTGATACTCCTCCTTGTTCTGATAGTCACGCGCTGTCTTGTCGGTTCCGTCTTTGTAACCGATGTTGTAACCATCCGAATATCCGGTGCGAAAACCACGCTCGAGGGCCGTCGATTTGGTCGGGGTCGACGGAGTTTGCAATGTGGGCGTCTGGGCATCCGCGGTCACGGCCATAAGTAAGGCCAGCCCGAGCATAGCCAAAACCGCCAAGGGATTTCTTAGGTATTTCATTGTTGTTCCTTCCAGAGATTTTACGGCTGCCATGCGGCCGCAGGAGTCTTGGGAGAGCCAACCTCGTGCAACCAGGATGCTACCACAAAGAGAGCGTTAACAAACCAACCGCATTTCAAATTGTCACTTGCCCTGCGCTTGACCGTCTCAGGTGCGCGCCCATAGACTCAAAGTCTCGAAGCCCTAAACGCATTCGGGCCCGCGCGCCCGACCCTGGACTGCCCCGTCAGATGCCGTTTTTGGCTGTCTGGTTGCGAGGCTTTTGCTGAGGAACAATGGCTGGCCTTCACAAAGTTTATCTGGATCATAGCGCTACGACGCCCGTCGATCCGAGGGTGGTCGAGGCCATGCTGCCTTTTCTGACGGAGAAATTTGGTAACGCCTCGAGTGTGCACCTTTTCGGTCAGGAAGCTCGGGCGGCGGTGGATCGGGCCAGACGCGAAGTTGCCGCCCTAATTGGCGCCCGTCCGAACGAGATTGTGTTCGTGTCAGGCGGCACCGAAGCAAACAACCTGGCCATCAAGGGAGTTTGCGAAATCGCCTCAAGCTATGGCCGCCACATCATCACTTCATCCATCGAACATCCTTCGGTTCGAGGTGCTTGCGAAGTTTTGGAAAAGAGTGGCTGGGAGATAACTCGGCTGCCTGTGCCTGAGACGGGTGTGGTGCGAGCAGAAGACGTTCGATCAGCGTTGAGACCCGACACGGTCCTCATTACGGTGATGCTGGCCAACAACGAGATTGGAACTATCCAACCCATCGAGCAGATTGGTGCGCTCGTTCGTGAGGAACGAGCTCGCGGAAATCGTCATTTGTCGTTACACACCGACGCGGTCCAGGCCGCCGGCCGCGTCCCGGCTAACGTCGAAGCACTGGGCTGTGACCTGCTATCTTTGTCCTCACACAAGCTGTACGCGCCGAAAGGAAGCGGCGCCCTCTTTATCAGGCGCGGAGTTCGGATGTCGCCCCAGACAGTTGGGGGACATCAGGAACGAGAAAGACGAGCCGGCACGGAAAGTGTCCCTGGGATTGTCGCCTTCGGCACGGCCGCCAAATTGGCTCGTGAGGAAATAATCGAGCGGTCGCTTCACGACGAGCGACTACGCGACCGCTTTGAAGCCGTCGTGGCTGAACGAATTCCCGATGTGGTCTTTAACGGCGAACGCAAGCACCGACTCCCTCACCTGTCAAACATTTCGTTTCGCTATATCGAAGGCGAAGGCTTGCTGATTAGTTTGGATCTTCAGGGGATCGCCGTCTCCACCGGATCCGCTTGTTCTTCCGGCACCCTCGAACCGTCGCCGGTGATCAGAGCACTGGGACGGAACGACGAACTAGCTCGTGGATCGATCCGATTCAGTTTTGGTAAGGACAATTCAGAAAAGGACGTTGATTACGTTCTGGAAGTCTTGCCGCAAGTAGTCGAAAGACTCCGTCAGTTGTCTCCACTAAACAAACGCCGGGATCTGGTGCCCGCCATCGCCGACTAGTTTGCTTGTGCCTTACTCAACCGTCTTCAAAGACCACCTCGCAAATCCCCGAAACGCAGGCGAACTGCCCGATGCAAACGCATTGGCCGAGGAGACTAATCCGGTTTGCGGTGATCGCCTGCGCCTGTCGCTTAGCATTAAGAATGGCCGGATTGATGCGGTGGGTTTCCTCGCGTATGGCTGTCCACCTACCATCGCATGTGGATCAGTCTTAACCGAACTAATCAAGGGCAGGACACCACAAGATGCTATGCGTTTGACGAAAAGAGATCTGGTGGAAGCAGTCGGCGGGCTCCCATCGAGGAAGCAGCACGCCGCCTCGCTCGCGATTGAAACCCTTCACACGGCCATCGAAACCGCTTGCAGTGAAAACCTGAAATAGCTATCCGCAGATTAGGCAGATTTGAAAGAAAGAGAACGAATCGACCGAGCAAGACAGACTACGAACGGTGCTTAGTCGACCGATGCTGAGTCTCGACCGATCTTTGTCGTGGTTGCTTGTAGTCTGTGTAATCTGCGTAATCTGCGGATAGACGATCAGGGATTGGTCAGTCGAGGGCGCGTCGCCTGAGGCGCGCTAGCCGGACGTGCGTGATACTCCGGTCCGCAATATTTTCTTGGCTCAGTGCCCAGCACGAAAGTTCTGGTGCGAATCACCGGGCACGACTCCACCGCAATCAACCCGGTCGACGGATCGATATCGAGTGTGATGGACCCTTCCAAACGCTCCACTTTTTCCACTCCCGAGCCGGAGGTTCGGCGTGGTGTCGGGGTCGCCAATGGTTGATCGGGTGGTGGTGGCGGCAGGATCTCTATCTCAGGGGTTGGCGATTCCTCACCCTCAGGTGTGGCGTCCGGATCCGGTGTCGCTTCCGAAGACTCCTGAGGCGACGTGCCATTGATGAACAGTTCGATTCGCTTGTCCGGATCGTCGGGCAAGGCAGGAGCGCCAGTCTTTGGATTTATCGCAACCTGCTCAACACCTGCCGGCATGGCCCAATCACCTTGCCATTCAGGATGCTCGCCCAGGGCAACGCCCATGAAATCAGTCCAGATCGGAAGCGCCGAATTTGCCCCGGTTAAACCAAGCTGCGACCCGTCATCAAATCCGACCCACACCACACAAACCAGGTTGGGTGTGTAACCGGCAAACCAGCCATCGCGAGATGTGCCCGTCTTTCCGGCAACGTTTGCTTTGAAACCGCGCGCCCTGACCTTTGCGGCTGTGCCACGATTGACGACATCCTTCATAAACGACGTCATCACGTAAGCGACGTCGGGATGAAACACTTCGGTTTTCTGAGGCATGGGCGCCGCCACTGTCACACCACTGCCGGTTGTAATCCGGTTGATCGCAATCGGAGACGTTCGCGTTCCAAGCGTCGCAAACGCGGTGTACGCAGAAGCCACCTGCAACGGTGTCGCTTCACTTGTGCCTAACGCCATCGCCGGATATGCGCGAGTTGGTCTGGGAAGCCCTGCCTTCGCGGCCAGGTTCATTACGCGACCAATCGTGACTTCCATCGCCACGTCAACTGTGACGACGTTGAGACTGTGGACCAACCCATCTCGCAAAGTCACCGGACCATTTGAGTAGGAATCACCGAAATTTCCCGGCGAGTATTCCTGGTTGTCAAACGTAAACGTCTTGGGCTCGTCCATGTAGGTAGTTGCCGCGGTGATCACGCGCGGGACGGGATCGTAGGCCGTGTTGAGTGCTGTTGCATAAACGAATGGTTTAAACGACGAACCGGGCTGGCGATAAGCGTCAGTCGCGCGATTCAGCTGGCTCTTCGCGTAATCCCTTCCGCCAACCATGGCCACGATTTCACCAGTTTTCGCATTCATCGCCACCAGCGACGCCTGCAACGTTCCAGGTGGAAACCGCTTCGCCTCGATTTTGTCGAGAGCAGCAAGCTGTTTGGTGACGGCGGCGTAGGCGGCTCTTTGCAAGTCGAGATCAATGCTCGTGTAGATTCGCAAATGTTCGGCGGCGCCCGCCCCGGCAATGATGTCTCCCAACTGGCTTTGAACGTAGTCGGCAAAATACGGGGCGTCTGAAACGTCGACGCG
>JAXIOV010000196.1:0-4838 GCA_045403245.1 Pyrinomonadaceae bacterium | reverse complement strand
AGCGTGACTGTTACCGCCGGAGCCGGTTGCAACTGGACCGCGGTCAGCAACAGCTCGTTTATCACGATCACTTCCGGCAGCAGTGGAAGCGGCAACGGAACGGTCAACTACTCCGTCGCCAGCAACACCGGGACGTCCTCGCGTAATGGCACGATGACGATCGCGGGTGTGACCTTCACGGTCACGCAGGCAGGCACCGGAGGTGGCGGCTGCTCCAACATAGTTGTTAACCCGGGCTTTGAGAGCGGCACCGCACCGTGGGTTTACTCCGGTCAGGCAATCCGCAGCACCGGAGCCTTCCCGCATAGCGGCGTGGCCTACTCCATTATCAATGGCGTTAACAGCTCCAGCGGTACCCTCTATCAAACGGTCACAGTACCAAGCGGATGTAGCAATCTCACATTCTGGCTGAATATCACGACCAGCGAGGCTGCCGGAGCGGCGATCTTCGATCGTCTCTTCATTGAAGTGAGGAGTACGTCGGGGACGTTGTTGGCAACATTGGCCACGTTCAGTAACCAGAACAGCGGAACGGCAGGCGCCTACGTGTTGAGAGGACCTTACAGCCTCAACGCCTTCGCCGGCCAGACGGTCCGCGTTCAGTTCCGCGGCACTAACGACATCACACTGCCCACGTCGTTCCGGGTGGATGATGTTGCGGTGCAGTAGCCAGGAGGCAGAAAGCGCAGAGCTCGAAGCCGGAAGTTCAAGCTGGAAGCGCTGGTTGTTATCTGAATGAAACTGGGCACGACGGGGAGGACAATTTTCCGTCGTGCCCTTTTTTCGCGTAACCTCTAGAGTGGTCTGCGAGCGCTCCGGCTGAATTCGTTACGCTACGCGCGTTTGCTCTTCCAAATGAACAACCCGAGCCCAATCATCACGACACCGCCAACAATCGCACCCCGCCGGCCGCGCCAGTCATAGGTACGCTCCCAGATGTTGCCACTCATGTCTCGGGTAATGTGATCCGGGATGACCATGCCGACGCCGAAGGCAGTCCTGCCATAAGTTACCGTCCTCCAACCTGCCGTCGTAGTGCGCCAGTTAACAAAATATAATCCCTTATGAAGCCCTGGCCTCAGATTCGCGCGCATTGATTTACCAGTTGAGTCGACCGGGTCGATTCCGGCGCTGGTGACCACCGAACCCCCATCGAGATGATCCGTTTCACCGGAGGGCAATAACCTGATGGTCGAAGTTACGTCCATGTTGGACTCAGGCGCGAGTCGATTGCTGAAGGTAATGGAGACTTTGGAAGGAGGCTCGGCGATGATCGCGCCGGCAGGCGGGTTTGAGCTAACAAACCTTGCGTGCGGAACCACCAGGTCCAACAAGCCAAAAAGAAGCAGCGCCACGCCGAAGAAGATTGCGACTATGCAAATGGCAAGATGTATTGGTCTCATGTTGCACAAGCAACGCGGTGAGAGCCCGGGCTACTCCTTGGAGTGCGTCGACCTGTCGACGCTTTGGCCTCGCCGCAACACCTCGGATTCCGTTAGTTGAGTACTTCTTCTACTTCAGCCCTTTCATGATCTCAGCATGACCTTCAAGGATTCTGGTCGTCTGCTCAGGCTTGGGTTCCAGTGACCAATCTTCGTGGTCCCAGGTGCCGCCGAGAATAATTCCGTCACGTCGCGGAAACATGTAGCCGGATCCACTCAAATAACAGTAATCAACCTCCGGCTGGGGTAGCAGCAATTCCAGCTGACCGCGCACCGGAATAAGCGCCTGATCGTCAAAGAGAGCCCTTGAGCCTAACCCGGTGCAGTTAAAAATAACCGGTTCCCCAAGACGCGCAATCTCCTCACGACGTTGAAATTCCTTAACCACCACCTTGCCGCCGGCGATGTAGAAGTCGCGCAATAGCGCGCTGAGGTAAACGTGCGGCTCAATCATCATGCTGCTGAACTGCCGAACGTAAGGAAAGCCGAAATAGTGCTCCGCATCGCGATGAATTTCGGTTTGAGGATACAGTTGCGCGCCGCCCGGCGGTTCGCGCCCGGTTGGCGGTTCGCTACGCATCAACTCAAAGGTGTCGGTCCAACGCACGCCATAGTCAGTCCCGACGAGAGTCTGAAAAGCTCTATGGGAAATCTGGCAGGCCAGTCGAAACTGATCGGAAAACTTCGAGGTGACTCTTTCCGGGTCAAAGACCGACGTTGGATACCAGAATGCGCCGGCGATGTTTGAAGTTGTTTCTGGCGGGAGGTCCTTCGCGTAGATCGTTACTGTACCCACGCCATCCTGAAAACGGCGCTGCAGCAATAGCGCAGTTGACAACCCGTTAACGCCGCATCCCAGAACGGCAAAACGCCGTGCCCGTGTTCGGGGGCTGCGCGCGCGGCGCCCCCTGGTCACGGTCCCCTGCGCTTGTGTGCGAGTCTGTGTTTGTATGAAATCGCGCGCGAGTTCCACCGCGAGCGATGCGGTTCCCCACGACAGTGTTACGCCGGCGCCGCCGTGGCCATAATTGTGAACCAGGAGCTTGTCGCCCAATCGTTCCGCCTCAACTACAAACCCTTCCGGCCGATACGGTCGAAGTCCAACGACTTCGCGGATTATTCGATTGCGAGAAACTTTGACTGGCGCAAACTTTCGCGCCGCGCTTTCAGCAGGGAAGTAGCGCCTAGCCTCGCCGGGTGAGGGAAAGTGAGTGGTTTCGGCACCCAGGGTGCGCAACCTCAGCGGGTTTTCGCTGACAGCGATTGCACTCGCGATCAACGCCGACCGCAGAAATCTGCGCCGGTCGATTTCGTGTGCATCCTTACCTGGTTGCCTGATTGTCATTTGAACCCAGCACCTGGCTAACTATTTACCATTCACGATTTACTATCAATCTATTTTTATCGCGTTAGGTCAAATTCTTGCCAGACGTTCTTTCTCGTGTGCGACGTTTTGGTCATCACCCTAAGCGGTTACGACCCACAGCCGAGAGTTGCGCTTCGCGGTTACCCTGGGAGCACAGGCGAGTTATCGGTCCAACCCCAGGCTGACAGGAAAAGAGCGTTCATTCACTAACCTGTCGGGGCCTTACGCTCCGCAACTGACTCCTAACTGCCTTCGGCGTACCGTCTACTGCCCACTGCCTACTGCTTCTCACTACCGCCCTTTGTGGCACCCCTAACCGCCGGCGGGTCACTTATCCGCGCCAATTCGTCCATTTCCATCAACGGTTTCGTGCACGAGATTAGACCTGGCGGCCAATTCTGGAGTCTGGCGGAATGGCACAGCGAATGCTAATCGATCTGGCATGAAGCAATTTCGCGAACGCGGTATCTACATCGGGCCAAACGGCGAGAGCTTTGTCGCGAGTCGACAGAGAAATACGACTTCGAACGGCAAACGCATTCGGTCGGAACTTGGTCGCCGCCTCTCTTGTTTTCTATTTGGACGCTACGAATGGGCGTTCCACGGCGAACCCGATTACGCGGTTGCCACGACTGGAAACCTGCTGGCTCTCAAACACCCTTCTGATTTGGATCTCGACCAGCTGATCGACACCGGCGCCACCGCCGGCGCACATTGAAATGAGTCAGTTTCCGCAGGATCCCGAATTGCCGAAAGACAAGTACTGAAGAAAATCAAGACAGGATTTACAAGATTCACAGGATTAAGAAATGGGGCATCAACCTTCATCCATTTCCCATCCTGATTAATCTTGTCCATTCTTCTTGCCGGGGTTCTTAAGTTCAACTCTTTGCGTGATCTTTGCGTCCCCCGTGCTCTTTGCGGTTAATTTGTTTTTAAGCTGATTTACCGCAATGGAATGCGAAGAACCGCAAAAGCGCGCAAAGAAGATAATCAAGCTAAGACAGTGCCCAATTCCTCGCCCATTTCTCCATTTCTCGTTTTGCCACTATTATTTGGGCTGCAACTACGCTTGCTACCAGATTCTGGCAACAGGAGAACCAGGAGAATTAAATGAAAGTACTGAACGAATTCATCGCCGGCCTGCACATGGGCAATTCCGTGGAGTTTAACCGGCTGAAGATCATGCCGATCTTTGTCGATGGAGAAAGAAAGCTTCCCTTCGTCGATCTTGAAGAGGCGCTGCGCGAGGGTTTCCTCGAGATTACCGAGATATCGGAAGGCGGAAGCGTTCCGGACCTGGAAGTCTTGAACAAATCACAAGCGGAAGTGATCATCCTCGACGGCGAAGAGTTACTCGGCGCAAAACAGAATCGGATCGTGAATACCACGATCGTGGTTCCCGCAGCCACCAAAATCAGAATCCCCGTTTCCTGCGTTGAACAGGGCCGCTGGGGCTACACGTCGCGCAGTTTTTCGTCGAGCAGATCAGTAGCCTATGCGAGCCTGCGCCGCAAAAAGCATTTTCAAGTGTCACAAAGCCTGAGAGGTGGAGGCGGCTACACCACGGATCAGTCTGATCTGTGGCGAGACATCACCGGCAAGTCAGCTCGCATGGATGTGATGAGCCCAACCCAGTCCATGTGCGATATCTACGAGAGCAGCATTGGCGAAACGGACGCGGATTTGCAACAGGAAATTCCTCACCTGGAAAAGCAAGTCGGGTTTCTGGCCTTCATCAACGGCAGTTTCGCGGGCGGGGAAGTCTTTGGTTCAGCGGAGCTTTGCGGCAAGAAACTTCAGAAACTCATACGAAGTTACTATTTGGATTCTCTCGACCCGGGCGTAGAGTTTCCCGCCATCACCGTCGAGCAGATTTTTGCTCAGGTGCAGGGGGCCACGCACGAGCAATTTGAAGGCGTCGGCAAAGGAGCGGAGCTACGTTTTGACGCTGAGCACGTGCAAGGCTCGTGGAAGCTGGTCGACGATCTCATTCCCCACCTAATCGTTTTCCCGAAGGGCTCGAATAA
>JAXIOV010000189.1:0-13510 GCA_045403245.1 Pyrinomonadaceae bacterium | reverse complement strand
AGGCGGCGCAGGTAAGTCACCCACGAAAAAGCAAATGGGCCAGACAGAGCTCATGGCCCGTCCGGCCCACCGCACATCTCTCGTTCACTGCTGCTATTTGATGTGGTCAGCAGTTTTTCCGATACTATGCAGGCGCACTCTATCACTGGCTGAGAACCGTCACAAGCTATCGCTTCACCTGACAGTTGGTGATACGCGCGCAAGAGAAGCGGGGCGGCTTCTACGGAAACTGAGCTCATCAGGAATCGATGCGATGCCGCGAGCGTGACGGTAACCGACGCAACCGAATCATCGGCATCAATCAAGTTGTCTGGGACCCGCTCACGAACACGCCGTATGTGGATGATCCATATCAGTTGCTGCGCCTTGGGCCGCTCGCGTGGAGTCGCTTCAAGGCGTGCGAGGCGAGCGCCTTGGCGCTCTTGATCTTCTGAGTCTCATCGGGCGGACCGCCGACACTCAGGCGAAGGAAAACCTCGCCCTTCAGAACGTAGAGCGCCCCGGTCATGGGATCTCCGACCCAGAACGCCTCGTCCCCCAGGCCGGCTATCGGCTTCGGCGGCTCCTTCTTCTTCCTGCCGGGGGCGGCGCTCACCTGCCCGTGGAATTGCTGTTGCCAGTAGTGCCGCGGTCCGGAACGCTTGCTGTCCGTCGCAAGCGGAATGCCCACTGCCACGCTCACCGAGCTCGTGAACTCCGGCGTCCGGTAGAAGCACTGCGTGAACCGGAACGATCCCGCCGGCTGCTCGCTCAGGACCTTCTGTGCTGGCGCGTGACCCTGGACCGCGCGCACCTCCGCGTCGGAGAGCAGCCGACACGGATCGCGGTGTCGCTGCGCGTCCGCGCGTTCCGAGAAGGCGGCCGAGACGAGGATCCCGAGAAGAGCTCCCGTGATCCTCCTGCCGCTGCCGTGGACGGTGCCGCGCATCAGCGTAGGCCGAACGGCGTCGCTGCCATCCATGTCTGCGTGAGGTTGGTTCCGAGGTTGAGCACCTTGACCTGGTAGAGGCCGGTTCGAGAAACGGTCGTGTCGAGAACCACCAGGCCGTCGACAGCATCTGCGGTGGCTAGCGTTACGCCGGCCGGATCCACAAGAATCACGCGGAGCGGGCCCTGGCCGCTGGCCACAGCCGAGATGGACTGCGTGCCGGCGGGAACGTTGACCGACTGGACCAGCGAGCTGAGCGGACCAAGAGCCGAAAGGACGCTGGTGGTCGATTGCGGTCCGGTTGTCGCCGCACCGTTGGAAGCGGCGCTCTCCAGACAGAAGCGGTCCACGTAGGCCGCTCCTTTCACATTGCGCAGCTCGAACATATGCGGCCCGGCCTGAAGATCCGCGAAGCGAGCGTCGAAGCCAAAGACCGGGTCATTGAGCGATCCCGTGCCTCCGTTGAAACTGATCTGCGACTTGAAGGCGCCATCGACGTAGACGTCCGCCGTCCCGCCCTTGGTACTCCTGGCGAAGTGATAGACCACTGCGCCGGTTCGGCCAGTCGCCACGTCGAACGGGAGCTTCAGCGAGCCGCTGCCGTTCTTACTGGGGTTGACGCGGAAGTGCCCACCGCTCGCGTCAGAATCCGCGACCTGGTGCCAGCCCGACGAGTAAGCAAGCTGCGTTGCGTCGTCTTCGAGGCATGTGACCGTCGAACCGCAGGAGGCGTTGCCGACGAGGGCGTAGGTACTGCCGAGGCTGGCCACATCGGAGGCGCTGTCGCCGCGCAACGTGATGTCCTGGGCCACGGGGTAGCTCCGCGCCACGAGCGCGCCGATCATATCGCCCGCCCCCGGCCCACCGACCTTGTCCGCCGAGATGGCCAAGGTGATCGTGCCGTCAGGGTTGAACCCGCTCTCCGGGTCGGCGGCGCCCAGCCGCTCCGCAGGCGAGGCGTTCGCCACCACCAGGCTCAGAGTCTGCGCGATGCCGTATTCGAACGTGGCGGCCCCCTCGCTATCTACGTTCATGCCGATGTAGTAGCGGCCGACGAACGACGTCGAGCTGGGGTTTCCCGCCACTGGAGCGTCCGGATAACTCCAGAGGATGCGCCACATGCGGTTCGGCTTGAGCGGCGAGGCCAGGTTCTTCACCTTCAGCGTGAAGACGAGCTTCCTTGATCCGTCGGCGAAGAACGGCTCGCCAATGGCCACCCACTCGATGTCCATGTCCTCTTCCAGTGGAGCGCCGATCTGGTCGCCAGTAGCGTCCTCGACCACGCGGATTCCAGGCGGGCTGCAGGAGCTGCCGACCGGCTTCGCCGTCACCGCGTTGGTGCCGCACGAGGTGCCGACGGCGTTGGTGGCGGTGACGCGATAGGTGTAGGTGACGTTCGGGTCGACCGAGTCGACGTATCGGTTCGCGGTGCCAGCCAGCGTGGCTCGCAGCTCCTCGCCGCCACCTGCCGCGCTCCGGTAAATCTTGTAGCCGGTGATTGGGGAACCGCCGTCCTCCGACTGCGACCACGTGAGAGTGCTGACGGAGCCGTTGCGCGTGACGGTGAGCCGCGGAGCGCCGGGGACCGTCGGTTGTGTTGGGTCTGAGTCGAAGAAGAGGCGTCGCCCGCCGGTCTGGCGTGCGATAGTGCCAAAGGCGGTAAACGAGTTTCCGCGCGCGTCGTCGGGCGACTGAACGCAGCCGCCAATGCAGCCGTCCGCGTAGCCCACAGTCATCCGACCGAACCTGTCGAGGTCGGCGTCGAAGAAGTCGAGCAGGTTGCGGTGGATGTGCGAGCCGCCTCCCAGGTGGAGTCCGCCCCGCTGGATCGGGTCGTTCGGCGTGGCGTTGACGGTGATCCAGTGCGCCCCGCCATCGTAGGTGTGGGCAACGTAGAGATGCCAGACGCCCTCGGAGTTGAAGTCGTGGACGGAACCCTCCTCCGTGGTGCCGTAGAAGGCCATCGCAGCGCGGCCCGCGCTGCCGGCGACCATGGCCGGGAAGACCGCGTTCTTGACACCCACCATCGCGCCCACGTCGTAGACGTTGGTCCAACTTATCCCCTTGTCGGCCGACACGGCCACCGCCGGGAACTTGTCGTCGTTCACGAAGCCGAGGTAGAGGAGGCCACCGTCGTCCACCGCCACCGAAGGATCGCTGCCGCCGCCCGCAGTCCCGGGCACGGTCCGCACCTTCCAGGTGGTCCCGTTGTCTTCGGAGAGCGCGATGCCGTTCTCGTTCGGGTTGATTGGTCCGACGCACGCGGCGTTAGGAACGTAGACCGTTCCGTCCGGTCCGACTTTCACGTGTCCATGGAGGCCCGCGCACTGGCCCACCACCTCGCTGTTGGGCGACGCCAGGACGTACATCGGTATCGCCGGCCCGAAGGTCAGGCCGCCGTCGACGCTCAGAGCGCAGTTGGCGAAGGCGACGTCCTGCGCGCAGTAGTAGACCGCGTTACGATAGCCCGGAAGCGGCGGAACAGGAGCGTGGAACGGTCCGCCACCCAGCGTCTGGTGGTCGAAGCCCGAGCCGACGCCGGCTCCCTGGCTCGGGATCCAGTTGGTGCCGTCGTCGTCTGTGAAGGACGATGCGCCCGCGCCGGGAAGGAGCAGCAGGTGCGAGACGAACGTGCGGTTCGTCTGGTGGTCCGAGAAGAGGATCGGGTCGAAGCTCTCCTGCGACGTGAGGGGTGTGACGTCCTTCCAGGTCGAGGGCGGCGTCTGCGGGCAGGCCTGGTCGTCGAACTGCACCCGCAGCGTCTGCAGCAGCGCCTGGAGAATCACGCTTCCGCTGCTCCAGTTCACGCCGATGTTCGGCTCGTCCTGCGAGTTCTTCGTCATGCCGGCGTCGATCTGAGCGGTGCCGGGCGTGTGGCTCTGGTACCGCGGCGCGGGTCCCGGGTCGATTGGCGCCGGCGGCAGTACCACCACGTTGGTGCCGGGAGGGTTAGTTCCCGGAAGCGGGGCTTCCGAGACAATGACGACGACGGCGTAATCCGCGGGCTCGAGGATCGTTCCTCCTGCGAAGGGACAGACCTCGACTTTGTAAATACCGGTGGCGAGGTCGCTGCCGGTCCCGTAGTGAATGGGTTCCGGGCTCGTGCCGGTGTCCTGCCGAGAAACTTCCGTGTCGCCGTAATACAACTTCAGGACGATGTCGTTGACCGGGAGCGCCGAGGCCACGACGTCGATCGTCCGGGTGTTCGCGCCGATCGAGAATTCGTGCTTCGGCCCGCAAGCTTGAGCCGTGTACTGCCCCTGAAAGGTGAAGGTGTTGTTGTCGGCGAAGACTTCGTTGGGAATTGACGGCAGCAGCGCGAACAGCGCGAGCAGGATGAGCACTAAGGCCAAGACGAAAATCGATTGCACGCTTATTGGACCACAGTACTTTGTACGCAAATCGCAGGACATGGCAGATCTCCTTTTCTGGACCGATACAAGACGAGGCACTTTCAATTCCTTTCCTACCACCCTTGTTTTCCACAGCCCGGGCACACTCACATTGCTTTAGAGTGCGACCACGTACCCCCTCCTCCTGATCAGCGGAAGCCTTGTTCGGGGGCTACCCCTGCTTGCTCTTAATCGTGAAATCTATCGGCTTACTAACTGTCCCGATGATTCTGAAAGTGTAGTTGCCACACGGAAGTGAGCCCAGCTTGAGTTTGCCGTTTTCCGAACTGGCAATCACCTGGCCATTCTCATCCACCAATTGGAAGATCACGCTCTCGTTGTGGGGGTGATATGTGAGCGTCGCATCGAGCGCCGAACGACGAAGGCTGAAAACTATATCAGTACTTTGTTGTCCCACCGCCAGAGTGCCGGAATAGGCTTCACTAAACTTTCCTGTCTCCGTGCAGCTTGATGGTCCAGGAGTTGGCGTTGGATCCGGAGTCGGATCGGGCGTTGGATCCGGAGTCGGATCAGGTGTCGGATCAGGAGTCGGATCTGGTGTTGGATCAGGCGTCGGATCGGGCGTCGGATCAGGCGTCGGATCCGGAGTTGGCGTAGGCGTAGGATCGGGCTCCTCGCCGACCTTGAAGTCAACGCCTGACGCGGAGTCAGCATTCAGGAGTAAACCACCCGATACTGAAGTTCCGATTAGAATCTGCGCCTGCGCTGAAGTGTTTCTAGACGTTGTAAAGAGCACATTCGAGCCGACTGCCGCATTTATCTTGTCAAGCCCGAGACGAATTACGATCTCATTCCCGGTGATAGAGCCGGAGTCGGCAGCGCCAAGATTCTGCTGGTTGCGCGTGCCTGTCGCCAGCGTAGTAATCCTGCCGTACCTGAAAGACGGGCCGAGCTCGTCGATCGAGGCGGTTACGAATATATCTGTGGCGCCAAACGTCGAAGTCATGGTCCAACGCATGTTCGGTGTTTGCACCGACAAATCTGTCACCGTCAACGTATAAACGATTTGATTAGTGGCTACATCGTAGGCGAAGCGACCCGTACGGATGTCCTGAGCAGTTGTACCGAGTTGGTCGTCTTCGACGTCAAAGATTTCGGGGTCGCCGGGGTTCCGGAACAAGTTTGCCGGATGTGGAACTGCCGCAAGTGACATCACCGCTCGCACCGCATTATGTGCGTCAACGTATCCTGCTCCGACCACACGTTCTTCGTAAGGCATTGGTGTCGCTGTTTGCCGCAGGATCGTGACCACTTCAGCGGGAGTTAGTCGCGGATTAGCTTCAAGCATCAGAGCGACGACGCCGGCAACATGCGGGCAAGCGAAGCTTGTTCCCTGAGAAGTCAAATAGTTTGGCAGGAATGCCGGAGCAATTCGGGACGCATCATTTAGCAGAATGCCGTTCGCATTCATCAGTGGCGAGGCTCCGTGCGCGCGCACTGAGATGATTGCTGCTCCGGGAGCGGTGATGTCCGGTCGCAAATTAGGTGGCGCAGTAGGATCGGCGGGTTGGGTTGTAGTATCGGTGCCCGTGCCGTTGTCAACACCGCGAGAAGAGAAACTCGCCGGCGAGCCCAGGCCCTGCTTTTCACCAGCCGCAACCGAGATGGTCCATGGCATGGTCGAGTAGGGGTTGATGGACGTCGCTGTATCACCGGCATTGCCTGCAGCGAAGACTACTACGATGTTGAGATCGTGGGCCCTGCGCGTGGCGACGTTTATTGGATTGTTTGGATTGGCGCCGGCGGCGCTGTATCTCGATCCCCATGAGTTATTAATGACGCGAATGTTGTGAATAATCTGATTAGCCAAGAGGTAATCGTAAGCGCCAAGGATGGCTACCAGTGGAAGACCTTTGTCGTCTCCCGACTGAATGCCGACGAGATGCGCGCCCGGTGCCACGCCTCCGTAGAAGGTACCGGAATTGAAACCCGTGCCTGCCGCCACGCCCGCACCATGCGTGCCGTGTCCCGATTCAATATCTGAAGTGGGAACGTTCTCGATGTAGATCGGTGGAACGAAGCCGGTGCCGGCGATCAGATCGGAAATTGAGACCCCCGGGGCGGTAACCAACCCCGCCGCAGAAATGACTCCATTGGCAAGCGGTTGTTGAACGTTCTGAACAGTCTTGGTGCCGAATTCCAGGTCTTTCTGAGTGCCATCGATACCCGTATCGACGTAGCCGATCCCGATGCCTTTGCCTGAAATGGGAAAGCCGGGATTACTGGTGTTTCTCCCGGTGACTTCTTGGTCGGCCATCATTTGGGGCACGCCGATGAAGCGCCGGCTCTCATTTGTAAAATTCTGCATCATCTGGTTACCCCAGATGGAAATCACGCCTGGTTGCGTGCGCACTGACGAGAGTTGAGCAGCGCTGAGATCCGTAATCACCATTGGGAGTTGCCGTAGTGCAAAACCCTTTGAGATGCCCACTAGTCTAAGGCGACCTAACTCCGCGGTCCCCGGTTGATAAGCATAGGTGATGACGGCCGGCAGTGTGGCACCGAGTGGCTGAGCGGCGAGGGTGACTTCCAGGTCGGGATCCACGCTAATCCCGGCAGCCGAAGCGACCGAGCCCGTTCCTTCACGCATCATCTGAAATGCAAACAGCGCCAGGACGAATACCGATATCAGAATAAATGCTTTTTTCACCTTCGTTCTCCCTTTCAATTCAACCGGTAAAATCTTTGGTTGGTTCCACCTCGGTCTCCGTGTGTCCGAAAGATTTCCGAGGTGCGCACTTGCCACTGCTAGTTTCCAGCCATGAACCGTTGTTCGAAGATATTGACTTTGGTCGCAGTTGCCGCACGGGTAATGAGCGCGTTTGGCTCAACCCGCGGACCCGGGATAGCCAGGAACTGGCCCGGACCAATCTGACGTACCTCGGCCGGATAAACTTCAAGCAGACCTTTGTCGATCGCGATCTGGACGTAGCCACGCAAGGCGCCGGGAATATCGGCGTTATCAATCACGGTCTGACCACCGAAGGTAACGTCAGTATTCGCTTTCGCCTTTGCTTCGGCATCGAGGCCGAGGGCTCGGACCATGGCCACCGCCAGATCGAGACGAGTCACCGTTCCATCCGGGTTAAAGGTTGACGCATCAGCGTTCAACAAACCTGCCCCCGCTGATAAGCTTTCCGCGGTGAAAAAGTCCCGAAGAGTCGACCCCTTCGCCGTGATTGCTTCAGCGATGGACGCGAGGTCGCCAGACACATCTGAAAACCGCGCAGTTGCTCCCAGTGACTGCCTCAATGGAGCATTAAGCGCAAGAACGCGCGCGAAGTCGGCGCGGGTAATGTTCGAATCCGGCTGAAACGTTCCGTCAGAGAGAATGTCCATCCTGCGATTGAGAAGGGCGTTGCGAATCTCCGTTTCAGCGACATGCCCCTGGACGTCGGGCACATCCTGGAGCGTGATGGTGGCGTGTTTGACATAACCATTAACCTGCTCCGGAACCGCGATTCCGACGGGGGAGGAAACCTCCGGTACGGCCGCAAGTCCTCGTACACCACGCACCTCAGCAACCCATTGGCCCGCGACAGGATTCCGAACTATGACCTGGCGCTGGGGCGCGTTAAGAGCCGGTAAAGCCAGCCCACTATTGAATGCGCAGGGAGGTGGCGGTGCGGTCGGGTCGGTCTGTGGCGTTTGACATCCGGGAGGGTAAAGCATCAAACCCATCGAGTTACCCGTCTCACTGGTCGCGGCATTGGTGCCAAAGGTAATTACGACATTGAGCAAACCACGGCCCGGCTCAACGGTGAATCTATAGGTATTCGTATTTGTCTCTTGTGGCCCCGGCGGCTGCGGGATATACATTAGGGAGAAGTCTTCTGGATCGGACCAGGTGGTCGTCAGCTCCGCATTGAAATTGGGATTTACAAAACGTCCGTAATCCCGCGAGCGATTGAACACTTTGTCAACAGCAGCAAAAGCGTTGATGTAGCCGGCGCCTACTTCGAATTCTCCGAAGACGGGCATGCGTGTCGCCGTCTCCCGGATGATTTGCTTGACGTCGTCCGGAGTGAGTGTCGAATCAGCGTCCAGCATCAGCGCCACGACGCCAGCGACGTGCGGGCAAGCCATTGAAGTGCCGCTAATCTGTGTGTAGTACGGCAAGTAGGCTGTTGGAATCTCGAGGTCGGCATCGAGGCCGTTTGATACCACGTTCGACGTTGCGCGCGTCGAGACTACATCCGACGTAAATTTTGCCGCGTTCGAGGCGAACTGGCGTCCAGTGCCGGGCGCCACGATGGTTGGGGCATCGTTATCGTCGTTGGGATCGGCATTATTGAGTCGTTCCTCTTTGGGCGTGCCACGCGACGAGAAATTCACCAGGCCGCCTTCTTTTGTGCCCGCGCCCACCGAAATCACCCAGGGTGCTTTTGCGTAAGGATTGTGTGTGTCCCAACCGGGGCCGGCGTTGCCGGCTGCAAACACGCTAATAATATTGTTGTCGTAAGCGCGTTTAGTCGCCATGTTGATCGGGTTATCCGGATTGAAAGCTCCAGACGATCCCCACGAATTAGAAATGACGCGAATGTTGTGCAGAAACTGATTTGATAATGACCACTCGAACCCGCCGAGCGCATTAAGGATAAAGAGTCCCGCTCCAGAACCGGTACCAATCAATTTGGCACCCGGTGCGACACCCGCGTAGCGGCCACCGGATTGTTGGCCGGTGCCTCCGACGATGCCCGCGCAGTGTGTGCCGTGTCCCACGTGAGTATCAGTATTAGGAACATTTTCAACGGCAACCAGTGTGGTGAAACCCGCCTGCGTCTCGGTATCGGTGAGAATCTGAACATTCTGAATAACATGCGAGCCAAACCTAAGATCGGGATGGTTTGCATCGATGCCCGAATCGTTAATCACCACCGAAAAATTCCCCTGACCGGCGACCGGCAAACCACTGTTTGCATACATGAACGCTGAGTTAGTGCGCACTCTGTCGACGCCGGTCAGCACCCGAGCCTGATTCATGAAGTAGTAAAGTTGGTCGTTAGACCAGACGGAACGCACTGCGCTGTTTGCGGCGAGGCCACGAACCTGACCCGCCGTCGCCGAGTCAACAGCAACCATCCCGAGCTGTGGAAGCGTCAACCCACGCGTTATTCCAACACCGTGCAACACTGCCAGATGCGAATCATTGAGGCCCTGCTGTGTGTTGAAAGCCACGATCACAGTTCCGACATTAAGGTCGTCGGCCGCCGAGCCGAGTTGGGACTGGAGCGTAGGGCTGAGAGTCGCGGCTGACGCCGCCGTGCAGCAAATAAGTAGCGCTACGAAAGTGGCAGAGACTCTTCTCAACATCGTGAACTCCTTTTTCAAAGTACCCGGGATAATTCCTTCAACTGCGGTGTTAAAGCCTTCCGCATTTGCACCAAAGATAGGGAGCAGACCTTGAGAAAAACTTGAGCCGATCTGGCGGGATAACCAGGGGAAACTTGAGCGTTTAAACACGGTTAATTTGCAGGATTTGTAACCCGTTAAGAGTCAACAATTGAGTAAGGATCCTGTCGGAAGCGAGCTAAAAGCTCAGTAAGGAACCGCGGTTCAGGCAATGGAAAAAACATCTCCTTGCAAGGTGGCCGTAACCTTCTGTCCTTTGAGAAGGGAAGGGAAAAATGTTTGGCAGTCAAGTCTGCGATGCAGACGAATGATAATAGCCCAGTCGATTACTGCTGAAATGAGTGTCGGAAAAGCGTTCCGATATTTTCCGGGAAATACTCATGCAGTGGCTCGACTAATACTGAGCCGGAAGCGAAGCAACCGGGGGATCTGTCTATACAACGCGATATTTGCCGACCCATGCAGTAGTCTGATCTGACCTCTGATCTCTGACATCTGACTTCACGGCGGGAAAAATCAGGCCGCGGGAAATTCCGTCTTCAGTGCGCCGAAGCGAAAAGGCTCGTTGATGCGAACGGTGGCTTTACGCCGGGCTTCCTTGAGCCACGCTGTCAACTTGTCGGCCTCGAGTTTGCCAAGCAGGCGACGCCGAATTTCAGGCGTAGCTTCAGCGAGGGTTTGTCTGCGACCGGGTTCACGCTTTGAGACTTTGATTATGTGAAAACCAAATTCTGTTTGCACCACGTCGCTAATGCTGTCTGGTTTTAAAGCGAATGCAGCATCGTCAAACGCGCGCGCGTGCGTGTTTCGCACGAAGGTTCCCAGATCTCCGCCACGCTCCCGAGTTGCCGGATCGTCGGACGACTCGCGCGCCAGTGCGGCAAAGTTAACGCCGCTGATTGCTTTGCGTCGCAGCTCCACGGCACGCTGCCGCAAGCGGTCCATCTCTTCACGCACGGCCGAAGCGAGCGCTTCGCCGCTGAGGTTCTTCTCACTTTGAAGTCGCTGCGTGATCAGGTTGGGCTTGGCCGCAATGAGAATATGCGAGGCGGTCACGCGTTCAGGAAGCCGGAACTCGGAATCCCTTTCATGAGCCACGTAATAAGTTTTGATCTCCTTGTCCGAAACCGACAGTCCGCTGTTTAACTCTCTCCGCATCATCTCGCCGTAAATTTCTGATTTGATAGTTTCGCGGTACTCGTCGCGCGACAAACGATGTTCCTTCAGATAGGCATCGTACTGCTGCTCTCCTCCCAACTCGGCAATCGCGCGCCGCTCGGCTTCGGCCAACTGGTCAGCCGTTATTAACAAGCCGCGTTGCTCTGCGTGTTGCCTGATAATTGCGCGATCAATGAGTTCGGAAACAATTCCTTCGCGCAGCTCGTCAAGTTTGCGCCGGCCATCCTCGGACTCAGGATCGATTTCCAACGCCTCACTGCCGCTCCTTAAATACATCTCATAAAGCCTGGTTGGAATAGAATGGCCGTTGACGATCGCAACAACCGGCGGCAGCGCCGACACGGCATTCAGGCTAGTCTGCGGTGGTGCCTTGGTTGTGCATCCGATCACCACGGCGCAGACGGCGAGCGTGGTGGCCGAGCGTAATCGGTTATTGCGCCTCACTGACAATTGCATCGTACTGAGCAGCCCCGACAGCAGTCCTAATGACTAAATTGCTGAATCATAACTTGGTGACGAGGCTGAAATATAGACGCTGCGCGACTGTTACGCCTCACTCACCCCTCGCGAACGTGAGGTCATGGCGTTGGTAGTCTCCGGCATGTTGAATAAGCAAACGCGAGTCCACTAAGCGTCCAATAAGCGTTCCCGCCAGTCCGTCAAGTGCGGTAAAGTGCCATCCATGCCGCGGAAATTCAATAAATTACAGTGATTCTCTTCTTTTTAACGGCGGCGACCCCGACGAGTCGGGGTTCGACCCCCGTACGGGACGCCAGCATTCCAACGAACTCATAGGCTCCCATCATTACCTCCGCGCGCCCCAAAGAGTCAGCGGTAGAGCAACAGAAGCACAAGTAGAAGATATGGCCGCAATCCTCCGCGCCACCAACCGCTCAGTTTTGAGCCTCCGAACTATCCACGGTCATTGACCACTCCGAAAAACAAGACTAATGTTGGGCCAGTCTTCACGTACTAGCCAGGGTTGTCTACCTATGTATAAGCGAAGTGCCTCATCAAATCTGGCCAACTAAACGCAACATCTATCCTTGAAGACTTGACATGGCACCGCTCATCGAAGGAAGAGACGATGAAGAACGGGTTATTTCCGTGTGTCGGTATGCCGGGACTTAACCCATGATTTCAGCGACGCGACTATGATTATCTGAAATCTTATGGACAGATGCTTCATTCAAGTCCCGATCCCGCCGTGCCATCGCCAGGATGCTGTCGCTCACCGAGCAAGTTGGTACTCATGGTCGCCTGCAATGATTCGTCTAATTGAAAATAAGTTGAAGTGCATTCGATCGTTACCCGCACCTCCCTGCATTTCGGTCCGCGGTTGTGAGCCGTACAGCACGAGTTACAGTTATCGCTTTTCAGGGTTGCCCAATCCTCTCTCCGATTTTGCCCTTGAGGCAGGTGAAGCGCTATTGCGGGTACGCACAGGCAGCAATATGAGATTTTTTACTGGCATGCTTGATCCACCGGTATCCTCATCGGTGCTCCATAAGTGTTTTGCGTTAATTCGAGTCGGCATTGCGCGACTGAAAGGAGACCCTCGCGCGGCGTTGCATGCCCCCATAAAGACCGAACGTGTTGACGATGGGTTCCCATTACATTCCGATCTCTTCCTGACCGATCGGCTATGGGTGGTCTTCGATGACGTACCGAAAGGAAAGTCGGGCAAGTCGTTACTTCTACCGCGTCATTCGCTTGACGACGCCATCAAGTCGAAGCCCCTTATGCCTTCTGTGACGCGAAGAAAGCTCCGAGCATTCCTGCGCGGCAGAATTGGTGGTGATTCTTTCGACGAGTCCTTTGATGTCATTTACTCCTCCGACGAGCCATGGAATGCTCCCCTGACTCAGGCGATGAAGAAGAACTGCTGGAAGATCAAACTCTATCGAGGGGAAGGGTACTTGGTTAATGATCGCCAGTGGCTTCACGGACGCACAGCCGTTAAGGGTCGGGTTTCCTCGGCGAGGTTTCGTCGCCTGGTTTATGGCACCGTTGCCACCGGAAGGTAAAACGGTCGATCGACTCAGATTATTCATTGCGTGCAGACCTCCAAGATGTTGTGAGCACGAATGCGGAAGAGCCGCTGACTTAGGAAGGATTGATTTCGCCCCTGGCAGAAACAAAAGTTGCGGAGTAAGCAGGAGGACCCTCATATGTCATTACGAGGATTTCATCCAATCCCCCCCGATATCATCGAGGCATGGGCGAAGGGTGAGTACTATGTCGGGGACATTCCCTCCATTTCGTACACTCGTCTTGGCACAGCACTGTTTCTTCGAGGTTGGTACACGTACCAACATGCGCAGAAGGATAAGGAGAGATTTGGCGGGGTTGTTAAGATCGACATCAAAGGCTCATTTCTTATCATGGGAGGGATTCGGCTGCGCGATTCCAAGCGCAGAACAGCGGTTTTCTGGAAGAGCGAGGCGTCGCACTTTGTAAGCGACAACGAGATCATATGGTTTTATTCGATCTTTAATTGCAATTTCAAGGGTGAAACTGCCGGGATTCTTGCGAAGTACGTAGACGGTTCATGGCTCGCGGGCAAAGGACGTTCGTCTCCTGAAAATCGCTTTGGCATGTCCCGAGAGCAATGGAACCGAATCTTGGACAAGCTTCG
>JAXIOV010000131.1:0-24851 GCA_045403245.1 Pyrinomonadaceae bacterium | reverse complement strand
AGCGACTTCGCCACCGTGAAGCGCAAGAGCAATTCCATTTCAGTGACGATGCCGGGCTTTCTCGGCCCCTCTGAGCCCAGATCCGCCCAACGCAGAGCAGCCAGGCAGCGCCACGTTTTCATCTACCGCGCCGGCGTGGTCACTGAAAATGGCAAACCGGTCAGGTGAGTCACATGTAACTCTTGTTTCGCCGAACACTCGGACGTAGGCTATGGTCCATGTCAACCCGACCGGCTGATTTGCTCAGGGTCCTTCGCGTTGATCGGCACGCCACCTTCCTCTCTGGCTGAAGATCGTCGTTACAGTGTTCTAACGAAGTTGAATATCAATTGCGTCTTCGGGCCTGGCACGCAACGTCAAACTTTCATGCCGGCCTGGCTCTATTTCATCATCCTTATGATCTATGTGCCGTTGGCGTTCTACCTGCCGATTCATCTGGTGGTGCGGCGACTGCTGAAGTGGGGAAACCCTCAACTATTAGCTGGCGAAAATGTTCTGTTGGAACGGGAAGGAGAAGGTCAACCCGAAAATGACTCAAGACCGTATCTGATGGGGTTAGGTCCGGTGACCGCGTTAGTTGTCCTATTGACGAAGCCTGTCCCTTGTAATATGGTGCCCACGCCGCTCGACCGAAGGGCGGTTCTCGTGCCCTCACGAATCACGGTTTCGACTTTCGCTTCTCCTCGCTCCATCATATAAAGAGCTCGAAACCGGTTGTCGGTAGTTTGTGTTTTCCGGTTATTGACTGTCCCTGATTCCTGGCCAAAGGAGGTCCAATGCCAAATCCAAATGCAGTAGTTGCCCTCATCTCTCGCATCGATCCACCCGTTTCAAAATCGCGCGCCGAAATGTTGCGGGATGCTCCCAACGGTTTTCTAGTAGAACTTGAAGGTGAGCTGCCCTCAACTCGGCTCTATCCCAGCGACCGTGCCGCGGGCTTGATTGAAATCCTCGAAGGACTGCGGCAGCTCCGCAATCCTGTCTATCTTGAACTTGATCCTGATACCCGCGGAATTAACGTTGTGCGGATTCCACTGGTAAGTACTGTCAAGAGAATCTCCGAGAGTGCTACTGGCGACGTGGAACTCGAACTGGAGGAGTCACACGCGCGGCACACCATCCGGCGAACAAACGAAGATGCTGGTGCAATGCTCGAGACTCTGCGTGCTGCCAGCGCGGGGGGAACAGCCGTTGTCGTCACCGAAAACGATCTGAATGAAATCATTGACGTTCGTTTTCACACGGGCGACTTGCCCGACAAGGGCAGCGGACCTCCGAAGCCTTACAAGCGAAGCTTTTGGCACTGGTTATTCTGCTGGTTTTGTTGTGTCACCCCGAAGCGAGCGAAAGAGTTGTTCGACATTTGCGCCGCCCAAACGTGCAATCCTGTGCTGGTGCCGCCTCCGTGCATTCCGTTTATGTATCCGGACAACGGTTGCTGGGCCCGAGCTCACGAGATGTGCAGGTTGATTATTAACGCGGGCGTTAGCCCAAAGAAGGTTTGGATAGATGGCACACTGCACACTCCAACGAAAAACCATCCCAACTGTTTCGTCAATTGGTACTGGCACGTGGCGCCAATCATCTGTGTGAGAACCAGCTGGTTTTGCTGCACCGACCAGGTAATTGATCCTTCCCTCTTCACTGGACCTGTGTCCAAAGCCACCTGGAAGGGAGTGCAGGGCGATCCAGGCGCCACGTTGACTGACTCGCCCGCCTCTCTTTACATGAGACCAGCACAAACTGATGTGACATACGCTCTGACCAATAACAGATTAACCTTTTATCGTTTGCAGTTGCTGAATCGTTCGCTGTCGCCGGCCGGACCGCCACCTTACGCAGCCTGCTAAAGCATCCGGAGAGCCGTCAAGAGTGGCGAAGCTCACCTGAAACTCTTGCGGTGGGCAGCGCGGACAGTGATAAGATCCCCGAGATCGTGAGACGTACAGCGTTTACACTTTTCTTTCTCTCACTTCTTGCTGTTTTGGACACCGGGCTCGTTGTTGCTCAGCGGAGTGAAAACAAGCCAAAGCCCTTCGACACCTTCGGGCAAATTAGTGCGGACGACGCTTCGGCGCGTTTCGATAACTTCGCGATTCAGCTCCAAGAGAATCCAGCTCTGGTCGGGTACGTGGTCGCCTATGGGCCAGAAGGGAAGTGGCCGGGAACTGGAGACTACGTCGCCCGGCTCGCAAAAGCCTATCTTGTCGAGTCTCGCGGCATCGACGCGGATCAGGTTCGCACCATCAATCCCGGGCGTTACAAAGATCCGGGAGAAATGTTTGTTGAACTTTGGTTGGTTTCCTTAGGGTCGCCAGCTCCGGAACCAAGACGCTATACATCCAGGCTGAAGAGGGTTATTGGGAAATTCGCAGACGATGGCAGTGTAGAGTCGCCCGATGGATGCGGTTGCGGACCCGAATTCGGCAATGTGACGCGAGCGTCGTTTGGAGATTCGCTACGGCAACAAAAAGAAGATATTGGCTACATCGTTGCTTTCAATTATCGCGGCGCTATCACAGGCAATTGGAGGAGAGTGGCGAAGCGCATCGCAGCCGAATTGCAAGACGATGCGGTTGAAGCCGATCGAATCAAGATCATTTATGGTGGAAGCAAAAAGCCAGGCGAGAACGATTTCTCGAGGAGGTGCAATTAGAGTATTGGATCCTGCCATCAGATGCGCCACCGCCGGTCAAAGAGGCTGCTGCTGAACAAACTCCAAAAAAGGCAGTGATGCTCGCCTCCTATTTCCAGTTCTCATTAAAGTACCCATCCGAAGAGCGGATAATCTTTGGAGGAATCGGCGACGTCTTGCGCGCAGATGACAAGCTCAGCCTTTGCCTCATTGTCCGGCCTGAGATTCCACAGGGCGAGGAACATCATTTCGAGGGTGAGCCGCCAGACATCGATCAGTTTAAGTTGGTGGAGAAATGGAAAACGGAACTCATCGAAAAGTATTCAATCAAAGAGAACCGCGTATTTATCCTTAAGGCTGCGCCGGGCGGCTCCCAAGTTGTAGAAGCCTGGGTGGTGCCGCCCGGAGCTCCCTTGCCAGACCCGCATGCCGACGAAGTCGAGTCTGCCGGTGAAGGAGAAACTCCGCCTGTTGATCTCGGGCAGAATTAGCAACGTTCTCCAGTTTTCTTAGGCAGCGTCTCAGGAAAGATTGACACCTACTCCTTAGAGGCATTGGCCGCAATTTCGTCCGTCAATTTCTTCACAATCTCTTTCGCAGCCGCAGCGTTCGGAAAGTTGGGATTCAGTTCCAATGCTTTCTGATACGACGCCAGCGCTTTCGCTTTGTCACCCTTCTTCAGTTGAAACTCTCCCAGACTATCGTAAAGGTTTGCTTCCTTCGGGTAGAGTTCGATCGCGACCTGCAAAATTGTCATCGCGTCGTCAACCATGCCGGCGCCGGCCAGTTGATAGGCGATGTTGTTCAGACCACCAGGACTCGCTGCGGCATTCGGGGAAGGATTCAGCGTGGCCGACTTTTTGAGAGCTGCCAGACCCCGACCCGTATCCTTGTTGAGAATCCAGGCAATACCTTCGAGGAAGTTTGCGGCCGGCGCTTCAGGATAAAACTCGACCGCAAGTTGACTCGCCTTAAGCGCCCTGGCGCGTTCTCCACCAATCACAAACTGCCGGGTGAGACTAAAGAAATCATCAACCAGACTTGGATACACAGTCGCGCCGGCGAAGCTTTGGCGCAACTCTCTGGCGACCGCGTCGAGATCGGCATCCGGCATTAACCACAACTCGCGCACGTAAGCTGTGTTTGACTTGTTCCACTCGCGAGACATGTCAGCAACCAATGCGGCAAGACCATCGTTGAAACGGAACTCCCTGGGAATGGACGCGTCTGCTTTGCTAAGCGCAACGTAGTCCTGGAAAAATGCCAATCCGCCCTGCGTCGCGTAAACGTCAAGAGTCGCCGCGCCATTCTTTTCTTTGAGCCTTTGCGCCATGTAGGAACCGACCTTGGTGAAAGCCTGCTTCGCAACCGGATGCACGCCCTGCCTTATCTTTGTCAGCGTGTCCGGCGAATTCGCTTTGAGAGTCTCCGGATTTACGAGGCTGTTGAAATAGGTAAACGCTTCGATTAGTTCGTTCTCATTGGCGGCAAACGGTTTTCCGGTTTGTTCAAAGTTGGATAGACCGTAGTCGAAGGTCGCTTTGATCGCGTCTGAGGCCGCAGCCTTAAGCTTGTCCGAGGAGTAGATGTTCGAAACAAGGGGTGTTCCGGTAAGCAGTTGAAAAAGCCGGTCGTTGTAAACGCCGGGATTGGATCCTTCAAAGTTGACGCCAACGGCGATCGCCAGCCTGCGTGCCGGCAAGATGTAGAGCAGCGTCCGCGTCTCCTGTTGACCGCCGGAATGCACCAGCATGTAGCGGCCGTTGAATGGAGTTGTCTCCCAGCCCAAACCGTAGTTTGTCAGACGGCCCGCGCGTGTGCTCATTGAAGTCGCCATCATTTTCATGGTGTCGCCAGCGACGAGCTTTTCATCCATGATTCCCCTGGCAAACTTAAGCATGTCGGGCACGGTGGAACGCGTACCACCGGCGGCGAAGCGGCTGCTAATGTCGATAAATTCCGAGTTCTTTACCTTGCCGTCGATAGGTTGATAACCACGCACGCGATTCGGGATGATTTCGAGCGGATCGTCCATGCGCGTATCGGTCATTCCGAGCGGTCCCCAGACGTTGTGGCGCATGTATTCGCCGTATGGCATTCCGGCTGCGGCTTCGATGATCGCGCCCAGCAAGTTGTAGCCATAACTCGAGTAACTGTAGCGAGTGCCTGGTTCTGCGACGAGATCGAAATTCTCGAAGATGGCTACGGCCTCACGGGTCGACTTCGGAGTCTTGATGTGCAGCTCGTTTGCGGGATTCTTGTAGTGGCTAATGCCGCCGAGATGTCCCAGAACCTGACGTACTGTGACGGGCCATGGCTTCTTTGGAAAATAGGGTACGTAAGTTTGCACTTCGGCGTCGAGATTGATTTTCCCTTTCTCAACCAACTGCAAAATCGCCACCGCCGTCATGGGTTTGGTCACTGAAGCCAGCCGATAAGCAGACTCCGCTTTGGCCGGCGACTGATTTTCCAGATCGGCGTAGCCAAAGCCCTTAACCCAAACGAAATCATCCTTCATGAAGCCGATCGTCATTCCGACGGTCTTGTCGAGCGTCATTTGTTTCCGGGCAAACTCCTCGAAAAGTTGGATCTGCTTTGCATATCGGCCAGGTGCACTGACATTTACATGGCCACGAGCCTTAGCAGGTTTTGGATTCTGCGCGAGAACCGGCGGCAGAGTGATAAATGCAAAGCTTAGAAGCAACGCGAGCGTCACGGTGGGCGCAAACTTTTTCATGTGGAAAACCTCCGCGGCAGATTGGGAAATCGTCAGTGGTCAGTGGTCAGTTGTTAGTTGCATTCTTCCTGGGTGACCTGAACTTGTCTTTGAGCTTTGAACTTTGAGCTCTTAAAAGGAGTGAATTGAAAACGGCGCTCACAACCTTAACGCAACTGGGCCCTAAAAGATGCTGATGGATAGACGCTCACATTCTGGCAGGCGTTAACATCAAGGATTCGAGATGTCAAAAATCCCGACAGCAGAGCGTTCGGAAAAACGCGGGGAGAATCCTGTGTACTATACATCCGACCACTAGTCCTTACCACCAGGCAGGGTGGACGTAGTGGGCCAGTTTCGAGCTAGCGAGCGCATTACAGAATCGAGCGCGGTAGCGCCGGGTCTGAAAAGTCTGCTTCGGTGATATCCGTTCCAAAAAACGGGATAAATTACGAAAATCAGGATAGATAGCAGCAACCCGCCTTGAACACACGTTGCCTCCCAAGATCCGGCGCTACCGCGCTCGGTTCTGTATTGCCTAAGGGTTACAGTCTTCCGAGCGCTTCCATAACAAGTTCAACGTTCGAAAAATCCGGCAAGAAAGCGTCGGGGTTACAGGCGTGAATCTCCTGGTGAGAATAGAGTCGACCGGTACCTACGGCGAATGAACGCGCGCCGAAGTGTTGTGCGCAGTCGATGTCGTTAGGCGTGTCGCCGATTACGATAAACTGTTCGGGCGCAAGCTCCATCTGGAGATGTTTGCGAATGCGTTCCGCAGCGAGTGCGGGAAGATCTCGGCGGTCGTGCGACTCATCACCAAAGGCTCCAGGCAGCGTAAAATATTTCGCAAGCCCGGTGATCTCCATCTTCAAGTAGGCGGCTGGTTCGATGTTGCCGGTTACCAGGGCCGACTGGTAACGCGGATGATCAGTAACCGCCTGAAGAACTTCACGCACACCGGGTAAAACTTCAAACACTTGTTCGCCATTTCCGGTGGCCTTGTGCATTGCCGCCATGTAACTCTCGCGCAGGTGATGAATTCGATCACGAATGGTCTCATGCGTAAAGCCTTCGTGCTTCAGCGCCTCGGCAACGATTTGCAGGTCGGTCATGCCAGACACTTTCATCTGGGGAAGTATTCCCGCGGTGCCGAAAACTTCCTCGAGCATTGGAATGGTGTAGTCCTTGAATGCTCCGGGGCGCGTGGAGTGCATCAGCGTGCCGTCGATGTCCCAGAGGAGTATTCTCAAGGATGAAGGATGTGGGCTGGAGGATGAAACCGAACTCCCATTCGCATGACCCTTTGAGTTCTCGTGATTGTTTTTCGGCGCCGATTTGACGCTTTCGTCCTTCATCCTTCCGCCTTCATCCTTTCACTCGATCACCGCAAGCACATCACCGGCGTTAACCGCCGCGCCGGGCTCGACATTGATTGAAACTACAACGCCGGCCTTTGGTGCTTTCATCTCGTTCTGCATCTTCATCGCTTCTACCACGATGATGCCCGCTCCCAGCTCAACCGTTGCGCCAATCTCGCAGAGCACGCGGACAACCTTGCCAGGCATTGGCGAAACGATCTCGGCCGCACCGTGTTGGTGGGCGCCGGAGGTTTGACCGCTCCGCAAACGCTTGGGATCGATGACCCTGATCTCGTAATCCTTGCCACCTACGGTTACCGCGAGCATGTCTTTTGACCCGCGGACCGGTTCCACCCGGCACCGGTAAATTTTGGCCCCATCAATTATCAAAAAAACGCTCTCAGTCAATTCGCGAACTTCAACGTTCCGTTGACGCCCGTTGATCTCCACGGCCGCCACCCCTCCACTAAGACCAAGCGAGATGTCGTATTCGTTATCTGCGAGATGGGCTCGTAGTTTCATTGTTTTGTCTGCCGAGAAACATTTGCCGGCACTGCCGCGGGTTTGACGCTTTACTCTCAACCGCTATCGCTTCTTACTGCGCCAGGTTGCAACCTCCCGGGCTTCAAGCAGCGACATGCGCCCAGACATCTTCCACCGAGATTGACCGTCAGTCGATGCGCCGTGAACGGGCGATTGCCTTTGACTCCTTGCGTAATAAACTGCCGCCGCCGTGAGAGCTATGTCGTGCGCTTCCGGTTGGCTCGCTTGAGTTTCGGATGATCGGCGCTGGTTAAAACGAGAAATAAAACCCGTGTCGAGTCTTGCGGAGGTGAATTCATCATCGCGGACAATTTCGCGAAAGAAGGCAATCGTGGTCTTGATGCCACCTACTTCATACTCGTCGAGGGCGCGCCGTAAGCGATCTATGGCTTCGGCTCGTGTTCGTCCCCAGGCCGCGAGTTTTGAAATAAGCGGGTCGTAGTAGATCGAAACTTCCGAATTCAACTCAATGCCGCTGTCGTCACGAATTCCAGGCCCATGGGGGACACGCAGAGATGTAATCCTTCCGGGCGACGGGAAGAAGTTGTTCTGTGGATCCTCTGCGTAGACCCGGCACTCAATGGCATGACCCAGCCAGCGCACATCTTCCTGCTTGAAAGAAAGCCGCGCTCCGTCTGCCACCTTAATCTGTTCGCAAACGAGATCTATTCCCGTCACCAACTCAGTTACAGGATGTTCCACTTGCAACCGGGTGTTCATCTCGAGGAAATAAAATTCACGAGTAGCGTCCGCCACCAGAAATTCAACTGTGCCTGCGCCGACGTAATTCACGGCGCGCGCCAGCTTAACCGCGGCCTCGCCCATCTGCTCGCGGAGTCCCGGGGCATCGATTGGCGAAGGACATTCTTCCACTACTTTCTGATGACGACGTTGAATAGAACACTCTCGCTCGCCCAGGTGCACGACGTTTCCATGCCGATCGGCGAAGATCTGGATCTCAATATGACGTGGACGTTGAATCGCCTTTTCCAGGTACAGCGAATCATCCCCAAAGGCCGACGCCGCCTCCGATTTGGCGTTGTCAAACGCCGAGCGAAGCTCGTCGGGCGACGCGACCAGGCGCATGCCTTTGCCGCCTCCGCCCGCAGCCGCTTTCAGCATTACAGGATAGCCAAACTCGTGGGCCAGGCGTTCAGCTTCACCGAGAGACTTCAGAGGGTCGACCGTACCCGGAACGATCGGAACTCCAGCCTCTACCGCCGCGCGACGGGCACTGGTCTTCGAACCCATGACCTGCATCGCTGCTGGATTTGGCCCAATAAAGATCAGACCTGCTTCCGAGACTGCAGCCGCGAAGTCAGCATTTTCAGCCAGGAAGCCATAGCCCGGATGAATAGCTTGAGCGCCGGTTTTTCTGGCCGCTTCGATGATGGCGGAAACGTTCAGATAACTCTCGATTGAAGGAGCGGGTCCGATACAAACAGCTTCGTCGCTCACGGCGACATGAACCGCCTGCGAATCTGCTTCCGAGTAAACTGCTACCGGCGCGACGCCCAGGTCGCGACACGCGCGGGCGACCCGCACAGCGATTTCACCGCGATTGGCAATTAGAATCTTGTGAAACATGAAAAACGAAGTCAGAAGCAGTAGTTGTCGTTTCAACACCGGGTTGCGTGTAGCTCTGCGCACAATAATACGTTGAAGCTACTTGACTATGAAATGCTTGTCCGTCCCGGTGAGTCCTGAATCTCCCTTTCCTATTAGCACCGCGGCGTTAGTCTGGTGATTTACCGCCATGAAACAAAACGGGAAACCGTTTGAGCGATTTCCCGCAACTATCGAGCACTAATTCCACCGGGCTGAGGCCGCGGCGCTAATGAGAAGAACAACGAAACTGATCGTTTTCAGCTTCGCTTCAACACTGATTGGCGATTTGAAATTGCGTCTTCGAAGATTAACGGCCCTGCGTAACAGCGCCAGGACCTCGTTTTGGTGCTTCAGCAACCGGAGTGATCACGCCATCGCGCACGACCAGATCATCTTCAGTTCCGAGGAGCTTATCCGTGCCGGGGAGACGAAGCTCGTAGTTCGTGAATGAAAGTCCTTCGGTAAGCGTGTCTTCAGGCGTACTAGCGGAAGTCTTCATGATCACCGCGCCGCGCAAGGTCTGAGGTTTTTTCGGTGCGGCCGCGAGATCGGCACTGGGTTTGTAGCCGGAGAGATCCAGGTTCTTCAAAGCAGCGGTAATCGAGCCATCGGCGTCAGGCAGGCGGCTGAGATCTTTGAGGTCACTCGGCAGGGTGCCAAACTCTGCTCGATATTCATCGAGCGCGCGGTCAATTCTGTAAGCTTGCGCGTTCTGCCCCGCCTCGATGGCCCACTGGTGTCGCCGCAGACGTTCCGGCACCGTTGCGCCGATCAAAACCAGTACTACCAACGGCACCGCCGCGGCCGTAAAATAGCCGCGTCGAGCATACCGCAGGCCGCAAAAACTCTCCGGAGCGGCAACGACTGAGTGATAAATTTTTCTGCCAAACCAGAAAACAAGGATCGCGATCGGGATCATCACAAACTTCAGGCGCCAAGCGGCGGTTTCGGCCGATGCGACCCAGGACCAGAAATCGATTGCACCAACACCAGCTGCATACACACCTTCGGAAAGAGTCAGCCGACCGGCCATCGAAACTCCAGTCTGAATGAAGAGTACCAGCACCAGGAGCGCGCCCATGATCGCCAACAACAGCGATCGGCCGTAAGAGGGAAGTTCGATATCTGGACGGGGAAGCGGTTCACCGACCGGTCGAGCACCGCAAGCGGCACAGCCAGGGGTCAACGCAATGTTCGATTTTGAACCACAGCAAGGGCAGACGGTCACTTGGTTTACCTCAAACAAAAAAAAGCAGATATCAATGAAGTCGTTCGGGGGAATTTTTGCTAGCCAGCTTTTTGTACCAGCGGTTGTTCAGTTCGTCGATCAGTCCCGGAGTTGGGTGCGGAAACTGGCGGTCGTGCCTCGTCCTCTTTGTTTGCCTCGGCCTTTATTCGGTTTAACTCATACCAGGTGTGATACATCCGATGAGCAAAAGTCCAATAAGAACCCACCGCAAGTACCCACAAGACCGCCGGCATTCGGTTAGCAAAGAAGTTGGGCGAACCGGGATGAGTACTCAAAGCCCCAATAATAAAAAGAACCACCCGTTCCGGGCGGCGAAGAAACCCCACATCACACTTGGAAATCAGGCTCTCAGCCCGGGCGCTCGCGTAGCTTACCATAACCGACCCCATTAGTCCTGCGCCCGCGAGGAAAACGTTAAGAGTTGAGTGAAACTCCGTAACTCTCGCATAAAAAACCATCAATCCGACGAAAACTACCATGTCGGAAAGGCGGTCCAGGGACGAATCCAGAAAGCCGCCAAAGCGAGTTACCCGGCCCGACAGACGGGCCACTTGCCCGTCCAGCATGTCAAAGAGATTGGCCACGATGAGCACAATCCCGGCCCAGAAAAAATGGCCCATGCCAAAAAGGAGTCCGGAGCCAACGTTGATAGCGACGCCGATGACGGTAAGTATGTTTGGATTGATGTGCCCATAGGCAAGCCAGCGCACCATTGCATCGATGACTCTTTGCGCACCGCGACCTATGCTATCCACGACCATCTTCCGGCAAATTTCTCCTTTGCGACATTATGCCCAAAACGACGGGAAGATGACAGTCTTTTGCGTATACAAAGGGCGGATTTTAGGGACGATGTATTCTCCGAGTCAAGTTGGCTATTCGCAGACTGCGCAGGTTCACGAAGCCCAGCGGGTAGGTGAGAATCTTGCCCCCCGAAGGTTAACTGTTTTAGTGCTAATTGTTGTTTGCGTAATCGGCGTAATCTGCGGATAGTCTCATACCTGATTGTCGGCTTGATCGTGAAGCGTGGTTAGTTTTCTGATTTCAAAGTTGCGAGCACCGGCCGGGGTGCTAACGGCAACTTCATCGCCTTCCTCTTTCCCCATCAAACTTCTTCCAACCGGCGAGATGGTGGAAATCAATCCCTGCTGCGGATCGCTTTCTTCAGGAGTAACCAGCCGGTAGGTGACTTCCTCGTCCTTCTCGGAATCAAACAGCACCAGGGTGGAACCATAACCCGCTTTGTCGCGCGAGATTTTGGACAGATCGATTGACGAAATTTCGCTGATTCGCTGGCGCAACTCTACGATGCGTGCCTTGACCACGTTTTGCCGATCGAGCGCTGCGCGATACTCGGAGTTTTCTCGCAGGTCTCCAAACTCGAGTGCGCGCTTGATCTCTTTCGGCAGGTGGACGCGCAACTCCGATTCCAGCTCGTCAAGTTCTGACTGAAGCTTTTGCTTGATATCGATAGACAAATAGTTACCCTTTCCAACCAAAAGGAGTCTGGAGTCTCGAGTCTTGAGTTTCGAGTCTCGAGTCTCGAGTCTCGAGTCTCGAGTCTTGAGTCTCGAGTCTTAGGAATCGCCGCATGTTCTTGATTACCTGGAGTAACTCAAGACCCTCGACCCCAAAACACTGAACTCCGGTCTCCCGACTCCCGACTCCAGACTCTCGACTCCAGACTCTCGACTCCAGACTCTCGACTCTAGACTCTTTCCAGACTCTCAGCCTTCAATTCTGGCCGATGATACTCAGCTTCGCCAACTCCGCCAAAGGAAATCCCGGTATCTCGCGCAGTGCGAACGAGCTGACCGTTGGCTGGCACTGTCTTGATGTTGGCGATTGCCTGGCAGATGGGCACCGTGATCACGTCGCCGGCCTGCAGCGCTACCATCACGCCACGCTTGCCTTCAGCTACTGCGCGTACGGCGCAAGCCCCATAATTTGTTGCCAGCATGCGGTCGAACGCATTTGGACGGCCGCCGCGCTGCAGGTGGCCCAGCACTACGCAGCGAGTTTCTTTCCCCGTGATTTGCTCGAGCTCATGCTGGCAATGCCCGCCAATCCCGCCCAGGCGCGGCGCCTTCTGGCAGTCGCCCTGGTCCTGATAGATCAACTCGTGGCCCGCTTCGCGAGCGCCTTCGGCGGCGACGATAATGCTGAAGTTAGAACCCGCCTCGTCGCGCTCCCGGATGCTCTCAGCCACTGACTGCATCGTGAAGGGAATTTCCGGGATCAGAATAACATCCGCGCCCCCGGCGATCCCGGAGTGCAGGGCGATCCAGCCGGTATGACGACCCATCACTTCGAGGATCATAACCCGGTCGTGCGACTCCGCAGTTGTGTGCAGCCGATCGAGCGCATCTGTGGCAATGTCCAGCGCAGTGATAAATCCGAACGTCAACTCAGTGCAGGCAAGATCGTTGTCAATGGTTTTTGGAACACCGACTGCGGGAACGCCGAGATTGTCAAACTCCATGGCGATAGTCAGAGTGCCTTCGCCGCCAAGCACGATCAGCGTGTCGATGCCGAGCCGGTGAATATTTTCAACCGCCTCGCGGTATACGTCGTCAACCTTTACGACGTCGCCTCCGGGGACCCGCTCGACAAACCGCCCCCGATTGCGAGTGCCGAGTATGGTGCCTCCGCGTGGCAGTAAGCCGCGGACGTCTGCAACGGTTAGCGGGCGAGTCCGGGTTTCACCTAACAACCCCTCGAAGCCATCTTCAATCCCGATGACCTTCATCCCGTACTGCCCGGTCGCGGTCTTCACCACCGCGCGAATTACAGCATTGAGACCGGGAGCATCACCACCACCCGTTAAGATTCCAATTGTTTTTGACATAAACATTCCTTCCGGCAGTCGCCCGATCACAAGGGAGGGCCTTGTGACTAAACCACCTGAAAGCGCCCTAAGCCTGCGTCACTGCCCGTATGGTAACAATGACGGTCACTTAAAGACTATGCCCTGAACGGTGGTCCGGGTAAAACTCGCATCCTCACGCGAATCAAACGTGATGAACTTTCGGTAGATCAAGATTAGTTGACGGGGAGGACGATCTCAAGGCGCTGAAAAGAGCGAAAAAATACCTAGTTGACCCTCCGCTGCGTGCTCGCGTAGCATGTTGTCAGCTACCAGCAGTTTGAACCTGATTACGATGTCTCGCGATAAGGGCTTTTAGTTTTGGAAATTGACGACGACGCCAAAGAGATTGTTCGCGAAATTGGAACGGCGATCAATGAGTCAGTGGAAAACTCAACGAAGGTCGCCGAAGCGATCGAACGTTTGCGAGACGCCGGTTACGAAATGGAGTTAACGTTGCGGCTGGAGATTGGCCTCCGGCCCCATTCCGGCGAAGGAGAAGGCGAAGCCGGTGATGGTTTGCTTGACCTCACCGATGAGGATGTTCAAGTGTTGCAGCGAATGAAAATCAGGATCGATCCGGAAGAGAAACTGTAGGGTCTTGTAACGCAAACTGTTAGTTTGCGGGCGCGTTGAGTGCCACTCAATCAACGCAAACTAACAGTTACGAAGCATTACGAAAGTGGCCCCATAGCTCAACGAGCGGTGGGGCCTTTTGTTTTTGGTTTCAGCCGGCGGTCAATTGTTGGGTCCAAAGCGCCCCTGATACTCACCTGAGAGGATGAAGGATTTAACCATTTCCGCATTCACGAAGTTGCCGTTGAACTCATTGAGCTTGTTTAGCCAGAACTCAAAGCCCGTGTAGTCTGAGTCCTGTGGGTCATTTGGATTGCGGCGCAGATAGCCAAAGTATTGCACCAGCACAAAGGCCCGGTTTTTTTCAAGGTTGATGAGACCCGGATTTTCCGCCACCGCGCGCAAAACCTCAGCTCGCGTTTTGGTGCCGCCGTTGAGTCCGCTGATTAATTGATCGCGCTCGGTTGGCGACAAAACGCCGCCGGCATTGGCGTTCATGGTGTCGACGAACTGAGCGGCCGGCATGGAGAAAGCAAAAGCCATCGTGAACCGCGAGCGCGCTACAAACTCTGCTATTAGAGCCTGCTTGTTGGCCTCGAGGATCTGCTCGGCGCCAGGCTGACCAATGATGACGCCTTTTCCGATCTGTTGAGTGTCGGCCAGAAACTCCCGAAACCGCACGATTGGCACGCTGATTTGGTGGGCGCCGCCCAGTGTGGAGGTACCAACAGCGGAGCCGTAGGCGACTTTGTAAAGCCGCTCGACAAGATAACCAGTCTGCTGAAACTCGATCGACAGGAAGAACGCTGCCGAAACGTTGATGCGTCTAATTTCGCGACACGCCTGCGTGGTGCACGAGTCGATCTGGTCCTTCCAAAAAGCCAGACCGCCGGAATCAGGTTCGCGGTTGAAGAAGTCGACGTAGTGTTGCCGGACAAAGAAGTCAGTATCGAAACTGGCATCCTTAACCGGATTGGATCCGTTGGCTATTTCATCGCTGTTAATGGTAATGACCATTGACAACTGAGAGCCAAGCGTGCATCCCACCGGATTACTCAGGGCGATGTTGAATGTTTCGGATGTTTCTCCGAATGAGTCATCGACGATGAAAATAGGAATGGTTTTCTGCATTTCCCCGGCTGCAAAACGCAGGGTGCCCAGCGCGGTCATATAGTCGGCACGTTCGCTGGCGGTTGCGTCGCTGCTCGCGTAGTTAACTGTAGCCGCCTGCGCCGTGTCGCCGGTACGAGTGACCAACAAATCAATTTTGGTCGTTGCGTTGTCGGCTTCGGTGGCACTGGCGGTGCCGGCGTTAAATTGAACCGTGTTTGGTCCCGGAGGAGGATTGCCGGGGAGCGTGAAGTTGAGAGAGATGTTGCCCTGGTCAGCGTCGAAGCCGTCAATTGCGATCTGATAAGTCGTGCCGCCTACGGCATTAAACTGGACTGCACTCGTCCTGATAACGCCCAGGTCAACGTCGTCGTTTTTCACGATGGCGGTAAGCGCATTGACGCTCGAGCCGGTGTAAACGGCTAACAGCGTGTCGTAGTTGCTGCCCGCTGTGGTGAGCGTAGCCGATCCACTGCTCGGCGCCGTCCAACGGTACCAAACCGATTTACCCCCGAGATTCCCGTCAGGTGAATGGCTGGGTTCGCCAGTCTCCTTACTGGAAAATATGTTGGTGCCGTTTACGGTTCCTGACGAACCCGTTATCACCTGAGCGTTAACGAAGTCGTCGTTGGGTGGCGGAGTGGAAGGCGTAATCAAGTAGCCAAAAGAGTCGATCGCCCCCTGATCATTCGCCGTCATTAGTTCGCGCTGGCCGTCAGCGATGGCGGGATCCATGATCCCAATAAAGATTCCGCCATTTTGGTTGTCGTCCTTCCAATGGCTGGCTTGTTCGCCGTCGCCGCCGGTGCCATCCGGCCTGCCGGTCGAAAGACCCAACTCGGCTCCACCGTTGAACTGCACCTGGGTGCCGCCAGAGGAGAGTATCCGCTGTGCCGTGCTGAAGTTGCCCAAGTTTGCGGTGCCGGGCCGAAAACGAAACAGGTCCCACACACTGGTCGCGAGCTGTAAAGACGAATCAAGTTCTCGTGCGCCCACCGCCGAATTAAAGCCGAGCGCATGGCCCATTTCGTGAACGGCGACAGCATCAAAGTCTGTAAGGTTTCCGGAGATGCCATTGCTCGGATCGAAGTCGAAGCCGAAGGCGGAATTGAAACCAATCTTTGGCGGGTTGCCTGGGGTAGTGTTATCGGTGGTAGCATCCGCAGGAATTGCGCCCAAAGCCCGGAGCAGCGGGCTGGCGACCACCACGGTATCGACACTGCCGATATCTGTCGGGATCGAAGTTGCCGGCAGCGCCCCATAGAGCGTTGCCTCCGCAGGGCTGGACGCGTGATTAACCAGTCGATTGCGAACGTCCGTGTAATTTCCTGCAAAGAACAGTTGCTGAGTGGACGTAGCACCCAGTACGTTCGAACCAGGAAACGGGTTACCAAAGAAGGTGGTCCCGAAG
The DNA here is from genome assembly GCA_045403245.1 of Pyrinomonadaceae bacterium. Taxonomy (GTDB): domain Bacteria; phylum Acidobacteriota; class Blastocatellia; order Pyrinomonadales; family Pyrinomonadaceae; genus PSRF01. The sequence continues at coordinate 8,779 of JAXIOV010000131.1, read as the reverse complement.
TCCACGTCGATGATGATGGTTATAGGGTCCTGGATTAACGTCTCCCATTTGGCTGCGGCTGCGATGAATGCGGCTTTGGCCTCAGCGTTTGCGTCAAGCTGCGCGGTAGCGCGGAGCACGATAGTTAAACCCACGACCGACGCGCCGCTGTTCGATCTGGAAAGATCCTTCTCAAGATGGTTAATCTGACGCAGCCCTTGATCGCCCGCACCGCTCCTTAGTGCGCGGGTTTCCGCGGCGGTAGCGTCACGACAAACTGTCCTCCCGTCAGGCGCCTTATAAATTAAGAAGCTGCCGCCGTCGTTTAGAACCGAATATGTAGGTGATTGTTTTGTCTTGATGGCAACTTCGCCCTGCGCCCAGGTGTAGAACGGCAGAGCCGAAAGTGTGGCGGCAAGCCCAATAATCAGCACGGCGCGCAACACGGTTAGTTTGCTGAAGTGTTTATTAGCTCGTGAGGCAGTCGGGAGGATACGATAATTCTTCACTGTAAATTCTCCTGAGATAGGTTAACCGGGTCTTACTGTTCTTGCTCGAATCAGGAAGCCGCGACTAAATGGGGTAGCGGCTTCAAACTTTTGGACAGCTAGTCTCCGAAACGTTGGCGGTATTCACCGGAGACGATGAACGACTTCACCATTTCGGCTTGAACGAAGTTGCCATTGAACTGAATCAATTTCCGCAACCAGAAGTCGTAACCCGTGTAGTCGGTGTCAGGGCCTGAATTCGGGTCACGCCGCAGGTAGCCAAGATATTGCATCAACACGAACGCTCTGTTCTTCTCAGCGTTAAACAGGTCCGAGTCTTCGGCTACCGCCCTTACCACCTGAGCCCGCGTCTTTGTGCCCCCAGTCAACTCGTTGACCAGCTGATCGCGCTGTGCTTGCGAGAGAGGATTGCCACCGTTGGCGTTCAAGGTATCCACAAACTGCGATGGCGGCATTGCGCCCGGATAGGCGGTAGTGAACCGAGTGCGGCCAACAAAATCATTGGCAAACGCTACCTTGTTGTTCTCCAGAACGGCTTCCCAGCCAGGTTGGCCGACGATCACGCCATTAGATATCTGCAAGCTGTCCGGCACGAATTCGCTGCGCCGGACGATGGGCACCGCTAGTTGATGAGTGCCGTCGAGAGTAGATGTGCCAGTGGCGTCACCGTAGGCCACCTTGTACATGCGTTCGACCAGATAGCCGGTTTCCTGGAACTCGATTGATAAGAAGAACGCCGCGGATACGTTTATTTGTCTAATCTCGACGCAGGGCAGGCCGATGCCGCAGTCAACAATCTGATTGTTCCAGAATGCGAGGCCGCTGAAATCGGGCAGACGATTGAGAAAGTCGACGTAATGCTGACGGACGTAAAACTGTGAATCGCCAATCATGTTTCCGCGCCAGCCGATGTCACGAAACATCGAAAAAGTCAGGTCCCAAACCGGTACCACACTGTGAGTGAGATCTGAGCTGATATTTGGTTCCATCAGTTGATTTGGAAAGAGACTCTGGTCCCAGTGTGAAACGGACGAGCCACTCTGGACCGGACTCGGAGCAAACATCAGAGCCCGGTTTGCTCCATCAACACCGGAGGGGGCTGATGGGTCTACCAGTAAGGTGGCAGTAATCGGTGCTCCCAGGTTGGCCTTGATGAAAGCTCCGTCACTATCAGAAACCATCAGGGACGGGATCGTAATAGTCGGGTCCGAGCCTCCCATTCCAACCGGAGGTCCGGGGACATTGTTAACAATTATTACACCGATGGCTCCGGCGTCCTGTGCATTCTTCACTTTAACTGTGAAGTTGCAGCTGCCACGATCAATGATCGCGACCTTGCCGGAAATAGCACCTCCGTTTGTCAGAGTCGCACATCCGTCTGTAGGAGAAGCCTGGACCACGATTCCTGTTACGCCTGCCGGTGTAAGAGGAGCACCGAATGCTGCAGTTCCGACCGTGAGATTGCCAGGGATCATTCCGGGTGCACTCACTTTTAGTAGCGGAGTCGCAAGCACATTGAGGAGGTCGGCGGTAACTCTCGCACCGTCCCAGGCTAATTTGTTTACACTAATGGCCGAAGCCTGTCGCTCGGCATCTGTCATGTCTTTCCAATGCTTGCCGGTAACGTTATCAAAAAGAAAGTGGTCGTAAACCGTCGGAATTCCACCTTGCTGCACACCGCTACTCGAGTTCGTAAAAGTTTGAAACCCCAGACCGTGACTAAACTCGTGGAGGAGCACGGTTACCAGGTCGACATCAGCCCCATGATTGCGATCAAATCCCAGATAGAAACGAGTGCCATCAAGACAGCCGGGGTTGCCGAGATTCACGTTGAAATTCGCGTTTATGTCCGGATTGGTCGGGTTTAGATCAGACCCGGCAAGCGAGTTGGCCAGGGAAACGCTATACCACGTGTTGTTAAATGGGGCATTTGGAAAGTTACCGTGACTGGATACCGCACCGGCCGCGCCCAGCACGGCCGAGTTCGTCGAACAAGACAATGACGACCAACCGGCGCGCACTGTAATAGTTGAACTGCTGTTGAGCATGGCGCCCCAAATATTAGCGGCGAATTGAAAGGCGTTGAGACGTTGTTGGCCCAGCGTAGTTCCTTGATTGCCGCCGACTGGAGCGACTGGTGTGGTGTCGTTAAAGCCGACGCCGGCGCTGTCATTGTTTTGAATAACAATCGTGGCGGCCCCAAATGCCGAGGATGCGAGTGAAAGAACCACCAGCGAAGTTATTACGGCTAGAAAAAGCCTTGTGAGGATCGGTTTTCTCATTTGACTTCGATCTTCACTCCGATTCCGCTAGCCGGCTGTTTGGGAGATGATCCGGTTTTGGGCGAGTCCTTCATCAGCTCGGGATCGATTCCCAAAAAAGCTGCAGCTGCCGGTCTGTTGTCGACGCACGCTTGAGCCACTCCATCTTCCGACTTCCTGGCCAGCACCACATTTTGAAAACGTCCTTCCAGATCCACGGAGACTGAGCCGTCAGCTTGCTTGACCTGTTTGAGCCCCTCAGATGACGGGTTAACGAGTTCCCTGATTCCCTCAGCCAGCCTCTGCGCCTCTTCCTGAGTGAGCGGTCTGATCTGTCCCGTGTCATTCTGTTGACCGGCCAGGCGAATGAGATTAGCGCGGTCCTTGTTGCCGGCGAGTTTGTGGGGAGGTGGTGCTTGCGCGCCTTTCGCCTGCCCCCGCTGCATTTTCATGGCGGCGGTCGCTCCAAGCGCAAAGACGGTAATGACGATCGTGGCCAAGACAACACGCGGCACTCGTCGGGACGTATTACGCCCGAGGATTTTTCGTGCCTTTCTCATCGCGAACTCCTTGTCGATCTAAGTAAACTGGGGCTGTGGTGGCGCCGTCGGTGGCGTACTGTTAACACGGGGGCGTGAAAGTGAGAGTTTAAATCAGAACGCGGTCGGGAGGTTACTAATTCTCGACTCCTTTGGTTTTTGCCCACGCTACAGATGCCAATCCTACCAGAAGTGTTGCACTGTTTGGCGAGCAAAGTTTCGTAAACAGGGGCCGGGTCAACTGGAAATCGTTAAGATGCACGCGAAGTCACAGTAGAGCGTTGCTATGGAGTCATATGGAACTAGGACGAATTAGCGCCATCTTTCGTTACCCGGTGAAGTCAATGGCCGGTGAATTACTAGATGTTGCCAGGCTAGGTTGGCATGGGATTGAGGGTGATCGAAGGTTAGCTTTTCGGCGATTGACTGACAAGAGTGGGTTCCCATGGCTGACAGCGAGCAAATTACCGGAGTTGCTCCTCTATAAACCATTCGGGCTCGACAGCAACACTGCCGAGCTACTCCCGACGCACGTCCGTACGCCGGACGGGAAAGAGTACGAACTCCGAAGCGACGAACTACGGGAGGAAGTTTCGAGCCGGTATGGCAGTGATGTGGAATTGATGAATCTCAAACATGGCGTCTTCGACGAAGCTTGTATTTCGGTAATCAGCCTCGGCACAGTGCATTCGGTCGCGCGCGAATCAGGCCGAGGCGTGGACCTTTGCGACCTTCGCAGATTTCGACCAAACGTTGTGATCGAAACAGCTAGCGCTGAGCCGTTTGAAGAAGACCGATGGGTGGGTCGAACATTGATGTTTGGTGGAGGGAACGGCGGGGCAGTCCCGATGGCAGCCCCGATGGCGGCCTCGACGGCTGCCATCGGGGTTACGATGAAGGATGAGCGATGTGTCATGGTTAATTTTGACCCTGACACTGCTGAGCGAGATTCTGAAGTGATGAAAACTGTTGTTCGTCTGAACGAGAATTACGCCGGTGTATACGGAACGGTGGTCAATGCGGGCGAGCTACGTGTCGGTCAAGTTGTGACCCTGGGAGGGTAGGACATGGTGAAGTGCTCAAGCGCCGTTCCACAGGTGGGGCGTGTTTCCCAAAACCGGCACCTAAAATATCTCATAAGTCAGCAACACAACTTAGGACACCACCCATTAAACGGCCGACTTGGCGCAGATTTCTACCCTGTGTTATCTTGACTGGCTTTTAATCCTTCCAGTTTTACTGCCGTCACAGGCCGGAAAGAGGAGTCGACAAGAGAGTATGGCTACGTCCAATACGGATACAGGTTCGAACGGTAAATCGCCGGGGCGCGTGGTTCAAATTATTGGCCCGGTGGTTGACGTTGAATTTGACGAAAAGAGTCTGCCGCCGATTTATCAAGCCCTCAGAATTGTTTCCGAAGGCTTTGACGTCCCGACGCCGATCGACGTGGTGGCGGAGGTGCAACAGCACCTCGGCGAGGGCCGGGTCCGCACCGTTTCAATGCTACCCACTGACGGCATGGTGCGCGGCATGAAGGCGATCGACACCGGCGGTCCGATCACGATGCCGGTTGGCGAGGGAACCCTCGGTCGCGTACTCAACGTCATCGGCGAGCCCGTCGACAACCTCGGTCTTGTCAAACACACGGAGCGCTACCCCATCCACCGTCACGCACCCTCATTCGAAGAACAATCAACCGAACTTCAGATGTTTGAGACCGGTATCAAGGTCATCGACCTGATTCAACCGTTCGTGCGCGGCGGCAAGATTGGCTTGTTTGGCGGGGCGGGTGTAGGCAAGACGGTAATCGTGATGGAGTTGATCAACAACATCGCGAAGGCGCGCTCCGGCTTTTCTGTATTCGCCGGAGTTGGAGAGCGCACCCGCGAAGGCAACGATCTGTTGCGTGAAATGGTGGAGTCGCAGGTTATCCAGTTTGGGGATGCGTTCAATAAGCACTTCCACGATACCGGCGAATTCGACATGACCAGGGTCGACATGAAGGCGCTGGAGCAGTCGAAGGTGGCGCTCATTTACGGCCAGATGACCGAGCCGCCGGGAGCACGACTCCGGGTCGCGCTTTCAGGTCTCACGGTGGCTGAGTACTTTCGCGACAAAGGCCTGGATGTACTGCTCTTCATCGACAATATTTTCCGGTTTACGCAGGCAGGTTCTGAAGTGTCCGCACTTCTCGGTCGCATGCCCTCGGCGGTGGGGTATCAGCCCAACCTGGCGTCTGAGATGGGCGAAATGCAGGAACGCATTACGTCAACCAAGACCGGATCGATCACCTCGATTCAGGCGGTTTACGTTCCGGCGGACGATTACACCGACCCCGCGCCTGCCACCACGTTTGCGCACCTCGATGCCGTAACTGCACTCTCGCGACAGATTGTGGAGCTCGGGATTTATCCGGCCGTCGATCCATTGGCGTCGTCTTCGCGCATTCTCGATCCGCGGATTATCGGCGACGAACACTACAATACGGCGCAGGATGTGAAACGCGTCCTTCAACGCTACAAAGACTTGCAGGACATCATCGCGATTCTCGGTCTCGACGAGCTGTCTGACGAGGACAAGCTCATCGTTTCTCGTGCGCGCAAGATCCAGAGGTTTTTCTCGCAGCCCTTCTTTGTGGCCGCTCAGTTCACGGGCCTCGAAGGCAAGTATGTCAAGCTTGAAGACACGATCAGGGGTTTCCGGGAGATCGTGGACGGTAAGCATGATGACCTGCCGGAGCAGGCTTTCTTCATGGCGGGCACGATCGACGACGTAGTCGAAAAGGGCAAACTGATGGCCCAGTAACGAGTAGGACAGACATTCCTGTCTGTCCTCGTTTTAATAAAAAAGGACAGGCAGGAATGCCTGTTCTACTTGCGATTGATAGTTAAGAAGCGGACAGGCAGGAATGCCTGTCCTACTTACGATGGCTCAAATCCAACTTGACGTAGTCACACCTGAACGCCGGGTCCTTTCGGAGGCGGTTGATATGGTCACCGTTCCCGGACTGGGCGGAGAGCTGGGGATTCTGCCCGGCCACACACCGCTGATCTCGCAGCTGCAAACAGGAGTACTTTCCTACAACGCGGGCGGGAAGACTTCCCAGCTGCACGTCTCAGGCGGTTTTGTGGAAGTGAGGGACGATCACGTGGCGGTGTTGGCTGAAGTTGCCGAACGTCCTGAAGAAATTGATGCAGCCCGCGCACGACTCGCGCGCGAGCATATGGAAAAACAGTTGAATGCGTGGAGTGGGACCGAAGAAGACTTCGAAATCGCCCGCGCCAAACTGGAACGCTCGATGGTTCGACTGCACCTCGCCACTGGGAAAGTCTAGAGTCGAGAGTCTGGAGTCGAGAGTCGGAAAGCGTTGACTCTTGAGCGACGCCAGCTCCATGTAATTTAAATGCAACCCCTCGACAGCAGCCTTCCGAGTCATTACTTCTTTTGACTCCCGACTCCCGACTCCCGACTCCTTAGACTTGTTTTCCCACTTGAATGGCCGCCCGCATTTCCATAACCGCACGTTCCAAACCAACAAAAATAGCGCGCGACACAATATTGTGTCCGATGTTGAATTCTGCCACTTCCGGAATTGCCGCGACTGCGCCAACGTTGCGATAAGTTAATCCATGGCCCGCCGCCACCAACAACCCGTACTGTTTACCCAGAGTGGCCCCATCGCGCAGTCGCCTTAATTCCTGCGCTGCTCGCAGCGATCCTTCACCGTGAAACCCGCGGCCGCCGATTGTAGCTTCCGCGTATGCAGCCGTGCAGAGTTCGATCTGCTGCGCATTGACTTCGTGCGCCGCTTCAATCTGTCTCGGATCCGGATCGATAAACAAGCTCGCGAGTATTCCTGCCTGCCGCAAACGACTCACCGTGGCGCGTACGATGGCAATGTTGCCAATCACATCCAAACCGCCTTCAGTGGTTATTTCAGTCGGATTCTCCGGTACCAGACTTACCGCGTCTGGTCGAGTGTCCAGCGCTACCTTCAGCATGTCTTCCGTGGCGGCCATTTCCAGATTCAGGTAAGTGCTGACGCTCTCTCGCAAAACCTTCACATCAGCGTCCTGAATATGACGCCGGTCACCGCGAAGGTGCACGGTAATGCCGTCAGCGCCTGCTTGTTCGCATAGCAACGCTGCAGCGACCACGCTCGGTTCAGGCGCGCGACGAGCTTGTCGCACCGTGGCCACGTGATCGATGTTGACATTGAGTCTGGTGGTCATGATTGATTAGTAAACAAACTGTTAGTTTGCGTCGTTCCCAAAAACTCAGGACTGATTTTCAAAAGCCTGATCGGAAACTAACAGTTTGCTTTATGCCATTCCGCAAACTAACAGTTTGCGTTACCTCGATTCCGTATCGTGCACCGACTTGATCGCCCGATCGTAAACGCCACGACGAGCCTGTTGCCTGATTCTGCCGACCTCGCTCAGCATCTTAAGACTATCGCTGGCCATGTTAATCTTGCTTCCTTCGGCATGGTCCCACCGGACCGGAATCTCCTTGAGTCGCAGTCGCGCCCGGTACGCAACATACAGCAGTTCGACATCGAATCCGAAGCGATCGATTGTGGCTCCCTGAATGAGCGGGCGGCAGACGTTCATGCGAAAGGCTTTGAAACCACACTGCGTGTCCCAGAAGGGAAGTCCGGTTGCGAGTCGAACGGCCAGATTAAAAATGCGACCGCCCTGTTCACGTCTCCAGGGCTGGTGCACGCCAATCAAACTCCGGTCAAGCGCCCTCGAACCAAACGCCAGGTCACACTCGCCGGCGGCGATCGGGTCAACGAGTTTTGGGGTTTCGGTAATTGGAGTCGAAAGATCGGCGTCAGTAAACAAGGCCACCTCACCGCGAGATGCAAGCAAACCCAGCCTGACCGCGCGTCCCTTTCCCAGATTAGATTGGTAGCTGATTACCGAGGTGCGCACCTGCTGAGAATCCGACATCACTGCGCGCGCCGTATTTGCCGTATCGTCAGTCGAACCGTCATCCACAACGATTAGCTCAGATTGGGCAGGGTAATCGCCGAGGTAGTCAAGGATTGCGCGCAAAGATTTCTCGAGGCGCACACCTTCGTTGTAGGCGGGAACAACAATTGACAGAGATGATGTCATCAAAGTGTCTCGCGGGCGAATATACCACAGCACGGTGCGACGTCATTGTCAGCTCTGTCGCGGTAGGCTCTTGACGCATGAACCACATTCCTTGAACGCTTTCCCTTACTGAAACCGCCGCCCGTGACGAGCCTCGTCCCCACTTGGATCACGGACGTCTCGCCCGCATCAAGCGCCAACAGGCGCGAATCAGTCCCTGGTTCAGACCATGACACTGTCACTAGCCCTGGGTGGTACTGACGAGTCTGAACCTTATGTTATATTTTCACCTGGCTCCCCCGGTTTTCCGGAAGCTTGTTGGTTAAGAAGTTATGACCAGACGTTTTGTCATCATTGCCAGCGCCATCATTCTGATCGCAGCTCTCGTT
>JAXIOV010000103.1:0-36689 GCA_045403245.1 Pyrinomonadaceae bacterium | reverse complement strand
CCCCCCCCCCCCCGCCAACACCCCCCCCCCCCCCCGGTTCCCCCCCCCCCCCCCCCCCGGCCCCCCCCCCACCCGGTTCTGATGCAGGCTACGCCTTGCGCTCAAGAATAAAATCCGCGATCGCCCGCAAGCGTTCGGGAGGTTGTCTGATGCGCTCAAGCGCAGCGCCGGCCAATGCGTGCACTTTCAACAGATGTTCACGGGTGGCTTCAATTCCATAGAGTGCCGGGTAGGTAGCTTTGCTGGAACGCATGTCCTTCCCCGGCGTCTTACCAATCGTTTCCGCCGTGGCTGTGATGTCTAAAAGGTCGTCAGTGATTTGAAACAGCAATCCGAGTTGGCTCGCATACTCGGTTACTGCTTCAAGCTCAGCTTCCGAGGCATTAGCGATAATGGCGCCGCAACGTGCCGAGGCAATGATCAATGCCCCGGTCTTGAGCCGGTGAATTCGCTCCAGCTCATCAGCAGCCACGTCGCGTGACTCTGCTTCAAGGTCTTGTGCCTGGCCCGCGACCATTCCTTCAGGCGTGCCGGCGGCACGAGCAATCTCGCCAACCAGGTCGGCGCGTTTTCCCGCCGGCAAGTTGTCATCTTCGGAAACGGTCCGAAACGCTAATGTCTGGAGCGCGTCGCCGGCCAAGATTGCCGTCGCTTCGCCGAAGCGAACATGGCAGGTGGCTCGCCCGCGCCTCAAGTCGTCGTCGTCCATCGATGGGAGATCGTCGTGAATCAACGAGTAGGTATGAATCATCTCGAGCGCGCACGCCGTCCTGAGCAGCTGTTCGTTACCGGCGCCGAAGCTTTGGCCGGTGGCCAACAAGAGAATCGGACGAAACCTCTTGCCTCCGGCAAAAACACTCCAGCGGATTGCGGCGTGGACTCTTTGAGGTGGGACTGACTCGGCAGGTAACAGGCGGTCAAGCTCCGCATCGACGAGCGTTCGCGTCTCAACAAGAAACTCCTGGAGGAACTCCAGCAAATTGGCGCCGCTTGTCGTACCCACAGGTTCAGAAGATGTTTTCATCGTTTCCGGCGCCGCTCACATCAGAAATTGCTTTGGCATCTTCGAACGCACTGACTACCGGTCGACCCTGGTTATCGCGAAGCAACACTTCAATGCGACGCTCGGCCTGGCTCAGACGTTCCTGGCACTGGCGCGAAAGACGTATGCCCTGTTCGAACAGTTCCAGGCTCTTTTCGAGTGGCAAGTCGCCACGCTCGAGTTCGTGAACAATTTGCTCCAGGGCTTCGAGCGATGCTTCAAACGTTTTTGCCTGTTCTGCGTTATTCTTCATCGTATTTTGGAAAGTCAGTACCGCCTGCGGTAGCAGGTGGGTGTATTTTAAGTCTACAGGCGCTGATTACCCATCTGCTACCGCGGACGGTACTGACCTGCAACTAACCTTTACCATCCACACGCTCCACGCGCGTGTCCAAACTTCCTTTAGCCAGACGCACCTTAACCGAATCACCTATCGAAACATCGCTTGCATCGCGCACCAGGGCGCCGCCTTCCTTTTGCGCGATGGCATAACCACGCTGCAGCACGCTCAATGGTGACAGGGCATCGAGCGAGGCGGCCGCGAGTCCCAGGCGCTGCTTCGCGTCTTCCATCTGTTTCGCAAACGTGGAAGTGCAGCCGTTTGATGCTGCATCAAACCGGATCCGCGCTTCCGCCAGACGGGCCCGGAGTTGTGATGGCGTCAGGCTCCGGCTCAATACTTCCGAGCGACCCTGCGCTGTGCGCACCTTCTGGTTGATTAGAATTTGCAGACGATGCTCCGCCGAATTCGTGGCCGTGTGTGCGTTGCGTAGCTTGCCCCGCACTTCATCGAAGACTTGCGACAGGGCCTGATGCTGCACTCGAGTTCTGGCGTTCACTATCTTGTAGCGCATGAGCCTGGAGAGGCTCTGGCTCAACTGCTCAAGCGCAGCGCAAATCTGATCTTCACGCGTTGCTACCAGCTCAGCCGCCGCCGATGGCGTCGGGGCCCTGCGATCGGCAACGAAGTCAGCGATGGTGAAATCGCTCTCGTGGCCCACCGCGGAAATTACCGGAATCGCCGAATTGCGAATCGCCCGCGCCACTTCCTCCTGATTAAATGCCCACAAGTCTTCCGTCGACCCGCCACCACGACCGACGATCAGTACGTCAACGAGATCCTGGTGCCGGTTCTCGCGAACCGCGCGTTGATGATGATCGTTCAATAGCCGGATCGCCCGCGCGATATCGCTTCCCGCGGCTTCACCCTGCACTCGGGCCGGTGAAAACAGTACATGCACTGTCCTCGTGCGTCGCGCAATGACATTTAGAATATCTCGAATCGCCGCACCGGTTGGCGAAGTAACAACTCCAACGCGTCCGGGGAATACCGGCAAAGGGCGCTTGATCTCCTGAGCAAAGAGCCCCTCAGCTTGAAGACGGTCCCGGAGTTGTTCAAAGGCAACCTGCAAAGCCCCGGCGCCTACCGGATCCAGCGTTTCGACGATCAATTCATACTCGCCGCGAGCTTCGTAAACTGTCAGGCGGCCGCGCGCCCTGATGTGCAATCCGTCTTTGGGCTTGAAGCGGATTCGAGTATTGGCTGAACGGAAACACTTGGCGCGCATTTGAGCGCCTTCGTCCTTGATTGTGAAATACCAGTGACCTGACGAATGGGCTTTGAAGTTTGATATTTCGCCTTCCACCCAAACCGACGCAAACCGCGCTTCGATTGCCTTGCGCACTGACGCAGTCAGCTCGCTGACAGTCAACGGTCGACGTTCGGTTTCGTCGAAAAGGGAAGCGAATAGTGGTTCCGACATTAGAAGGATGAAGGATGAAGGATGAAGGATGAAAAGTAAACCCGTTGCGCGCCGGGTTGTCGAATGCCAAGTTACAAGCTGTAGCGACGATAGGAAAGGCGCGGATTGAGTTGGCGCAGTTGCGGATTCTTGATCTCGATTTTGAGCTTTACCGGGTTATCCGGTCTGGGATCCCGGGCGCAATAATTGACAACATATTCGGTTCGAAGCCCTTGTGCGATTTTCTTCAGAATGTCGGGAAGCTCCTTGGGACTCTTCGGGAAAAACGCGCGTCCGCCGGTGTCCTTTGACAAGCTTTCCAGGCCGTCCCGATTAGATCCCGGAACGAAGGATTTGTCTGCCAGGCCAATGGAAAAAACTGCTACCTGGTGGCTGGCAGCCTGTCTGACAACGTCCCGGAACTTGGCTCTGCTTGACGTGTCCAGACCATCTGTAAGCAACAGGATTGCACGCCGTGACCTTGATGTGTGTCTCAGCATATCGTCAATCGTCGCCGATACGGCATCCCAGATCGCACTTGAGCCTGGCTCACGTTGGTTAGTTCAGCGTGAGTGATAAGTCTTCAGGCCGCAGATTCTGGACCGGTTGACCATCTTTGTCCCCCACATGGAGGAAGATTTGTCGGACGGCTGATGCCTCACAGACTGGCGAGCCTTGTGGATTGGTGGGGGGGGGAAACAGATGCAAGCCAACCGCAAGGAGTGATAGCACTGATTTCAGAAACATGACTCGGTGTGGAGATTCGGAAAATGCTCGTCTATGGCGTCGCCACATTCACCGCCTGGCTCAGGCGCACCGAGGCGCCTTCGCGGTTGATGCGCACCCTGACGTGCCGGCTGGACGGTGTCGAGTTGGTGGCGTAGGTGATTGTGTAGGCGGTGCGCAGTTGCATCACCACATCGTCGTAGGCTCGTTGCAAGTCTTCCAGCCGGCGAATCGGATAGTAAAGGCCGCCGGAAGCGTTCGCCAGTTTTTTGGCTTCTTCTTCCGCGCGCGTGGTCAATGTCAGGTAGCGAGTGCGAAGCGGATCGATCGTGATTTCAGGCTTGGGAACACTTCCTTCCGGAATCAAACCCGAAGGAACGTACAACGGGTAAACCAGGGCGCCGGATTCGGTTAAAGCTTCCAGAATCGCAGGAAATGGCACGAAAGATTTGTTATCGTCCCCGTCGGAAAGCACGACGATCGCAGTCCTTTCACCGCGCAGTTTCTTCACCGGATCCGCCAGGACGTAACCGAGAGCGTCGTAAAGCGCGGTGCCCCCACCCGCATCGATGTCGTCAAGTTTCTTTGAAAGCATCCGCCGGTCCGTACTGAAATCCGAGATAATTTGAATGTCGTCGCGGAAGCTGATGATCGCAATACGATCCCGCGGACTGGCGGTATTCAAGAAGTCGCGCGCCGCCTTCCGAATAAAGTCGATCCGTTCCTCAACACTGCCGGAAACGTCGAGCAGCAGCACCAGGTTGAAAGGCTCGGTGGTGGGTGTGACATTCACGACCTGTCGTTCCTGGCCATTTTCGTAAACGGTAAAGTCCTTGACCTTCATTCCACCGATCGCACGTCCATGGCGATCGGTAACACTCGCATTGAATCGCATAACCTGAGGCGTCAGTGCGCTCACAAGTTGACCGGGGGAAGAGCGCCTCAGGAGTGAAGGTTCCCGGTCGAGAGGTGGCAGAGTTTTCGCGTAATCACCAAACATCTTAGGTGAGACTTTGCGAATCGCCTCAACCAGTTCGGTGTCGCCGCTGCGAACGATTGCGCGCGCAGCTTCGGTTAGTGGACGTTCACGCAGATCGGCGGGGGCCATGGCCGGATCCACGTTGAGCAACACAACTCCGCGACGCGTTAGAAAATTCAGTTGGACCAGCTGTGTTTTTTCCGGTTTCTTCTCGCCCAGCTTGCCCGAAATGGCGTAAGCCCCGGCGGCTCTTTCTTTGACCTCCGGAAGTTCCACATCGCTCATGTAACGCGGTCTGCTGGCGGTCCAGAGGAAGGTGAACTTCACGGCGTCAAGCGGAACATCGGCATGAATCGTTCCGGTGTTTGTGGTGACCTCGGCGAATTCGACGTTTCCCACGACGTCGACAGCGCCTGCGTCGCTTTCGATCCTGACCCTTGAGCGCGAGGGAATGTGCACGATGAGATCAATCCGGTCCTTCGCCGGACGGTCGCGAACTTCGATCTTGACATCGCTGCCTTTCGCAGTTGCCTCGACGTCAGTCGGTTCGATTGGTGCGCCAGCGGAGTTTGCTTCAATAGCGACGTTCTTTAGCTGTTCATCAGCGGCCACCACACTGACACGGCCACTCCGGCTTTTGACAGAAAGGGAGATCTTGGCCGGAGTTTCCATTTCTTTTCGGAAACTTTGTGCCGACCCAGGCGAGGCCGCCAGCACCGCCAGCAAGCAACTGATGAAGAAGATTTTTTTGATCTGGAAAGTGCGACCATCGGCGCTGGCCGCGGGGGAACCTGGGTAAAACATGCGCCGATCTTGCATGAGCGAAACGCCGCTGGTCAAGCGGGAGGCTCGCGTGTTCAGCGGCGCTCCGGTTTAGGCATCAGGGGCAGTCGGCAGGAGCAGTCGGCAGACACACAACTCGGGAGCTGCCTTACTGTGGAGTCTAATTGTACTTGGAGGCTTCGCCTCTGACTCAACAGGCGTAGCCTCAAACATGTGGAGAGAGCGGGCGGTAAGCCAGAGCCTTACCGAACGGACAGCGGCCAAGCCGCGAATACATGCTGCGAAGTTGCGTATCGAGATTGATCCGGTATCATATCCAGACCCAACAAACCCCCTGGCCCAATTGGCGACCGCATTGACAGCAGAGAGCTGAGAAACACTCACGTGTCGCATACTATGCCAGCACCCACGCGCGCCGACCGTCTGTACATCCATAACCTCGTCAAGCGTGACCCGCTGGCCGGGCTCGCTGAAGATGTTCGTCGAGGTCTAACCAGGGAACCAAAACGCTTTCTGCCAAAGTACTTTTACGATGAACTCGGCTCGCAACTCTTCGATGCCATCTGCCTGCTGCCGGAATATTACCTGACGAGGGCAGAGAACGAAATTCTCAAACTTTACGCCGACGAGATCGTTACTTCGGTGGAGGGTGACCCGACGCTCATTGAAATGGGAAGTGGCAGCGCTTCCAAGACGCGGCTGCTTATCGAGGCCCTGCTCAGAAAACAGGACGAACTCGTCTTCATTCCAGTTGATATTTCAGCCTCGGCACTCGATAGCAGTTCGCGAATACTGCTGCAATCCTATCCGCAATTGAGAATCGAAGCTTACGCGGCCGACTATTTCGCAGGCTTGTCTGAACTGAATAAGAAACCACGTGGTAGAACCCTGGCGCTTTTCCTCGGGTCAAACATAAGCAACTTCGATCCGGAAGAAGCGCTGAAATTCCTGCGCGCATTGCGCCAGGTGCTGCGCGCCGGCGACGCACTACTCCTCGGTGCGGATCTGAAAAAAGACAAGCGCGTCCTGGAAGCGGCTTACAACGACGCCCTGGGGGTGACGGCGGCATTTAACCTAAACGTGCTGGCCCGCATTAATCGCGAGCTGGGTGGAAACTTCGATCTGCGTAGTTTTCAACACCATGCTTTCTACAACGAAGAGGCCGGGCGGGTGGAGATCTACATTGAAAGCATTCGTGAGCAAACTGTGTCGATCTCTCAACTTGATATGCAGGTGACCTTTGCGGAGGGGGAACAGATCCACACTGAAAACTCCTACAAGTATGACCTGGCGAATATCGAACAGCTGGCAACTCAAACGGGTTTCATACGCGCGCGCACCTGGCTGGATTCCCAGGAACGGTTTAGCAGCAATCTCTTATCGGCGGTTTGAGAGCGTGGGCAGGATTGTCAGAGATTA
This sequence comes from Pyrinomonadaceae bacterium, assembly GCA_045403245.1. GTDB lineage: Bacteria > Acidobacteriota > Blastocatellia > Pyrinomonadales > Pyrinomonadaceae > PSRF01. Next base: position 29,998 of record JAXIOV010000103.1, on the reverse strand, counting down.
ACAACGGTCTGAACCCGCTCCGCGGACTGGTAAGCTGCAGGCCAGACCCAAGCACCCCTCAGTAGCCATTTTGCCGAAGTTAGTTTAGAACGACGGAAACAACAGCATTGACAGGATTTGCATGATTAAAGGCTCGAATGTCTTAATCATGTTCATCTCGTAAATCGTGTCGATGATTTACGCTCGCAAATGTCCCAAATCTCCAACACGCCCCTGGTTGAGTTTCGCGACGTAAGCTTTTCCCACGCTGTAGCTTCCGCTCCGGTAATTTCCCATCTCACTTTCAATGTCCAGCAAAATGAAACCTTAGTCCTGCTCGGCAAATCCGGTTGCGGCAAGACCACAACTCTCCGACTCATAAACCGTCTCCTGATGCCAACCTCAGGCGAAGTGAGTGTTGAAGGCAAAGCCACGACTGATTGGGACGCGATCCGTCTGCGCCGCCGCACGGGATACGTGATCCAGGAGGGCGGTCTCTTTCCACACTTCACTGTCGAAAGAAATGTTGGGCTGGTACCCGCGCTGGAAGGTTGGGACGAAACGAGAATTAGAAAGAGAGTTCACGAGTTGCTATCGCTGGTTGGCCTTGAGCCGAGCGATTTTGCTACACGCTATCCGGGTGAATTGTCCGGTGGTCAGCGTCAGCGCATCGGTGTAGCGCGCGCCCTCGCTGCCGAACCGCCTTTGCTTTTGTTGGATGAGCCTTTTGGAGCGCTCGATCCGCTTACCCGCGCAAGTCTCCAGCGAGAGTTTAAAGAGCTGGCATGCACTCTCAACAAGACCGCAGTGTTTGTTACGCACGACGTGCGCGAAGCGTTGTTGCTCGGCACGCGGATTGGCTTGATGGACAAGGGGCAACTCGCCCTGCTGGAAACTCCTGAGAACTTTCTCAAGTCGACCGATGAACGTGCGCTGGCATACATCAACACCATCGCAGTCCCCGGTCTCAGCTCGGAGGGAGTTTCATGAGTTTCTGGGATTTTCTTCGGCAAAACTGGCCCGAGCTGCTCACGCATCTACGCGAGCACTTCATGCTGGTCTTTGTCTCAACGCTCATCGCCGTTCTGATCGGAATCCCAACCGGAATTCTCTTAACGCGCAAGCAGAACCTGCGTGGCCCAATTCTGGGAATCGCCAACGTGATGCAGACGATTCCGAGTCTCGCGCTGTTTGGGTTTCTGATTCCTCTGCCGTTTATCGGCGGCATCGGCGCGCGGACAGCGATCGTAGCGCTCGTGCTATATGCGCTGCTGCCGATTATTCGCAACACCGTGACCGGCATTCTCGGAGTCGATCGAAACGTACGCGAGGCGGCGGTGGCGATGGGGATGACTGACCGGCAGATTCTCTGGCAGGTTGAGCTACCGCTGGCGATGAGTGTGATCACTACAGGGGTGAGAGTTGCGATGGTGATTGCAGTCGGTGTGGCCACGATTGCTGCAGCAGTGGGAGCAAACGGTCTGGGTGTGTATATCTTCCGCGGCCTGCGACAGTATGACAACAACCTCTTGCTTGCCGGCGCAGTACCGGCGGCCTTGATGGCGCTGGCAGCGGACTTCAGCCTGGGCCTGCTCGAGCGTAAATTCTCGATGGGCAGCCGAAGCAAGACAGGCGGATGGCCGTTGAGAATCGCATTAGTGGCGATCGCCTTGGTTGCAATTGGGGCCGCATACGCAGGTTGGACGGGTTGGCGCAGCTCTCGTTCCACAAGTCAGGCGACTCGAGTCATCATCGCCTCCAAGGATTTCACTGAGTCGACATTGCTGGCGGAGATCGTTGCGCAGATGCTGGAAGCGCGCGGAGTCGTGGTCGAGCGGCAATTTGAGTTGGGTGGCAATCTACCACACGATGCGCTGGTTGCCGGGCGGATCGATCTCTATCCCGAATATACCGGCACCGCTTACACTGCGATTCTTCATCATCCACCGATTACCGACCCGCGCGCGGTTTACGAACAAGTCAAAAAAGAGTATCAGGAAAAGTTCAACATGTCGGTCAGCGAGCCACTTGGGTTCGAGAACACGTTTGCCATTCTCGTGAGAGGCGCGGATGCGAGGCAGCTCAATCTCAAGACGATTTCAGATGCAACACCACACGCGCGTGGCTGGCGGACCGGTTTCGGTCAGGACTTCATGTCGCGCGCTGATGGCTACCCTGGGTTTTCGAAAGCTTATGGGTTGACGTTTGCGGAACAGCCCCGGGAAATGGATCTTTCGCTAACCTATATCGCGCTCAGTTCCGGGAAAGTGGATTTGATTGCGGGGAATTCAACTGAAGGGCGAATTGCTGCCCTCGATTTGTTTCAACTCACGGACGATCGCCATTATTTTCCGCCGTACGAGGCGGTTTATCTCGTCAGGAAAGTCACGCTGGCGCGCGTGCCCGCTTTGGCCGAGGTGTTGGGAAAACTAGCCCACGCGATTACCACCGAGGAGATGCGGCAGTTGAACTACGATGTTGACGCGAACAAGCGCAATCAGGCGGAGGTTGTGCGGGAGTGGCTAAAAAGAAAAGGGTTTTCGTGAACTTCAGCGCCAGCGGCGCGAAATAGCCGCGCCAGAAACAAGGTAGCTTGCACCCGTCAACCAGCCCGCCACATCACCGGAGTTAGCCTGGAAAAAGAATGACTTGGACAGCGCAATGTAATCTTCGTGTCAGCCTGAAATTATGTCGCCTGCTTGCGGGCTCAGTGCCTAAGGCGTTTTACCCACGGCTCGCGCCGAGGGCTACTGACATGTCGCCCGCTATCGCGGGCTGGTTGTGTCGTTCACAATGCTCGAAGCAAATAAACTGATGGGAGAATGATGATGAAAAGGATACTCGCGTTAGTTCTCGTGTCCACTTTGTTGCCGGCTGTTGTGTTCTCGCAAGGCAAAGAACCGGCAAGCGCTGTAGTTTTCATCAAAGCCGGACGCCTGATTGACGTCCGCGCTGGACGTGTACTTGAGAACCAGGGGATTCTCGTAGAAGGCCAGCGGATCAAAGCAGTTGGACCGCTGGCAAGTGTTCAAAGGAACGTGCCCGCTACGGCGAGTGTTGTCGACTTATCGAATTCAACGATCCTACCCGGACTCGCCGATTGCCATACCCACATACTGCTGCAGGGCGACATCACCTCCGCCGACTACGACGAACAATTGCTGAAGGAGTCGATTCCTTACCGCGCGATTCGCGCGACGGTCGCGGCCCGTATTGCACTGATGAATGGCTTTACGGTAATGCGCGATGTGGAAACCGAAGGCGCCATGTACGCCGATGTCGATGTGAAGCTGGCAATCAATCGTGGGGTGATCCCCGGCCCACGAATGTTTGTTTCCACCCGCGCCTTTTCCGCGACGGGCATGTATCCGCTGCTTGGTTACTCCTGGGAGTTGAAAATGCCGGAGGGCGTTCAAATCGTTGACGGCGCTGACAACATTCGAAAAGCCGTGCGCGAGCAAGTCAAGTATGGAGCCGACTGGATCAAGTTTTACGCCGACCGGCGTTACTTCATCAAGGACGGCAAACTTCATTCGTGGGTCAACTTCACCGATGAAGAAATGAAAGCCATGGTGGACGAGACACACCGGCTCGGGCGGCGTGTCGCCGCGCACGCGATGGGTTGGGAAGGGATCGATGCCGCGTTGAAAGTTGGAGTTGACTCTATCGAGCACGGGTATGGTCTCGACGAGGGCCTGATGGATCGGATGGTCAAACAGGGAACTTACTGGTGTCCGACGATATATGTGGGCGTCTACGTCGCGGAAGGACGAGCGGCTGCCGGAGCTCCGATTTGGCTGACGATGCGCGACCTCGAAGCGAAGGCCTTTGGCGTGGCTGTGCGCAAAGGGGTAAAGATCGCCTACGGCACGGATGCGGGTGGTTACGCCTGGACTGAGAACCAGGCTAAGGAGTTTTCATACATGGTGCGTTACGGGATGACTCCCATGCAGGCGATCCAGTCAGCGACGGTGGTGGCCGCCGAACTTTTGGATCGACGCGACGATCTCGGCGCAATTGAGCCGGGGAAGTTTGCGGACATAATTGCCGTCGCCGGTGACCCGTTGCGAGACATTACTGAACTCGAACGCGCAAAGTTCGTAATGAAAGGTGGCGAGGTTTACCGAAACGATAAATGAGTCTTGAGTCTAGAGTCTGAAGTCTAGAGCCTGAGGCTTGGCGTCGGCAGACCAGACTTGTTGTTCTGTATGGGCGTCAGCCTCGATACACAGACTCCCGACTCTCGACTCTAGACTCCAGAACTTTCCTTGGAGGTGGCATGACTTTATTTGATGTTCTTTTGCTGGTGCTTATCGCCGGGATTTGTGGCTCTCTGGGCCAGGCGATTAGCGGCTATTCGCGCGGGGGTTGTCTTGTGTCGATCGCGCTCGGATTTGTCGGCGCAGTCCTGGGCATGTGGCTTTCGCGAGTGATGGGGCTGCCCGAGCTCTTGGCAGTGCAGATTGGAACTACGAGCTTCCCGATTGTCTGGTCAATTATTGGCTCGGCGCTGTTTGTTGCTGTAGTTGCGCTGCTTACGCGACGGAGCGTCTGAGCCGTTCTTGAAGCACAGAAAGACCCACCCGCCCTGAACAGAGGTGTGAGTTACCACTATTCATTGCGGCTCTAAGTGAAACGATTGATTCTGAATCCCGTCAGGCGTTTGGCGAGGCGCGCCTAACGAGCTGAACCGGAACCGATCACTTCGTGAAGACGGTGACTTCCCAGCTTAATCCGCTATTGTCTTCACCACTGTCATAGACTGGAACGCCTTCCTGATCGGCAACCAAGACCCTGGTGATCTTGCGGTCGACGTTTTGGTTCTTCTTGGGATCTCCAGCGTCTCTGGTGTAGATGGTGGGGTTATAACGCACTTCGACTGACCCGCCTTTGATGATGATGTCACCACCGGTATCTGACATGGGAGTACTCCTTTTGAGGATTGAGGTTCATTCTTGAGCGGCCTGTCGAGCCCGACGCTTTGGAATCAGTGAGTGACGCGACCGTTGATTCCAGACTTCGGGCTCAGTTTTTTCTTACTGCACGGCCCACCTTGTTTATGCGAGGACTTATTCTTTGCAGAGGATTTTGATAGTGCCGGTAAATTTCACCGACTGCTTTCTACTATCGTAGTTCCCGAAATTCTCATCGCCTTCGATAATGATCTGCTCAATCTCTGCAGTCTCGTGTTTGAGTTTCTTGTCTTTCTTTTTGTAGTGATCCTGGTTGAAGGTTAGTTCGACCGACCCGCCTTTGATGATGATGTCGCCGCCAGTGTCTGACATGGGGGATGCTCCTTTTTGAGTTGAGGGTTATTGTTTTTGCGCGAGGAGTTGGTTGAGTTGCGATTGGAACGCCTGGATATCGGGGCGATTGAGGTAAGTATTGTAGTTGTCTGCACCCCACTTCTGGGAAATGCGGCCACGAACTTCCGCGGCCCGCGTGGAGTAGTCGTGCATCTTTTCGGCGTTGCCGGTAGCGTGAGAAGCGCGCGCCGCAATCAGGAGGGAAATCCATTCGCCGTCGGAGTTTCCGGCGCGCGCAAACAACTCTTGTGCTTCAAGAGCCGTCTTCAGTGCTGCAACCGCATCGTTGTTTTGAATCTGGCTGGTTGCAAGCATTAGAAGAGCTTCAGATGTGTAGGTCGGATCGCCTAATTCGCGTGCTAGCTTAAGTGCTTCTTCGCATTTGGCTTGGCCGGTTGAACCAGAAAGCGATAGGCAATTGATTGAGTTGGCGGTGATAGCCGTCCGCCTCAACTGGGCGCCGGCAAGAGTTAGGGCCTGCTGACTCTTCGCTCTTGCTTTAGGGAACTTTCGTTCACTTAATGCCAGACGGGCGATAGCAAGATAATACGCAGCTGCTAGATTGGTGGCCGCGTCAGGGCGCTCCGCTAATTCGGAAGCTTCGTTTAGCGCTGCGCGCGCCTCATCATAACGGCCCAAACGTCCCAAAGTGTTGGCGCGATCCACGAGACTCAAAGCAACATTCTTCAGGGTACCCAGCGATTTCGCGATTTCATGATTTTGCTCGAAACGCTTCAAGGCTTGCGGGTACTCACCTTTGCCCATGTGAGCAAACCCGATGTATTGGTGTGCGAGGCCGGCCGCGGCTGAGTCTCCGTATCGTTCGCTAAGCTTGAGCTGTTCTGCAAAGGTATTTAGCGCCGCGTCGTAATCGCCTTTTTGCAATTTTGCCCGGGCCAGTAATGCATAGGCTTGCAACGTCTCTTTCAGATAACCCCCCTGCTGATAGAACGGTAGCGCCTGCTCGACATAACTGACTACTCCGTCGGTGTTGGCTTTGCGATCTGCCAGGCTACCCAAAGCCAGCAGTGCCCTGGCAGCGTTGCGGTTGTCTTTCTGCTTTCGAGCCAAATCAAGTGATTGCTTAAAGTAGTTTTCAGCCTCCGGATATTCCCCGTTTGCCAGAAACGTATTCCCCAAATCGACCAGTCCACGTTTCGTAAGGTTATCGATGCTTTTGGCCTGGGCCAACTCGATCGCCTCCAGCATCAACCTGCGCCCTTCCGGAACATTATTCGCCAGGATTTCAACGTCGCCGAGCTTCTGGAGCGCCTTCACCTGCCCGTAATCGTTAGCCATCATCCGCGCCAAATCCCGCGCCCGTTGCAGGTGCTGCCGAGCTTCCGGAAGTTTGCTCATTTGATTTAAGACGAATCCGCGCTGAAACGACACTTCTGCTTGTCCCTCAAAATCATCCAGCGCTTGATAGAGCTTCTCGGCTTTATCAAATGCGGCGGTGGCACTTGCCAGATCCAGCTGTCGACCATACAGAATTGCCACCCGCAGGAAAGCTGTTGCAGATTGCGGCGCGCGGTTAGTCGCTTCCACATAGCTCTCGATGGCCTTCTTAATCTCGTCGTTTCTCTCATAAGCCCGTCCCAGGTCGACGTAAACCTGCGGGTCGTCGGGCGAGATGCGGGCAAGTTCCTGGTATGCCTTGATCGCACCAGGAAGATCTCTGCTAATCGTGGCGTTGATGGCTTCCAAATGGAGAGCATCTACCTGAGCCAGCTGCGAGCGATTCGGCACCAGCGATTGAACAATCAACATTTCGTCTTTGGCGCGATCGGAATAATCAAGTTCAAACCAAGCCTCTCCAAGGCGAGCATGAGACAGGGGGAACTTCGGATCGCTGGCGATTGCCTGTTGAAAGGCTTTGCTCGCCCGAAGGAACGCGCCATTCCGCAGCGCGTCAGTCCCGAGGGTGTACAACCGCAGCGCAGCCTCCGAGGGCTGATATGGTTTTGGTCTAAGCAGGTAGAGAATTCCAAAAGTGCCGAGGACCAGCACGAGTATTACCAGGGTCGCGTTCACAACCGAAAGCCGCGGCCGGCGCAAACTCTCGGCGAGTGTCTGCAACGCACTGGCGGAGTGGGTGCGTGGCCTTGGTAGCGTTTCGGTTGTGCGACCCCGGCGGTAGTCATCCTCGCGCAACGTCGGAAGCACGGAGCGCAAGTCTTCGATCAGTTCCTCCGCCGACTGGTAACGATCTTCAACTTTTTTCTCGATCGCCTTCATTGTGATCCGGTCAAGTTCCGGTGGGACCCGGTCGTTGAGCCGGGATGGCACGGGTGGGGTGGTATTCAGAACCTGGGCGCCAATTTCGATCAAACTTGCTCCGGAGAAGGCTGACTGTCCCGTCAGGCACTCGTAAAGCACGACGCCTAACGAAAATAAATCGCTGCGAGCATCAACTTTCCGACCGGTTGCCTGTTCCGGCGACAGGTAAAGCGGAGTGCCGACGATTACATTGCTCTGGGTGTGGGTTGCCGGTAAGGTCCCCTGACTTGCATCAGCGTAACTCGGCTGTCCTTCAATTTGCTTTACCAGCCCGAAGTCCAGAACCTTCGCCCGACCGCGTTCGGTGATAACTACGTTTGATGGTTTGATGTCGCGATGTACTATTCCCTGCTGATGTGCCTCACTGAGGGCTTCGGCAATGTCCGACACGACGCGAACTGCCTCAGTCAGCGGTAGCGATCCCTCCAGCAGCTTCTCGCTCAGCGGCTGGCCCTTGATCAACTCCATCACTATGTAGGGTTGGCCTTCGGGCGTTTCACCGCAATCAAACACAGTGGCGATATTCGGGTGAGAGAGAGCAGAAACCGCACGCGCTTCCCGCAAAAAACGGGCGCGATAATCGCGCGTCGTGGACGAAAGAAACTTCATCGCCACCGGGCGGCCCAGGGTGGTGTCCTCGGCCTTGTACACCACGCCCATTGCGCCTTCGCCGATTTGTTCAGTAATGCGGTAATGCGAGATGGTTTCGCCGATCATGTTCTGGGTTGCCGGCTAAAGCGGGACAGGAAGAAACGTGAAACAAACGAGGCCCAGAGTATTGGCCTCCTTTGGGGCGCGGCATATCAGTTGATGGGCATTCTGCGCCAAAGAGTTGGATATTTCAAGGAAGAACTTCTGGCACAGTCACTTAGGGAACAGATGTACTCCGGACCTCCTGCTCCTGGTGCTCGCGAAACTCCTTCAGTTTGGCGCGGAGTTTGGGACGGCTGTTGGCGAGAATAGCAATCGCAAAAAGGGCCGCGTTGATTGCGCCGGGTTTTCCGATGGCCAGTGTTCCGACCGGAATGCCGGCCGGCATTTGTACCGTTGAAAGCAGCGAGTCCATGCCGTTGAGCGCATCACTCTTCATCGGCACTCCGAGCACCGGAAGCGTGGTATGGGCCGCAATTACTCCAGCCAGGTGCGCCGCGCCTCCAGCGGCTGCGATGATCACTTCAACGCCGCGCCCGCTGGCGCCCGTGGCAAAATCGGAAGCGAGCTTAGGTGTTCGATGCGCAGACATCACCCGGCACTCGTGGGCGACTCCAAACTCGGTGAGCGTGGCATCGGTGTGGCGCATTATTTCCCAGTCAGACTTGCTTCCCATGATCACGGCGACCAGAGAATTTCGGATTTCGGATTTCGGATTGCGAATTTCTTTAGCTGGTTTGGCCTTAGAACCGCCCGCTGTCCTCGGCATCGATCTTACCTTTCTCTGTTAACAAAACGATCTGAAACTAATCGCGAAATCCGAAATCGCAAGTTCGAGATTCCCATCACGCTCCCTGATCGAGCGAGTAACCTCGCTCACCGTCGAAGTTGTAAAGATTTTCGGTCTTGATGAAATCAAAACCTGCATCCGCAACGCGCTTGAGCAAAGCAATGATCTGCGGATGCGAGACCGTGCCGCCTTCCGAATCAGACAGGAAGCGGCAGCGCCAATGATCTGAGCAAAAAGTTTCCGCGTGACCGCCGGGCCAGACCTTCACCCCGCGATTGCTCATCATTTCAAGTTTGGTGCCTTCACCGCTCAGTTTACTGACGGAGTCTCCGAGTTCGTTAGCCGTGCCTGCTGACCAGTCGAGGAAAACGTCCACGCCAACCAGATCCTTTTTTTCTCTTACCTGATCCCGGCCAGCGCTTGCCGTCACGGCCTTCTCGTCCCCTGCTTTGTAAACCGCAGGCTTGAGAGTCTGCGGCGCCTGGCCCATCCGCCCGGCTACAGCCTCAGCAAACTCCTTTGTGCCGACTTTCTCGTTGCTCTTGCCTTCTTCGTAGACGTCATACGTATGAATTCCGTCTTCTATTGTCCGCAGCCAGGCGTTGTGTACGCGCGCGGCGGCCTCGGGTTGACCAATGTGGACCAGCATCATTACCGCCCCCAGGAGTAACCCCGATGGGTTTGCTAAATTTTGCCCGGCACGGCGGGGTGCCGATCCGTGGATGGCTTCAAACATCGACACGTTCTCTCCAATATTGGCGGAACCCGCCAACCCAACCGAGCCGGCAATCTGAGCGGCCACATCCGACAGCACATCGCCGTAGAGATTCGGCATCACGATCACATCAAACGCTTCGGGCGTATCGGCCAGTTTCGCCGCCCCGATGTCCACGATCCAGTGCTCGTTTTCGAGGTCGGAGTATTCTCTGGCGATTTCATCAAACACTTTGTGAAACAACCCATCAGTCAGCTTCATGATGTTGTCTTTGGTGAAGCAGGTGACCTTCTTACGATTGTTTCGACGGGCATACTCGAAGGCGTAACGTACAATTTTTTCAGAGCCCGGGCGCGAAATTAGTTTGAGACACTGGACCACCTGATTGGTCTGACGGTGCTCGATCCCGGCATACAGGTCTTCTTCATTCTCGCGGACGATGACCACGTCCATGTTCGGGTGCTTTGTGTCCACGAAAGGGTGATAGGAAACACAGGGACGAACATTCGCATACAGGCCCAGGGTCTTTCGCACGGTAACGTTCAGACTCTTGAATCCGCCGCCTTGCGGCGTGGTGATAGGAGCTTTCAGAAACACCTTGGTGCGTCTCAGGGAATCCCAGGCGCTGGGTTCGATGCCGGCTGAGTTGCCGGCTAAATAGACTTTTTCACCGATATCTATTGTTTCAATCTCCAGCTCCGCCCCGCCTGCCTCGAGGATGTGAAGCGTTGCCGCCATGATTTCCGGACCGATGCCGTCACCGTGCGCGACAGTGATAGGTACTTTGGACATAGTTGCCAGTCAAACCTTTCGTCGATGTCGTAGGGTTAGAAGCGAAGCAATATATTCCAAGCAGGAGCAGACAAGCAATCAGGGTAGGTCAGTTGTTAGTTGTCCCTGGTTAGTAGTCAGCGGTCAGTTTGCCAGGGTTGACCGTAGGATTTTGCTACATAGCTATTGACTGCTGACAACTGACTACTGACCGCGGTTTGATCTTGAACTCCAAACAGCGGCTGAGGCATACTAATCGCCGTTAAGCTACTGCTCTCGCGCATCTGCGGTGACTGCGCCTGCCCGTGTTCGTGAAGCGACGACGTTCGGCTGAGGAGAGAGTCAGATAATTGTCAACTTGTCAGAAGCCGCTCTCGTAGTTTAAGAGCATCGGGTGCGTCGCGTTTCGCCCAAGAGTCAATCTCCCCGTCTTGAGTCTGCGATCTCATTTTTACCCGCGCTTCGTTCGAATAAAGGATACAAATAGAAATGGGCACGAAACTTTATGTGGGAAACCTCTCGTTCCGCACTACGAGCGAGGAACTGCGCGAAGCGTTCGCAGCAGTGGGTACGGTAGAGTCAGCTTCAGTGATTGAAGATCGCGACACGGGAAGGTCACGCGGTTTTGCCTTCGTCGAGATGGCAACTCCCGAAGAAGCTGCAGCAGCTATTGAGCAATTTAATGGGAAAGATTTTGGCGGCCGGAACCTGACCGTAAACGAAGCCAAGCCCAGAGCCGATCGCGGAGGACGCGGCGGTTATGGTGGTGGCGGAGGACGCGGCGGATACGGTGGTGGTGGGCGCGATCGTGGTGGTGATCGCGGCGGTGATCGTGGTGGTTTCGACCGCGAACCGCGCTGGTAAAGCGCTCGACAAGGGGTAATGGGCTAAAAGGGAAACCGGGGAACAGGTAATTCCTTTCCCCTGTTACCCAGTTGCCCTCTTTCACAGACTATCGTCTTGCTGCCGGCGTGATCCGGAGCGTCAGTCGTTCGGTGCCGCGCAGGATCTCAACTTCATATTCCTGTCCGGGCTTCATTTGTCCGAGTGCGTAGGTGTAGTCTTCGACGTTACGCACATCGTAGCCGGCAAGCTTTACGACGCGGTCTTCAGCCTTAAGTCCGGCTTTGGCCGCCGGCGAATCTTCGCGAACGCCGTCAAGCAATAATCCTTCGCCAGACCCGCCATAGTTGGGAATCGTTCCCAGGTAAACGCGAAAACCCATAGAACGCCCGGTTGTTTCCGGGGCTTTCGCCACGGTGTACGCCGGACGCTGGTCGTTGCCATCGATGGCTCGAATCAGGCGGGCTGCGAACGCAAGGATGCGTGCTTCGTCTTCGTAGTTGATCTTGTCTGCGGTATCCGAAGGCTTGTGATAATCCTCATGGACGCCGGTCCATAGAAACATCACCGGGATCTTCTTCGCGTAAAAGGAGGAATGATCACTGGGGCCAAAACCATCCTCATTCAAAGTAAGGACAAATTGTTTCGATCGATCGCTTTCGACCACGACCTTGCCATTGGCGCCAACCACCAGCGGAAGACTACTGGAAGCCGGAACACCGTTGGGCGTCACTTTCAGGCCCTGCCAGAGATTAGAACGCTCGACGATTTCTCGCCATTCCGACGCTGTGCCGACGCCACCAATGATGAGTTTGTTCTCCTTCATCCGCCCGATCATGTCCATATTGATCATGGCGACGGTATTCTCGAGCGGCACTACGGGGTGATTGACGTAGTAATTCGAACCCAGCAGGCCTTCCTCTTCGCCACTAAACGCGATAAATACCAACGTGCGCCGTGGCCTTTGCCTGCTAAACAGACGCGCGAGTTCGAGCAGGCCCGCTGTGCCGGAGGCGTTGTCGTCGGCGCCATGGTGTATCTCGCCTTCCTTCGGCGCCAGGCTTCCTTCCCCACCGCGTCCCAGGTGATCGTAGTGCGCGCCAATCGCGATCGCTTCCTTCTTCAAAACCGGATCAGCGCCCTCCAGGAGACCGATGACATTATTGGCCGTGACCTCGCGGCGGACTAAATCGGTTGAAATGGTCACGGTGTTATCGCTGACTGGAATATCCTGGATATTTGGCATCGCTGACAGTCCATAGCGATCAGACGGGGTTCTGAACTGGTTGGCGATGATTGAACGAACCATCCCCTCTACCTCGGCGAGCACATTGCGGTTATTTTCGTTCTCGCCACAGAGCCGCGTGGCAGCCTGTCGCGAAATGAGCGCCACCGGCAAGCCGGCGTCGCCGGCGCGGTTGTCGTAGCGCAATCGCGAAAGTCGATCAGCCTCGAGCGTTGTTTCGCGGGTAACGATCAGTAGAGCCTTTGCTCCGGCGTTGCGGGCGGCAATAGCCTTCCAACGGATATCTTCATGCCTCGCAAACTTTCCATGCGGGTTGTCGCCATCGGGCGTGCCCATCATGGCGAGAGCAATCCGACCTCTGGATGCAGCCGTGTAGTCGTCATATTTGAGCTCAGCGTCAGTGATGCCGTAGCCAACAAAGGTCATGCTGGTGTTTTCAACTGTCCCGTTCGATGAGAGCCCTAGCGGCATCCAATCTTTGCCTACCAGAAACGGAGTCAACGCATTAATTGAGACTCTCGCAGGAGTCTCAGTGGTCTCTGGGCGCACGTGCAGACTGTTCTTTTTGCCAAGCTCGACGCCCGCGACATAAGGGAATGGATGAAGGAAGCGTGCCGGGTTCAGGCCCCGCGTCTGTTTTGATTTCCCCTCGGTTGAGATATGGAGACCGAGTCGCTGGAACTCGCTGGCAATGTACTGGGCGGCGGCGGCGGCTCCGGATGTGCCAGTGCGCCGGCCATCAAGCCGGTCGGAAGCCAGGTAAGTGACGTCCTTGCGCAATCGGTCGACGCTAGGCGCCGTCCTTGTTGAAGTCTGTTGGCCGAAAACCGCCACGGCCAGCGTCGCGGTGCATATGGCAAGAAGGAAGTGGCGACCCTTAAGTATCGTTTTCATGATATTCACAAGTCCTGGTAAGAAATTCCTCATTAGCCTGGCTGGGGACAGCGCAAGGCTCGCTTCTACTCAAGCTCATGTTGCATCAGTCCACCCAATCGGCGATGAAAACATTCGTGTCGCCTCGACTCTTTGCATTACGGTTTGAGGCGAAGACGAGCTTTTTGCCATCGGGCGAAAACATGGGAAATCCGTCAAACGTGTCACCGTATGTGATGCGCTCGAGACCGGAACCGTCAACATTGATCTTGTAAAGGTCGAAGTTTCGACCCTTCGGATCGTCCATGTTGGAGGCAAAGATAATGCGCTTGCCGTCCGGGAAAAAATAAGGCGCGAAATTGGCTTTGCCGTTACTCGTCACTTCTCGCTTATTCGATCCGTCGGCATTCATGACCCAGATTTCCAAAGCGGAGGGCCGGATCAGGTTTTGCTTCAACAGCCCAACGTAGTCCTCTTTGTCTTTTTCCGTCTTTGGGTGATGGGCCCGGAAAACGATTTGTTTGCCATCGTAGGACCAGAAGGGGCCGCCGTCGTAACCGAGTTCATTCGTCAAGCGACGTACGTTCTTCCCGTTTGCATCCATCGTGTAGATGTCCAGGTCGCCGTCGCGCATTGAAGTGAAAACGAGTTTACCATCGCGCGAGATGGTGGTCTCGGCGTCATAACCGGGAGTGTTGGTTAGTTGTTTCAGATCGGAACCATCAGGTCGCGCGGTGAAAATATCGAAAGCCGGGTAGATAGCCCAGACGTAACCCCTGGAAAAATCCGGGCGCGGTGGACACTCCTTTGCGCCGAGATGCGTCGACGAATAGAGTATTCGCTTTCCATTCGGGAAGAAATACGAACAGGTGGTACGACCTGTGCCGGTCGAGACCATCCGAAAGTTGGCGCCGTCTACGTCGACGGTATAGATCTGATCACACTCGCGTCCGTCGCGAGTTGACTGCAGGATTAGCCTCTTTGCGTCGGCGGAGAAATAAGCCTCCGCGTTTTCCCCGCCGAAGGTCAGTTGCTTGATGTTTTTGAGATGCTTCTCTTCGGGTAGCTGGATCGAATTGTCAGGCGACAGGTATGCAGTTGAACCACCGTAGAAGCCGACGGCAGCGAAGAGGATTGTAGTCGTTAGGAGTGCAAGAATCAGTTTCACTTGTTTTTATGGTTGAGACAGATGTTGTTCTTTGTCATCCTGGAATTGTAGGGGCGTCACTCCGTGGGGGGCCCCGGTTCGCTGGGTGAGGCGTCCATGGAGTCGCACCTCTACGTCTCGCTGGGTGGGGCATCCACGGAGTGACGCCCCTACAACTCAATTCAGGAGAGACCTAAAGCCTTACTGACTAATTCGCTTTGTTCAGCCTGGTGAATGGCGTAGGAGCCAGTCGCCGGACTCGCTGAAGGAGCGCGGCCAACATAGAGTGCGCGCTCGCATTCAGGCAGCAGGCGCTCAAGGCGCTCTTCGACAAACGTCCAGCCGCCCATGTTCTTTGGTTCCTCCTGCGCCCAAATAAGCTCCCCGGCCGCCGGATACATGGCCAAAACTTCGCGCACGCGCTTCAGTGGAAACGGATAAAACTGCTCCAGTCTCACGACGGCTGTGTTTTCGGTTCCCGCCTTCCTTCGCGCTTCGATCAAGTCGTAATAGACCTTGCCGCTGCAAAGCACCACTCGATTGACACCTTCGGACGGCTTTATCTCCTGATCTTCAATAACGGGCTGAAACCCGCCGCTGGCGAAATCCTCGAGTGCAGAAGCGGCAGCCGGAAGGCGGAGAAGGCTCTTCGGTGTTATCACAACCAACGGCCGTTCGAATCCAGGTCTAATCTGCCGCCGCAAGAGATGAAAATACTGCGCCGGCGTGGTTGGATAGGCGACGGTCAAATTGTTCTCAGCGCAGAGTTGCAGAAAACGTTCCAATCGGGCGCTTGAATGTTCTGGTCCCTGGCCTTCATAACCGTGTGGCAGCAGCAAGGCCAAACGCGAGGTCTGCTTCCATTTGTCTTCGGAAGCGGCGATATATTGATCGATGATCGTTTGAGCGCCGTTTACGAAATCTCCAAATTGAGCTTCCCACAACACCAGCGCTTCCCGGGCAACTACTGAGTAGCCATATTCAAAGCCAAGTACTCCTTCTTCAGACAAGGAACTGTCGAAAACCTGGAAACGCGCCTCTGGTTTCACCTCCGAGCGCAATTCCGAAAGCGGCGTCCACGATGTACCCGTCTGGGTGTCGTACAAAACTGCGTGTCTCTGGCTAAAGGTGCCACGTCCCGAATCCTGCCCGCTCAAGCGCACCCTGGCTCCGTCAACTACCAAAGATCCGAAGGCGATGGCTTCGGCAAACGCCCAATCCGCCGGCAATTCTCCCGAGCCCATCTTCGCGCGCCGCGCCAGCTGGCCAACCATTTTTGGGTTTATGTTGAACCCTTCCGGCACCACCGCAATCTTGTTTGCGATGGCTTTGATAACGTCAGCATCGACGGGGGTTGCTACGATCTCGGAGCCGTCGATCTCTTCGACCGGTGCGGGAGCGGTCGTTAAGTCTGGTTTGGCAGCGACCTGCCTGGCTCGCGCCAGTGCGTCTTCGTATCGTTTGACTCGCTCAGCTATCAATGCATTCAGTTCATCTTCGGTGATGACACCTTCTTTGATTAGCCTTCGCGAATATACAGTCCTGACACCCGGATGGGCCTTCACTCGCGTGTACATCAGTGGCTGCGTGTAGCTTGGTTCATCGGTTTCGTTGTGACCAAGCTTTCTGAATCCAACCACATCAAGCACCACGTCTTTATTGAACTCCTGACGGTAGTTCAGCGCGATTTGCAGCGCGCGATAAGCCGCCTCAGGGTCGTCGCCATTGATATGGAAGATTGGCAATTGAGTCATCCGCGCAACGTCGGTCGAGTAAATCGTGGAGCGTCCCGCTTCGGGTGAGGTAGTAAAGCCAATTTGATTGTTGATGATGATGTGGATGGTGCCGCCCGTCCGATAACCTCGCAGCGCGGCGAGATTGAGGGTCTCCATCACAATGCCCTGACCCGCAAATGCGGCATCGCCGTGAAGCAGGACCGGTAACGCGCGGTCAATTACTTGTTCTCTTGGCAAACCAACCCGGTCTTTCAAATCGTCCTGTTTTGCGCGCACCATCCCTTCCACGACTGGATCGACGGCTTCAAGGTGACTGGGATTGGGCGACAGCGTCAGCCTGACTTTCCCGCCGCTGGCAGTCTCTCGTTCTCCTACCGCGCCCTGGTGGTATTTCACGTCGCCTTCATCCGCGGGGAATGAAGGATGCACCGAGCCTTCAAACGACGCGAAGATCCGCTCACAAAAATGTCCGATAACATTCGCCAGCACGTTGAGACGGCCACGATGCGCCATGCCCAAGGTGATGTCTTCAACGCCGCGCGCCGCGCCGCCTTCAATCAATTGATCCAGCAAGGGAATAATCGTCTCGCAACCTTCCAGCGAAAAGCGTTTTTGCCCGAGATACTTCGTGTGCAAGAAACGCTCGAATTGTTCGGCTGAGATGAGTTTCCAGAGCAATTTTTTCTTAATCTCAACCGGAACTGGTTCAGGGTTTACGAGTTGCTTTCGGATCTGTTCACGAAGCCAGACCTTTTCTTCTTTGCTCTGAATGTGCCGGTACTCAATGCCGATCTTGCCGCAATAAGCGCGCTGGAGGATATCGAGAATTTCGCGCAGCGTCGCGATTTTGGTTCCCGCTAGTCCGCCGGTAAAAAACTCCCGGTCCAGGTCCCAGATTGTTAATCCATAAGTTTCAATATCCAGCTCCGAGTGGTAGAGCACCGGCATCGCATGCAGCGGATCGATGTCCGCAATGAGATGTCCGCGCACGCGATAAGCGTTAATTAACTCTATGACACCGGCTTCCCTTGCCGCTTGTTCTCGCGCCTGATCGGCAGTGTCGAACAAAGGACTCTTGTCGACATTCCAACGGTAAGGCACATGAGGGATGCCGAGATTGGCGAAGATGTCGTCGTAGAATTGCGACTTGCCGATGATCAATTCATGCACCAGCGCCAGAAACCCGCCTGATTCAGCACCCTGGATGATGCGATGGTCGTAAGTGCTGCTGATGGTAATGGCTTTGCTGATCCCGAGCTGAGAGATCGCTTCCGGCGTCATTGCCTGATACTCGGCCGGAAGTTCGATAGCGCCAGTCGCAATGATCAGTGATTGACCAGCCATCAAGCGCGGAGTCGAAGCTACTGTTCCGATCGTTCCCGGGTTCGTCAGTGAAAGGGTTGTGCCCTGAAAGTCGGGTATCTGAAGCTTGCCCGCGCGTGCGCGCTTCACGACGTCGTCGTAAGCATCAAGAAACTGCGAGAAGGTGAGTTTGTTCGCGTCCTTGATATTTGGCACCAGCAGCGAACGCGAGCCGTCTTTCTTTTCAACATCAATCGCCACGCCCAGATTGACACCCGGCCGTCGCAGCCGAACAGGATTTTCTTCAACGACGTCGAAGCCGTCGTTAAGTTGTGGAAATTTGTCCAGCGCGCGCAGCAAAGCCCAGGCAATCAGGTGAGTATAGGAAGCCTTGCCCCGATTGTGCTCTTGCAGATGCTTGTTGATAAGGCGTCGATTTTCGTCGAGCAACTTCACCGGAATCCTTCGCTGCGAAGTTGCCGTGGGAACGGAAAGGCTCGCTTCCATGTTTTCGACGATTTTGAGGGCGGCGCCGCGGATGGGGATGATTTCGACGTCCTCGCGGGCCGCGGCAACGGGCTCTTTCTTCTTTGCCGGCGCCGTCTCAGAACGCGCCGGGGCTGCCGCTTCTGCAGCACCCACCCGTGTACCGGCGTTGGCCGGCCCGCCGTTCTCGCCAGTTCCGGCTTCGTCGGCCCCGGAGATCGTTTGCGCCGCCGTGGCGCTACCGTCACCAAGCAACTCAGTGAAGTAGGCGCGCCACGATTCATCCACCAGTTCCGGATTACTGCGAAACCGGCTCAGCAATCCTTCAACGTAAGTTGCGTTTGCGCCAAAATTTTCGGCGATTACTTCTGATAAATCAGTCTTGGTCTGAACCAAATCTTCTCACCTCTAGCCTGGACAAATCCGACAGGGCTGACTCTGTAGCGGTGTGCTTTACAGAATAGACTACCATCTTCAAGTCGCCTTTGCATTAGGCGGCCTTGCGGGAAGGCAGGTGCTGGTTTGAGACAAGTTTCTGCGGGTGATTCTCAAAAAAGGAAAGCGGCACTTTGGCTGAAACGGCCGGAGCCGATAGCTAAGAGTGCCGCTTTTTGTCCAGCCTCGTGGGCGCGCTGGGGTGAGATGGTTCCTGCGATCTCTGCAATTTCTCGACTGGACTCCCCGGTCTGTGCGCGTTTGGGGTGCAATACTAATGCCAAAAAATGCCGGGGAATTTTTGACGCGGTTTCGCAGGGAACTCGACAATGGTTGCAAACGGATCGAGAACCACATTGTCTGCTTTAGTGGCCACCACCGGCAGGTTTTGTCTACTTCCGTGGACTCGCCGCTCAATGACTGAACCCAGCGCGGAAGCGCCGAATCCAGCAGACCAACGTGTCCGAAGAAGGTTCCGGTGTTCGTAAACGTTCTATCTCTTGGCGATGGAAAATTAACCTAAGCAGATTTTAGGATCGGGCGCTGCCGCGTTCGCTTCTGTACGCTCATAATTATCAAACTGCCGACCCGCTCAGAACCGGAAAATTACGTTTCAGCAATTTGCCGGCCGGGTGTTATCTTAAACGGCCACATCAGTCAGCTCCGGTAGAATCATCATGGAAAAGAATCTCCGTCGAACTAACAGACCTCGGATTTATTCCGTTGCACGGCTCATGCTGTTCGGCACCATGGCACTTGGAGGCTTTTTGAACCATGAGCCAGCGCACTCGTCGAGCAGCAATCAATCCTCTCAAACTGCCGGTGATCAGCCATCGACACCGGTGATCAGTCAACCGCCGATGACCATCATTCTCGTACGCCACGCTGAAAAGAAAATTGTGCCTCCCGAAAATAAGGACCCTGATCTCAGCGCGGCTGGAGAGGCCCGCGCGAAGGAGTTGGCACTGATGTTTGGCAACTCCGGCATCACTGCGATCTTTGCGACTCAGTTCAAACGCACCCAACAAACGGTGAAGCCGTTGTCGGATAAAACAGGAGTACCGGTCACTCGGACCGTGGCCACAAAGACCGCCGACCTGGTTGCCCGGATTCGTTCCGGACCTGCCGGGCAGGTAGTTTTCGTCGCGGGACACAACAACACCGTTCCTGAGATCATCGCGGCCCTGGGTGGTCCACAACTGCCGATCATCCCTGAAGATGAGTTTGACAACTTATTCATCCTGACTGTGGATGCGGCTGGAGTAGCCAAACTCCTGAAAATGAAATACAACGCGCCGGCGTCGTAGTAGGGCGGAACGTGGAGTGCAGTTGCCAGGAGCAGTTGCCGATTGGCACTGAGAGATTGAGGCAGGTCTCAATGGAAGAGGTTACCGAGCTATGAGGTTCGATGAAAAAGACAAGCACTGCCAAAGAAAACATTGGGGGTCAAATGGATAACATTGATCGTCGCTCGTTCGTCAAATTCATGCCCGCGTTAGGTGCGGGGCTAATAACCGCGAAGTTTCCTTCGAGGGCGCCAGCCCAGGTCCCGGCGGCATCGCCGACCCCCACGCCCTCTCCTACGCCATCTGCGCCGTCGCCGCTGGCAGAGGCCTACGTTGACGTGACCAGAGTGCGTTTTGGAGATCACGTCCAGGCCGCTCAATGGGATCAAATCAAGAGAGATCTTGAAGGCAATGTCCGAAACGCTGATCGGCTACGCGGTGTCAAACTCCAAAATGGTGACGAACCGGATTTCATTTTTGTTGCTTAAGAAGAGTGTGGTTAATGCTGATTGACGACACGTTTTTCCTATCAATCGCCGAACTGGGGGCCCGACTGCGGGCCAGGCGTTTCACATCTGTAGAACTTACGGAGGGTTATCTGGCGCGCCTCGAGAAGCTTGGACCGCAACTCAATGCGGTCGCCACACTGATGCGCGATTCCGCCCTGAAAGAAGCGCGCGCTGCCGACCGCGAGATTCAGCGTGGCAAGTATCGCGGACCGTTGCACGGCATTCCGTACGGCGTGAAAGATTTGTGCGCGACGCGCAACGCGAAGACAACCTGGGGTGCGACTCCGTACAAAGATCAGCAGTTTGATTACGACGCCACGATCATCAACAGATTGCGCGATGCCGGCGCCGTGTTGGTGGCAAAGCTGGCAATGATCGAGCTGGCGGGCGGAATGGGTTACAACGAAGCCTCGGCCAGTCTGACCGGGCCCTGTAAGACTCCATGGAATACCGACTTTTGGAGCGGCGGCTCTTCATCCGGACCGGGAGCTGCGACAGCAGCAGCGCTGGTATCGTTCAGTATTGGTTCGGAGACTTCAGGCTCGATCATTACGCCCGCTGCTTTTTGCGGAGTCTCGGGGTTGCGGCCAACCTATGGCGCCGTTTCACGCTATGGTGCGATGGCCCTCTGCTGGACGCTCGACAAGCTTGGTCCCATGTGTCGCTCGGCCAAAGATTGCGAACACGTGTTTAATGCCATTGCCGGAAGAGACCCGCTTGACCCGACCTCCAAAGATCGTCCGCCGCGTGTTCGAGCGAAACGGGCGGCGCTACGTTTGGGTGTTATGAAAGACTCGTACGAGAAAGCACAACCGGAAGTGATGGAAAACTTTCTGCGCTCGCTGGAGGTGTTGAAGAAGTTTGCAAAGGTTGAGATGGATGTAAAGCTTCCCGACTTTCCTTACGGTCCGGCGGTAGGAACGATCGTCGATGCGGAAGGCGCTGCGGCATTCCGCGACTTGATCGAGTCCGGACGGGTGCAGCAACTGGCCTCACCGAATGGACGGGTTGGCGGATACGCGGCCTCGTTGGTTACCGCGGTTGATTACCTTCACTCGATGCGACTGCGGGTTCCGATGCGCCGCGCCTGGAACGAAATGTTCAAGAAGATTGATGTGCTGGTGGCGCCGTCGCGCGCGACCGTCTCTTATCCCATTAACAAAACTTTTGATCAGGCTTATCCGGGCATCACTGCTTCAACGCCGATTGGCGCCAGCAATCTGGTGGGCGTGCCCGGTCTCTCAATTCCCAACGGGATTGGCCAACACAACCTTCCGACGGGAATTCAACTCGTTGGTCCAGCCTGGAGTGAACAGACCTTGCTTGGCGTAGCTGACAGGTATCAACAGGCAACCGACTGGCACAAGAAGCAGCCGAGTCTGTGATGAGAGTTCAGGAGAAATAGCTCAAACCGATTCGCCTCCAGCATTACAATGAGTACCTACGTGCATTGTTACAGTAGGACTGATGCACATGTTTTGGCCTGACCTGGAGTGGTTCAAAAAACGCTAGCGAACTGGAATCACGATTTCGCCTTCAATAATTTCTCCAGACTGAGGAAAATCAATTCCTTAAAATAAACTTCCACGGCGCGTTGAAGAGTTCTAACTGTGTTTAGCTTAATGCTTCAGACGATCGTATTCCTTTTGATTTAGCTCGAAAGGTGTCCCAAATATCCACGGCTTCTTGGAGCCGCAGCCAGAACTCAGGCGTTGTGTTAAAGAGTCGAGCCAAACGATGGGCCATATCGGGCGTGACCGACCGCCGCTCACGAACAAGTTCATCCACGGTGTACCTCGAAACGCCAAGTCGCTTGGCGAACTCAGAACGCGTCAATCCAGCAGCGGGAAGCGTCTCTTCGCGGAGCAACTCACCGGGGTGTGTTGGTCGTCTCTTTCTTCTGGTTGCCATACTGACTCCTAATGATAGTCCTCAAGATTAAGCTCCTCCGCTTCACCATTCGCAAACCTAAATCGGTTCAGGCTCAGAATCTTAATGCGCAAACAGTAGTAGTCGGGTAAATTCTGAGAGGCTTTCATAGAAGTAAGCGGGAAAGATCCAGCACCAGCGCGACCGTGCCATCGCGAAACTCTGTCGCGCCCCCGATGCCATACCAGCGTCCAGCGTGACGGCCCAAGCTGCGGACCAGCACGTCCTCTTCGCCAAGTACCTCATCAACCAGGATACTAAACCGTTTCCGCGTGCTGCCCTGGATCGGTTCCGACAATTCGCAGTTGATGACGAACCCTTTTGAGTTTGAGGCCTTGTCGGCTCCTCGACCCAGAAGCGCGAGTAACGAAACTGGCTGAGAACCTAATCCGGGAATTGATTCTGACCCGTTCGGGTCGGATTCACTTACGGAAACGATCTGACTGGTCGGAATGCAATAACGAACTCCGTCCGACACCACCACGGTGGCTGCCAAAAGTCCCGACGTCACCGGCAGCCGGATTTCGAAAGTTGAGCCTTGAGAGCTGCTGGAAACACGCACTTCACCACCAACCTGCTCCACGGCTGTTTCAACCACATCCAGGCCGACACCACGTCCGGACGTATCCGTTGCGGATTTGAGCGTCGAAAAACCCGGACGGAAGATCAATCGCATACTCCGGTCGAAATCACATTGCGCATTGCCGGCTAAGATCCCCAACCTGCGCGCTGTTTCTGAAATCAAAGACTGATCGATGCCGCGGCCATCATCAATCACGCTGACCCGAGATTGGACCCCATCGTTCAACGCTTCAATGCGCACCAAGCCTCGCGGCCGCTTGCCGGCGGCAGCGCGCTCGGTAGCAGGTTCAATTCCATGATCGATCGCGTTGCGCATCAGGTGGATTAGCGGATCGGCTATGGCATCGACAAACAGTTTGTCGAAAAGTAGTTCGCCGCCGACGATTTCGAAATCAACTTCCTTCACAGCCACTCGCGCCGCCGCGCGACCCGCACGAACGGCGCGCTGCAGAATTGGGCCCAGCGATACTAATCGCAGATTGATTAGCTCATCTTCGACATTCAGGAAGGAGTTTTTGATTTTCTGGGTCAGGCCGCCAAGCTGTTGGCGTACTTCCTGGCTCAACTGCTCTTCCGACAGCGCTAAATCGAGTGCCGAAGAGGTTGCGCGAAACAATTCATGCGTAGAGGAAATAAGCTGATTCAGTTTTTCCAGATCCGTGCGCACGAAGTTTGAGAGCGATGAAACTGATGTGGATTTGTTGGCCGTGGAACCAGGTTCGGCGTTGGAACTACTCGGAACAACCTTGCCCTGAGCGACCTCAGTGAAGGTGACGAAAGCAAAATCATCAAAGGCAGCTCGCAAGGCGACGGCAGCTCTGCGGCTACCATAGAGCACGCGGAAATTGACCCGGTCGGCGCGTTCTTCGTCAACCCTTGGAGAAGTGGAAACCACCTCACCAAGTTGAGCCAGTCTTTCCTTCAAACCCGAAAACTCTTCGGTGAAGCTGGCAATGTCAAAGCTGGCGGAAACCACGAAAAGGGGACAGCCTTCCTCAACGATATCAACCAATCTTTGTTTTTCCGGCTCGCCCAACCCTTCCCAGATTTCAGATGGAATGCTTGTGAGCACTTCGTCCAGATCGCGCGCGATTGTGTTGTTGGCGGCCACCGCTCGCAACTGGCTAAACAGCGGGCTCCGGGACGGTTGAGCGGCTCCGGCTGCCGTGAGGCGCAAGCTGTCTGCTAAAGCCTCCGTGGCTCGTTCACTAACATCCAACACAAGATCGTCGAGCGCAACTCGTCTGCCGCGCACGGCATCAAGCAGGTTCTCAAACTCATGAGCGGTCTTGCTGACCGCCTCGAGCCCGCCCGATGCTGCGGAGCCTTTAACGCTGTGAACCTGTCGAAAAATCTTGTCAATCAATTCCCGACGTGCGGGTCCATCGGCAGTCTTCAGGCGTAGCTCGTCGAGATTCGCAAAGATCCGTTCGACTAACTCCTCAATTTCAACCAGAAACTCCTGCTGATTCTGATCCACGGGGGAATAGTAAATGTTAAATGTTAAATGGTGAATCGAAAGTCGTAAGGATCGACTCGCGCGAACTTCGTTGCTCCCAATCCGGCGCCCGTTCAGGATGCTTTCGTGCCTGCGAAGGTGGTTCGCAACGCTGTGATAATCGACTAACTCAGTACTTTTTCAATTTGTCCGCGTCAGGCGGTTGCTGAGCTCTCGTCTTTGGAGGCGCCTTCTTCGTCAGTGGTTTCTTCCGGCTCCTCTGGTTCAACGTTTTCCTGAGGTTGCTCCTCATCGAGATCGCGCTTGATGGCGTCGAGGATACCGTTGATAAACTGGGTTGCTTCGTAGGTTGAAAAGCGGCGGGCTATTTCCAGAGCTTCATTGATGGCGACTGTGCGGGGTGTGGGTTCGTAGAGGAATTCATAAACCGCCAACCGGAGGATGTTGCGGTCGACAATCGCCATGCGCGGGATGCGCCAGTGTTCCGCGCGCGAACGAATGCGCTCATCGAGAGTTTCGAGATGCGCAAGCGTTCCCGCTGCGAGGCGCGTGGCAAAATCCCGCGCAGCGTCTTCTGTTTCCGTGTCGCCCAGTTCTGCCCAGTAGGTGCTTAGCACTTCTTCCGGGACAGTCCCCGCAACATCGGCCGCAAAGAGCATTTGCAAGGCACATTCGCGTGCCTTACGTCGCGAACCCATAAAACACCAGTTAAGAGTAATGAGTGACTAAGTAAAAACAAGCGACAGGTCTTAACTTGTCACTTGCCACTTTTCACTGCCTGATAAAGATTTACCAATTCAACCGCAGTCGCGCCGGCTTCGAAGCCTTTGTTGCCCAGCTTGACCCCTGCGCGATCGATTGCTTGATCCACCGTGTCTGCCGTCACCACTCCAAACACTACCGGAACTCCAGTTTGCAAACCTGCCTGCGAAATGCCGCGGGCCACTTCACTGGCAATGTATTCGAAGTGTGGAGTTTGCCCGCGAATGATCGTGCCCACGCAAATGATAGCGTCAAACTTCGCTGACCGTGCCAGCGTAAGGGCCAGCAATGGGATTTCGAAGGCGCCTGGAACTTTGTAGACCTCGATCAGCTTCTCTTCAGCCCCCAAACGTTCAAGTGCATCAAGCGCGCCCTCCACGAGCCGGGAGCTGATGAAGTCGTTCCAACGACTGGCGACAATCGCAAAACGGAATCCTTTCCCGTTAAGTTGACCTTCGTAAGTTACCGGCTGCAAAAGCTAGCTGCTCCATTTCAAACAATTGTCCAAACGGCATTTTTAGTATAGGGGATTGAGAATCGGTGCAGCAAGTTTGGGGAAATTCCGGTAGAGGCCTCGTTTGAAATCCTCTGTGCACCCTCCGTGTTCTCTGTGACTTCTGTGGTGAGTATTTGCTTAACCAGAGCATTTCTGTAGTGCTCTGCCAAAGATCGTCAGATTGAACCACTGGCGTCACTTCCCCCTGAAAACAGGTTTGCGCTTTTCCAAAAAAGCGCGCGTGCCTTCGCGCATGTCTTTGGTGGAAAACAGGCTCGCAAAAATCTCGGTTTCCAGTTCCAGCCCCTCTTCCAGCGAGAGGTCGGCGCCGCGCGTTACAGCCTTCAGGCAAGCCTGGATCGCCAGTGGCGCAAGCACCACGATCTCCCGCGCGAACAATTCGGCTTGAGGCATCAGATCGGGTTCGGGGGCGAGGCGATTGATCAGGCCTATCCGCAAAGCTTCCTGAGCGCCAACTTTCCTACCGGTCAACATCACATCGAGAGCGTGTCCCCGTCCGATCTCTCGCGTCAATCTTTGGGTGCCGCCGTAGCCGGGAATAACTCCCAGTTTTGTTTCCGGCAAACTAAACTCAGCGCTGGTTGAGGCGATTCTGAGATGGCAGGCCAGCGCGAGTTCGCATCCGCCGCCCGCGGCAATTCCGTTGACTGCAGCGACTACCGGCACCCTGCAACTCTCGATCTGCTCACACAACGATTGACCGCCTTGAGAAATAGCGCGCGCGTCACCAGCGTTTGCTTCCTGAAGTTCAGTTAGATCAGTGCCCGCTGAAAAAGCCCGGCCTGCACCCGTCAAGATGATGGCGCGTATTTCGCGATCACTTTGCGCGCTCTCAAAGGTCGTTGAGAGTGATGCAAGCAGCTCGCGCGAAAGCGCGTTGAGCTTGTCAGGCCGGTTTAGCCGGATTACGGCGAAAGACTCGCGGCGCTCGTAAAGGACGAAAGACATGTTTCGAGTTTCGGGTCAGAGTTTCGAGTTTCAAGTTTCGAAACCCGAAATTCGGAATTCGAAATAACCCTCGGCTAAACCAAATTCATCGGTGTGGGGTTCTTCGGATCCTTCGTGTAATCGTAAAAACCACGGCCCGATTTGCGCCCGTACAAACCCGCCAGCACCATCCGCTTCAGTAGCGGCGGCGGGGCAAATCGCTTCTCACGGAATTCGTTGAACATGATTTCGGCGATGTAGTAGGTCGTGTCCAGACCAACAAAGTCTCCCAGTGTAAACGGACCCATCGGATAGCCGAGGCCGAGTTTCATGGACGTATCGATGTCGACGATCGATCCGACGCCTTCTTCCAGCGCCCGAATCGCATCAAGCATGTAAGGCACCAGCAGTCGATTGACGATAAAGCCGGTCTTGTCGCCGGCTCGCACCGGCACCTTGCCCAGTTGCTTGCCAAACTCGATTGCCCGTTCATAAACAACTTCGTCGGTCAGGATCGTTTTCACAACTTCAACGAGTTTCATGATCGGGACCGGGTTGAAGAAGTGAAGCCCGACAAAGCGTTTCTGGCGTTCCGGCGAAGTCGCTGTCATCATTTCTGTTATCGAGATTGATGACGTGTTTGAAGCAAAGATCGTTTCGGGTTTACAGATCACATCCAGCTGCGCGTAAGTGGTTCGTTTCTCTTCGATGTTTTCAATAATCGCCTCGATGACGATGTCGCAATCGGCCAGATCAGCAAACGAAGTAGTGCCCTTCAAACGCCCGCACGTGGCCGCTTGTTGCTCGGCCGTAATCGTTCCTTTCTCGGCGAATTTAGCCAACGACTTCTCAATACCGGAAAAGCCTTTTTGAATCAGCTCGTCGGAAACCTCGCGAACTACGGTCTCAAATCCAGCGGTGGCCGCGGTTTGGGCGATACCTGAACCCATCAAACCGCAGCCAATCACTCCTACTCTCTTGATTTCCATCTCTGGTATTTCTCCTCATTAGTTTCTAAAAACCTGAAATTCACTGCGGCGAGGCGTCTGGCCTGGTGGCCTCAATTAAACCATAGGTGCGTCCGGTAGTTCTTAACCACGTCCGGTACAAAGTGCTCCAGGCCTCAAAATCCTGACCCAATTCGGCTAACGCCCGCTCGTCTGACTTTTGAGGCGGCGAAGAGTTTGCCGCCGGCGGAGTCATGAGTGCTTTGGCCCTTATTACCAGTCCCTTGAAAGTTTCTTTCAGCTCGTCGGCTTTAGGGTCGAGAGACGGGGCGGCCTCCAGGGGCTTTGATTGTTTCATCAGCCTTCGACGCGTCATGATCCTTGATCAGGAGAAAGTACGCATCCTGCGCACGATTCATTGCGTCGGCATAGGCCACAAACTTCCGCTCTTGCTCGCTAATCACCGGCTGAGTTTGGCTAACGAATATTTCGGGAAGCGGGTCACGATAGTGCTGCGCCACTTTCACGAAACTGAAAACCACCAAACCAATTGCCAGCCACTGTAGCACTTGCCAGATTCGAGTTACGCCCGTCTTTTCCCCGGGACGGCTGTAGTCCACAGCGAGAGCGAGGACCCCTCCGCAAATCATTCCGCCAAGATGAGCGGAATTGTCGATGAGACCCTGACCAACAAAGCCGATGAACAGATTCAAAACAATCATCGGCAATAAGCCCGTGCCAAATGCGCGTTTGAATCCTTCGGGTAGTTCCCGACGAAATTTGATCCCAAAGACAAAAAGAACTCCAACCAAACCGAATAATGCTCCTGACGCTCCTGCTGAAGGCAGGTCCCTGGTCTTGAATAGAAAGCCGCCCAACGGCCCAACCTTCGTGTTTGGGCCCACAACGGTCAAATAACTCGCCACCAAGCCTGCGATTCCGGTAACCACCCAGAAAAAGACAAATTTCGCCGATCCGTAGAGTTTCTCGACGTAAGGACCCACTATCCAGAGGCTATACATATTAATCATCAGGTGGAGCAGATTAATGTGCACGAACATCGGCGCCACCAGCCGCCACCATTGCCGGTTTTCGTTGATTAGCAGATTTACCTTGGCGCCATAAGCTATCAGCACTTCAGTTCGAAACGCCTCCAGCATGCTGGAAGGCATTCCGCTTGACTGCCACATCAAAAGGAAAACGAAAAGGTTAGCGACGATCAGGATGATCGTAAACTTGTGAGGCCGGGCGAGCACCGCCTTCGCGAAACGAATTGTCTCGCGATCGGCCAGCGGACGAGACCTTTGCGTGGCCGGCGAACCGGTGACGGCAGTTCCGCAAACTGCGCATTGCGCCTCACCCGCGCCGACGATTGCCCCACAACTGCGACAGAGCGTCGGCCGGCCGGCATTTGAGTTTGGCGAGTCGTCGGGCAAAGGTCTTTACACTAACAAGCGTGATGCTTCTGATAAACAGCATCACGCCTGGTGGTTTCTAACGGTAGAGTTAATTCAAAAACTTGTGAACAATGAAAATTCGGCGCCAGTTGTTTGTTAGGCGATATCCTCGAGCAGGTTGACCAGATCGTCGGCGTGCTCCTCTTCCATCGCCAAAATGCCTTCGAGCATTCGCCGGGAGGTTGGATCGTCGTTGCCGAAATATCTAATCATCTCGCGATAACTGTCGATGGCAATGCGCTCTGCAACCAGGTCTTCCGTGATCATATCGGTAAGCGTCGTTCCTTCAGCATACTCGGCGTGACTCTTGCTCAACAGCCCCTGCGGATTAAAGTCTGGCTCGCCTTTGAGCTGCACGATGCGCGCGGCAATTTGATCTGCATGACCCTGTTCGTCATTTGAATGCTGAAGAAACTCGGCCGCCACGCTCTCGGCATGAATGCCTGACGCCATGAAGTAATGGCGCCGGTAACGAAGCACACACACAATTTCAGTGGCCAGCGCTTCGTTCAGGATCCTGACGGCTGTTTCGCGATCGACTTTGTATCCATCTGTGACCGCGCCGTTTTCAATGTGTTTGCGCGCGCGTTCGCGCAGCGTCTTAATGTCGGTAAGAAATGGTTTATCAGACACGGGTTTCACTCCTGGTTGGTTAGCCACGACTCCACGCTCCTCGATTAAGTATTAGGGGGATCTGATGGTACTCGTCTCGCGGATGAGGATCAAGCGACGCGGTTAGAAGCGAGTGCCTGATTTGTAAGAAGGGTAGGGGGAGTAGTAGCGACCCGGTCGCTACCGCTCCCGGTTCTGATATGGCGTGGTGTCGCTCGAAGTAGCAGCGACCCGGTCGCTACCGCTCCCGGTTCTGATACGGCGTGGTGTCGCTCGAAGTAGCAGCGACCCGGTCGCTACCGCTCCCGGTTCTGATACGGGGTGGTGTCGCTCGAAGTAGCAGCGACCCGGTCGCTACCGCTCCCGGTTCTGATATGGCGTGGTGTAGCTCGAAGTAGCAGCGACCCGGTCGCGACCGCGCCCGGGTCTGATATGGCGTGGTGTCGCTAGC
>JAXIOV010000185.1:0-38725 GCA_045403245.1 Pyrinomonadaceae bacterium | reverse complement strand
GAACCGGGAGCCGTAGCGACCGGGTCGTAAGTCGCAACTCTCAACTGAAGTCTCCGGGGCCGCATCAGAACCGGGAGCCGTAGCGACCGGGTCGTAAGTCGCAACCGAACTTGCGGCCGCATCAGAACCGGGAGCCGTAGCGACCGGGTCGTTGTCACACCTCTCAACCTGTTCTAAAAACTGCAAACCGACAAACTCAACCTGTTACGATGGACCAATGACTTGGAATCGTCGCGACAACGACCCGGTCGCTACAGCTCCCGGTTCTGATGCGGCGGTTGTTGTGGTTGACGTTAGACCCGGTCGCTACGGCTCCCGGTTCTGATGCGGCCGGTTGTTGTGGTTGACGTTAGACCCGGCGCTACCGCGCTCGGTTCTGTAATTATCGAGTTGACCAAACACCCAATAGTTGCCTAACGCCCGTCTCGTGTGACAGACAGGAATGTCTGTCCTACTCTAGAAGCAATGGCAAAGCCGAAAGCAGGTGCGCAAAAGCAGTCGAAGGTGAAACTGACTCCTGCCAGAAAAGGCACAGCAGTTTCTGTGGAAGAGTTTCTTAAACTCAGGCAACCCAAGGGTGACATGATCCTGAGGGTTGAAGGCCAGGCCGTTTCGCTGACGAGTCTTGAGCGCGTCTATTGGCCTGATGAGAAAATCACTAAGTTTGAGCTGCTCCGCTATTACCTGGAAATCAGTTCCTACATCATGCCGTTCCTGAAGAACCGGCCGGCAATCCTGCAGCGTTGGCCGCGCGGGATCAAAGCGCCAATGTTCTTTCAACAGGATCTGGAAAGCGCGCCGGCCTTTATCAAGACCGTCAGGCTGACAAACAGGGACGGACGAGACCTCGATTACGCTGTTCACACCACCACCGCTTCCCTGCTGCACTTCGTCAATCTGGGAACCATTGAGCAGCACCCCTGGCATTCAACGGTTGCAAATCTCGAAAAGCCGGATTGGATTGCCATCGATCTTGACCCAAAACAGGCGCCCTGGGAAAACGTGCTACAAGTGGCGCTGTTGACAAAGACTGTATGCGACGAAATTGGTTTAGAGGCGTTTCCCAAAACCTCTGGTTCGTCAGGCATTCACGTCTACCTGCCGTTGAAGCCGACGAACAACTACGAGAGTGTGGCGGAATTTTCCAGATTACTGGCGAGTGAGATTGCGCAAAGAGCGCCGAAGATAGCGACGGTCGAACGCGCCATTGTCAGGCGAAAGCGAGACCAGGTTTACGTCGACTGGATGCAGAATGCGCGCGGCAAGAGCCTGGCCTCGATTCTGACGGCGCGAGCGAAGCCGAAAGCGACCGTCTCCATGCCGCTGACCTGGAAACAAGTCGAGCAGGGCGTGAAGATTTCCGACTTTACAGTCAAAAACGTTCCCGCCCTGCTCAAGAAATCAGGCAACGCCTGGCCAGAGTTTTTTGATCGGCGCCAGAAGCTAAGCCTGGCATGAAGTCCAAAGTCCAGGATTCAAAATCCAAAGTCCAATGTCCGGAGGTTATTCAACGTGCGCGGCCCGGACTTTGGACTTGGATCTAATCTAGTTCTTGATCTTTACGCCTGCCGAGAAACGAAGATTGTCTTCACGCTTGCTGCTGAAAAACACCGGAAGATAATCCACCTGGATAGGACGAATGTCGAAGCGCCGGTTGGCCCTGATATCAAGCCCGGCGCCAAGGGCCATCGTGAAGGCAGTTTCGGAAGTATCTGGACAACTGATGTCGTCGTCGTCGAAATCGGCGCGATACCGCGCCACGCCAAACGTGATCGTAAGGCGGCAGTTGTAAGCCTTTCTTTAGCTACCAGCCATGTGACCATTGCGCGACCGGTTACAAAGGTCGCTGGCCGCTTCCGCCCAGGCCGGAAACTCGAAGGCGAACCCAGATTCCAATAATCGCGACGGAACAACTCTCCGGCTCTTGAGGATGAGTTCGGTTTCGCTGCCCAGGACGTAAGCACCGAGTTCCAGCATCCATTCAGTTGCCGGAAGTCCGATTGGCATGCCCCACGCAGCCCGCAGCACCCGCATAAACTCCCGGTTGGTTAGCGGATTCGGCGCAGCGAGGTTTACCGGACCCTGAATCGACTCAGCTTCGATCAGCCAGAAAACTGCGCGCGCAAAATCCAGGTCGTGAATCCACGACATAAACTGCTTGCCGTCGCCCGCCGCACCTCCCAGTCCAAAACGCACCAGACGCAGCAACGTATCAAACGGTCCACCGTGATCCGGACTCATTACAACCGCACTGCGCATCAGTACTCTTCGGGTGAGCGGCGTGGCAGCTTCATTCGCCGCCCGCTCCCACGACGTGGCCACATCAATGCTGAAACGCCAGGTGTCGGGAGCGTTCGGTTCAGATCCACCAACGATTCCAGTCGCTTCGTCATTGGGTGCGTCGTAGCGGTGAGCGTAAATGGTTGCGGTGCTGGCCTGCAGCCAAACGCGCGGCGGCTTCCAAGCCTGGGAGATAGCATCGCCCAGAATTTTGGTAGATTTTATTCGCGAGTCGGTGATGACCTTCCGATTTTCCGGCGTGTACCTGCACTGCACGCTTTGACCAGCCAGATTGATGACCGCATCAGCGCCTTCAAGTTCAGAAACCCAGTCTCCCAGCGTTTCGCCATCCCATTGCACTGCCCGCCATGGCGCCTGCGCGAGTTTTCGACTGAGAACCACGACCTCGTCGCCTCGTTCCCGAAACGCGCGGGCGAGAATTGTTCCGACGTGACCAGAGCCACCGGGAATAATGATTTTCATAATCGCGCCTCGCAATCCATGCCCGGGGTAACGTCCCGAGCGTTAGCAATCTCTTTCAATATGTCGTTGAGCCTCAGCGGTAACGAGAGAGCAATCGTGCGTGCCAATGCGTAGACCGCCCACAAACTAATGAATCCCATAAATGTGTAGGCCAGAAAATTGGCTCCCGATGAGCCAATACTCCTCAACTTCACCATCAAGATTGTCGCAGGGAGATTTATCAGGATGGCGGCCGGTAGCAGGAAAAACTTGCCGGGGGACCGAATGCTAAGGCAAGTGCTGTAGGCGAAATAAATAACGGCGAGGACTATTCCGGGCAAATAATCCGGTTCGCGGTAGTCTGCCCACGCTAATCTTGGAGGATAAATCCAGATCGTCAATATCATCAGGGCTTCCAGCAGCGAGAAGATGCTCGCGGCGCGGAGCAGGAACCCGGCTGGGATTTCCAGCCAACTTGAAATTTTAGGAAGCGCTCGACGCCGGCCCGTTCCCAGAACAATGATTCGAAGGGGATCAATGCTGGAGCTGGTCATGAGCGCGACCGGCAAACCAGTTGTGCAAACGAACCCAATCAACCATGACAGAGGCCACGTATCATTTCTGTGTCCTTCCGCCGACATCAAGTAGATTGCCGCCGCCAGCGGCGTAACAAAGCCCATTCCGAGTGCGGCGCGTGCGACGAAGTTGAGTCTCGTCTTGAGAAAGATCTCAGCTAACCACATCAATAGTGACTTAGTCGCACCAACTGCCGATCCGAAAAAGAGGATTATCGGAAGACCAAAGGGATACAGAAGGTTGTAGTCATTCGGGTAATAGAGCGCGGAGAAGACTGACAGAAGGAAGTATCCAAGCGCCCCTCCGGCGATGCCCTGGAAGAGTGCGGTGAAGATGTTCTTGTTTTCCAACTTTTAGTCTCCTTTCGCGCTGAGCCCTGTCAATTAACCATCGGCCGTTCTTCTCACACTCCCGCCGCTTCCAGATCGCGAAGTTCCGCGACAAGTTTCAGGGCCCTTTTTCGGACTGGGCGCATCAGTGGGTTGCTGGCCATGGAAATCAGTTTGTCCAGCAAATCAACGCTTAGATCGACTAATCGATAGGTGCGCGCGTGCTGCGGCGATCTGTCGTGAATCCAAAAAAGAATCATCCCCATGTGATAGAGCCACAGCAGGTATGGCAGTTCCGCTCGCAGGTCGTTTGGTATGCGCGCCTTCGTCTCCGCGACCAATTCTTCGAAGAGCCGAATGCTGTCGCTCCGTACGGGGTCGGAATCAGGAGCGAATGGATTGAGTGGACTCAAGGGATCTGCCGCGGTCTTAAACAGCACGCCGGCAGATTCGTGGTAAGGCTCGAGCGTTTCAAACTTCAAACGCATCACCGCGAGCAAGCGCTCCTTGAAGGAAGGCTCCTTTACTA
This sequence comes from Pyrinomonadaceae bacterium, assembly GCA_045403245.1. Classification (GTDB taxonomy): domain Bacteria; phylum Acidobacteriota; class Blastocatellia; order Pyrinomonadales; family Pyrinomonadaceae; genus PSRF01. The sequence goes on along the minus strand of JAXIOV010000185.1, from coordinate 34,549 downwards.
AGACAGGAGCGCAAGCTCGCAGGTGTTCCTGATTTGTGTCGTGGTAAAACGCCTGGATGAGGTGTTCCTTCGAGCCGAAGTAGTGATAGGCGTTGCCCAGCGACACGCCGGCCCTTTCCGCGATGGCCCGCATCGTGGTCGCTTCGTAACCTCGCTCGCGAAGCAATTCCAAGGCGGCTTTCAATATCAGAGCCCTGGTCTGCTCCCCCTTCGGCGTTTTACTCGATGTTGGTTTCTCGACAGCCTTCATGATGTATACCTCGCAAGTCCGGTGACACGACTAATCTGATATCGGTTCTGCGAGATTACCGACACGACTCGCTTCGTAGTCGGCAACAGCTCAGGCGTAGCGAGCCGGTAGGACCATTCACGGTACCGGCTAAGCGCCCACAAAACCATGAGCCAGGCTTTCGGTCCGTGGTACACAGCCCCCTTCTCGCTGATCACGGTCAAATCATTCGCCGTGAGTTCGTGGTCGAGGCAGGGAAAGCGTTTACGCGCCTCGTCGCATTTGATTGGCACGAAGTACAGTTCGATCAGTTTCGGCTGATCCTGCAGCCACGTATGAGCGCGACGGCACAAACCGCAATCCGGGTCATATAGCACTGTCAGCGCATTCATGACTTAAGCCTCCTGCACTTTCGTAAAGCCGTCGGGCGGAACCGGCGGCGGGCCATTGTGGATTCGTGCGCGGCGGCGCATGCGGCTGAAAATGAACAGATTGAAGAAATGCATGCCGCCCAGCACGATGAGCACCATGCCTACTTTGACCGAGAGCGCCTCGATCCCTTCCTTAGCGTCGGCAATGACGTAACCAAGCTTCAGCGCCAGGCTGACGTAGCCAAAATTGATGAGGTAGAAGCCAACCACCAGCAGGTGATTGACAGAGTCTGCCAGGGGCTCATTGCCGTGAAAGACGTCCACCAGGAAGATGCGCCCGTTTTTGTGGAGGGTGTGAGCCACCCAGATGGTCAGAGCAATGCTAATGCTCAGGTAAACCAGGTAAGTTGTGATTTCTATGGTCATAACCGCCTCCTTTGGAGAAAACTGAACACGTTCAACTTCCATCGTAAACATTACGCCCGCCCCGGAAGCTTGTCAAGAACTTTTTTTGAACGTGTTCAGGTTTTACTTTAGGCGGCGGGGCGCTGCCGGAGCGGTTGAGCTCGATGACTCGAGGTCTTTGATTCCAAAGGTTGGGATTTTAATGAGTTCGGGCCAGTTTAGTCGCCGGAAGCGGAGACGGCTTCAACCGATTTGGTTGGAGTTTGCAAATGATGGAGTTGACTGGCGTCGATGAGGTTGAGGCCCTTCTCGCGCACGTTTTGGAAGCCCGGGAGAATCTCGCCTGCAAACGGTTTCATTCCCTGGCGATTCCGTTTGCGGCCGGTGAAATCCAGGTAGAGATGTTTCCGGATGAGTCGTTCCGGCACGCCCGCAAACCGCGCCAGCGGGTACTTAATTTGCTCGCCAAAAAGCCTCTTGCCGAGCTTGCTGTAATAGATTGGCACGCCCAACGAAAACTTCGCGTTTACCTTCGAGCCGCCATTCCAAAACTCGAGATTGTATCTCCAGCAGGTAAAGAAAAATTCCCACTGCAAATCGGTCATCTCGATCAACTTCGCGCCGGCCTTCTTCTGCATGCGCGTGTCCTCAAGCGGCACGAAGAACGTCGGCACAAAGGTGCCCTTCGCATCGCGCAAGTCATAAATAAGATCCAGGGACTGCTTGACGTCGTCGTCAGTTTCACCAGGCAAACCAATGATGAACGTGCAGAACGGGAACCAGTTGTGGCGGTTGAGAATCTCCATTCCCTTCACGATCACGTCGCGCCATTGATGCGCTTTGTAGGGATACGCCTTGCCCTTCATGTAAGTATTAAAGAGCCTGGCACTGCCGGTCTCCAGTCCGATAATCGGATCGATGGCGCGTTTGTCTGAGTGTGTTGATTCTCGGTGCTGGACGTGCGAATAAGGCACCAGCAGGGGCGTCAGGCGCTCGATAATGGATGGGTCCTTCACCACCGGAGCCATGGTGATGTGAGAAGTTTGAATCGTCTCAACTCCGGGCACGCTGATAATGCTCTCAAATAATTTTTCGAGGGCAGGTAAATTCGTCTCGAAGTTTGGTAACTGCTCATAGAGAAACATGTCCTCGGAAGAGATCATTATCTCAGTCGCGCCCTCACCTGCATTTACCTTCACGCTTTCGACGATGTGCTCGAGTGGAAATGAACGGCCCACCTTCGTGGCCGGCCCACAAAACTGGCAGCCGCGACCGCAGCCCCGGGTGATCTCGACTACGCCAAACGTCGAGCGATGACGCACCACTGGAATTTCGTCGACCGTCGGCTGCATCTCTTTCGGAAGTTTGATAATCCGCGGCAGCGAAGCGTCGCCCTGCATGATGCGTTTGAAGAGGTCGCTGAAGACTCGTTCGATTTCGCCGTCGATCAAATAATCAATCTGAAACTCGTCTAACCGGTTGGCCTTTTCCAACTGCCATGCGCCGGGTCCACCCACTACGATCTTCGGCCGGTACTTCTTAATGATTGGGTGGGTAACGATTTTGATGAACTCATGCGCGTTGAGCGGCATGTGATTATCACCAAAGATCTTGGCATAGACGTCGGTTGCATAGGAGATGCCAAGAGGGTTGTGGGCGTGGATAGCGAGAACCTTGGTCTCGGGGCCGATGAATTTGTCGAGATTGTGGACGTAGCTGGTGACGACGTCTTCCTCCGCATATTCCCGCAGTAACAACGTCTCGACCATGCGCAGGCCGTTGGGAACGTATTTGGCACGCCCGTCAGGCCACGACTCGTTGTCGAAGGAAACTTTATTGAAGAGGGTGTTGCTGAATTTGTAAGGGACCGCGGCCGACAACATCTGTTGCCAGATACTATGGTGCCACTCGCTGGCTTCCGTGGATGAAGCTGTCAGGACGATGAGTGGTGACGCCAAGGGGAAGCCTCCTTCGAACCGATAAGTTTCGCTCGAATTAATCAAAAAGCTAAAAACAGCCTCGCGTGGTGGGAATATAGCATCACTGTTTAGGGTTGCCAAATAGATCCCGAACCCGGCGTGCGTTAGGAGAACAGCACTGGTTCTAACCCTCGTAAATTGGGCCAGGGACTCTGCTAAGGGCGCGGCGGGTCTCCCGAAATCGCCTTCACAATCTCGTCGGCAATCTCTTCGGAGCTGCGTCCAGCCGTCACCGGAATGCGTAAATCTGCTGACTCGTAAACTGCGAGCCGTTCGGCGAAGAGAGCCTGCGCCATCTCCTTAGTCCGGGCCAGCGGTCGTGTTTGACCGCCGGCAGCTATCCTCGCCCAGCACAACTCAAACGGAGCGTCCAGCCAAACGGTCACCGCTCCACAATCCCGGATGAGTTGACGATTGGTTTCGACCGTCCAGGCACCACCACCGGCGGCAATTACTCGCTGATTCTGGCCAGTCAAAACTTCACTTAGCACGATGGTCTCGATTTTTCGAAACTCACCCTCACCTTTCGTCTCAAAGATCTGTTTCGCTGTCCGGCCTTCCCTGATCGCAATCACGTCATCAACATCAGCGACGGATCCTTTGAGTTTTTCGGCAAGAGCGCGCGCCACGGTCGTCTTGCCTGACCCCATGAAACCGATGATCACAATAGATTGGTTCATAAACTGTAAAGCAAACTGTTAGTTTGCGTGCGCCTCTCCGCAAAGAGGGCCTATGACGACACTACCGGAAACAAGCATCTTACGAATTCAACGTTCCACCACCGAATCCAGACAGCGAAAAAACTCTGGAAACGAGATCGCCACACACTCGTCACCCACGATTTCTGTTTCGCCATCGGCGATTAGCGCGGCGACGCTGAAGGCCATGGCTATGCGGTGATCGCCGTGCGAGTTGATCCGGGCGCCGCGAAGCCGGGTTTTGCCCTCGACCGCGAAGCCATCTTCATATTCTTCGACAGCAGCCCCCATGGCGCGGAGATTCTGAACGGTGACAGCAATTCGATCACTCTCTTTTGTGCGCAGCTCTGCCGCCTCCCGAACAACCAGACCACCCGGCACTTGAGTCCCGACCACAGCAAGTAACGGAAACTCGTCTATCAATTCCGCGACCAGGTGGCCATTGATCACAGTCCCGTTGGCTGAAAGCTCTCCTGACTTTTGAACACGAATCGTGCCGACCGCTTCGTTGCACTCAGCCGTTGCTTCCTCCGCTATCTCCGTGGTTATCCCTGTCCCAAACTCGCGAACCACATCCAGAAACTGCGTTCGGGTAGGATTAAGTCCGACGCATTCAATCTCCAGTGTCGACTCCGGCATTAGAGCTGCGGCGGCAATGAAGTAGGCGGCCGCGGAAAAATCACCGGGTATGTTCACGTCGCGTCCGCAAAATCTCGACGGACCATCAACCGCGAATCCGTTCACAGAGCCGGCTTGCGTGGCTGCCGACGCAACTCCAAACCACTTCAACAGCCGTTCAGTGTGGTCCCGGGTTTTTCCGGCGGTCTCCAGGACTTCGGTGCGTCCACTTGCAAACAACCCGGCAAACAACAGACACGTTTTTACCTGCGCACTCGCAATCGGCATCTCATATTTGATTGGCTTCAGACGTTTGCCTTCGATCCGCAAGGGTGGGCGCCCGTCTTCGGAAGCGATGCTCGCGCCCATCGCCTCGAGTGGACGCACTATGCGTTTCATTGGACGCGATCGGAGTGAATTGTCACCCGTCAAGGTTGAGTTGAAACTTTGGCCGGCAAGAATTCCGGCAAGCATGCGCATGGTCGAGCCGCTGTTCCCGCAATCTAATGGGCGTGAGGGCCGCATCAATCCGGTTTCGCCGGTACCTTCTACTTTGACCTCGTCTCCGTCTTGCTCGATTGAGACGCCGAGCTCTGTAAGGCAAGCGAGCGTAGAGGCACAATCCTGGCTGGTGGAAAAGTTTTTGAGATGAGACTGGCCCTGTGCCAGGGCGGCAATCAGGGCCGCGCGATGCGAAATAGACTTGTCTCCCGGAAGACGAATAGTGCCGTTCGCCCGGCGCGCTGGTCTGATCTTCATTGATGCAATCTTACACTTGGGACGACTTCGGAGACGACGTTTAGAGCCGGTTTTGAAAACACTTAACGCTACCGCTTAGTTGGCGTGAGCCCGATACTTAGGCTTCGCCCCACTTTCTTGACATGCGGGCAGCCAGCGTGTTACACCCTCGGTCTCCCGGGTAGCTTTTGGAATTTCCAGAGTAGCCAGGACCCACGCAATGGCTCTTGGATCGGCCATGCCTTTTGACTGTGACTCTAGAGACGACCGAACTCAGATTCGCGAGCCGCATCGAAGCCGTTGCCGAAGCCGCCGCCGCAGTCTCCGAATTCATGAGTCGTGCAAGTGTCACCGAGGATGCTGCCTTTGGCGTTGACATGGCCGTCCGTGAGGCAGTCACCAACGCCGTGCTTCATGGAAACAAACTCGACGAAAAGAAGTTTGTCGATATTGGCCTGAAGAGGTCACTGGAAACGCTTGAGATCACGGTGCACGACCAGGGACGCGGGTTTAATCCGAACAGCATTCCCGATCCGACCCAGGCAGAAAACATTTTGAAAACCACCGGTCGTGGCATTTTTTTCATGCGCAACTTTATGGACGAAGTTGACTGGGTCATAAAACCCGACGGCGGCACCACGGTGCGTATGCTCAAGCGGTTATAGACCGCCGATTTTTGATTTGTGATTTTCGATTCCGCAACCCAGGTCGAAAATCAAAAATCTGGAATCGCACATACGTTAAAGGAGATTGCTGAAAATGGCAGAGCTAACTATCTCGGAGCGCCAGGCTGGAGATGTGACCATTCTTGATATGGATGGCAAGATTACGATCGGGGAGGGCAGCGTGGCCCTGCGCAGCGCGGTCCGTCGTTTACTTGAAGAAGGCAAGAAAAAGATCCTGCTAAACCTCGCCAGGGTTGGCTACATCGATTCAAGTGGGATCGGTGAGTTGGTTTCCAGCTATACCGCGATTCGGAAGGAGCAAGGCCAGCTGAAGCTCTTGAATCTCACGCAGAAACTCCAGGACTTGTTAACCATCACCAAGCTGCTCACCGTTTTTGACGTTTACGAAACCGAATCGGAGGCATTCAATAGCTTCAAATGATCGGGTGTCACACAAACCTTCGTTGGACGGACGGTCTGTAAGGGAGACGAAAGATGGCTGAACTCGAAGTAAGAGAGCGACAGGCTGGCGACGTGACAATTCTGGACCTCGACGGCTCCGTAAGAATGGGCGAAGGCTGCGTCACGCTGCGCGGCGTCATTCGAGGTCTCGCTGGGCAAGGCAAACGAAAGATTCTTTTGAATCTGGGAGGCGTGAAAAACGTCGACTCGAGCGGGATCGGTGAGTTGATTGCTAACTACACCACCATCAGCCGCGATGGCGGGCAACTCAAGCTCCTGAATCTGACTGAAAAGATTCAGAATCTTTTGGTGATCACCAAACTCCTGACCGTGTTTGATTCCTACGATAATGAGGCGGAGGCCCTCAACAGCTTTAAGTGAGCAGGGTGGGCATTCTTGCCTGCCGGTTTCCCTTGCCGAATAATGACAGGCCGGCATGCCTGTCCTACGAATGCTTGGTTCTACTTTTCGCCGTTTGCTCGCCCTGGATGATCCACCTGAGCGAACGGCGCTCGCTTTTTCCGTCGGGATTTTTATCGCCTTTTCCCCGTTTCTGGGCCTGCACACGATCATGGCCACGGCGGTCGCGTTTCTCTTTCGCTTCAATAAAATTGCCATCTATAGCGGAACTTTCATTAACAATCCGTTTCTCACGCTCGTTCCTATCATCTTCGTTTCTTATGCGCTGGGAGCTTTTCTATTGGGTCTCCCGGTAAAAATCCCTGCCGAAGGCCTCGAGCTGCTCAAGGATCCACACCTGTTAACGAGGGACTACTATCGCAAATTGTTTAGAGAAAGCTGGGACATCGTGTGGCCGTTCACGATCGGAAGCCTGGCGCTTTCCGTGGTTTGTTCGCTCGTCGCTTATCCAGTAACATCTTGGCTTCTGCGCCGGCACAAGCGTCGACGGTCAGGCTCGCATTAGTAGCATGAAGAGGCGGAGGATCTTCCCGAGAAAGCCTGAATCCAGGCTTCGCCGCAGGAAAATTTCCCGGTTTAGTCACGAAATGGCATCTGTTTTATCCGGGATCCGCATCTCTAAGAATTCCCCGAACATACAACCCGGGAAACGACGACAAATCTCTGCAGTCTTATGAAGACCATCATTTACCTGACCCTCTTTTCAGTGCTGGCCTGTGGAGCGGCTTACTCCCAAACCCAGCCTGCGCCGGCGGCTTCACCGCGACCGAGTGCAACCGCGCCGGTACCACAGCGACAACCCGCAGGGTTTGAGCTTTCAGAATATGGAGTCGACTTTCAAGCCGAGCCACGCATGATAATCATGATGGCTGCCCTTGAAGCCGCCGGCTTTGATCCGGCACCAGGTGCGGAGACTTCCCAGTTTCGGGGCCTGGTAAGAAGAGATCTGGCAGACCTGGATCCGTCCCTGCGCGAACGGATGCGCACGTTCTATCAGCGCAACAAACTACCCGCACCCGCAACTGCGGCCGACCAGGCAGCGCGTTATGTTTCGCTGGCTTTGAGTCTCGGCCCACCACCCTCGCTGGATCCGCCCGCCAGATCGCTCGACTTGCCTGGGAGTTTGCTCGAAGTACTCGACTTCGCTCCGTTGGTGCAGGAGTTTTATAGCCGATCCCAGATTGATGAAAAACTTGTGCTCTATACTCGCGCCTACCAGGCTGAAGGCGACCGGCTGCGAAAGCCAACGGCGGAAATGGTTCGTGCCGTGTTGTCATACCTGCATACGCGGCCAATTACAGTTTCCATTGAGCGCGTACCGATAACACAGAGCGGCGGAAAGAATAAGAACGCACCGGTAAGGTACTCGGTTCGAGAACGTGAGCGAACCTTCTTGATCGTTCCAGATTTGCTGGGCGCGCCAGGAGCAATCAACTTTCGCGTTATTGGTGACGAATATTACGCCGTAGTTCCCGAAGGCACTGACCCAGCTTCCTCGGAGTTGCGCAGAGGATACCTGCAATACGTTATTGATCCACTCATTGTCCGGTTTAATCGCGAGATTGCGGCCCAGCGTGAACCTCTGAAGCAGGTGCTCGCTGCGGCTGAGAAGTCGGGAACAACAGTGAGCCCTGATATTTTTCTGACAGTCTCTCGCTCGCTCGTCGCCGCCGCCGACGCACGTTTCGAGGAGATGAAGAGGCTAGAGAACCTGTCCCGCGAGACCCGCGCCAAAATCGCGAGCGCGCGAGACGAGGCATCAAAGCAGGTGATCGCAAGGAACGCCCAAGCAGAAATGGCAGCCATCCAGGATGAGGCAATCGCGCGGCTGGCTGAAGATTACGAACGCGGAGCAGTGCTCTCTTTTTTCTTTGCTGACCAGCTGAAGGGAGTTGAGAGCTCTGGCTTCGATGTCGCCAATTTCTTTACCGACATGATTGCCTCTGTCGACCCGGTCCGTGAGGCAGGTCGAATGACCGAAAACGCTTCAGCTCGACAGCGAGCTCAGGCCGCAAGGCAGGCCCGTCTGGCGGCCAGGATGTCGGTAGCCGAGACTCCGCTTCTAACCGATGCCGAAGCGGCCCGGGCCGCCTTGCTGGTCAAGCGATTGGGAGAGACTGAAAAGATCCTGCAGCTTAAAGACTACAATGCTGCCGAAGCGCATCTGAAGGGTTTGTTAAGTGAGTTTCCGCGTGAGCCCAGAATCTTCTTTGCACTCGCGCAAACTGCCAGCGCGTCTGCTGCCGATGCAATAGACGAAGATGTTCAGTCGGAACGCCTAAACCGCGCCCTTGGTAATTATCGCCTGGCGGTGGAAGCCGCTTCACCTGAAACTGATCGCGGACTGATCTCGCGGGCGCACGCGGCAATGGGACGAATCTATAGTTTTCTTGAGAACACCGAGGAAGCTTCAAAGGCTTTTGACGCAGCGATCAAGATTGGAGATGTACCCGGCGGCGCATTTCAGCAGGCTCTCGAAGGCAAGAAGAAACTTGGCCAACCCTGAAAAGTAGGACAGGCATTCCTGCCGGTCCTGTGTTTTAGAGGCAGGAATGCCTGTCCCGTCTTTTTGAGTATGTGTTTACCAAACAGGGACAGGCAGGAATGCCTGTCCTACTTATATCGGCTGTTGGGTGCTGGTGCGGATTACCTTCACCTTGGGCGCCTTGGGAATCTGGATGTTGATTTCCGGGATTGCCGGAATTTCAATCGCCGGAATGACCACGTTAGTTTCAGGAATCGTCCCGATTTCCACTCGCGGGATAACGATGCGACGAGCTCCCGGTGAAATGGTCGTTGGAGCTGAAGGCGCATCTTTCGGAGTCACGGTAACGGTACGCTGATTCTTGTTCCGAATGATTGTCAAGGTTACATCGCCCTCTTTCTTCTTGTTAATACCACGAGCAACGTCGCCCGCCCCCTCAACTCTCTCACCATCGATCGCCGTAATGACGTCGCCGGCTTTTAGTCCAGCTTTGGCGGCCGGGCTGTCGTCGTTAACAGAAGTTATTAACACGCCCTTTTCGTCGGCGACGCCGAAGTAGTCAGCCAGCTGCTTGGTCAAGTTTGTGGTAGTAACACCAATACGACGACCGCCGCCAAAAGCGAAAATCGCCCCATCTTTTCCAAAGCCCTCACCTTCCCACTTCCAACTTCCCGGCGGCATCACCTTGTGCAGGTCTTTTAGCTTGTCGAGACCTTCAAGCTTTTCCAGGTTCCCGAAGCCTTCTCCTCGCCGGAAGACATTGAATGAGTTCTCGCGTTTGCCGATCGTTACAGTTACTTCCTGCTCGGCGCCCCCGCGGCTGATCGTTAGTCGCGCAGTCTGATCCGGTGCAACTTCCGAAACCAACCGAGACAGCTTGCGAGTGCCGGTGACATTGTCGCCTTCAAATTTGAGAATCACATCATCTTTGCGCAGGCCGGCCTTCTCAGCGGGGCTGTTTTTTTCAATCTGCTTAATCGCAACGCCACGCGCCTCGCGCAGGTTGTAGCGGGCCATGTTTTCTTTGTTGATGTTCTCAACGTGAACGCCAAGAAAGCTCCCGCCGTCGACGAACAATGAGAAGTTGCCGGGTACTTCAGCCGGCTCAGGGGCAGCGGGTGGCATGGGCGTAGTGCCCTGCTGGGCCAACACAATCCCGCCGGTAAAGAGTAGGGAAACCAGAAAATGAAAAGCATTTTTGAGATTCATAGCAGAGAGAGTCCTCCGGATAGATTTTGAGGGTTACACGCCGGCACAGGTGGGTGGGTTCCGAAAAAATGGCGGAGAGGGAAGGGGAAAAGGGAAAAGGGAAGGCGTGAAGGAAGCCTCGTGGATTCTTGGCTCGGTATATTGCCGGTTGTCTATGCCCCTGTTACCCGATTCCCCACCTCACCTCTTTTACGAAATCGGGCGGTAAACCTCTACTCCACCGCCAAGTTCCATTGCGATTTTGCCTTCGGAATGCGCGAGATCGAGATGGGCAACGGCCTCCGAAACTGCCAGAAAACGGTGGACATCGTCGGTCCCAGGAAACAACTGGCGAGCTATCTCCCACGCGGTGCTGCCACTCCCGGGAATGAGTCGAATCACTTCCGTCTGGCGCTCCTGAATCGCGCGCAGGTAACGATGGAAGAGTTCCTCGAAGTCGTGTACCGGCTCTCCGTGACCTCCGTGGACCAAAGTCGGCGCAAAACTGCGGAGGCGCGCCAGGCTAACCAGATACTCTGCGAGCGAGGGAAACCGTTTCGATGGATCGACCGGATCCGGCGAGAGCACCGGATTCGGAGTGATGCGTTTGAGCACGCAGTCGCCGGCGATCACCGTCCGATCGGCTTCACGCACGAATGAGCAGGAACCCGGCGTGTGTCCGGGTGTATGCACAATCCGCAGCGACCCGCTCTGAAAGTCTAACTCCTCTTCGTCTCGCAACTCACTGTATTCATCCGGCTCAAACGAGTCGGCATACTGACGCACGCCTTCATACATCTTGCGCATGTTGGCGACCTCATGTTTGGAAACGCCGGCGCGTTCGAGCAACGTGCGATGTTCCTCATACTCCAGCCGGCCGACGCGATGTCCGGTTTCCCAACCATGCACCAGCACCTCGGCGTTCTTTGCTTCGTCGCGAAGGGAACGGGCGAGGCCGCAGTGGTCCTCGTGAGCATGAGTCAACACGATGCGGCGAATGTCGGAGGGTCGAATGCGGGCGCGGCGCAGGCCTTCACGCAGTGCTTCGTTTGCTTCTTTGGTTTTCGGACCGGTATCGATCAGGGTCACCGGATCTTCGGCGATCAAGTACACATTGACCGGACCAATGTAGAAAGGCGTCGGCAGTGAGATTGGGAGCAGGTGCATGGAAGAAGATAAGGGGAACAGGGGAAATTGGGAAAAGGGGGAAGGAGCAGCGGAAAGATGCTGGTTAGCGTCAATCGCTATGGAGCTATCCCCGTTTTCCCTTTTTCCATCAGATTGCTTTGCTCCTTAGTTGTTCATAGCTCCTAAGTTTTGGTGCTGATCTGTTCATCTGGTTGTAGGTTTATTGTTTGTAGCTCCACTGTTGTTGCGCATCAGCTTGTTGGTCATCAGCTTGTTGCGCATCAGCTTGTTGGTCATCAGCTTATTGCTATCAGCTTGGTGCTAATGAGTGCGAGTTGCTCATGACTCAAGATTTGCGATTGCGGATGTCCTGGAGTTCTTTCAAAAACTCTTCGCGTTCACGGGCTGCTTTGTCTTTACTCCTCGTTCTGTTCGTCAGGTACCGGTGACCGCGAATTTCTGAATTTTGGAGTGACCCAGCCCAGCTTCTCAATTGACGCGAAATGCTTTCCGCTCTTGATCTGAGATCTGAGATCTCAGATCTCAGATCGTGTAATTCTGAGAATCGTTCACAAAGACATAAAACAGATCTAGTCTCGCCAGCGGAGCCTCGGGCAATGTACAGGAACGTCAACGTCTCCTGGGTGGTTCCTCGCTCGAAACCCTCAGCGATATTATTCGAAATTGACAACGACGCTCGCTCGACCTGATCTTTTACGCTCCGGTAACGCCTGAATCCGGGACGAGCAGTAAGCTGAAATACCGAAAACGCCAGATCGATGGCATCCTTCCAAACCGGCAAATCTTCGAATCGCGAATACTTCATAGCAGTCCTCTCCATGAAAAAACGCTCTGAGAGAGGGTGCTAAATCTCAGATTAGTGGGGTCTCGAATCCGGATCGTGGAACCCAAATCCGAAACGAGCTAACGGAAAGAAAGATAAAAGAGCCGGTCGAAAAAGCAAACAAACGGAACGACGTCGGAAAAAAGCAATGGGCATGAGAAACAGAACCCGCAAAAGGAACGCGCATGCGAAAAGGAACGCGCGTGGGAAAAGGAACGGACAAAAACCTCGTCCCCTTTACCTCTTTCCCTTTTCCCCTTCCCCCATTTCCCCTTTATGTCAGTACGCCCACTTGTTCGCACTGATCAACACGTCTGCGATGCGTTGACGCGCGGCGATCGTGTTAACCGGAATCAGCTTGGTGAACCGGCGCAGCGCCGCCAACAACGTGCGCAACTCGTCCCCCTCCGCCATTCCCGCCAGAGTGTTCTTTGCCCGTGCTTCAATCCGCTCGACCGCATCATTGCAAAACACCCGCGTCATGTCGATGTATCTCGCCGCAGCCGCTTCGCCCTGAGACGCAGCCAGCTTTTGCGCCCGCAAAATGGCCGTCTCCATCGCATAGGCATCCATGATGACGTCCGCAATGCCCAACAGAATCTCCTGCTGGTCGCCCAGAGTCGTCATGTATTTCTGCGCGGCCGTGCCCAGCGTCATTAAAGCCACTTTCTTCGCATTTCGCGCCAGCTTTTGTTCGGCCTCCAGGATTCCATCCTCGTCATCAAAAGACGGGAGCTGCGGAGAAAGCACTTCGTCCATCAAGGCTTGGGCAGCCGGCAGTAATGCCAGGCGGCCACTCATTGCGTTCTTCATCAGCCGCCCCGGTATCAACATGCGGTTGATTTCGTTTGTGCCTTCGAATATGCGATTGATTCGCGAATCGCGATAAGCACGCTCAGCCGGATAATGCGCCGAGTAACCGTAGCCCCCGTAGATTTGCACCATCTCGTCCGCGACAAAGTCACAGTACTCCGACAGGGCAACTTTGATAATTGAACACTCGGCCGCGTATTCCTCGATCGCTTTCAGCTTGGCATCAGCGTCCTTCGTATCAACCGCGTTGATGCCGGCCTCAATCATTCCCAGCGTGCGGTAGATCATTGATTCGCCTACCCACGTGCGAATCGCCATCTCACCGAGCTTCGACTTGATTGCGCCAAATGAAGAGATCGACTTCCCAAACTGCTGGCGTTCGTTTGCATACTTCACCGCCTCGTTCACCATCAGTTTCATACCGCCAATGCACATGGCGCCGAGTTTGAAGCGGCCAATGTTCAGGATGTTGAAAGCGATCTTGTGGCCCTTGCCGACTTCGCCGAGCAAATTCTCAATCGGGGCCTTCGCGTCGGTTAACACCAGCGGCGTCGTGCTCGAGCCCTTGATGCCCATCTTGTGTTCTTCAGCGCCAGGTGAAACACCGTCCTGTTTCTCAACGATGAAAGCGGTAAACTTGTCGCCATCAACCTTAGCAAAAACAATGAAGATGTCGGCGAAGCCGCCGTTGGTGATAAACATCTTCTCGCCGTTGAGAACGTAATGCGTGCCGTCTTCACTCAAACGGGCGGTGGCCTTGGCTGCCATTGCGTCAGAGCCTGAACCCGCTTCGGTCAGCGCATACGCTGTGATTAGCTCGCCGGTCGTCACTCTCGGCAAATATTTTTGTTTGGCCGCTTCAGTCCCGAAGTAAATGATTGGAAGCAAGCCGATCCCACTCTCGGCTCCGAGCGTTGTGGCGAAGGAAGCGGAACGGCCGATGTTCTCCCCGACCAGTGCGCCGCTCGTTTGGTCGAGGCCCAGTCCGCCGTACTCTTCAGGGATATTTGCTCCGATCAGACCGAGATCGGCAGCTTTTTTCACGAGCTCGCGGGCAAGCTTCCAATCGTGCTTTTCCAATTCGTCGATGCGCGGAATCACTTCGTGATCGACGAACTGACGCGTCGTATCGGCGATCATGCGATGCTCTTCGGTAAAGTCTTCCGGGGTGAAAATTTCGTCCGGCGTGCGGTCCGCGATCAGGAACTCACCACCCTGGACCAATTGCTTTTGTTCGACTACGGCTGCCATAGCATCTTCCTTTCAAATTGGCTGACTAAATCAACCCTGCTCTAATTGTTCTCTAATCTCACCAGGCATTAGATCACGGAGATCAGGGTACGCTTCTGAAATTCTAATCAGGTCAAGCTCGTCCTTCTTACGTTTGCTCAGTCGTCGTTTTTCGTCGCTCCAAGCCCAAATCTTGCCGCGAATGACATTGATCAACGAAGCCACCGGTACTTGCTGTCCCAGGACATCTCGAATTGTTGGATCGATCACGAACTCCTGGTAGCGGGGATCGAGGCTAAACTGAATGCGAAGATCGCTATCGGCCATCCGCGCATTTAGAGAATGTGGAAACTGTTCAACTGAAAATCCAGCGCGAACGAGTTCTTCCTTAACGGCCGGCAACTCAGAAGAGACTACGACAATATCAGCGTCAAGAGTGTAGACGGGTTCTACATAACAGTTGACTGCCAGACCGCCGATCAAACACCAGGCGCCACGGCGATTCAGAATCTTGACAACCGCAGCGAAATCGCTGCTGCCGCTTCCGGTAATTGATTCGAAGACTTCAGATGCGGTCATGATTTTTCAGCTTCTCTCCGGCACCCGCCCGGCTGTCTTCATCCTGGAAACCTCGACGGAGTTTGCCGCAAAGGTTAGGCCGAACTCAATCTTTCAAAAATTCCGGCCGCGCCCATGCCGCCGCCCACGCACATGGTCACCATTCCATAGCGTCCATTGCGTCGCTCAAGTTCGCGCAGGATGCTCGCGGTCAACTTCGCCCCGGTACAACCCAGCGGATGGCCCAGCGCGATCGCGCCGCCGTTGACATTTACTTTGTCGATGTTCAAACCCAGCGTCTTGATAACTGCCAACGACTGGGCGGCAAAAGCTTCGTTCAATTCGATCACGTCAATTTGATCGAGCGTCAACCCCGCCAGTTTCAAAACTTTCGGAATCGCAAACACCGGCCCGATGCCCATCTCTTCAGGCGGGCACCCGGCGGTAGCATAAGCAACAAAGCGCGCCAGCGGTTTGACGCCGAGACTCCTGGCCTTTTCATCAGACATCACCACGGCGGCCGCAGCGCCATCTGACATCTGCGAAGCGTTTCCAGCGGTGATCGTGCCCCTGGCGCTGAAGGCAGGCTTCAATTTCTGAAGTCCTTCGATAGTGCTGTCGCGCCTCACGCCCTCGTCCGCGTCGAACACAACTTCGCGTTTCTGCTTGCGGCCTTTTTCGTCAAGATCTTCAAAGGTGACGGTGAGCGGTACGGTCTCATCCTTGAACTTGTCCGCATCAAGCGCTGCTGCCGCCCGTTGATGCGAACGCAAGGCAAACTCATCCTGCTCTTCACGACTGACCTTGTATTTGTTTGCCACGTTTTCAGTGGCGAGACCCATGTTCAGATAGAAGTCGGGGTAGTGTTCCACCAGATACGGATTGGGACGAATGATGTGTCCACCCATGGGAATCATCGACATCGTTTCCAATCCGCCGCCAACAATCACCTCGGCCCCACCTGAGCGAATTCGCTCGGCCGCCATCGCAATCGACTGTAGGCCTGACGAGCAGAAACGATTGATGGTCATAGCGCTGGTCTCAACTGGAAGGCCGGCGCGAATCGCCGCCGCGCGCGCTACGTTCATACCCTGCTCTGCTTCAGGCATGGCACAACCCATGATCACATCCTCGATCTCCGAGACTTCAAGCCCCGGCACGCGCGCCAGCGCCTCCTTGATCACGGCGGCTCCCATTTCATCCGGTCGCGTATTTCGTAGCGTGCCTTTCGGCGCTTTTCCGACTGCCGTCCTTACTGCCGAGACGATTACTGCTTCTTTCATAATTACCTCTCCGGCTCTTTCCCCTGCGGCTTCGCCGCCTTCCGTTCGGAAAGGCTCTGCCTTTCCAAAATCTCCTACGGGTTTGAGGCTACGCCTCTGTCCAAACTGGCGAGGCATAGCCTCGCGAAAGCTCAAAAAAGAATCCAGCGGAAAGGCGAAGCCTCTCCGAACGGATTGCGGCTGAGCCGCCCGGCTAGTTTCTCAACGGCTTGCCCGTCTTCAACATCGCCGCGAGTCGCTCCTGAGTCTTGCGGGTACCCGCCAGCGACAGAAACGCTTCTCGCTCCAGATCAAGTAGATACTGTTCCGATACCCGGGTCTCGTGGTTCAAATCACCGCCAGTCAAAATCCTGGCGAGCTTCTCGCCGATCAAAGCGTCGTGATCGGAGATGTAGCCGCCGCGTTTCATCTGATGAATGCCCAGCTTCAACGTGGCCAACGCTGAATTACCCAACGCGAGAATGTTGGTGCGTGGCTGCGGGGCGACATACCCACTCGCCGCCAGCGCCAGCACTTCCTTCTTCGCGTCGGCGATCAAACGATCGCTGTTCATTGAAATCGTGTCGTCCTCAGCCAGAAACCCGAGCGTCCGGGCTTCTGCTGCGGACGTCGCAACCTTCGCGAGGGCGATAGTTTCAAACGCGCGTTTTACGAACGGAAACGGATCGGCATCTCCAACGTTCCCCGGAATCGAATCGAGCGTGCGCAGCAGGAGTTCCTTAGTTCCTCCGCCCGCCGGAATAATACCGACACCAACTTCCACCAGCCCGATGTAGGTCTCTGCCGCCGCTCGCACTCGATCCGCGTGCAGAACCATTTCACAACCGCCGCCAAACGTCATGTTGAACGGCGCAACCACCACCGGTTTTGGCGAATAGCGGAGGCTCATGGTTGACGCTTGAAACGCCCGCGCCATGAAATCGAGCTCTTCCCAGTTTTCCTCCTGCGCCTCCATCAACATCAACATGATGTTGGCGCCTACGCAGAAGTTTGCGCCCTGATTGCCAACCACCAGACCAACGAAATTCTTTTCAACCTCAGCCAGCGACTGCTTCAACATCTGCAACGTGTCGCCGCCGATGGCGTTCATCTTCGAGTGAAACTCAAGACAGGCAACACCGTCGCCAATGTCGATGAGCGAAGCACCGGAGTTCTTCTTGATTACACCGGTGCGATCCTTGACTGACTTGAGAACGATGGTGCCCAGCGGCTCGGCAAGCGGAAGATACTTTTCGGTAGCAAAGTCAAAATAAAACTGCTGGCCGTCACGCTTTTGGTAGAACGATTTCGCGCCCGAATCCAGCATCTTCTGCACGTTTGCCGGAATGGCGTGGCCCTCTTCCTTCATTCGGGCCACAGACTTTTCCACGCCGATCGCATCCCAGGTTTCAAATACCCCAAGCTCCCAGCTGAATCCCCATCGCATTGCGCGATCTACTTCCACCACAGTGTCGGCAATCTCCGGGATGTGATTCCCGGCGTAACGCATCGTGCGCGACATCGTCTTCCAGAGAAATGAGCCGACGCGATCCTTGCTCCAGACTAAACCCTTGATGCGCTCGGCCAGGTCATCGATGTTTTTGGCCATGTCGAGCGCAGGCAGTTTCACCTTCTGCGAGGGGCGGTATTCCAGACTGGCATGGTCCAGCGTCCAGATCTCTTTCTTGCCGCCTTCGCCCGGCTGCCGCTTGTAGAAACCACCCCTGGTTTTGTTTCCCAGAAGTCCTTTGGCAATCATTCCGGTTAGGAATTCGGGCGCCACGAAAGTTTCCCGCTCGTCATCGTCCGGCAGTGCGTCGTAAAGGTTCTTGACGACATGACCAAACACATCGAGGCCGACAAGATCAAAAGTTCTGAAGGTGGCGCTCTTTGGCCGGCCAACCGCCTGGCCGGTAATCTTGTCAACTTCCTCGATCGAATAACTGTCCAGGAGCATCGTTTTGATTGTCACCATCGCGCCAAACGTGCCGATGCGGTTTGCAATGAAGTTTGGGCGGTCCTTGGCGGTGACTACGCCTTTGCCGAGCCGTTGATCCAAGAAGCCAAACATGAAGCATGAGACTTCCGGCTTGGTCCATTCGGTGCGAATGATTTCCACGAGATGGAGGTAACGGGGCGGATTGAAAAAGTGGACGCCGAGGAAATGCGCGCGGAAGTCTTCGGAAAGACCCTCGGCCAGTTGACGAATAGGAATGCCACTCGTATTGGAAGCTATGACGGAACCCGGCCGCCGATGCTTCTCTACGAGTTTGAACAAACCCCGTTTTATTTCTAAGTTCTCAACAACGGCTTCGATAATCAGATCGCAGTCTTTTAGTTTGGCGAGGTCGTCTTCGAAATTTCCAACGCTGATCAGCGAGGCAGCATCCGGAGTGAAAAACGCGGCGGGTTTTGCTTTTTTAGCGGCTTCCAACCCGGCCTGAGCGACAACGTTGCGCGCTGTCCGCGGGTCAGGGTTTTCGGACGCCCTTCCTGACGGTCGGGCTAGGGCCCCGTCTTCGCGCGGAGCAATATCCAGCAGAAGCGTGGGAATTTGTGCATTTGCAAGGTGCGCGGCAATCTGCGCCCCCATCGTTCCCGCACCCAAAACAGCAGCCTTTTCGATTCGCATAGTTTTCGCTAAGCAGGGCAGGCATTCCTGCCCTCGCCATTTTATTCAGGTCTCCACACTCTCCAAATCCGCACAATCCTGCATCGCACATGATACTGAATGAGCCCTCATTCAGCAAGAGAGTTTCTCCCGGATATTGCTGCCCTGTCCGAAAAGTGTTTTGAGCTCCGAGTTCCGATGAGTTGTGAAGTCAGTACCATCCGGCGGTAGCAGTTTTCCCGATCGCCGATTTGCAATTGCTGATTGCTGAATCGTTTTGGGCGGAACGTCAATCTGAAATCCGAAATCGACAATCGCAAATCTGCAATCGGGAGACGTGCGACTATTCCGAAGCCTCGTTCCCCATCATCCTCTTCGGCAAGTAATCGCTGTGTTGCGCAGCGAATTCGACTACCCTGCCTGACTCATCTCTCCAGACGTGCATCACGGCGTCGCGGTACCACCCAGCTTTGTAATAACCAAATGGCAGGACATGCGCCCCATTCTCAATCAGCGCTTCCTTCTCGTTGCGGTGCAAATCCGGTAGCTCGCTCCAATGTACGCCCGCGTAGTCATGATGCTCAATATGGTAGCCAATATTAAAGGTGGTCAGGTTGAAAAAACGAGATAGAAACGTGTTGGAATGACTGACCGGGAAATGCGTGGATTTTTTTATGCAGTCAACGTGTTGTGCATACATGCCAGGCCCCATCGTCCAGCAATTCGCAAACCATTGCGGCAGAACCCAAAGCCCTAGTGCCATCGGCACATCAATCCAGAAGGGAATGGACCAGATCAGGAGGAAGATCACCAGCTCGATTAACGCCCGGCGGCCGGTCTTCGCATTGGCTCGCCCATACCTGAAGTCTCTCCACAGTTCGACGCTGCTGCGCCAGGGCCAATGCGCCAGGCAGTACCAGAACATATTTTCAAAGCGGCCATCCGCGCGTCGCTTCGGCAGGGTCCAGTCTGTTGAGCCAAGCAGGTTGGAGTGATGGACCACCACGTGAGCGTGCCACCAGTAAAACGACGGCCAGCCCGAGGAGAACGTCCAAACTCGGCCATACCAGCGATTCAACCACTCAAAACGAAAGATGCGGCGATGCGTATGGTTGTGATAATTAACGCCCAGGTTAATCCCGGAAGCCCAGCCCAGCATTAGCGCCGCGCCAGCCATAAAAGCCAAACGAGACCAGGGGCCCTTGATGTGAATCAACTCCGGGTGCTTATACAGCCAGAAGGCAGATGCGTAACCGGCCAGCGTAATCAGGTTGAAAACTACGCAATGGATATCCTCCGGGTGAGCTAAAACTCCGCCGCGGCTTCTGCTGGTGTTACTTGGTGATCTACTCACACTTGCTCCGCGTCTTTTGCGATTGGGACGTTGACTGCGCCGCCGGATCTTCGCGCTAGACGATATGTCCGATCGTGTACCAGAAGGCTGCCGCGAGAATAAGGCTGACCCACGGTCCCCAAAGAATGGTTCCGAAAATAATTACCAAAGCTACCAGGGGTATTAATGATCGCCCCGGGATCATGAGGAGCCTGCCGGCAAGCTGTCTCATGGGTAGTTCCTCCAACTGATCCTGCACCATGGTGCGTTTGACGGCACCAGCACTCGTTAAGTCAGTCTCCATGTTTTCCTCGATGGCTCTTCGACGCGTAAGAAACGGCAATCTCGCCGTATCTCATTTCTCCATTAAGAAGAGTTGTTCTGAACCCTACGACTGCGTTGAGGTTCAAATTAGGCGAGTTTGAACGCAGGCTCGTGAGAATTCAGGCTCAGTGATGTCGCAAGTGACACTATGCCACCTGCGAAGGGAGATCAATGTTTTTAGTTTGTAATTTCTTCGTATGATTTTCCGGAATCTGGGGTAGACGACCGGGCTTGTCGGGGCAAACGTGCTGTTTTCTGGCAAGGTTTTTCTAACTTCTGCATGAATGGCATTCAACGCGCGCGCAAACTAACAGTTTGCTTACAAGAGCCAAACTGCGCCACTACCCAATTCAGCTTCAGCTTCTCGGGATGAAAGAAGGTTTGTAAGATATATGGTGAACCTAACTTGAGTAAGTTCGCTTAGCATCGGCAGGGAGGTTTGAGAGTGCCAATAATTGACATTTTCTGGCAGGAGCTGACTTCCGGACTTAACGATTCGAGGCAGTTGACGCGGGTAATTATCCGCCTGGTGACTGCGACGTTGCTGGGCGCGATCGTGGGTTTCCAACGAGAGAGTTCGGGTAAGCCCGCAGGAATACGAACGCATACGTTAGTCAGCCTGGGAACCGCTATCTTTGTTTTGTCTTGTTCATCGATAGGGATGGGATCTGACGCATTGTCGCGAGTAATTCAGGGGATTGTAACGGGAATTGGTTTTCTTGGCGCCGGTTCGATACTAAAGCGCAGTGAGGAGCACGACATAAAAGGACTAACAACAGCGGCCGGCATTTGGATGACCGCAGCCATAGGCGTGACCGTTGGACTTGGCGCCCTGGGCATAGCGTTCCTGGTAACCATCCTCGCTTTGATCATACTGGCGCTCGAGAAACCACTCGACAACTTGGCTCACAAAAGGCGAACGAAAACGTGATCCGGTTTTCGAGTCGAGTTTCAAAGTGGCCCGAGGTCAGTACTACCCCGCGGTAGCGCGTGGGTCGTCAGAGAGTTACGAAGCCAAGTCAGCAAATGACCACATCGATGACTGACAATCCCCAGCGCGTCTCTCTCTGGCCGTGGGTCTATGTCATGGCCCTGCTTTATTTCGCAGTGCATCTCGCCACCTCGACGCGATATGGCTACTTCCGCGATGCGTTGTATTACCTCGCGTGTTCCGAGCATCTCGCGTTTGGTTACGTGGATCAGCCGCCGCTCGTCGCGGGGCTGGGCTGGATCGCTCGACACACGTTGGGCACTTCCTTACCCGCGTTACTCTTTTGGCCTGCTCTGGCCGGCGCTGCCCGCATGGTCCTCATTGCCGCCTTCGCACGCGAACTCGGAGCTAAACGCTTTGGCACGGTGCTCGCGGCCGCGCTGGCGGCAACGCCTGGCGTCTGGTGGGTCATTGATCACCAGTTTGCGATGAATGGGCTGGAACCCCTTTTGTGGGGCGGTTGCACTCTGGTGATCCTCCGCCTCATAAAGACCGGGAATCCGAAATTATGGGTGGCCTTCGGCGCGATCGCTGGAGTGGGACTCGAAACCAAATACTCGATTGCAATCTTTGCTGCTGCCCTTATCGCCGGCGTTCTGTTGACACGCCAACGCAAGATCCTGTTCACCCCGTGGATTCTCGCGGGAGGCGCGCTCGCCTTTTTGATCTTTCTGCCGAACCTGATTTGGAATGTTCAACATCAGTGGCCGTTTCTGGAACTGATGCACAACGTCCGCGTCTCCGGAAAGGACGTGGTTTTGCCGCCCGGCAAGTATCTGTTGCAGCAGATTCTGATGATGAATCCGGCGAGCTTTCCTTTTTGGTTCGGCGGGCTGCTCTTCTATTTCTTTTCGCGCGAAGCGAGAGCATATCGCGCTCTCGGATGGGCATTCGTGATCACGATCGGTTTCTTTCTGGTAACACATGGCAAAGATTATTACTCGGCGCCGGCATACGTTATGTTGTTCGCTTCAGGGGCGGTGGCGGCAGAACGACTCCTCTCGTCCAGATTCTTCGCCCGCCCAAAACTGCAATTCGTTTTAAAGCCTGCTTGTTTCGTCTGGTTGATGCTTGGTGTCCTGCCATTGTTGCCGCTTGTCTTGCCCGTCCTGCCAATCGATGTTTTTCTCCGCTATCAGTCCCACTTGCCATTTGAAGTACCGAAGACAGAGCAAAGCTTTGTTGGCGCTGCGCTGCCACAGTATTACGCCGACGAATTTCCCTGGCCGGGCGTGGTTGCCGCCGTCGCCAGCGTGTACCAAACACTTCCGCCTGACGAGCAAGCCCGGACTGCAATCTTCTGTAGCAACTACGGTCAGGCAGCGGCGATCGATTTCTTCGGTCCGCAGTATGGTTTGCCAAAGGCGATCAGCGGGCATCAAAACTATTTTCTTTGGGGACCGCGGAACTACACCGGCGAGATTGTGATTCTGGTGGGGGAAGATGAAAGCGATGCGCGAGACGACTTCGATTCCGTCACCGTGGCGGCGACGCACGAAAATCAATACGCCTTCCGTTATGAAACGCGGCCGATCCTTCTCTGTCGCGGCTTGAAATGGAACCTGCAAACCGGCTGGCCAAGGGTGAAGAACTGGCGGTGATTCGCGGCCCATCGGCGCCCATCGACCTGGTCCATGGAGGCGGAAGTGGGTCAGTTTGAAATTCAGCCGCGGATTAACGCGAATAAACGCGGATCTGAAAGAGGGAGTTAGCCCGACCGTCAGGGCGCGGATTGTAACGTAGGGACGCCCTTCCTGACGGTCGGGCTACTGCCCCTTATCGGCGCCTCGACTCTCAACAACACAGCTCCAGGACACTACCATGCCCTTGTCTGCGCGACGATTCGGTGCGGTATTATGTTCGATCAAAAATTCTTGACTGGGAGTTACGAGGGAGGCAAATGGCAAACACAGCGCGAATGATTATTCCCATCTTGTTCCTGTTAGCGGTTCTCGCTGGCTGCAAAAGTCCACAAAACACGAACTCCAATAACTCTGCGCGAACCACTTCATCCCCGGCGAATCGCACTGCAGACGGTGTGATTCAGTCCGGCACCGGAGTTGAAAAGGAGAAGCCCGCCACGGGCAAAGCGAACGTTCAGGGCAAAGTGCTTTTTAACGAGAAGCCCGCCGCGGATATAGACGTTAAGCTGTGCCAAACGTTCAGCCAGTTTGTAGGCGGTTGTGGTGGCGAAACATTCGTCACCAAGACCGACGCTAACGGCGAGTATTTGATCAAGGATGTTCCGCCGGGAACCTATGAGGCTTTGACCGCGCGTGTCTTCAACACTCCATACTACGTTTTCGCGACGTCCGGCATCATTAGCGCGGCAAAGTATGAGATCAAGGCCGATGAAACTTTCTTCGCGCCCGACACAAATCTTTTCAAAAGCGATCTGAAACTGTTGGCGCCGAAGGCTGGAGCAAAAGTTGCTGCCAGCGGTATTGAAGTGAAATGGGATGCTTATCCTGACGCGGCGTATTACAAGTTCAGTATCCACGCCGACAGTTCGACGGATGCAAAGACTGAATATGACTACATAAACAAACGCGTGGACGGAACGTCGTACGCGCTGGACAAACCACTTTCACCGGGCGGCTATTCGGTAAAGGTCCAGGCCTACAACTCAAACGACATCAAACTTTCCGAGAGTTCCGACGACATCAAATTCACCGTTACTGCGGGTGGTCAGTAGTTGATAACTATCTTTTGGACGCGGCGTGAGTTTATCGAGAATATTCACGATGGGTCGTAAGCACGAGCGGCACTAACACTTACGAATTCCTCAGTCTCGATGATGTAGGCGGTAAGGTTGTAGCCGTAAACGCAGCCAGTATCGAGGCAAATCGCTTTAGGACCACGGCGAGGTTTCGGTGCAGGCCAATGTCCGAACAGAACTGTCTTCTCGCCATTGTAGACCTGGTACCAGGGCGTGCCATCGTTGCTTTCGCGGTCGGGTCCTAAGGTGCGCAATTGAGTCAAATCTTCGGTGGTCTGAGAGTAGAGTTCGACATTCGGTCTCAATCCGGCATGAACCACCAGGTGCGTCTCGAGATCGATCACAAAAGGCAGCGCGTTTAGAAAAGGAGTGTAGATGTCCTTCTCTCCTTTTAGTTCCTTATGAGTTGCCTTCTGAGCAGCCTTCAACTTGATATGTTCGCCATTCCAACGCCGGCGCAGTGCCAGATCATGATTGCCAAGCACTGCAGAGAAGCGCTTGTCAGACATGAAGAGTTGGAGGACTTCCCGATTCTTTGGTCCCTTGGTGATGAGGTCGCCAACTGACACCACCCGGTCGCTATCCTGAAGCCCGGCCTTGTCCAACAATTGCACTAACTCATCGTAGCAGCCGTGGATGTCCCCAACTACGATCGTACGTGATCCCATTCAACCCTCCGACCTGAATCTGACATTAAAATGGTTTGTAAAGCAAATTGCTCGTTTGCGATGAATGAATGGCATTCAACGCACGTGCAAACTAACACGTTACGAGAACTAATTTCGTTTTCCTCAACTACTCGGTCCTGGTTGCAGTTAACGGCGTAGCGTCGTCGCCGAGATACTTCCTCAGCCAGGCGTAGAGTTCCTTGTACCAGTAACGGCTATCTTCGCCTTTCAAGATCCAGTGATTCTCCTCCGGCCAAACGATCAGCCGGCTGGGAATGCGGAGACGCTGCAACACGCTCCAGTTTTCCAATGTCTGATTAAGCGGCACGCGAAAATCGTTTTCGCCGACCGAAAGCAGGATCGGCGTGCGGAAGTTTTTCGCCAGCCTGATCGGATTTTGCTCGCGCCAGACTGGGCCCTGCTCCCATACCGGCCCGCCATTGTTGACCTCACGCGAATAGATGGTGTCGCTCGTTCCCCACTGAGACTCGAGATTGATCAAACCGGCATGGCTGACGAGCGCCCGGTAGCGCGTTGTCGTTCCCTGCATCCAGTTTGCCAGGTGGCCACCGTAGCTGGCGCCCGCCGCAGCCTGGCGTGAGCCGTCAACAAATGAATAAAGACGAATCGCTTCATCCGCCGCTTCGTTGATTTCATTCCCGGGCCCTCGAAACGGATCGCCTTGAATACTCTGCCCAAATGCTTCACCAAAACCGGTGGAACCAGAATAGTTTGTCAACAACACGACGTAACCGGGCCGCGTCAACATGTAGTAGTTCCAACGCAAGCCCCAGTTATCGCGCCACATGCTGTGTGGACCACCGTGCATCAAAACCAACAGCGGGTACTTTTTGTGTTCATCGAATTTTGGCGGCAGCGCAATCATGTTGTGGATGCGCTTCCCCGCCTTGCTGGTAAACCAAAAATGGCGCACCGGCTGCCAGTCGATCTTCGCGACCTGCTCCGCATTAAACGTCGTCAATGGTTGTTGAGTTTGCGATTTCAGATCCAGCCGAAACACTTCCGGCGGGTTCATGGCGCTTTCCCAATTTGCAATCACAATCGTCGAGGACGCTTTCGATGGAATTCTCAGGTTCGTGAATACGCCTTTCGTCATGTCCATCGCCAGGCGCACCTCGCCGCCGTCAGCGGGAAGCGTGAAGAGCTTTTCGTTTCCGGCTTCTTCTGCTGTCACGTAAATCGACTTGCTGTCGGGTGTCAGCGCAAAACTGCTGACTGGGCGATCCCATCTGGAGGTCAGGATTACTGGTTCACCCCGATTCGGCCATGAAAACCTGGCGAGTCGATCGAGATTGTAGACTTTGCCATTTGTGTCGACGTTATGGCTCGCATAGAGCGCCTTGCCATCCGGGCGAAAAACGGGACGACCAAAGCTGTCGTTGCCCGTGGTGAGTCGGACCGGCTCTCCGCCCCTCGCGGAAACCATAAAGAGCGACGAGTTGGGGTTTGCATAGGCCGCCGTATCTCTGTTGGTGGTGGCAACGAAGATGATGGCGTCGGCTTCAGGTGTCCAGACCGCGTCCAGCTCCTCGCCGGAATCAGTAACCCGGCCGGCGTAGCCGCGTTCGTTCACCAATTTTGTTCCCGCCAGCAAGTCCTTCGATTGAGCGCCGGGTTGTACGTCCTGGACTAGTAAATGTGTTTGCGTGTCTTCCAGCCACTTGTCCCAGTTGCGAATGGGAAACTTATCGTAGACTCGCGCTTTGTATTTCTGGGCTTTGCGTTCCGCCGCCACCTTCTTGTTCGCCTCGTCATCCGCGGCTCCCGGAAAAACTGTACTGACGAAGAGGATCGCTTTGCCGTCTGGGCGCCACTGCGGCGAACGCGCTCCGGTTGAGACAGCAGTGGTCCGCACGGCCTCACCGCCATTGGCTACATCCAACACGTAGATCTGGTTCACTTCATCGCCTTCCCGTTTGGCCGAGAATGCAATCTGGCGGCTGTCGGGACTCCAGGCCACACCACTCTCTCCACCTTTGGTGAAGGTCAGGCGTCGCGGCTTGGCGCTGGCGTCGGCCGGCACAATCCACAAATCCGAAACCTGGTCCTTTTCATCGTAGGCGGGTTCGACCAACGAAAAAACGACCCACTTGCCGTCAGGACTCGGGTTGGGCGCGCCCACGCGTTTCAACGCCCACATCGATTCATGGGTCAGCGAAACTTTGCCGCCGGCAGTTTGGGCGTCGACACGAAACGGAAGGCTCGAAGCGGAGATGATCGCGATGACGGCGATGATGAACCGTGATCGAGAGAGGATGGCTATCTTATGCTTGCTGAGCATTTTCTACTCCTCCAAGAAGTAACGTTGGACGGGAAATGATACAAAGCGCGGCTCTGCCGATTTCCGTTCGGTAAGCCTATGGCTTACCGGCAAGGGCCATTTTTTCAGGAGGCTGCGCCTCCGCGTTTATCGGAAGCTAGCGTTCTGGACGAAGTTTATCTCAGTAGTTCGTCAAAATCTCCTTCGGCCTGAAGCCCATCTGCTCCAAACGCCCTCGAGTCTGGTCAATCATCTCCCGCGAGCCGCAGATCAGGGCCACCGGTGATTTGAGATCGGGCAGCACATGATCGAGCAAGGATTGCACATAGCCGGTTGGCCCCGACCAATCGTGGCCGTCTGGTCTTGAAATGACCTGCCGGAGTTCCACGCCCGCGTCTGTCCAGCCATCCGTCTCATCGCGAAAGCAGAAATCTTCAGGCGTGCGAGCCCCGTAAAGAACGACACACTGCCCAAACTCCTCTTTCCGCCTCAACACGTGACGTAGCGCCGATCTTAAAGGCGCCACCCCCGTGCCCATCGCGACGAATACCAGGTCCTTGCCTTTCTGCTCGTCGAGAGAGAAGCCGTGTCCCGCCACATCCATCAATTCGATCCGCTCGCCTTCGCTCATGTCGAAAATCCGATTGCTGGCTCCGATCTTCTGTTTCACCAGCACCTCGAGTTCCGGATCTTCCGGTGCGCTGGCAAAGGCGAAGTAGGCCGGTGCTTCACCTTCAACCAACAGGACGGCGACCTGGCCGGGAACAAACGAAACCCCGTGCGTTTCCCTCGCTCCTTCCGGCATCAGGTCAAACGAACGAACTTGACGCGCCTGGTCGCGGACTCGCGAAATGATGAGTGAACGCACTGCGTCTTTGGTCTCCATGATTTTCCGCCGAAATGGATGAACGCAGTTTAGCTTAATGAGATCGATTGCCGGAAGTTTGCGCCCTTCCTGACTGCGATTTTCCTGACCTGAGTTTTTGATTTGAGGATGAATGGCTGCACGAGTTGAGCGGGGGCGCGCTGCGCTTTGCCCCTTCCTGACTGCGAGTTAGTGCTACAATGCCTCGTCTTCCCTTTCAAGCAAACCCATCGAGATTCCCATCATGCGAAGTCCCAAGCCAATTCTTCGAATTCTTGCTGCCGGTGTCGCTCTGGTTTTCGTCTTGAGTTTCGGCCCGGCGGGTATGGCGCAATCAGGCCGGCGGGTAAAGAAGACGACCCCGGCTCCGGTGCCAACGCCCGAAGCAGCATCCTCGCCAGCGAAGTCCGCGAAAAAACCAGAACCGGCGGTCCGCTTTGTTGTGGGGATGGATCGCTATTCTTTATCGGTGGATGCGCGCGCATCTTATTGGTCAGGGACTCTGGCTAGTGTCGTGGATCGGCTGAACGACAGTGCGGCGGTCGAAGTTACGCAGGTTTCAAAGTCGATGACTCGTGGCGAAGCCGTCAGTCGAGCCAAGAGCGAGAAAGGGGCTTACGTCGTTTGGCTGGAACTTCGCAACGATTCGCGGACGGCGAGCTCCAGAACTGATTACCAGGTGTACATCCAATATTGGGTCTTCTCGCCAACCACAGCCAAGTTGAAGACTTCAGGGAATGCTTATCCGCAGGCTTACCGCAACCGGGGCGTTATCGTCAGTCCGAGAACTTCGAACATTTACGATGATTATCAATTACAGCAGGCTGCCCGCGAGGCAGCGGAAAGAATTCTCGACGCCTTCAAGTTGCATTTGCCCGACCGGCCCATGTCCTTGCCGAACCAAACCGCGTTCGAGCCCCGGGTGTGGCGCGACCGAGCGACCAAGCTGCCGAAATAGTTCTTAGGAAAATGAAAATCGGAACGGGGTGGGTGTTTAGGCCTTAGCGGTCTGGATCATCGTATAACTTATCGATTACGTCACGATACTTCTCATCTATCACACGCCGTTTTACCTTCATGGTCGGGGTCAACTCCCCTCCCTCGATCGTTAGTTCCTTTTCAATCAAGGCAACTTTCTTGACTCGTTCATACTGGGCCAGTTGGGTCGTAAGGCCGGCGATCTGTCTTTCGAAAAGATCGATGACGCGGGCATTCCGGCACAGCTCCGCTCGTCCGCTCGCCTGGATCCCCTTGAGTTGAACATACGATTCAACTCGTTCCCAGTTAGGCACGATCAAGGCCGCGGGAAACTTGCGCTCGTTTCCTACCAGAACAACCTGGTTAACAAACTGCGAACCCTTGATCATCTGCTCGATTGGCTGCGGAGCAATGTACTTGCCACCTGAAGTTTTGAAGAGCTCCTTCTTCCGGTCGGTGATATACAGGAAGCCTTCACTGTCGAGCCTCCCGATATCGCCGGTCTTGAACCAGCCATCGCCGGTGAAAACCGCGCGTGTATCCTCAGGTTTGTTGTAATAGCCGCGCATTACATTTGGGCCGCGAGTTTCAATTTCTCCGTCGCTCGCAATTCTGACTTCAACATTTCTAATCGCGCGACCAACCGAGCCCGGACGGTTTTCCTCAATCGACGACGCGGTAATGCAGGGCGAGGTCTCGGTCAAGCCGTAACCCTGAATAATCGGCACGCCCGCGCCGATGTACATCAAGGCCAGATCTTCCGGCAGCGCCGCCCCACCGGAAACCAGCAGACGAATGCGGCCGCCCAGCGCCATCCTCCACTTCGAAAACATCAGTGCAGTGGCCAGCTTGTGCTGTAGCTTCAACCACCACGGTATGCTTCGTTTCTCTACGATCAACCTGCCGCATTCTTTTGCGAGCGAGACTGACCAGTTAAGGACCAGTACACTCAGCTTTCCTTTCTGCGCAGCCCGTTCGCGAATGCGCAGGTAGATTTTTTCGAAGATGCGGGGCACACCGACCATGATTGTGGGATGCACTTCACGCAGGTTTGATCCAATCGTCTCGAGCGACTCCACGAAAAAAACAGCCATCCCGCGAAACAGGTACATATACATCGCCTGGCGCTCGAAGATGTGCGAAAGCGGCAGGACTGACAGCGCCGTGTCACTGGCACTGAAGGAGAAATGGCTGGAAGAGTCGATCAGGTTTGAAACCAGGTTTGAATGCGTCAGCATCACACCCTTGGGTTCGCCGGTCGTTCCTGAGGTGTAAATGATCGTCGCCAGATCTTCCGGCTGGATTTGCCGCGCCAGGTCGCTGAGCAGTTGTGGCTGCTTTTCTTCGGCTAACCGGCCGCGCTCTTCGAGTTCAGCAAGTGAGATCCCCGCCACTGCGCCCGCCGCCTTTTCGAAGAAGACCACGTAATCCAGCGCAGGACACTCGGCGAGTACCTCCTGAATCTGGAGAAACTTCTGCTCGTTTGCCACCACCAGTACACGTGCGCCGGAGTCGTTCAAAATATATCGAACTTGCGGTGGCATGAGCGTCGGATAGATCGGCACATCTATCGCGGCGGCAAAAGCGCAACCCGCATCGGTTAACGTCCATTCCGGTCTACTTTCGGAAAGTATTGCCACTCGATCACCGCTCCGCACGCCCAGCGAGCAGAGTCCCGCGGCGATGTGGCGCGAGCGCTTCAGCATTTCGGCGGAAGAAATGGATGCCCACTGGCCATCGCGTTTGTAGTTGAGCGTGTCTGCCCGGCTATGCTCGCGCGCTACAAACTCAAAGACGTCGATGAGAGTGATGGGCTCATTTTCACTGAGGGGAATGCGCTTCGGGCTCTCAGCCTTTGCTTCCACCGGCAAACTTAACTCAGAGGCGATTGGATTCACCTGGCAGCCACTCCGTTGATGAAAATATCGAGCACTTGATCGGCCATAGGCTCCAGCTTGTAACGGCGTTTGGAAAGAATCCAGTTGGTAGCCATCTCGTCAAGGGCGCCAAACAGGACCTTCGCAACTACCTTGGCGTTCAGATCCGCCCGAAAAACACCTGCGCGTTGGCCGTCTTCAAATGTGGAACGGATGATGTTCAAATATTCGGCGAAACCAGCGGCAGAAAACTCCTCCATAAACTTCGTCGAGCCTCGCAACTCCACCTGAAACACCACGGCCAGATCTCGATCGGCACTGAGGCGCTCGAGATGCATTTGGGCGATGCGTCGCAAACGCTCGCGCGGGTCGGTGATGCCTTCAAGTCGACGCTGGCCGTCGGCAATCGCTTCTTCCATACTGCGATCGAAGATCGAATGCAGAATCTCTTCTTTGCTCTTGAAGTAGAGGTAGACAGTGCCGTCGGCCACTCCCGCCTCGCGGGCGATGTCGGCAACCTTGGAACTGAAATAGCCGTTGTGAGCAAACACGCGGATGGCGGCGCGCAGAATTGCGGCGCGCTTGTCGGCCACCACTGGACGATCTGAATTCAGAGTGCGGGCTGAACGCATTTTCGATAACGACTTGCGGTAGAGGTTCACTGAATGAACAGCCACTCAGTCGGCAATTGTAGCCTAACCTTGCGCAATCCTCGAATTCAGCCCGAAGGGCTCGCAGTTTCAACCCCCCTTCCTGAATGCGCAGGTGGTCTACGAATCGTCTCGATCTCGCGGCAAATCCGAAGGTGAACTATCAGCGGGCAGTTCATCTCGTTTGATGAGGGCCGAAGCAAGATGGTCTCCCTTGAGGAACACCTCCTGCGTCGGGCGGGACAATTCAATTCCGCGTCCTCGAAACAAACTCTCAATGCGGTAGTTGATGTCGCTTTTTATTTGTGGATGGCGGTTCGGGCTCCGCGTCCATACCAGCAAACGAAACTCGAGCGAGTTTGGACCAAAGCCCAGGAACTGGACCTTGGGTGGTGGATCCGTCAAAACCATTTCCACATCTTCAGCGGCAAGCAATAGGGTCTCGGTGACGAGCTTGACGTCAGAATCCGGCGCCACGCTCACCGGGATCGCGATCCGCGCTCGCGGGTCGCCGTACGACCAGTTGATCACCCGCTGGGTTACCAGCCTTGAATTGGGCACGATGATCGCGATGCGATTGTTGGTCATTACCAGCGTGGTGCGCAGGTTGATGCTTTGCACGTCGCCTTCATCGTCGCCAATCGTGATCCGGTCGCCCACGCGAATCGGTCGTTCGAAAAGCAGAATGAAACCCGAAGCAATGTCTGCCGCGATGTACTGCAGGCCGAAACCGATGCCGACTGAGAGCGCGGTGAAGAGAATGGCGATGGTCGCCAGGTTGAGCCCGACCATCTGGTTCAAGGCAACCAGCACGCCGCCAACAACCAGCACGTATCTGACTAGTCGCGCGATGGTGTAGCGCAACCCAGAGTCGATGTGGGCGCGTTTCGCGAGGCGCCGGTCGAGAAATGAACTTGCCTGGCGCGACAGAAAAAACGTCAGCACTAAGACTATAAGGCCGATGACCAGACCGGCGAGAGATATCGTCAGACTGCCGGCAGTAAACTTGTAATTGAAGTAGCCCCAGAGACTCTTGATTACGTCCCAGGCGCCAAGCCAGAGAAATCCAAAGATTGAGAAATGGATGATGAGCGAAGACATCACTTCAATCCCGTTAACTGCCAAGGTCTTAAGTTAAATCAGTTAACGCTGGCTAATATGACTCAATCTGATAACAGACCGACAGCAGTTTGGGCAACTCAGATGAGCGCTCTCTGAACACACAAACGTTGATAACAAACCGGCGACTCTCATGCAAGAGTTCTTGCATCTTCTTGCGGATCGAGCGAAACGCGTTGAGGTTGAAAACTGTCTGCTAGAAGATATAGGCTCAGCTTTCTCAACTCCCCGTTTCCTCGCTGGACTGGCCGCTTACAGTAAAAGGAGTCCTCCCATGCTCCGCGCCTCCCGCTCCGCTTCCATCACCTGGCGTTATTTTGTTTCACATCGAGTCGGCGTTGGCCGAGTGACGACGTGGTTACGTTTACCGGCTTTGGCACTGGTCATGACGGCTGTCCTTGCCTCCTCGACAAATGGCCAGACGGCGGCGTTCACCCAAGGCTCTCCCGGCACCAACACGATGACTTTGCAGGTGCCGCTGCGGGAATATCCCGGCCGTGGCGCGAGTTTGCCTGTCTCCCTCTACTACTCTTCCAAAGTCTGGCGAATCGGCTTCATCAAATCGATTTACTCGAGTTATGGATTGCCGAGGTCGGCAGGTGAGGCAATCTATGCGGAACATTCAACCGCCGGCTGGACCACCAGCCTCGATGTGCCCAAGGTGGAGTGGCCCCAACAGAACGACGTCTATTGGTTTACCGGCAAGGCCTACGCGCGCGGCACCTCCTCTCCTTACACGTTTCGCGTAGCGCGAGTTTTCATTCACATGCCGGACGGTTCGACGCATGAACTACGTGAAAGCGATCAGGCATATCAGGACACTGGTATCGTTGACACGGTGGGCACTTTCTGGTCCGTCGACGGCTCAAGAATGCGCTACGACAGCACCGGCGTTAGTACTGGAACACTTTTTCTCGCCGACGGGACCCGGTATGTACTGAGCGGCACCACGACACAGTACATCGACCGTAACGGCAACACGCTGACTTACACCCATACCTCGAGGCAGTGGACGGACACGCTCGGCCGGAACATCGGCCATCCTTTCAAAGCAGTTCTGGTAGTCGAAGATCAACAATACGCTGTGCCGGGCCTGGGCGGAATGATTACCTACACCTTGAAGTGGAGAAACCTGTCGACAGTTCTCACGCAGGCGCAATCGTTGAAGTGCGCGGGCGATTACTTCCTCCCCAACCCGGCACTACCACCGACGCATTACGACGGCAACAACTTCCCGCAACCGGCGGGAGCCGCAAGTCTCTTCCAGTCCGCTTACTCCGAAGAGATGGTGGAAACCAGCTACACCTACATAGTCGGTCGGGGACAAGTGGGCAACAACGCCTTTAACCCGGTAGTCTTGTCGGAGATCGTTCTGCCAAACGGCCTGAGCTATAAATTCACTTACAACATCCACGGCGAGATCGATAAGGTTACTTATCCCACCGGTGCATATCAGCGCTATCAACACTCCCAGATTTTGCCCCTTAAATACACGCCCGTTCCTTTCCATCAGGGTTCTCGCGGCATCACGTCACGCTGGGTCAGTCCGAACGGAACTGGCGGCTCGGACGAAGCGCAATGGTTGTATCAAGCTTCATTTGGTGCTCCCGGCTACAAGCTGACGGTAACCGATCCTAATGGCACTCGCACTGAGTCGTATCTGCATATGAATCAGGTGGTGCAAAACCTCTCCTTCGGATATGAAGACGCCCGGCTCGGCCTACCATACGAGGAACGGGTGGTGACCCAGGGCGGAGCTATGCTCAGACGCAGCTTGACGGAATATACCTGGTCCAGTGCTACCTTTAACCGGCCCCCGCAAGGCTCCGGGACCTACACGGCAAATCGCAACACTCGTCCCATCAAGACAGTAAGTTTGATCCTCGATACAGGCGGCAATGCGCTCAGTACAACGTCGACTTCCCAATACGACACCGCCTACCAGTTCACGGTCGGGCCCGACCGCACGCAAACCGCGGAGTATGGCTTCGCCACGGTTGATCAGACTACCGCGCAGTCCGGCGCGATTAGCGCAATTCC
>JAXIOV010000193.1:0-33912 GCA_045403245.1 Pyrinomonadaceae bacterium | reverse complement strand
AGCATCCTCAGTCCTGCTCGCACGATTGCATGATCGTCGACGATCAGAATCCGTATCGATTCAGAATTGAGGTCGCCAGTGGTAGCTATAGCGGAATCTTCACGCATACGACTGTGTTATGGTTCTCATCTGTATACACTGAAGTTTGGCCGCCTAATGCTGCGGACCGGTCAGCGATTGAGCGGGGAGTAAAAGAAGCCGCTCCCAGTCTCTTGAGCCGCTCGTTTCTAAGATACATCTCCAGATTGCCATCTTTAATACTAATGTCTAACTTCGCATAGGTGGAGGTGCTGTGCTTCCTTACATTACTAAGCCCCTCTTCAATCATCTGGAACAACTCTGCAGCCAGACGATCGTAGACCGGCAAATCGTCCCGGCCGTTAATCTCAACGTTGAGCCCAGTAACCTCAGAAAATCTGGAGGCAAAACGCCGCACCGCGGGCAGGAATATATCACGCGACGTCTCACCTCGTCGCAGCCCGCCGACGTAACCACGCAAATCGACAATTTCGCTATTGGTTAATTCCAGGAGTTCTTCGACGGTCCCGAGAACGTTTTCTCCACTTTCGACCCTGAGCTTGAGTGCTGCAAGACCAAACTGAAGTCCGATATATGGCTGAATCACGCTGTCGTGGATGTCCTGAGCAATCTTCCGTCGCTCCTGCCCGGCGGCGTCTGAAGCCAGACTATCAACCAGTCTGATATTTTCCAAGACCCCAGTTACTTGTTCCATTACCTGCAGAACGAAGTCGATGTCCGCCAGATCGAACTCATGAGTGCTGCCGGCGACATAGAGCCGACCTACTGACTGAGTCCGATGGTAAACAGGAACGGAAAAGCAAGACTGGCCATTGAAGGCGTTGAGGAACGCAAGACTCTCCGAACTACCTTTGGTTGTGGTCCCGGTTGTGGGGTTGTAAAGCAATGCCTCACGAGGCCTTTCCTGGCGATAGATCACGGCGTCTGAATCAGAGGGCGGGAGCAGGCTGCGAGCCGTTTCTTCGGTTATTTCTTTTGTTAACTTCCCTGGATCCTCAATATCGCGATCAGCGCGATGCACGTTGTACGGCCCCTCGCTACTGCTTCCGTACAGACGAATGGGCTGGCCCGCCGGAGATTTCTGAAAAAGCAGCATGCAAGTTTCAGCACCGTAAGCGGTCCGCAGACTCTCCAAAACCGACTGAATCGTTCTCTCGACTCCAAACCGCGGATTGGACAGCAAGGAGAGTTGCTTCAGCAGCCTCAGGCGGGCCTTTAACTTGCTCTGGACGCCGCCCCAGTAAGCGATCAAATAACCCAGAATAAGCAGCTGAATCGGCCGGAGCAAGAAACGAGCGATTTCAAACTCAGGCTCGCGCGCCGTGGTCACATAGCCGACCGCGGTGAAAAGTCCGGCGGAAATAATGGTGACGCGTAGGCCTGCGTTAAATCCCCAACCGAATGAAGCAACCAGGACCGCGAAGAAAAAGTAAAAGAAGAAGAGGCTATTGGTGCCACCGCTTAAAGAAATAAACAGGAGATACCAGGCGACGTCCAACCAATGGAGAATCGTGATTGGCAAAACACGGCTATGACGAACCGCAAGAAAGTAAATCACGAGGCTGTAGACTCCATACCCGCCAAATGCCAGGTAAGTGGAGATTAGAAACCGATCTTGTTCGCGTGGGTCGATGTAAATGACGACTAACGCCGACAAGGCGAGGAGCAGGCGCATAGCCGAGATCATCCGCAAGTCGATCCAGAGATCTGACAACCTCAGCGCTGATGAAAGTCGTTTGTTTTCGGAACCGTAGCTCAAGCGTCGTCTCCTGCTATCTCAGGGCTTCAAGTTAACTTGCTAGCTGCCGTATGTCGAACCCGGACAGGTTTCACAGAGCGGGAGAACGTTCCGCGTTGAAAAGGAGTTTCGTTCATCGGCGACCTCCTTGGGAGCAGGGAGTCTCGAGTCACGCTAATTTGCTCTAGCTGAGGCACTTGAGTTTATTGGTGATCGATTATAGGGCCAAACAAGCCTCCAATGCCATGTGATAGCACGATGGCGAGTAATAGACTCTCGAGTCAGGCACAACTGGAGAATCTCTGGCACGCAACACGCTAGGGAAATCCACCCGGAAGGTTCTAAACTAACCAGAAAGGTGAAACAAGAGAAGTTGCGACTACTGATTGTGGACGACGAGGAGGCCTCGCGCTATGGCATGCGGCGGGCCCTGACGACATTTGGTTATTCCGTTTCCGAAGCTGGCTCGGCGGAGGCCGCAAGGGCCCTGTTGAAGCAGCAGGAAGCGGATCTGATGCTCCTGGACGTTAATCTTCCAGGCATCAGTGGACTCGATTTTCTGAAGGAGTTGCAGGAGGGAGCGGTCTCCAACGGAACGAAAGCCCCACCGCTGGTCATTATCATCACGGCTCATGGTTCTGAGCGCATGGCGGTTGAAGCGGTCAAGTCAGGCGCTTATGACTACCTTTCCAAACCGTTCGAGTTAGACGATCTTCGGCTCGTCATCAAGAATGCTGCTGAGACCATTCAACTGCGGCGCGAGAATCTTTCGCTACGCCGGCGGATCGAAGTCGAGAGATCTCAGCGAGGCGCGCTTATCGGCAACTCCGAAGGCATGCAGCGCGTTCGCGGGATGATTGAGAAGGTCGCCGAAACGGATGCGACAGTCCTGGTTCGCGGTGAGTCAGGCACAGGCAAGGAGCTCGTCGCGCGTGAACTGCATGAAAGAAACAGCGTCCGGAGCAGCGGCGCTTTCGTGGCGGTAAACTGCGCCGCGTTGCCTTCGGAGCTGATCGAGTCAGAGTTGTTTGGTCATGAAAAGGGTGCATTTACCGGGGCCGCAACGCGCCGGCAAGGCAAATTTGAACAGGCCAATGGAGGCACACTTTTCCTCGATGAAATCGGCGACATGAGCGCTAACGTGCAGGCGAAACTGCTGCGAGCACTGGAAGAACGGAGAATCGAACGGCTGGGTGGAAACGAATCGATCCCCGTGGATGTGCGCATCGTCAGTGCTACCCATCGTCCGCTTGAACAGGAAATCGAAAAAGGAAACTTCCGCGCCGATCTTTTTTACCGGCTTCGGGTAGTCACTATCGACATCCCGCCGTTACGCGACCGACGCGAAGATATTCCTGTCCTCGCAGACACCTTCACGCGCGGGGCTGCAGAGCGTTATGGCCTGCCGCTACGGCATGTCGCACAAAGCGCGCTGAGACGGTTGGTTGACTACGACTGGCCTGGCAATGTTCGCGAACTAAAGAACACCATCGAACGCGCAGCCATCATGGCGGAAGGCGAGGAACTACGTTCCGAAGATCTACCTGATGAAATCACTGCCGGAGCGTCGAGAGCCATTCCGCAAAGCGCCGACGCCGCCGACGGCGGGCTGGCAGTTCCGTTTACCGCTGATTTTCGGGAGGACCGGCGCGAGTTTGAACGCCGGTACATCAGCCGTTGTCTGGAACACACACAGGGAAATGTGACCCGCGCGGCGGAGATTCTGGGCATGCACCGCCAGTCGCTTCAGCACAAACTCAGGCAACTTGGGCTGGGGCGTCGGTACGTCGCGGTAGGGTCCGAGATGCCAGATAATTCCGACGAGTGATGAAATAATCTTGGCACTGCAAACGACAACGATGATCGGGACGGACAGTGAGGAAGGTCGGCAGGAGGCAGCCAGCATTGTTTCCGCCGGCGGGGTCATTGCCTTCCGCACTGACACGTTCTACGGCCTGGGCGCCGATCCGCTTAACGAGCCGGCAGTTCGGCGTATTAGAGAACTAAAGGGCAGGGAAGAGTCGAAGCCAATCCTGATCTTGATCGCTGACGTGAGTGAATTGGAACGGTTCGTCGTCGAGCCATCGGGGCTTTTCGAAATGGTGGCTAAGCGATACTGGCCCGCGCCGTTAACTCTCATTGGACCAGCGCGCGACGAAGTTCCGCTTGAGTTGACTGCAGGAACAAATACACTCGGCGTGCGTTTACCGGACGACGAGAATGTCCGTTCGCTGTTGCGTGTCTGTGGCGGTGCGTTAACGGCGACCAGCGCGAACCCGGCGGGAAGTGAACCGGCGCGTACTGCGCAAGAGGTTAGGGACTATTTCCCACGTGGGATCGATTTGATAATCGATGGTGGTGAGGTGACCGTCACGCAGCCGTCAACCCTGGTGGATCTGACCGGCGATCGGCCGCGGGTGATTCGAGAAGGGGTGGTCAGTTTCTTTCCCTTCGATTTCGCATAGCGATTACTCCACGGTCAGATTCCTGACAAAACTCCAATCACCGCTGGCATCGACTTTAATATTCTTCACGTTCTTCTTTGCGATTACCATGTTGGCCTGGTACCAGAGCGGAAAGACCGGGGCGTCACGGCTCACAATCTCCTGCACTTGCGCGTAGAGCTGTTTCGCCTTCGGGCGATCGAAGGTGTTTACTGCCTCTTCCAAAATCACGTCAAGCTCTCTGTTGCTATACCGGCTGCGATTGCGCGACGCCCGCGTCTCGGTCGGAATCTCAGACGTTGCGAACAAGTCCTTCAGGAAAATTGGATCCTGGTTTCCGCCTACCCATTGCCCATAGAAAATTTGAAAATTTCCGCGGCGCAGTTCGTCGAAGAGTGTATTTAATTCCGCAGTCTCAATTGTCACCGGCATGCCGACATTCTTCAGGTAGTTTTGAATTACTCCAGCATAGTTCTTCGCCGCTACGCTGCTGCCAGAGACTTTGAAGACGACTGGCTTTGGGAAGCGCATCTGCGGCCCGTCTCCATCTGGATCTCTCAGTCCAGCTTCATCCAGCAGTTGTTTGGCTCTGGCCGGATCAAATGTGTAGGTAACACCGGCTTGATAAGCCCACGATTCCACCGGCAGGATTGAGTGCGCAATCTTGCCCTGGCCCAACAGCAAGTCTCGAATCATTCCTTCACGATCGACGGCGTAGCACATTGCCTGTCTTACTTTGACATTATCGAGCGGAGGCTGGGCTGTGTTGAAGGTCAAAAGATTGATGTTTGAACCATCAAACTGCAGCACTTGAAGATCTGAATCCTGGCCCAGAAGTTTGACTGCATCCGGCGAAAGGCTGGTGGGTAAGGGCGCAATGTCCACGCGGCCGGAACGCAACTCGGCCTGCAGCGCATTGGTATCGGAAATCACGCGCACGCGCAATTTCGGCAGGTGCGGCGCACCCTCCCAGTATTCCTGATTTGCTTCCAGATCAAGAACCTGCTGCGCGCCGTCGTAATGGACAAACTTGAAGGCACCGGTTCCCAGCGGATGGCTCTTCTGGCTTTCATAACTGTCTTTGGGAATGATGGAGATCGGTACGAGATTGCTGAGCAAACCTGTCCACGGATGTGCCAGCGTCACTATTAACGTCTTCGGATCCGGGGCCTCAACGCTCTTGACGTAGCTCTTCTTTGCCGGCTTACCATCGGCTGTTTTTTCAGCTGAGGCCTCATAGAAACTTGCCGACTTCGCAAAGTCGCTGGAGAACACCAGGTCAAGTGTGTACTTGGCGTCGGCGGAAGTGAACGGACGGCCATCGTGAAACTTCACGCCATCGCGGATCGCAAATGTGAACACCGTTCCGTCTTCGGAACGTTTGATTTCGGAAGCGAGGTCGCCGATGTAGTCAAACTTCTCATCTTTTCGAACCAGCGAATTGAACATTAACGTGCGCACTCGTTCACTGGCGGCGTCGACTGAGGGTGAACCAATCGGGTCGATCGTCCGAATATTGTCGCCGAGCGCGATAACAAACGAGTCGCTGCGCGGACGCCGGCAACCAAGCGGCAGCATCACCGCCAGAACCAAAATCACGACGAGGCAAGCTACCTTGCTGGCGCGCATTAGATTTTTCCTCCGTACTTGTAGTTCAGTTTTTCATTGAGGTGCGCGGTTTCATCCGATAGCGCCTTGAGTCTGCCAGTGTCGAAAGCAAGTGGCGGTTTGATTATCGCTTTCATGGAGGTGATTCGCTTGAGCGAACCCCGATAACGATCTTTCGGAAGTCTTCCAGCTTTAGCCACGTCTAACAACGAACGGTACCCACGCCGGATGATTTCGGGATGCGCGCAGATCAGCATCATGTCTTCTCCAGCCAGAAAAGCGCGCACCACCGCCTGCTCGATTTCGCAGTGCTTGGCGATCGCGCCCATCTCCAGATCATCGGTCACCACGAGATGTTGATAACCCAACTCACCACGCAGCAGATTCGTCACGATGTTATGACTTAGCGATGCCGGTTCGAGCAGTCCGCCGGTAACGCCTTTTTGAATATCGATGTTGGGGAATCCGCCATGGCTGACCATAACGCATCGGACGCGATCATCCTTGCGTTGGAAGAGTTCAATGTAAGGCGCCAGGTCCTGGGCCATCAGGTCGTCACGAGTAAGCGTCACCATCGGCATCTGCTCATGCGAGTCAACCTCGCCGGCGCCGATGCCAGGAAAATGTTTGAGGCAAGCGACCATCCCCGTCTCCTGCAGTCCGCGCAGGTAAACAGTCGTGTAGCCGAGCACTTCCCCGGGCGACCGGCCGAAAGAACGAGAATAGAGTCCGTTTGAAAGCAGGTCGCGCTCCTCAGTCATGATTGACATGACTGGCGCAAAGTTCATGTTGAACCCGAGGATGCGCAGGACTTCGCCGCTGATTCTTCCCAATTCTCGGGCGCCGGCCAAATCTCCATGCTCGCGAATGGTTCGGGCAGACGGCATCGGCGTCACGATTTTTCGCAAACGGTCGACCAGCCCACCCTCTTGATCAATTCCGATCAATGGATTGTTGGGCAGCAGGTCACGCACGCCGTCAAGCAAATCCCTGAGCTGCTGAGCCGTGGCGACGTTACGGCCGAAGATAATAATTCCCCCGGGCTGAACTTCCTGGATTAGCTCGCGTGTCTCGGCGTCGAGCTGGGTTCCGGGGAGGCCGATGTAAAGGAATTGTCCGACTTGTTGTTCGACAGAAAGCGATAGCAGCGAATCCGATGGCATTGTGAAATAAGTCAGGCCGTGGCCCGCGCATTCAGAAGATTGGCAATATGTGGTATCCGAAGGGGGTATTGGTAACGGCCGCTTAGATAAGTCCTGTCAAAAATGGAACCTCGGTTTCACTATAAGACAAATGCGGAGATACGCCAATCAAAGTCACGAAGCCGGAGGAAGCAAAGGATGAAGGCTGAAGGATGAAGGCGGAAGGCTGAAGGATGAAATTTGTCAGGTTGCTTCAACCACTTGATCCGGCTTCATCCTTCATCCTTCCGCCTTCATCCTTTCCCCGATCACCGCCGACGTAGTATAAATCGATCATGCCGCGCGAAATCTCTGACCCGGAATTACTTATCAATGCCGTCAGAAACTTAAGCCTCACTTCCGAACTATTTGAAGAAGTAAAAGGCAAACCGAAATATGCAGGCGATCAGGAAGTAATTCTTAAAGGACGGGATTACGGCAACGGCAAGCGAGTTGGTCCTTACGTGCGTCTCGTGGTTTACGAAGCTGGCGAGACGATCATGCGGCAAGGAGAATGGGGTGGAAACACTTTCTACATGTCGGTCGCCGGCACTCTCGACGTTAACATCGCGGATGCAGATGGAGTCGAGCGAAAGATCGGTGAACTCCATCCCGGAAATTGCTTCGGAGAGATGGCCGTACTCGCCGGTGTAGAGCGTAACGCAACTATCGGCGTGCCGGTTGGAAGAGGATCGGCCACGGTCCTGGAGGTAACTCGCCCGGCGCTCCGGCTGTTAAGAAAGCTTCCAAAGTTTGGCCAGACGATCGATGCTACCTACCGCGCTCACGGTTTTGCCCGAATGCTCGCGGATTTGAATCAGGGCATCCGCAATCCACTCGACAAAGAGATTGTCGACAAGCTCCGCGAAATCGGGCAATTCAAGATTTATGGCAAACACCACGTCATCTGTAAGGAACGCTTGCCGATCGACACCATCGTCCTGATCAAAAGTGGGTGGGTGAGGCGTGTGCGTGGCGTGCCACTGGATCCTGCTTCTACCAGCATCGCCGTCGGGGTGGGCCACTCAATCGGCGCCGACTTCCTGGGCGCAGGCAACTGTCTGGGCCTTGATGGGGTCAGCGGTCAGGAGACGTGGAAATATAGCGCGTCGGTAATGGCCCGCACGGAAGTGCTGGAGGTGCCGATTGCCCCACTCGCCGCCGACCCCGTCCTGCGCGACCGCATCGTGGCCGCGTTTTCAGCCTTCTCCAACGCTGACGACCATCCGCCTGCAATCGAACTCGTCAAGGATTTGCGCGCCCTTGCCTCCGCCGAAGAAGAAATCACTACCGGCATCATCGACGGCGAAAATCTGCTGGTAATGGATATGGATCTTTGCGTGAGATGCGGCAACTGCTCGCTGGCCTGTCACAAAGTCCACGGTCAATCGCGCCTGCTCCGGCGGGGAATTCACATTTCGCGACCGGCAGCGATTGGTAGTTCAAGAACACAGCACGTGCTCTCGCCTCAGGTCTGTATGCATTGCAAAGACCCGGAGTGTCTCACCGGCTGTCCGACTGGCGCGATATTCCGAGATCCCCGTGGCTACGTGGACATTGAACCCACGACCTGTATCGGATGTTTCGACTGCGCGACCCAATGTCCCTACGATGCGATCACGATGGTGCCTCGCAGTAGTGGCACCACGGAATCCGCTGCCTTTGACCTATTCGGTACGCTAAAGCGAAAGTTGAGCCTCGCCACGCCCGCTGCACTTGGGCCGGCAGAAGGCGCCGACGACCTGGTGGCAATCAAGTGCAATCTCTGCGAGCACACACCCATGAATCCGGAGGGCTCAAGCAGACGAGCTTATTCGTGCGAAGAAAACTGTCCCACCGGCGCGTTGTTGCGTGTCGATCCCGTCAAATACTTTGCCGAGGTTGAAAGCACGCAAGGACTGATCTTTCAGGAACGTAACCAGGCCTTCGGGCGAAACATTCACAAAAGCGATCCGCTGGCGAAGAGTTTTCACGTTGCCGGTATTGTCCTAACGATGCTGGCAGCGGTTCTGATTCTCAGGGGATTGGCCGCAAAAGGTTTTGACGGCGTCCTGGCGGGCACCTGGCTGACCATGCGTTGGGCCACGGGTTTGGTTGGGCTCGTTGGCGTGGCCGTTGTCATGACCTACCCGTTACGCAAGCAAGTTTATCGTCGCCGCGCCGGTGCGCTTCGTTACTGGATGCTGCTCCATGTTTATGTTGGCGCCATCGCTGGGGTGGTTTTGCTGCTTCATGCGGGTACGCGAACGGGAGGGTTGTTAACTACGTCGCTTTATCTGGCGTTTGATTTTGTTATTGCGTCGGGACTCTTTGGCATCGCTGCATATGTCATTGTTCCCAGGATTCTGACCAGCATTGAAGGCGAACCTCTGCTGATTGAGGATCTGGTTGCCCGACGAGCTGAATTGCAAAAGGAACTCGACGATATCGTCAGCCAGAGCGAGGGTTGGTTGAAGGAAGAGATAACTGAAGTGGGTTTGAAGCGCTTTCTCTCATTTTCGTTTCTGCTACGACAGATTACCCACCGTGAATCGCTAACCTCCGAGCTCGCTGAAGCGCGCGAGCCGTTTAAGGAGAGGCTGTCGCGGATGGCCACCAATGAAGAGCGAGCGTTGCTTTTGAAATCGGTTGAAACGGCGGTGACTCTGCGGCGCGTCGATGCCCTGATTGTTTTACATCAAACCCTCAAGGTCTGGATCGCACCACACGTCATCTCCACCTCGCTCATGCTGGCACTCATGATTGTTCATGTAATTCAAGTGATCTACTTTGCGGTGAAGTAGGGAATAGCAAAGAGTTGATGAGTGATGAACGGCTGAGGTCCTGGAATAAGAAAGTAGAACGAAGCTGAGCCAGTACGCAACGCCTGATCGAAAATGGCACAGAACAAATACATAATCATTCGGGAAGACTTGGTTCAGGACCCTCTGACCGTCATCACCGATGGTCTCCTTATCGGGCGGCTACTGGAGTGTGAACTCCTGCTCAACCATCCGTCGGTCTCGCGAGTTCAGGCAGGAATCCGCGAGGTGGAAGGAAGCTACTACCTGTTCGGCCTGCGTCCTTCGAATCCGGTGGTCTTCAACGGCCGAGCGCTCGAGGGAAACCAGGCACTGGCCTCCGGTGATGTGGTTGAAGTTGGGCCGTTTGTGTTGGAGATCGACCGCATCGACGACGCACTCGTTATCGAAGTGTCACTGCAGATTGGGATGGTGATTGA
This sequence comes from Pyrinomonadaceae bacterium, assembly GCA_045403245.1. Taxonomy (GTDB): domain Bacteria; phylum Acidobacteriota; class Blastocatellia; order Pyrinomonadales; family Pyrinomonadaceae; genus PSRF01. The sequence continues at coordinate 23,682 of JAXIOV010000193.1, read as the reverse complement.
GGCGGGCTCAGAGAGTAGCTCGATTGTCACCACGTCCAAACTGATTCCAGCCGCCCTCCCCGGCGAGAAGCCGGCCGCCAAGCCCCGCCCGGAGCCGTTGCCCGGCGACAAGGCGCTCGACATCTTTTGGGACAAGCGGATTCGCGAAGCAGGCAAGATGGTGCGGCCTTCGCCACTGTTTCCGAAGAGCCAACGTCGTTCAGGCAAGGCGCAGTTTAACTGGAGACCGACCACCGATCTAACGTCACGTTGGCCAGTGTCGTTTTTTATCTGGGGTGCGATCGCAGTCGGGTTAGTTTCCGTCGCCGCGGCGTATTGGTACACGAGTGCTTATTCGCCGGCGCCGATTTCCGGAGCGCACCTTCAGGCACAATTCGCAGTGCTCCCACCCATCGCCGCGCGGCCCAACAATAATTCGTGTACAAACTGCCACACATTTTCTGGAACCATGGAGGCGAATTGCGCTGGATGTCACACGGCGGCAGCTTTCGCACCAACGGTCATCGAACCGCACCGAGCTGCCGGGATAGGCTGCGTCTCTTGTCACGCCGAACATCGAGGCGCGGGTTTCAAACCGGCCGAGGCATCGCTCGCGACTTGTGCTGAGTGCCACAGCGATGCGAACAGAGATACATACAACGGTCGCCGGGTTGGCACGCCTCACGGCGGTACTCCGGGCTATCCCGTGGTGAACGGACAGTGGAAATGGAAAGGCTTGAACGATGAAGAGTGGGGGTTAAAGAAAATCGAGATCCCGCGCTTACCGGTCGACACCGACGACAGGTGGCGCAGCAAACAATTCCATGGGCTTCACGTGCAACGGGTGCGCACTGTGCCCGGACTCGCGGGAAACCTGCAGGGCGAGCTGTCCTGCTCAAGTTGTCACAAGACTTTCGATCCCATTGACCGCGAAACGCCGCGTACTACCTGCGGCAGTTGTCACAATGGCCGGGTTGAGCCAGTCACGAACCGCGTCATCATCGCCAGTGATAAACCCAACTGCACGTCGTGTCATGTCCAGCACATCAAGGATACGCGTCATTGGAATCCGGGGTTGTTGATTAGGCCTGGACCGGCGTAAGTCAATTCAACTAAGCGATCAGTGTAATGGCACCGGTTGGGTGACTGGGAGGCTGTCGCAAAAGGCGGCTCTGCCGCGTTCCGTTCGGTAAGCCTATGGCTTACCGAAGAGAGATATTCTCGTCAGAGGCTAAGCCTCACCCGTTAACTCCTGAGACTTCTACAACCAAAAAGCTGAGGCGTAGCCTCGAACGAGAGCACCCATCATCGGTAAGCCATAGGCTTACCGAACGGAACGCGGCAAAGCCGCCTATTGACCGCCACCTGCCCGATTCTGTTACGACCCGCGATGGTTACGGCAGTTCCCTGTGCGAGCGAAAAATCTTAGCTAACCGGCTTGTGACACGGGAAGCAGTCGTTTGAACCGGGAGCCTTTCCTTTGACTGCGGGCCGCGCGGCAATCGCCTTGTCGTGGCAGAGGTTGCAGTTCAGGTGATACGCAACTTCGTTGGTGAGTTTCGTTGGCGCAGGTTTGTCTTCGTATTTGACCGCCGGCATTGGCTTGCTGTCATCACCAGCTTGCAGGTGACACGAGCGACAACTCTTCACTGGCTTCGCGTCAGCCGCAGCCAATACTTCCGCGGTTAGTGCTTTATCTCGCTCAGATGTTGTCAACGGCGGTTTCAGCGCGGCAGCGGGCTGGTCCGTATGATGGCATTCCACACAAGCAATTACGCTCTTCCCATCAATACTGTAAGTTTTCGTGGCGTGGTTCTCATGATTAAACGGCACCTCACCATATTTGTCTGACTGGCTGTCCTTATCCAAAACCACTTCCTTAGGTTGTACTTTGCTTTCGAGTGGAATGTCCTGGGTCGCAGTAAACGCGGAACTGCCGGCGACGGTAACTACCGCCGCACATGCGAGTGCCGCAATCAGAATCAATTGTTTTCTCATCCGGTTACCTCGGGAATGTCTCGGGATTAGGTGCCATGAAACCAAGCGGGGAGGGAATCAACTCGGAGACAATCTTAGGCGGCTACAATTGGAGTGTCAAACTCTTTTGATTGTTTACATCGGCATGCGAAAAGTCGGTCCGCTGTGGCATCGCCGGCAGTCTTTGAATGCCAGGTCGCCGCCGAAGGATCGCTTGCCGCTGTGACAGGTGAAACAGGTCATGCTGCGCGAGGCGGGGAAGTGCTCCGCTGGAAACGGGGAACTGACCTGGCGACCCTGTGCCGCGCCGGCAGTAAGCCGGTGACAATCGGCGCAGGCAAGTCTTTGGCCGGCGCCATGTTTCGCGTGACTGAATGCAAAGCGGAACGAGCGCGCGTTGGTGGAAGTTCGAGAGTAGGACCTTTGATCGTGGCAGACCCCGCACGAGGCAATCTCGCGACCTGCCAAACTTTTGCTACTCGGGGTGTGGCACGTGTAGCACTGATTGTGCGATGAAATGCCGACCGGAATCGAGAGTGCAGCCGACCGTGCACCGGCGCGCGCGTGACAGCTCGAACACCCGTTAGGCGGTCGCGCGGAACCGGAGTTGTGCTGAGCGTGGTCAAACTTCATGTTGAAGCTCTCGTTGAATCGAGAGGGGAAACTCTTCAATGGAGGGTTTGAGCTGCTGACGCCAGTGTGGCAGATGACGCACATCGGAACCTGGGGCGTAACAAACTGCGCCAGGTGACAACCGGTGCAGGCATTGTGTCCCGGCCACTTTGGCGTTGCGGAATTATCTGAGCGCTGATGGCAGGAATTGCATCCGAGCGATGAGTGCTTCTGACTGTTGTGCTTGAAACGTGAATAGTCGAGGTCGGGTCCCTGCGTTGGAACCAACAACAGACGTGAGCCTGCTTCGGTACTGGTGTCTCTGTGCCTCCTTTGTGTGCTCTGTGTCTTTGTGGTGAGTTCTGCGCTCACAAGGTCAACCACAGAGACGCAGAGAACACAAAGGAGGCACAGAGACGAAATCCGGAACCTGCTGCCGGGCCTTCGGCGCGCGGTCGGTCGGGAGCTTCTCCGCGGATCGTCAATTTGAGAAACGTCGGATTTCATCTCAAGTCCTTGCGCGTAATGGGAGGCCGTTCGGCAATCAGATAATGACTCGCAGGCGGGTCGCGGCGGCCAACATCGGAGGTGTGGCAGTAAGTACAGGTGAAATCGCGGTTCTTGTCGAGCGCTTGCAGTTCTTTGCTTACATCCAGCCGCAGGCCGTCCTTGTTGTGACATTCGGTGCACGAAGTGATTGGCACGTCAGGCTTCAGGCCTCGCAGAGTTACTGACTTCGTGATGTTGATATGACACGTAGTGCACTCGGCAATGTGCTGTTCGCGTGCATGTCGAAACTTCAGTGAAATCCGGACATTCAGATCCGGCGACGCGCCTGGCTTAGCGTCGAGTTTATGACAACCCGCACAATTCGAGTTTACTGGCTGTTGGGACTTCCAATGGCAATTGAAACATGATGCATGGCTGCCGGGAGATGCTTTGAAAGTTGCGGCGTCGGGAACAAAGCTGTCGGGCCAACCCGCCGGTGGAGCCGGAGAAGCATTGGGGCGCGGCTTATGGCAAATCTCGCAGTTGTTGTAGTGTTTCGTCTGTTCATCAGCGACAAGGCCAGACTTAAACGAAGCGTCCAAGAATCGCGGTCCGGCCTTTGGTTTCAAGGGACGCAGCCGGGCGATCACATCCTGGTGCCGGTCGTGCGGAAACTCGATTAGAAACTGGCGAGACGAAGCCGGGTTGCGAAACGCGAAACGCACATCATCGCGCGGTGAAACCTTCGAATGACACACAGCACAGATTGGCGGCCGGGCACTCTTGAAGAATTGCGCTCGATGACAACTGACACAGGCTGCGTGGCCCGGATAGTCAGCCACATCGGGAAACTCGCGGACCTTTTGCCAGCTTGGCGTCGGCACTTTGTGGCAACTTTCGCATGCGCCTTTGTGCTTTTCCGTGGCGTGGGAGAATTTCGAATAGTCGATAGTTGGTTTTGGCGCAGGGCGAGCAAGTCGGCGACGTTTTTGTGCGTGAGCGGTACTCGAGAGATGGATAAGAACGATCAGGATCAGGCAGATGACGATTAAAGCTGACACAAACACAGGTACACACGCTGCAACAAGCTTTCCTGTTTGGCGAAGCTTCATCATCTGAACTGGTGTTCTCGCGCCCTATCGTTCGCGGCTTTGCCGCCTTCCGTTCGGAAAGGCTTTGCCTTTCCGGAGATCAACCTTTTCCTGCGAGGCTACGCCTCAAAGTGAGGCGGAGCCTCAGTTATCTTTTTGAGTAGCTGCCGGAAAGGCGAAGCCTTTCCGAACGGAAGGCGGCGGAGCCGCTCACATTCCTGCGTTGTACATCACATACTGGCATTGGTGTTTCCACGGCGACGCATTTCACGTTCTTGTCTTTGCGGTTCGAAATCAGAAAGGGTTTCTCGGTGGCAAGATCGCCGGGCTTGACTTGCATCTCGCAATTCCACATTGCAGTCGCCGCTTCAATTTCCGCCGGCACAACGTTGGTAAGCGTATACGTTCCCGGTTCCAGATCGGTGAAATAAGCCGTGCCGTTGCGGTCCGTCATCACCGACAACACTCTTGCGCCCGACGTTGTTTCAGCTTGTTTGACTATCGCATCAATTTCGCTCCGGCGACTTCGGTAAAAACCGTCACGGAGATTCTCCGGAAGGTTGACTGCCAACCATTTCCGCGCCAGCTGACGACTTCCAAGTTCCTTTTCACCGGCGGCCAACGCGGCCATGAATTCAGGCGGGGCCGCTCCCTCCAGGTCCTTATCCTCGATCTCCCGGCAATACACCGACTCGCAGTCGTTTTCTTTTAACCAATTGATGAGTTGCTCACTGGCGCCGGCGCCGCGGTAGTAACAATCGCGGGTGATTACCGGGCGCTGGTTGATTGAGTCGATGAGAGGCTTGTTCTGTTCGAGTGAGCCCTTGATCAGAAAGAAACGCTTGCGGGACAGGCCCTTCGTTGAAGCGCCAGATTTCACCCGCACCCTAATCCGAATGACACCGCGAGCACCGGCGGGAGGATCGGAAGTTTGAGCGATCGACAGAATCGCCAGAGAGGAGAGAACAATGAGACCGATGATAGTGCGTAACATATTTACGCGTACTGGCGTTTCACAAGCGAAGCTGTTTACAAGTTTGGACTGCGGGGAAACTTTAAGAACGGCAGACGAACGCCGCGCACAAAAACCTGATCAGAGCGAATCGCCGGTGCGGGCGCAAAACCGTTGCCACCGGCAGCGCTAATCAAATCATCTTGATCCACGCCATCGCCGCTAATGCCGATGGCCCCGACCAGCGTGCCGTTTTTGTAGATCGGCACACTTCCCGGAAAGATTTGAATTCCATTGGGTAGGTTGGCGATCGTGGTGCACGGAACGGCGGCCCCACCGATAGCCGCCAGCAAATTAGTTTTAGTTAAGTCCAGCTGCAGCCCAACATTGAATGGACTCCAGTTGCTGATTGAAGTGCTAAACGGTCCTTCGGCGGTGTTGTTTATGCCGTCTGGAAAAAACGGCCGATGCAGAAATCCGATGGCTCGATCCGTGAATGCCACGGAGCCATCCAGACTGATTCCGTCAGCCAGCGCACGGTCTGCGTATGTGGCAAAGCCTGCCGAACGCAACAACGCGCCGGCGCTGGAGCTCGAAAAGAACGCTGCCGTTCGGGCCTTTTGTACTGAAACGTCAAAGCCAAATACCGGTGCATCCAGTTGACGAAAAACTCCGAGCACGTTACCGGCCGCGTCAACCACGGCCATACTAACGCGCGCATTGCTGCCAAGCGGCTGACGGATAGCCGCGCGAGTGATATTTGCCTGTTGGGCCGCGCGCGAAATGATCGTATCGACCTCTGCGGCAGTCAGCGCGTTTGGTCCCGCCGGAGATGTTCCGGCGACAAATGGGAAGAACCGCGTGTCAACTTCGCCGCTAATGCCTCCAACTATGGCCGGCGTGAAAGCTGAAGACTGAGCACCTCGGATTGGAAATGCACCGGGAACCACTCCCGGCAAACTTCCAAATGGAATGGTCGAGGGAGTTGGCGGGCTTGGCACGTTGGAGTAAGGCAGACGAACGCCGTCAACCAGAATGTTGTCGCCTCGAATCAGCGCAGGCGATTCAAAACTGCGCACGGCTGAAGCAGCAATCAACTCTTCGAAAGGTTGATCCGAATCCGCCGGCACCCGATCGACAGTGTAAAGTCCATCACCTTCAATCCCGACGCCACCCGCCGCCACGCCATCTTTGTAGATGGGCAAGCCGCCTGGATCAGCTGACAGTCCCAACGGAAGAGCGGGTTGCTTGATGTCGGAACAGGGCAGCGATGAAAACTGCACTCCGTAAAGTGGCCCACCCGGCCGAAAATCAATCCCGGGCGGCAGATGTTCCTGAATGATGAAGCCGGCCGTTCGCGTGGTAAACGCGTTTCCGGTAGTACTAAAGATCGAGCCTGTTCCAGCCTTTGAGATGGCCGCCAGCGTCGCGGGCGCAGACAGCCCTTCGAGCCCCTGGCCGGAGGTTCCGACGCTCCGAATGGTTGTGCTGGCCGGCGCACCGGTCATTACAAAAACTCCAAGCACGTTTGCCTCGCGATCGGTGACTGCCACTGTAACTGGGCGATTCAGAGATACAGCCGCGGAAACAGCTTGACTGATTATTGTCTCGACGTCGCTGGAAGTCAGGTTCCCGGCAGTTGCGTTTGGAACGGTCGGCGGCAGCGGTTGGCTCGAGCCTGGGGTTGGCACCGCGCCCGGATCGTCCGGAAGCCCGCCACCGAGATGGCCCAGCCCCATCCGAACGCGATTGCTCGCAACACCTCGATACCGGATCCGAACCAGCACGTCGCCCACATCTTGCATCGCCGGCTCAAGCTTGATCACCAGAGACATCGCCCACGGTTGATCGGGAACACTACCGATGAATTCGACCGGTAACTGGTAGAGTTGATGCGAGCCGTCTTCTGCCTCTGCGGTCACCGATGATGCGCCATCCCCAGTTTGCAAATTCAAATTCATTGCAAACAGCATGACCCGAGTTTGATTGTCGGCGCCAAACCTTACTGCTGCGCTAGTCGAGAAAGGTTCGCGCTTACGGGTAACGGATTCAAAAGCAATTGCGCGGGTGGAGTCTGCGTGACTGACGAGAACGGGAGCGGTTGCCTGCGCCGAACCGCGTCCGGAACTCAAGATCGAGACACTGACGAAGGCTGCGCTAATGCACAGCAGAACCAATCTTCGCACGCCAGGATGGGGAACGTTAGCCATCTGTTGTCAGTTGATGATGACCTGCGGGCAAGCGCTGACAAATGTACCATAAAGTGTGCGAGGCCAGTAGATTCCTGTTTGTGTGAATGTCGCCGCAAGAGCGGCTTTTGGAGATCAGTGTGCCCCCAGCCTGCCGGAAGTTACGTCGTGCGCTTTCTAATGCGGATTTTCGTTGCCTGACTTAGGCGCGTGTGTTACAAGGCAAGCAAGTTATGAATCTTCAGCAGCCGTAGTTTATCAATCCGTTGAAGACGTTGAATGCGCCTCTCAACCAGCCCCCAGCGGGCGGTATAATTTTCGACGCAGGTCGCCGCGATGTGATGATCCTGAGAGAACGCAAATGTCATGTCGTCGTGTGCGGTGTCTGTCGAGAAAAAGAGCGATCAGAAAGACCTCGAATTCAGCCCGGAGGGCTCGCGGATAGTAGCCGGTGGTCGGAACGAAGTGCAGACCACCGGATCACGATAGAAAAGAGGGTCAGCACCCCGGAGGGGTGCGAGATTGAAAACTTCGCAGGTGTCGCACGCGTCGGAAGCCGGTGCGCAAAATCGTTTGCTGAGGTGGTGACGGGGATCCGAATGATGGATCTGGATTATCTGGCACCCCGCCGGGGTGCTGGTCGTTTTCGTCATGTGATCCGGTGGTCTACGCTGCGCTGCGACCACCGGCTACTATCTGCGAGCCCTCCGGGCTGAGATTGTGGTTCTCTGAACGATCTTTTCCCGAAACGACTCCTAACGCGGGCTTGGAGTTGCATTGCCCGAATTGCGTCCAAGCGCAAGCGCCTGACCACTTAAATTGCCGACTAAGCATGCTGCTTGAATGGTAAATTGCCGCAGAAAAGAACAGCACCGAGATCGTCTCCTTTGCCCGATCGTCAGGAGTGGCATTGCATTACTCTTCACTCTGTTCATTTCCTACTCCGTACAAGCCCAAAGCTCAGGCCGGCTCAAAGGCATCGTGCGGGTCGCCTCCGGCGCCCCGGTTGCCGGGGTCGCGGTGATCGCGACAAACCAGGTGACAGGAAAATGGAAACGCGTTAGGAGTGACAATCAAGGTCAATATTCGATCCAGCTCGCTCCCGGCGCCTATCGTCTCCGCGTTCAACCTCCGCATGCAGCCAAGTTCGAAAAAGATAAAAACTACGGTGACTTTGCCTTGCCGCAGGGCGACGCGCTCGAGAATGTAATCGTCGAGGCTGGTAAAGAAACTGCTGTTGACATTCCGCTGGATCAGGTTGAGATCAAAGAAATTCCCAGACAAGCTGGCGATAAGCCCACGGGTCACGCCGGCGGAGAAACAGTTCCGTCGGAGCCGCAAACGAGCCCGGAGCGGCGCGAGACCCGCGATCGTTGGCGCGCGGGTTTTCCCGAGTATGATCGCTACGGCGATCGCGGCGGGCGCGGCCGCGACATTCCCTTTACCCGCGGTCGCTGGTGGGATCCTTACAATCAAAGTGTTTTGAAGGGCGATTATCCAATCAAGGGAAACGAGCTCTTCATGATTCTTTCGGCGGTCAGCACGAGTACCGTGGAACAAAGACGCGCGCCCACGCCGTCAGACGTGAGTTCTGATGAACCGGGCAGCGCGGAGTTTTTTGGACAACCGGAACAGTTTGCAGTTAACCAAACGGTCCAACTCAGTTTCGAACTGTTTCATGGCGACTCGACGTTTAGACCGCGTGACTGGGCAATCAAAATTTCTCCCACCTTCAGCATCCCAAACTATCTCAACGCCAGGGAAAACGGCGTGGTAAATATCGACGTCAGGCGAGGAACGAACCGCCTTGACACGCACGTGTCGCTCGAGGAGGCGTTTGGCGAACTAAAGCTCGCCGACGTCAACGCAAACTTTGACTTCATCTCCGTGCGCGCCGGAATCCAGCCGTTCGTTTCTGATTTTCGCGGTTTCATTTTTTCCGACAACAATCTCGGCCTGCGCCTGTTTGGTTCCGCTGACAACAATCGCATTCAATACAATGCCGCCTACTTCTCGATGCTTGAGAAGGACACTAACAGCGGTCTCAATCGTTTCGACACCCGCCATCAAAATGTCTACATCGCAAATCTCTTCCGCCAGGACTTTGTGCGCAAGGGCTATACGATCATGGGAAATTTCCACTTCAACGACGACCGCCGCAGCGTCAAGTTTGACCGGAATGGTTTCCTGGTTCGTCCGGCGTTGATTGGTGATGTCAAACCACATGCGATCAAGGTTGGCTATGTTGGTTTCAATGGTGATGGTCATCTGGGCCGGCTGAACCTGACCAACTCCTATTACTTTGCGTTTGGACGCGACGAGAACAATCCGATTGCGGGCCGGCCGGTTTCGGTGAGATCCAGTATGGCCGCGGTTGAAGCTTCGATTGATAAGGATTATTTGCGGTTCAAAGGGTCGTTCTTTTGGGCGCAGGGAGATTCGAACCCGACCGACGGCCGCGCGACCGGTTTTGATGCCATCTTTGACGACCCGAACTTTGCGGGCGGACAGTTTTCATTTTGGAACCGCAATGGCATTCGACTGACCCAAACCGGGGTTGGATTGGTGCAACCAAACAGTCTGTTGCCGAGTTTGAGAAGCAGCAAAACCCAGGGCCAGGCAAACTTCGTCAATCCCGGCATCTTCATTTACAACGCCGGAGTAGATGTCGAGCTGACTCAACGGATCAAGACAGTTTTCAATGTGAACTACTTGAGGTTTCATCGCACCGAGCCGCTTGAGTACGTTTTATTTCAGAACCGCATCCGTCACGACATTGGGTTTGACTACAGTCTGGGCGTGGCTTACCGGCCGTTTTTGATCAACAACGTGACAGTTACGTTTGGGGCCTCGACGCTGCAAACAGGAAGGGGATTTCGAGACATTTTCACTGACCGTTCGCGGAATTGCCCGCCGAATGTGGGTGATTTTTGCGAACCCGACGTGATCAGCCCGCGCAAGCCGTTGTACAACTTGTTCGCGCAGTTGAAGTTGATCTTTTGACTTTGTCTCTGTGGTAAGCAAGAACCTGCATCACCACGCAGACACAAAGAGCGCTCAAGTGGCAGGAAGAAATCAAAACAGAAGAATCATGGACGCTGACTCGCGAAAACCTCGAACAACTTTGAGCCGACTGGGTGTGGTCCTGCTCATAGTAACTGGATCTCTAATCGTTTATTCCGCCGGCAAGGCAGCAAACGAGCGAAACCATTCCGAAGTTCGCGTTGGAGAGTTGAACCCAAAACGCCCGCGATATTTTGCAACATCACCAACGCTTAATCAGGCCACCCCCAAACTCGAAGGCTGTGTTTCCTGTCACGGGACGATCGAGCCGATGCACAAATACGGGACGACCGAGACGCTCGAGAGCTTGAAAGACGGCAAGGATGCAGTGGGCCTGACTTGCACTGCCTGCCACGGTGGCAATCCAGTGCCGCGCAAGACCACCGACGACTCAAGAGACATCGAAAGAGTCAAAAACGAAGCTCATGTTCGCCCGCGTTTTCCCAACGAGTGGAAACGTGATGGCAAATACACCGGCGCAAACCCGGAACGCACAAACACGCTACTCGCTCGGGAAAGCTGGGAGTTTGTCCGTTTCATCAATCCTGGCGATCTGCGGGTTGCGGCGAAGACTTGCGGCAGCGGTTCCTGCCACGAGATTGAGTCGAAGAATGTCGCGCGCAGCATGATGACCCACGGCGCGATGCTCTGGGGCGCTGCGCTCTACAACAATGGCGGCCTTCCGCTGAAGGACGCGCGCTTCGGCGAAAGCTATAGCGAGAATGGCGGCCCTCAAACTCTTATCCAGTCGCCGGCGCCGGCCCTGGAGGATCGACGAACGAAGGGCCTGCTCCAGTTGCTGGATCCCATGCCGCGATGGGAGATCTCGCAACCCGGCAACGTCCTGCGCGTTTTTGAGCGAGGCGGAAAGCGGCGTTTGGAAACGGGTCTACCAGACCGCGAAGAAGAGCCTGGTAAACCTGACAAAGGACTAAGCGCCCGCGGTTTCGGCTCTGCGAACCGCACCGATCCCGTCTACCTGGGTTTGCAAAAAACTCGACTGATGGATCCAACCTTGAACTTTCTCGGCACCAATGATCACCCAGGAGACTATCGTTCGTCGGGCTGTTCAGCTTGCCATGTCGTCTATGCTAATGACCGCGACCCTTCCCATTCTGCTTTCTACAGCAACCAGGGAAACCTGGGCCGTTCAATTACTGCCGACTCCAACATTCCGAAAAACGAATCGGGCCACCCGATCAAGCATCAGTTCACGAGTCAGATTCCAACCTCGCAATGCATGGTTTGTCACATGCATCCCGGCACAAACATGGTGGCGACTTATCTGGGGATGACGTGGTGGGACAATGAATCTGACGGCGACAAGATGTATCCGAAGGTCCAACACAATCCATCGCCAGAGGAAGAGCGGGTAAAGCTCAATCGAAATCCCGAGGCGGCAAGCTTACGTGGCCTATGGTCGGAGCTGGAGTTTCTGGCCGGCACGGGAACGCCTGAATTCAATTCACAACTGAAGAACACCCAGTTTGCCGACTTTCACAGTCATGGTTGGTTGTTTCGGAAAGTATTCAAACGAGATCGAAAAGGAACGCTCCTCGACGCAGACGGTAATCCAGTTTCCGCTTCTGACCCGGACAAGTTTAGGAAGGCGGTCCATCTCAACGATATTCACGCAGAGAAGGGAATGCACTGCGTCGACTGTCACTTCCGGCAGGATTCACACGGCGACGGCAATCTCTACAACGAGCCGCGCGCGGCCATCGAGATTGGATGCGAAGACTGTCACGGCTCGATTCGTAAAAAGGCCACGCTGTTCACTTCCGGCCCAGCCGCCGTGCCTGCCACCGGTCAAGCGGCGGAACGTCGTAAGTCGCAAAATCAACCACTGGTGGGTCAGGACCTGACTCGTATTCGCGTTCGCGACGAAACAGGCGCGAAGATTCCGCTCTTCCAGAGGATTGCTCGCGATCGCAAGAAGAAGAATGAGGCCGGCACAGACATCGAGCTGAAGGCTGGTGACATTGTTCAAAACTCGATGGTGGTGCCCGGACGGTGGTGGCGCGTCAGCCAAACGCTCGACACGATCACGCCCGGGGCTCGCGGCTTCAATGAAAAATCCCGGTACGCGAAGACGATTCGCAAGGACAACCAGACGTGGGGCGAACTACCGGCAGGCGATGATGCGTTAGCTCATCGCGACAGCAATATGACCTGCGTTGCCTGCCACTCTTCGTGGGTGACGAGTTGCTTTGGTTGTCACCTTTCGATGCAGGCCAACCGCAAGATGCCAAACCGCCACAACGAAGGTGGCGAATCAAGAAACTTCACCAAATACAACTTTCAGGTCCTGCGCGACGACATTTTCATGCTTGGGCGCGATGGCACCGTCACCGGCAACCGGGTGGCGCCGGTGCGTTCTTCTTCGGCGGTCCTGGTTAGTTCACAGAACCAAAACCGCGAATGGATCTATTCGCAGCAACAGACCACGTCTGCTGAAGGCTTTGCCGGTCAGGCTTTCAACACGCACATTCCCCACACCGTGCGGAGCAAGGAAACGAAGGGCTGTTCTGACTGTCACGTCTCGGCAAACAAGGACAACAACGCCTGGTTGGCCCAGGTACTCTTGCAGGGAACCAATTTCGTTAATTTCATGGGCCGCTACGTTTACATAGCCGGAGATCACGCGCTCGAAGCAGTCGTGGCGACTGAGCGCGACGAGCCTCAGGCAGTCTTCGGCAGCACGTTGCACAAAGTTGCTTATCCGGCGAACTACGAGAAGTTTGTTAATGACGGCAGTGAGCTGAAAACGTTTTACGAGCACGTCGGCAATCCGCGGGTGTTGCAGGTACAACTGCGTGGTGAATATGCCTACGTGGCCGCGGGAGAAGGTGGACTCCGAGTTTACGATGTTGCCCAGATCGACCAGAAGGGCTTTTCAGAAAGAATTACGACGGCTCCTGTTTCGCGTTTTGGCCAGAAATTCTGGGTCAAGACCAGGTATGCAACCGCGGTTGCGGCGCCGACCACTCTGGCTGTTGATCCGGCGCGATGGCGATTGAAGGCTGACGGAACGATGATCGATCCTGCAAGCGCCGCCAGGCTTACGGGCGACGAGCGCAAACAACTTATCAATGAGGAGCAACCAATTCATCCGCTCTACGCCTATCTTTATGTAGTCGACAAATACGAAGGGTTGATCGTTGTCAACGCGGCGACTCTTCTTGATGGGGATCCGCTTAATAACTATTTGAAGCGCGCGCTCGACGAGCGCAGATATCCAAACGGCGCGTTCAATCCAGACGGCTCGCTCAGCGATTCAAACAACATCACTATCGCTGGAGATCGCGCGTTCATTACCACCGGACGCGCACTGTTCATCGTAGGCATCGACGAGCCCTTGAATCCGCGGATCGTTCGCGAGTATGGCGCGCCGGAGCTCAAGAATCCGAAGGCCGTTGCCATTCAGTTTCAATACGCCTTCATTGTGGATGACGAAGGGCTGAAAGTGATTGACCTGATGTCGCCCGGTGGACCGCAAATGGTCAAGGGTGCTTTTGTTCCGCTCGCGCACGCGCATGATGTCTACGTTGCTCGCACATATGCATACGTCGCGAACGGAAAAGAGGGAATCGCAATCATCGATGTCGGGAAGCCGGAGCAACCGCGTCTCGATCAGACTTTCGACGCTGGAGGCAAACTTAACGACGTGCATCAGGTCAAAATTGCGATGACGAACGCCAGTCTCTTCGCGTATATCGCGGACGGCCGGAACGGGTTGCGAATCTTGCAGCTCACGTCGCCGGAGACGATGCCGGAATACGCCGGGTTTAGTCCGCGACCAAAACCGGTTTTGATTGCTACGTTCAAGACCAAAGGCGAAGCACTCGGCATTTCAAAGCCTTTGGATCGGGACCGCGCTGCGGATGAGAGTGGAAATCAGGTTTCGGTGTTTGGCCGCCGCGGCGCGCGGCCGTTCAACATGGAAGAGATTCTCAGGATGTTGAAAACCCATGATGGAAAGGGCGAGTGGTTTACGGTTACAGACACTCAACGGACAGCGGCAAGGAATTAGCGCGCTACATGGGATCGCGATTGCCGGAACCGCGCCGCTTGATGCCTCGTTTACGAGGCTATCCCCGAAGGGCTGTTAGGCCAGCCGTTTTACGGCTGGTGAGGAGTCCAACGTCATTATCCGGAGGCCGTTTGATGCCTCGTTTACGAGGCTAGCCCCGAAGGGCCCGTAGGCCAGCCGTTTTACGGCTGGTGAGGAGTCCAACGCCATTATCCGGAGGCCGTTTGATGCCTCGTTTACGAGGCTAGCCCCGAAGGGCTGTTAGGCCAGCCGTTTTACGGCTGGTGAGGAGCCTGAACACATCCCTGGCAGGCCGTTTCAACGGCCTTACCATCTTAACCATCATCTGTTTTTTCCAGTCTGTGATTCGTGGTCTTTTTGGCGTGATGTTCTTTTTGATTCTTCACGTAGTCAATTACCCATTTCAGATCCTTCGTTCCAAAGCTTACGACACCGTAACCGTCTTGCCATGCCAGCAATTTCCGATTGGCAATCTCGTGGTTGATGTAGAAGGAACTGCCTCCCTTCAACTTTCCAATCCATTCGCTGATTAAAAGCGTTGGCGGAACGGTTGCTGCCAGGTGGACGTGGTCCTCAATTCCGCCGACAGCGTGAAAAAATACGCCCTTGGTCTTTCGCACCTCATGTTCGAGGTAGTGGTGTGCGCGGTTTTCAATGGCATCGGTCAACACAGGATTATTGTTCTTGGTGTGCCAAGTCATATGCAGGTTGATTTCGCTGTAGACATTCTTGGGCATGACGCTTCCTTTCGAAAAGGCCGCTGAAGCGGCCTGGGTGAGACTAAGAGAGCGGCCTCGGTAACCAGCCGTAAAACGGCTGGCCTTTAGGCCCTGCGGGGCCAGCCGCCTAAAGGCGGCAGGGAGACTTCGACAAAGCGGTTGGAAGACTTCGACAAAGCGGTTGAGAGACTTCGACAAAGCGGTTGGGAGACTTCGATAAGCGGTTGAGAGACTTCGATGAGCGGCAGGGAGACTTCGATAAGCGCGGGCTAGATTGATAACAATGAGGGTGAAGAACGGGTTGCCGATCTTAGTTCACATCAAGCGCTGGCGGAGTTTGCGCAAAAGCTCCTTGGCCTCGTCGGGTGAGAGTTTCTCCGCATCCACGTTCAGAATCTCTTCGACGACTTTCTGATTTGCCAGATCAAACAGCGACGCCTGCGCGGCTGCTTTTCTGCGCCCTGCACGCCGCGCCGCGGCGTCGAGAGCACTACCGGCTTTCACTGACTGTTCGGATGTACTCGAACTCGCCGCGCTCTGCGTGGCCGCACGCACTTCAACGGTCTCAGCAGCGACCGGCACGACTTCTTCATCAGCAAACACGTCCAATTCGTAACGCTCGAGCCTGGCCAAAACTTCGCGCGCGTTTTGAAGCACTACCGGCGGAAGCCCGGCGAGTCGCGCTACCTGAATTCCATACGACTTGGACGCGCGTCCGCGCTCCAGCCGGTGCAGAAATACCACTTCGCCTTCCCGCTCGGTCGCGGTGATCTGATAATTCTGCGCGCCGGGCAAACGCTCCGCCAACTCGGTCAGTTCGTGATAGTGAGTCGCGAAGAGAGTCTTGGCCGCATGCTCGGGTGAATCGTGCAAGTACTCCGCCACGGCCCAGGCGATCGACAATCCATCAAACGTCGCGGTGCCCCGACCAATCTCGTCCAGCAAGACCAGTGATCGCGGAGTGGCACTGTGGAGTATCGCCGCCGTCTCCGTCATCTCCACCATGAAGGTTGAGCGGCCGTGCGTGAGATCGTCAGAAGCACCAACACGCGTCCAGACTCGATCAAGCAAGGGCAGCCGGGCCTTTTCAGCCGGAACGAAGCTGCCCATTTGGGCCAGGATAGAAATGATGGCTGTCTGCCGAAGAACTGTACTCTTGCCACCCATGTTTGGACCGGTGATCACCAGCAGTCGATCCGTGGAGTTGTTGAGATAGACACTGTTGGGAATAAACGGCTCGTCACTGAAGATCTCAATAACCGGGTGGCGCCCCTGAACAATTTCAATTTCATCGCCATCGTGCATCGCCGGCCGCACAAAAGCGCGCCGCGCAGCTATTTCGCCGAGCGAGGCCAGCGCGTCGAGGGCTGCGAGCGCTCGCGCAGTGGCCTGGATGCGCTTCGTTTCGGCTGCCACCTGACGGCAGACCTCGTTGAATATCTCGACCTCAAGTTGGATGATGCGCTCTTCCGCGCCCAGGACCTTCTTTTCCCAGTCTCGCAGTTCGGGTGTTGTGAAGCGTTCGGAATTGGTAAGCGTTTGCCGGCGTTCGTATTCGGCCGGCACGCGGGCGGCATTTCCTTTCGAAACCTCGATAAAGTATCCAAAGACGTTATTGAACTTGATTCTCAGGTTCCCGATACCGCTGCGGGTGCGCTCAGTGGCCTCGAGCGTCGCGATGATCTGCTTCGCATCTCTGCTTATCGAGCGCAAGTCGTCGAGCTCAATTGAATAGCCGGCGCGAATCGCGCCCCCCTCTCCCACCTTGACGGGCGGATCGTCGCTGATTGAAGTCTCGATTAACTCACAAATCTCCGGCAGTTCGTCTGCGCTCTCCGACAAAACCTGTAGCAGAGACGAGCGATTAGCGGCCAGTTGCTCGCGGATGGCCGGAACCTGTTTCAGGGAACGCAAGATCGCGTTTAGATCGCGAGGGGCGGCGGAACCCAAACTGATACGTCCGATGAGTCGTTCCAGGTCGGCAACTTCCTTGAGCAATGAACGCAGCTTATCGCGCGCGATCTGCGATGCGAATAGATCCTGGACCGCGGCATGCCTCGCCTCGACTTCGCCTCTCTTCACGCAGGGGCGAAGCATCCAGGAACGCAACAGTCGCGCACCCATGCCGGTCACTGTTTCATCGATAACGCTGAGCAGCGTGCGTCCCGGCGCGCCACTGAGAGACTCAACCAATTCCAGGTTGCGCACCGTGACCTGGTCAAGCACGAGGTGGTCTTGCGGCGCAAAGTAGCTGAGGTCAGTGATGTGGCCGGCCGCGGCTCGTTGAGTTTCCTGCGCATATCGCAGACACGCGCCCGCTGCGCGCACTGCCTCGTCTCGGCGTTCGATTCCAAAGCCTTCCAGAGAACGCGCGCCAAAGTGTTTTAGGAGCAGGTCGGCGCAATCCCGCGTTTGCCACAACCAATCCTCGAGAGGGGTTAAGGCAGCGCCGATAAAGCGTTCAGCGGTTGTGTTTGGTGAATTGTTGTCGCCTGCCAGAGGCAAAGGCGCGGTTTGAGGTCTTCCCGAGAGCCCGGCCTTTATTAAAGGAGCAAGCGAGGCAGGGAAGAGCAACTCTCGCGGAGAATATGATTCCAGGTCGCCGCGGATCTTCTCCCAGGCCCCGGCGCCCCTCTCCTGAGTCGCTCGAAACTCGCCAGTGGAAATATCGAGAAACGCAGCGCCAACAGTTTCACCGGAACTGCAAACTGCCGCCAGGAAGACAGGCTCGCGGGCTTCGAGGAGTTGGGGATCAATCGGTGTACCTGGCGTGACGATGCGCACCACTTCGCGTCGCACGAGTTTCTTGGTTTTCGAAGCATCTTCAGTTTGCTCGCAGATGGCTACTCGATAGCCTTTACGCACCAGGCGGGCAATGTAGTTTGCTGCCGAGTGATGTGGTACGCCGCACATGGGGATCGGATCGCCCCGTTCTTTGTGGCGCGCCGTCAACGTAATCTGCAATTCCCGCGACCCGATAACGGCGTCGTCAAAGAAGAGTTCGTAGAAGTCGCCCAGGCGAAAGAGAAGAAGCGTACCGGGATGCTGCTGCTTGAGTTCCTGATACTGGCGCAGCATGGGCGTTTGATTAGAGGTGGTCATAAAGCGGCAACTAAAAACAGGTGCCTAAAAACGAAGCGAAGCCTACATCGGAGAGTTACGATTGTGCAAGCGAGGTAACAAAGAGGGTGAAACCAGCCAGAAGCAAGAAGAGGAGTTGGACATTAATGATGCAAGAAACTCAGCAGCAAAGCAATCTTTAGGTATTCGCGGCGCGCCTTCCCACGCAGGAGCTTTCAAGCTACAAGTACTCTCTCAACGTAAGCGGACCTCTCAGGTAGGGAAGGGCGGCTTGCCCCCGCCTGTTCGTAAATGGCCAAGAAATGGTCAAACCAGAATTTGCCCGGAGCACTACATTTCGTCACGGGAAATGTTATTGATCGGATACCAGTGTTCATCCACAAGGCGTGTTGCGAAGCATTCCTTGAGGTTTGCGCTGATCTAATAGCCAAGTGGCCGGCCAAACTAATCGCCTACGTTTTGATGCCGGATCATTTTCACCTCATCGCAAATCCTGGAGACGGCGACATTCGGGGTTTTTCCGGTTCATTGAAGAGTCTATCTGCACGGCGGCTAATCCAAGTCACAAGTGATGAGAATCTGTTCGTACGTGAGAAACCCGAAAGGGATGGTTCAGTACACCAGGTTTGGCAGGAGAGTTTTAAAGGAGTGCCACTGTGGAGTGCTTGGATGATCTGGCAAAAGATCAACTACATTCACGCAAATCCTGTGAAGGCCAAACTAGTGGCTTCAGCCAGAGATTATCCATGGTCAAGTTTCCGCGCCTTCTATTCCGATTCTGACAAACCGCTGAAGGTTGATAAAGACTGGTGGTGGCCGGATGACTCCGAGAAGCTGTCCAAAGCGATGAAAGAATTGGGTTGGATGAGTTACCACAAACGATGCTCGAGTGAAAAATAACAAGAGCGGGGGCAAGCCGCCCTTCCCAACCTGAGAGGTCCCGTGGCGTGAGTAGTTTCATCGGCGCTCTTAGCTATCGAATCCTTTCTTTTGGCAGCATGTAGAAACTGTGCTAATTTCCGTCCGTTCCAAATCAAGTCTTTCAGAGTGGAGAAAAACTCCTGACCACAGACTCGATAATCAGCCTGCTGACGCGTTCACTTCAGGAGCATCAGTCAGCAATCCAATCGCTGCTCGATGAGAAGTTAAGCGAGATCGAACGCGCAGGCACGCTCATCTGCAATGCGCTCTCCGCGGGAAACAAGATCTTGATCTGCGGCAACGGCGGCAGTGCTGCTGATGCTCAACACATCGCAGCGGAATTAGTGGGACGATATGAACTCGAGCGACGAGCGTTTCCGGCGGTCGCGCTCACCACCGACACATCAGCGCTCACTGCGCTTAGCAATGACTATGGTTATGAAGAGGTTTTTGCCCGTCAGGTACTCGCGTTGGCAGCGCCCGGCGATGTTCTGATAGCCATCAGCACCAGCGGCAAGTCGCCAAATGTGATCAAGGCTGCTGAGCAGGCGCGCGCTCTTGGATGCAAGACTATTGGCCTGACCGGGGCTTCTGGGAAACCTCTCGACTCCCACTGTGACCAGACGCTCACGATTCGCGCTGAACGAACGTCCCGGATCCAGGAAGCTCACATCACCATCGGCCATCTTTGGTGTGAAATGGTGGACGCGACCCTGGGTGAGAGACCGAAATAAGTAGGCGTCTTGAAGACCGCACAACCAGCCTGCGGCTTTACACAAAAAGTGCTTAATCGCGGCCGGACCTGCGCGAAAGTAACGAATCGCGGCTTGCCGCCGCACAGTGCGGAATGGCTTTGCCTTTCCGAGAACGACGTCCGCGCACTCTTTTTCCTGAGGTTGAGCCTCAGGAAAAACATCAGGGGAAGGTCAGCGGAAAGCCATAGGCTTTCCGCACTGTGCAGCGGCAAGCCGCAAATAGCGGAAGGTCGCGTCAGGCCCTTTGCGCTCAATTATGCCGCCCGCTATCGAGGGCTGGTTGTGTGATCTAGTCGCAAGACGTCCCCGTACCTCCTGTCAGTCTCGATAATCGCGCTAATTCTGCCCAAACTTGTGGAGAATCGCCCCACGAAATGGACGTCAATTGTGCCAGGCAGACAGGTTGAGGGAAACTGCTTGACAGAAATAATCGATGCCTTTAGGCTCTGGTTCGAATTCAGGCAGATCGGGCGAGCTTCGGTGATTTCTGAGAAGTCCCAGAAGAATCCTCCTTCCCAATTCTAGTTTGAAAATCCAGGAGATTTGTTGACGCGTCCCTACAGTGTACGATTGCGTAAACTGCAAAGTTAGTGAATCATGTTTTGCGGCCCTGCCAATTGTCTGAAGTGCTGAGTTTGTTCCTGCCGCATTTCTTTCTCTGAGACATCCTAATGTTCCCCCAGAAGCGCAAGATCATCGAGGAAGCACCCGATCCCAAAACCTACCCTTTAGGTGAGAAGATCGAACCGTCACCGTCTCCTAATGGTCCAGCGATGTCACTGGTGGCATTGAGTCACACGCCGGTGGAGCGCCGCCTCTACTCGGCAATGCTCGCGGCGAAAAATACACACCCTGACCCGGCGGCAGCTCCTTCTGAAAATGGAAACGACCTTTTTACCGTGCGCCGGTTGATGCAGTTAACCGGCATCAGCAGCCTCAGCACAATCCGCCGCGGTCTCGAAGGCCTGGTCGCGAAGTTTAGTGTGGAGCGGGAAATGAAACGCAACGGCAACGGTGGACGAGATCAGGGCTTTGCTTATCGCGTCTTCATGCCCGAGGAAGTAATCGCGCGGCGCGATGAGCATGGTTTGAAGTCGTATGGCAGGGAATTGGAAAACAGCCGGGCGAATCGTTCGTTTGAGCGCGTTATCCAGAGAGTGGTTGAGAACAAGAACCTGAGCCGGCGCGAAGCTCAGGTGGCGTTGTGTTGTGTAGAAGGATTAACGAACGCGGAGATTGGATTGCGCCTGTTGGTAACCGAGCAGACCGTGAAATTTCATTTGCGCCACATCTTCGTGAAGTTTGGGGTGAAGCGAAGAGCTGAGTTGATTTCGCGGTTACTCATGTGAATTTCGAATTTCGGATTTCGGATTTCGAATTTTGTGTTGGAAGGGTTGAAGTAGAACAGAGAAAGCCGCTCGGGTACGGAAGTGTCGAATTTCGGATTTCGGATTTCGAATTTTGTGTTGGAAGGGTTGAAGTAGAACAGAGAAAGCCGCTCGGGTACGGAAGTGTCGGATTTCGAATTTCGGATTTCGAATTTGTTATGGATAAAGTTGAATTAGAGAAGAGGACGAAGCGATTTGCCCTAACGATCATTAAGTTTGTTGGAACGCTACCCCAGAGCAAGACGTGCTCGATCATCGAGTATCAACTCGTCAAGGCCGGAACGTCAGTCGGAGCAAACTATCGTGAGGCAAATCGAGCTGAATCGCGAGCAGACTTTATTCATAAAGTTGGCATTGTAGAGAAGGAGGCGTCAGAGAGTTGTTTCTGGCTGGAGATATGCGATGAAGTCAACTTGGGAGATGCCGACAAACGGAGCCAGCTTTTGAATGAGTCGCGAGAGCTGCTGGCAATCTTTACCAGCGTTGGGAAGAGCACCAAGGCTAACCGAGCTCATGGGTAGGATTTGGAATTTCGGATTTCGGATTTCGGATTTCGGATTTCGAATTTTGTGTTGGAAGGGTTGAAGTAGAACAGAGAAAGCCGCTCGGGTACGGAAGTGTCGGATTTCGAATTTCGAAATTTGTGATGGATAGCGTCGAGTTAGGAAACAGAAATGAGTTAGCTCCTATTACAAGAAAAGGAAATGAAGTGTTCTCGAATTAACGAAATCCGAAATCCGAAATCCGAAATCCGAAATTCAGTTCCCGAAATTCTGATTGACAAACTGACGCCGCCTCGCATTTGAGGCTTCCCTACGGGGTCCTGTGTGGTGACCTTTTCGTTTTACGAAAATGGAAGAGACATACCGGGGCGGAAGTGTATCTACAGCAGAGGATTGTAGGGGGCGTCCCTCCGTGGGCGCCCCGGATCGACGGAAAAAGGCCCCCACGAGGGGCGTAACCCGCAGTAGCACAGCATGAAATCATCTAAGGACAAGAAAAAGAAGAAGAAGAAGAAAACTGCGCTGATCGTTTGTCGTGACCGCAGAGAATTCTGGACCACGCAGGCGCAGTTTTGGCAGTGGGCAAGAGAGGGCGTAATCACCAAGACCCAGGACAACCCGCTGACCGGGACATTCAACCGGGAACACGAAGAACTAATGGTCCTCCTTAGTAACACAGTCTTAAACCTGGCCCATCCGAACCATATGCGAGAGGCGTTGCTCTCTCGCCGGGTGGGATTAGCAAGAAAGTAGATCAATCCCAATGAGCAAAAAGAATTTCATCCAGCTTGGAATCGTGACGGTTGTGACCGTTTGCTTTGTCATTTCGGCTTACGCCCAGCAACCCGCACCACAAGTCACCAACGCAAGCCATCCTGTCGCCCAGCCCGATGGCGATCGGTATCGAATCGGCCCGGGCGACGTGCTGGACATACGCATTTTTAACCGTCCAAACCTCTCCCGCGACGCGGTGCGCGTGGAAGGGAACGGAATGATTCGGATGCCTTTGATCGAGACGGAAATCCAGGCTGCCTGCAAGAGCGAGGGCGAACTGGCTAAAGAGATCGCGAGCCGTTACACGAAGTTTTACAAGAACCCGCAGGTCGACGTATTTATTAAGGAGTATCACTCGCGCCAGGTCGCCATCATTGGAGCCGTGACTGAACAAAGCCGCTTTGAGCTGCAACGCCGCATTCGTTTGCTCGATCTGCTGACTTACGCGAAAGGTCCAACCGCCAAAGCCGGCCAAACAATTAACATCGTGCATTCGCCAACAGCATTCCCTTGTCTGTCGCCAAACGAAGGAGCGAATGATGTGACAGCGGCGCTGGCCAGTTACCGGCTAAGCGATACGCTGCGGGGCGACCCTAAAGCAAATCCTTTTATTGAAGCGGGCGACATCATCACGCTGCCTGAGGCGGATCAGGTTTACGTGGTGGGCAACGTTACCTTACCCCTGACTATTCCCTTGAGGGAGCCGATTACGCTTACCCGCGCCGTGGCCATGGCGGGAGGAGTCAAACAAGATAGTAAGAAAGACAAGGTGAGGATTGTTCGCACGGAACCAGGCACCTTGATCAGGACCGAGATGGTGGTTGATCTTTCGGCCATCGAAAAGAAGCGCGCTGATGACGTGGCCCTGATGGCGAATGACATCGTCGATGTGCCGACGTCTGGAACTAAGACTTTCATGCGCGCCTTGCTGGGCAGCGTGGCGCCGTCAGTAACCCAACTACCGGTAAGAGTAATTCCGTAAGGAATTTCGGATTTCGGATTTCGGATCAAAATTTCGGATTTCGAATTTTTGTTATTGTAAGAACCTTGAACTCTTGTGCGACCGGGTACAGTAAGAGGCTCACCACCATTTCATCAAACTCAATGTGGATCAAGGGAAATTCGAAATCCGAAA
>JAXIOV010000063.1:0-17886 GCA_045403245.1 Pyrinomonadaceae bacterium | reverse complement strand
CGCCGGGACGGTCTTCGGCGGCGCTCAACGTGCGACCCTGCGCCGGCTGCACGCGCATCACTCGGAAGAAGTCGGCGGTGGCGCGAGCGCCCATCACCATCTGTGGTTCGTCCGCGCCGCGAATCACAAATTGATCCATGTTGTATGCGGCCATGGCTTCGAACGGTCCGTCTTGCGCAAGCTGCTTCCAATCCGAAAAATTCGGGAAGCTGACACCGTTATTTTGATCCGGCTTCTGCGAGGCAATCTCCCACAGGCTGACGAGTTGCTGCGGCTCAGAATAAGGCAGGGGACGAATCAGCACGGCTTCCACCGCGCTGAAAATTGCGGTGTTTGCGCCGATGCCCAGCGCCAGGGTGACGACCGCAACCAGCGCGAACCCCGGGTGCTTCAACAGGCTCCTGATTCCATGACGAATGTCTCTTAAGAGTATTTCCAGGTCTTCCCCCGCTGGTCGTTATTCGTATCTCAATGAAACTACCGGATCGACTTTCGTCGCACGCCTGCCCGGGATGTAACAGGCGACAAGGGCAACCAGGCTCAGTAGCACGGTGATAGCGACAAACGTTGCCGGATCCGTTGGTTCAACGCCGAAAAGCATTGTGGCCATCAACCGCGTCAGTCCAAATGCCCCCACCAGACCAAAAACCACCCCAATGAAAGCCAACACCATTCCCTGCTTGATCACCATCCGGAAAACGTCTCGCGGTTGCGCGCCGATAGCCATGCGAATGCCGATCTCGTGCGTGCGCTGCGTGACCGAGTAAGACATCACGCCGTAGATTCCGACAATGGCCAGCACCAACGCGATCCCGGCAAAGACGCTGAGCAAGGTCAGGTTCAAGCGTTCCGGCGCTACTGACTCGGCGCGAATTTCGTCCATCGTCCGAATGCTGTGGATTGGTTGATCCGGATCAATGGCCTGTACCTGCTGGCGCACTGCGGCAATCAACTGATTTGGATCACCGGCAGCTTTGAGGATGACGGTCATGCCGCCGCTGGGAATCTGCGCAAAAGGAAAATAGCCCTGCACCCGATTGGAATCCTGGCCAAGCCCCTCCATCTTGACGCGCCCGACGACTCCCACCACCGTCAGCACCGGCGCCGTCGCATCAGTGCCCAGTCTGATTCGCCTCCCGACCGCCTCTTCGCCCGGCCAATAGTGACGGGCAAACTCCTCGTCAATCACAATCGCATTCAGGGCCGCAATCTCAGCTTCGGTTTCACTGAGCTTGCTCAGATCTTTGCCGGCAAGCGATGACCGGTCGTCGTGAGCGTCAAAAAAGCGCCCGCGTTTCAGGGGAATACTCATCGCCCGAAAATAATCGGGCGTCACCAGACAGGCTTCCATTAGCGGCGTTTGATCGCGCGGCGGAAGCGGACGGCCGTCGACCACAAACGACGTCTGCCAGCCATTGTTACCCAGAGGCAAACCGGAAGCGGCCGCGGTGGCTTCGACCCCGGGTAGACTCCTAAGGTTTTCGAAGAGACGGTTGTAGAACTGTTCACGCTGTTCATTGGTCTTATATTTCTTCTCCGGCAGCGCCACGCTGAAGCTCGTCAGGTGTTCATAGGAAAAACCGGGATTGACCTTATGCAAGCGGTAGAAACTGCGTATCATCAAACCTGCGCCGATCAGTAAAACCAGCGTCGTGGCAACTTCCACAACTACGAGTGAACTGCGCAACCAATGCCTTCCGGACGTACCCCGACCCGTCTCCTTTAACGTTTCGTGAACATCAACGACGCCGGCCTGCAAAGCCGGAACCAGCCCAAAGAGAATTCCGGTCACAAACGAGATACCGAGCGTAAACGCCAGGACCCGCCAATCAAGACTTATTTCACGGGACCGCGGAATGGCGTCCGGACTCACGTAAAGAATCAACGCGATTCCCCAACGCGCAATCAACAATCCGAGTGAACCTCCCAGCAGGGCTAGCAGGACGCTCTCGGTGAGCAGTTGGCGCGCGATCCGCCACCGTCCCGCGCCCATCGCCGCGCGAATGGCCATCTCCTTCTGACGTGATTGAGCTCGAGCCAGCAGTAGGTTCGCGATGTTTGCGCAGGCAATCAGCAGCACAAAAGCTACAGCGGCAAACAAGACCCACAGTGCGCGGCGAACGTCTCCGACAAAAAGCTCGAGCATCGGGCGCAAGCCGATGCCGTTGCCGGAGTTAGAGTCCTGGTATTGCTTCTCCAGGTTCGCGCCAATAATGTCCATCTCCGCTTTTGCTTGCGCGAAGCTAACTCCCGGCTTGAGACGCGCGACCCCGTAAAGGCCTGGATGATTGCCTCGTTGTTGCCAACTCGCCTCGCCAGAGAGTTGGCCCACAGGCACCCACATTTCGACGCGGCTTGGAAACTGAAAATGCTGGGGCATTACGCCAATCACCGTGTAGCTCTTGCCGTTGAGCGTAATAGGTTGGTTCACAATGCTCGCCTGCCCGCCAAAACGCCGCTGCCACAGACCGTACCCCAAAACAACGACAGGGTTGCCGCCGGGTTTATCTTCCTCGTTTGTGAAAACGCGGCCAGTCGCCGCGTTGACACGCAAGGCTGCAAATAAATCAGCGGACATTTGCACGGTGGCTATTCGTTCGGCTTCCCCGGCGCCGGTGAGGTTGTAGCTGCCGCGGTTGTAGACTCCGATTTTCTCGAAGACTTGATTCTGGTTCCGCCAGTCAGTGAAGTTTGGATAAGAAATCGAAATCTCATCCATGACCTTGCTGGTCTCATTCAGAAAGACCAGCCGGTCTGACTCTTCGTATGGCAATGGTCGCAACAACACCGTATTGACGACACTAAAGATTGCGGTATTTGCGCCGATTCCAAGCGCCAGCGCGAGAACCACAATGAATGTGATCCCCGGGTTCTTCAACAACATGCGGACGCCGTAGCGCAAGTCATGCCAAATTGTTTGCATCTTCCTTCTCCTCTTATTCGTAGCGTAGAGCCACCAGCGGATCGACCTTCGTCGCGCGTAGGGCCGGCAAGTAGCAAGCTAAAAGTGCTACCCCAATCAACACGAGCGAAACCACCGCGTAAGTCATGGTGTCGGTCGGAGTGACTCCAAATAACAGCGTGGTCAGCAACCTCGTGGCCGCAATCGCACCGGCAAGCCCAAGAACAACTCCGATCACAATTAGTGTCATGCCGTTTTTGATAACTAGTTTAAGGACGTCGCTGGTCTGCGCCCCCAACGCCATCCGAATACCGATTTCCTGCGTACGTTGCGTGACGGCGTAGGACATGACGCCGTATATGCCGACTGCGGACAACACCAACGCCAGCACTGCAAAGATCGAAAGCAGCAACATGTTGAAACGACGGGCGGCAAACGACTCGGCCGTTACCTCATCCATGGTTGATACCTTGGTCAGCGGAAGTTGAGAGTCCACTTTCCACACCTGCTCTTTTATTGGTTGGATCATGCCGGCAGCGTCGGATTGGGTGCGCGCCACCAATGTCATCCAACGCTTCCAGGGCGCAATCTGCGTGTAAGGCGAGTAAAGTGCGGGCAGCTCCGGAACGTCGAGACCAAAATGCTTAACGTCACCGACCACGCCGACGATCGTTATCCACTGAACGGTTGCGTTGCGTACCCAGCGAACGCGTTTCCCGAGAGGTTCTTCGTTGGAAAAATACTGGCGCACCATTGCTTCGTTGGCGATCCCAACGAGCGGGGCCTTGTCGACGAAATCCTGCGGACCAAAGTCCCGGCCTTTTTGCAATGGAATACCCATCGCATGGAAGTAGTCCCCCATCACGCTACGAGTTTCCAAACTCGGTTCGTCACCGGGAGCGATGTCCGGTCTCCCATCAATGACAAAATCGTGATCCAGAGAGTCGCCACTCAGCGGAAGCTCGCTGATCATTGCGGCCTGCACGCCCGGTAACGAATTAATACGATCCAGTACCTGCGTACGAAACCGAGTTTGTGGACCAACTTCCTTGTAGCGCGCTTCGGGTAGTTCGATTCGCATCGTAGCGAGATGATCGGGAGTGAAACCCGGATCGACGGATCGAAGTTTCGAAAACGTCTTGAGCAACAAGCCGGCGCCAACCAGAAGCACCAGTGCAACCGCCAGTTCCACGATCACAAACGCACTGCGCAGGCGTTGCCGGGCCGCACCCGCGCTGGCCCCTCGTCCGCCTTCCTTCAACGCTTCGTTCACATTGGCTCTTGAAACACTCCAGGCAGGCAGCAAACCGAAGACGATTCCGGTGAGCAGTGAAAGGCCTAGGGTGAAGCCAAGCACGCGCGCGTCGATGCCGATCTCATCCACCCGCGGGAGGTTCTCAGGCTGCAACGCTACCAGCAGACTGGTCCCCCAGATCGCCAGGATCAACCCCAACACGCCGCCCGCCAGTGATACCAGGACACTCTCAGTCAGAAGCTGACGGATCAAGCGCCAGCGACCGGCACCGAGCGCGGTCCGAATCGTAAATTCGCGTTCCCGTTCGGCTGAACGGGCCAGCAAAAGGTTGGCGAAATTCGCGCAGGCGATCAGTAAAACCAAACTGACTGCGGCAAACAAAATCAACAATGACCTTCGCGATTCTCCAACGACGCGCTCATGCAATGGAATCAGAACGGTGGCCCGGTTCTTGTTGTCTGCCGGATATTGCGCCGCCAGATTCTTGTCGATTGTCTGCATTTCAGAGCGCGCCTGATCGAGACTTGCGCCGGGCGCGAGGCGTCCGTAAGTGCGAAGAAAATGCACCCCGCGGAAGTTTGCGGCCACCGCATTCGAAACATGTACGGGAGTCCATGCTTCGGTGGTCTCACGCGGAGATGTGAACCTGGCGGGCATCACACCAATAATGGTGTAGACATTGCCGCTCAGAGGGATGGCCTTTCCCACGATGTTAGGGTCGGAGTTGAAGTGCTTGACCCAAAGCGAATGTCCGAGAACTACTACAAACGGTGCGCCGTTCTTGTCGTCGTCGTGGTTGATCGTTCGGCCGCGCGCCGGCTTGACTCCGAGCGTCTCAAAAAAGCCGCCAGTGACCTGACCGATTTTGAATTGAAGCGGCTCGCTGCCCGCCGTGTAATCGAGCGGCTGCGCCACCATTCCGCCGAGCGAGCTGAACATTCGGCTCTGCGATTCGACGTCTGCGAGATCCAAACAGGATTGATTCGATCGAAGCGTGATCAGCCGCACCGGATCCGAGTAAGGCAAGGGCCGCAGGAGAACTCCATTGATAACACTGAAAATCGCCGTGTTCACTCCGATCCCGAGAGACAGAGTCAGCACTGCCACCACCGTAAAGGTCGGCCGCCTCACTAAAGTCCGAAGTCCGAAGCGAATGTCCCTAAATAGTTTTTCCATTGTGCTCCTCTCCGTCGCTCGACTGACCAGACAGTTATTCGTACCTTAGAGCCTCCATCGGATCGACTTTTGTTGCTCTCCGCGCGGGTAGATACGACGCGGCCACACCAGTGATTGCCAGAAGTATTGCGGTGCCCAGGAAAATCGGCGGGTCGATAGGCTTTACGCCAAACAGAAGCGCTGTCATCAACCGGGTTAACGCGAGAGACGCGCCGAGGCCGAGCGCCTCCGATTGCCGCAAGCGCCACCCCTTGCCTGATAACCATTCGCAGCACATCTCCCTGCTGCGCCCCGAGGGCCATCCTGATTCCGATTTCATGTGTACGCTGGGAAACTGAGTATGAAATAACGCCGTAGATACCAACGCACGCCAGAGTGAGAGCGAGCACGGCGAAGAGCGCAATTAGCGCAGTGCGAAACTTTGGTTGCGACACCGCCTTTGAGAGACGCTGGTCCATCGTGGAGACCTTCGTTAGCGGCAAATTCGGGTCAAGTTTTCGTACCTCGTCGCGCACAGCCGCGGTCAGGCTCAATGGATCGGCGGCGTCAGTCTTAATAAGGAGTGCGCCCCCCCATGTCGGTTGTTGTGCGACGGGCTGATAAATCGCAGGTTGCACGTCTTCAGCCACGCCGTTGTACTTTACGTCGCCGACGACACCGACGATCTGGCTCCAACGAGGTTCGCGCTCATTACCGGTATTGATGCGTCTACCGACCGGGTCTTCGGCCCCGAAGAACTGGCGCCGAAACGTTTCGTTAACCAGCGCGACCGCGGGCTTATCAGGAAGGTCAACGTTGGAGAAAAGGCGTCCACCCTTCACGGGAATCCCTAACACCTTGTCCTCTTCGTCTGGTGCAATCGGCCAAATCCACACAAAATTCGAAATCCGAAATTCTGAGGTGAAGCCCGGCCGTTTGAGCAAGCTTCTAATACCAAATCGAATATCTTTGAGTATTGATTCCATTGTTTAAGAGTTGGTTCACTCGTATCGCAGCGCCTGCAGCGGGTCGATCCTGGTTGCGCGGCGCGCGGGCAAATAACAAGCAACGAAGGTGATGACAAGCAGCCCGACGGTGACTGCAGCGAATGTTTCGGTGTCTGTTGCCTTCACCTCAAACAGCAGACTGGCCATCAAGCGCGTCAACGCAAACGAAGCCATCAGGCCCACTGCAACTCCAGCCAATCCAAGTCCAATCCCCTGCTTCGCTACCAACCGGAGCACGTCTCGTTGTTGCGCGCCTAACGCCATGCGAACGCCGATTTCGTGGGTTCGCTGTAACACTGAATAGGACATGACGCCGTAAACGCCTACCGCGGCCATCGCCACGGCAACCAGCGAGAAGATGGTCAACAAGATCGTGTTGAAACGCGATCGCGCTATCGACTTCTTCATCAAGCCCGCCATGGTGTTAACTTCGCCTATGGGTTGTTCGGGATCCAGGTTGTGAATAACCCCGCGAGCGGCCGGGGCAACATTGCCCGCATCACCACGCGTGCGAATCACCAGGGTCATCGACGAATAGGTAAGTTCAGCCTGTGGCCAGAACGCCATTGGCTCGATCTCAGTGTCGAGACCAAGGTGCTTGTTGTCTCCGACGACGCCGATGATCTCCGTTGGAAACTCCTCGTCCCTCATGGAGATCGTCACCCGTTTACCCAGCGGGTTTTCTCCTGGCAGGTTCTTTTGAACGAAAGCTTCGTTAACGACGACCACGTGTCGCATCTCCCTGACTTCCTGATCAGAAAATAACCGGCCGCGTTTTAACGGAATCCGCATCGCCGGAAAATAGTTCGCGTCGGTTACACAGATGCCGGTGGTCAGGCTCTCCCCGGCCGCACGCTTTGGCTGACCTTCGACTTCCATGCTCGTCCCGGAATGTGGCCCGGCAAACGGAAGCGTATTGATGGCTCCTACCGTTTCTACACCGGGAATCGCTCTGATTTGTTCAGTAGCTTGTTGGAAAAAGTTGATTATCTTGCCGTCCGCGTCATATTTCCTGCGGGGCAAGCTGACGCGCATAGCCAACAGGTTGTTTGGATCAAAACCGGACTCCACTGACTGAAGACGGTTCAGACTTTTAACTAGCAAGCCGGCGCCAACCAGCAGCACCAATGCCAACGCTACCTGCATCACTACAAAAACACTTCGCAACCGGTGACTGCGCGCGCTGCCGCCGATGTTCTTTCCACCTTCTTTAAGCGAATCGTTGAGGTCAAACCGCGAAGCCTCAAGGGCAGGAACCAGGCCGAATACGATGGCCGTCAGCATGGTGAGTCCAAAGGTGAAGCCAAGCACCGGCAAGTTCACTCCCACGCCGCGCAGGTCCATCAGTCCCGGCGGGCTGAGTGAGATCAACGCGCGGGTACCCCACCACGCCAACAAGAAGCCAAGCGTGCTACCAACAATCGACAGAAGCACGCTCTCAGTGAGCAGTTGCTGCACGATCCGAAAGCGACTGGCTCCCAGACCGGTCCTGAGAGCGATCTCTTTTCTTCTGGACGCGGCGCGAGCCAGCAGCAGGTTGGCGACGTTGGCGCAGGCAATGAGCAACACAAAACCAACGGCCGCCAACAGGATCAGAAGCGGTTTCCTGATCTCGCCCGTCAACTGCGTCCGGAGCGGGACCACATTTACACCCCAGTGGGTATTGAATTCGGGATACTGCTTTTCGAGTCTCGCGCCAATCAGGTTCATCTCAGTCTGCGCTTGCTCGAGCGTGACACCGGGTTTTAGTCGCGCTACGGCGCGGGCAAAGCGGCCCTGACGTTGGCGCAGTTCATTCGCAACTTGCCAGGGAGACCAGATTTCTGCCGGCTTGTTGATCATCGAACCCTTTTGCACGTACCAACCTGCGTCGGCTGCTAGGACGCCAACGATTGTGTTTGGTTGGTTGTTGAGCGTAATGGTTCGGCCGATTACGTTTTGATCTCCACCAAAGCGCCGCTGCCACAGGTCGTAGCTGATCACTATCACGTTTGGGCCACCGGGCTTTCCATCGTCCGGCATGAAAGTCCGACCCAAAACAGCATTGACACCGAGAACTGAGAAGAGATTTGTCGTAGCAATCTGTCCGGGTATTTCTTCGGGCTCGCCCTCTCCGATCAGATTGACGTTACGATCGAAAAATGCCGCCATGTCCACGAAGACGTTGTTTTGTTCTTTCCAGTCGAAGAAGTTGCCGAGGTTGATCACATTCTGATCCCTGCCGGTAGTCCGCTTCTGCTCCCATACCATCGCCAGCCGCTCGGCGTCGTTGTAGGGCAACGATCGCAAGAGAACTGCGTGGACCACGCTGAAAATCGCCGTGTTCGCGCCGATACCGAGAGTCAAAGCAATCACTGCCACCAGCGTGACGGTCGGACTCTTCACGAACATGCGCGCCCCGTAACGTATGTCTCGCCAAAATGTGTTAATCACAAGCCCCTCCCAGGGATTTCGAATTTCGTCTGTTTGTTACTTGATCGTCTTCTTTATCCAGAGCAATCGGCCAAATCCACACAAAATGCGAAATCCGAAATCCGAAATTCCCATCCGAAATTCTTACTCGTAACGCAATGCCTCCAGGGGGTCGACTCTGGTCGCGCGCCGCGCCGGCACAAGACAGGCGCATAACGCAACCAACCCAAGTAACAGGGGAATCACAATAAACGTCATTCGATCCGTCGGGCTCACTTCGTAAAGCAGTTTTGATATGAACTGAGTGAGCCAGAATGATCCCAAGAGTCCGATTCCGACTCCGGCCGCTGCGAGCGCCATTCCCTGACGCACCACCATTCGGCGTACGTCGGCCGCTTGCGCCCCTAAAGCCATGCGAATACCGATCTCATGCGTGCGAGCTGCTACTGAGTCGCTCATCACGCCGTAGATCCCTACCACGGCCAGTATCAAAGCCACCGAGGCAAACAGCCCGAGCAAGAACATGTTGAACCGCTGCTGTTCGATCGACTCCGAAATCACTTCTTCCATACTTCTGATTTCCGAGACCGGAAGATTCTTGTCTATTGCCCAAACCTGGTTTTCAACCGCCGAAACGAGTCGCAGCGGATCGGCAGCGCCGCGTACTACCAGAGTTAGGCCGCGCGGTGATGGCGACTGCAGATGTGGTAGATACATCTCCAGATTCGGCTCGGCGGTCCATTCGCTCTGTTTCAGACCCTTCACCACGCCCACTATCTCGCGAGGATTCGGACCATCGTCGGTAACCTGAATCCTCTTCCCCAGCGGATCTTCATTTGGCCAATGACGCTGTGCGAAGGCCTCGCTGATAATCACAACTGCGGGCGAAGTGTCGTTGTCGTGCGCGGTAAAGTCTCGTCCCTTAAGTAGAGTGGCGCCCATCGTGCGAAAGTAGTTCGGCCGGATGATGCGATAGACTGCGCCCTGCTTTTCTCCTGGCGCAGGAGCCGGCCGGCCTTCGATGGTGAAGGGGACGGTCCACACATCTCCGCTCAACGGCAAATGATTTATGGCACTTGCCGACTGCACGCCAGGCACGGAATCAACGCGCTGCAATAGTTCAGTGAAGAAGGCCACTCGCTTCGGGCGGGTCGAGTGCTGTGAACCCGCCAGCGAAACTGTCATGGTCAA
The DNA here is from genome assembly GCA_045403245.1 of Pyrinomonadaceae bacterium. Taxonomy (GTDB): domain Bacteria; phylum Acidobacteriota; class Blastocatellia; order Pyrinomonadales; family Pyrinomonadaceae; genus PSRF01. The sequence continues at coordinate 7,964 of JAXIOV010000063.1, read as the reverse complement.
CAACCCGCCGGCATTAAAGCCGGGATCGACTGCTCGCAATCGCCAAAAACTTCTCACCATCAGCCCGCCACCAAGCAGCAACATCAAAGCCAACGCCACTTCGGAGACAACCAGCAGTCGTCTCGCGTTGACCCGACTTCGACCCGCAGACGAACCTCGGCCGACTTCTTTGAGCGAGTCATTGAAATTCCACCTTCTGGTTTGGAGTACTGGGGCGAGTCCGAAGAGCACCCCGGTGATCAGGGAAAGACCAAGCGTGAAAAAAAGAATGCGAAGGTCGAGGCTGACGGTTTGTACTCGTGGCAGATTGGCCGGCCCGAAAGAGATCAGCGCCCTAATTCCTGCGAGGCCAAGCACCAATCCCAGTGCGCCACCGGCTAGCCCGATCATTACGCTCTCGGTCAGCAGCTGCCGGGTGATCCGGCCACTGCTGGCGCCCAATGCAGTTCGAAGCGCGATCTCCTTTTTTCGCGCGGTGGCCCTGGCCATCATTAAATTGGCCACGTTGGCGCAGGCGATCAAAAGGACGAAACCCACCGCGCCAAACAGAACCATCAACGCCAGCCGAGTTTTTCCTACCACCTTTTCATGCAGCGGCTCCACGAATAGTGCCAGTCCCTTATTCGCCTTGGGATGGTCCTGTTCGAGTCTTTGAAAGATGGCGGCGGCATCGGCCTGTGCCTGCTCACGCGTCACGCCCGCTTTGAGACGAGCAAAGATTCGCAGAGATTGCCCGCCTCGATCAGTCGCCCGAGCGGATAGATTTAACGGTGCCCATAGTTCAGCGCGGGTAGCCCAGAAAGGTGCAAATTGAAACTCGGGCGGCATGACGCCGATGATTGAGTAGGCTTCACCATCAAATGTGACGTGTTGACCAACAACCTGTGGATCGCTACCGAACCTGCGCCGCCAAAGACGATCACTGAGAACTACAACACGCTCATGACCTGCCTGATCCTCTCCCGCACTGAAAGTCCGGCCCAACGCTGGGTTGACACCAAGTAAATGAAACATGTCGCCGGTCATCTGCAGCCCACGGAGATGCTCGGGTTGATCGCGGCCACTAAGGTTAGGCTCCCACCACTGTGCCGCCGCGATTGACTCGAAGCTCTGGCTTTGTTGTGCTAAATCGAAATAGTTAGCGGGCGCGAGTGGATTCGAGTTTTCATGCAGGATCGTCATTAGCTGCGCCGGATCGCCATATGGAAGCGGGCGCAACACCACTGAGTTGATGACGGAAAAGATGGCGGTATTCGCGCCTATCCCTAAGCCAAGCGCTACGACGGCGATCAGCGTAAAGCTGCGATGCTTAAGCATCATCCGAAATCCGTAACGTACATCGCTAAGCAAATTTCCCATGGTTTAACTCCCACCCTTTTTGACTTTGCTTCTGGCCGCTTTCCTCAAAACTCTCGCATTCCTTCGCCATCGACGGCCCGGCCGCTACTCGTATCGCAAGGCAACCAAGGGATCGACTCTCGTCGCCCGGCGTGCCGGCAGGTAACAAGCCACCAACGCAATCAGCGTTAACAAGGCCGCAACTGCGCCAAAGGTCAGGGGATCTTTTGCTGTCACACCAAACAACAAGCTCGACATCAAGCGCGTGATGGCAGCTGCACCCAACAGTCCAAGCGCCACTCCGACCACCGCCAGAGTCATTCCCTGCCGGACCACCAACTTCAAAACATCAAACCGCCGGGCGCCGAGCGCCATGCGAATGCCAATTTCCTGCGTGCGCTGCGCAACCGCATAGGATGTGACGCCGTAAATTCCCATTGACGCCAGCAGCAGCGCCACGCCGGCGAAGACGCCGAAGATGACCAGACTGAATCGACGCTGGTCCAACGACGATGAGAACACCTGATCGAGCGTCTTGAAGTTAACCGGCAGCTCCGGATCGAGCGCCCGCACCGCCTGTCGCATCGATGGCGCCAACGCGGACGGAGCCACCTGAGTGCGAACCACTACAGACAGGTCGGACGACGGCCGGCGCTGAAAACTATTGGCGTAGACCGTGGGACGACTAGCGGCATCAACTCCGCGATCACGCACTTCACCCACCACGCCCACGACATGCAACAAACGCAGGTCTCCGTCCATGTTTCCGAACTGAATTACCTGCCCGATTGGGTTTTCGTTTGGCCAATACTTCGCCGCTAAGGACTCACTGATGAGAGCAGCGTGGGGCGAGTTAGGTTGATCGCCGCGATCGAATGTTCTGCCTCGCAGAATCGGGATCCCCATCGCCGCAAAATAACCTGCACTGGCTAAACGAAAGTCCGCGGATCCCTTTCTCGACGGGTTGTTATTAATGAGAAATGTTCCATCGGCTCCCTCGCCAGTTAAGGGAAGTCGATTAATACTCCCGACTGCAGTTATGCCCGGTAACTGGCTCACTCGGTCGAGTAATTGCTCTTGAAATTGTCTCTGTCTCTCCAGTTCCGGATTGACTTGGGCCGTCGTGTCTGGAGCGATGCCGCGCTCAAGTATTAGTTGATATGCTTTCAGGAATTCCCGATAGTCTTTCTCATCGAAGCCGACGCTCGGGAGGGATAGCTCCATAGCCACGGCGCTTTCCGGGCGAAAGCCAGGATCAACTTGCAGCAAGCGGAAAAAGCTCTTTACCAGCAGGCCGGCAGCCACCAGCAGAATCAGCGTCAAAGACATCTGCGCCACTACCAGTAAACCTCGCAATCGCTGGCCCGCTTGAGCAGACTGTCCCCGTCCAGTCTCCCTGAGATTTTTTTCGAGGTCTCTCCCGCGAAAGCGCAGCAGTGGTACAAGTCCGAGTACGATTGCGACCAGGAAACAAAGACCCAGGGTGAAGCCGATCGCTCTCCCATTCATTCCGATCTCATTCACGCGTGGCAGACTCTGGTCATTCAGCCCAAGTAACAGCTCGACGCCCCAGAACGAAAGCAATCCGCCAACTGCACCGGCCGTGAGAGTGACCACCAGGTTTTCGGTAATGAACTGCCGCGCCAATCGTAGTCGGGTCGCGCCCAATGCTGTGCGCACGGCAAACTCTCGCTGCCGGGCCGTCACCTGCGCCAGCAAGAGGTTTGCTACGTTTGCACAGGCCACCACCAGCAGAAACCCTACCGCGACCAGAATCATGATTAGCGCACCGCGAACATTTCCGACCATCGATTCCTGTTGTGGAATCAGGGCGAAACCCACAGAGTCCATATCCTTACCGTGTTCTTGTTTGAGTTGCTGACCGATGGCGACCACTTCGGCGCGCGCCTGTTCAAATTTGACGCCCGGATGCATTCGACCAACCACACGCCAGTTGTGGGCGGAACGTGAAGTTTCGGAGAAAGAGAGCTCTCGTGGAATCCAAACCTCTGCGTCTTCGGGGAAGCCAAAGCCGGAAGGCATCACCCCAACCACGGTGAAAACCTCGTCTGAGATCTTCAGCGTGGTTTTGGTCAGGTCTGACTTCTCACCCAGGACGCGGCGCCACAGGCTGTAACTGATCACCGCCACCGGCGCGCCGCCCGGTTTACTTTCTTCTACTGCGAACGTGCGGCCGAGAAACGGCTGGATCCCAAGCACCCGGAAAAAGTCGCTTGACGCGCGAAAGGTGTTTGCTCGTGCAGGCTCGCTTCCACCGGTGACAGTCGCTAATCCCCCGCCATATTCCGCAACAGCCTCAAGCGTGCGGCTGCGCTCGCGAAGGTCGAGAAAATTCGGTTCCGTAAACGCAATTCGCTTATCCGCTGCATTCACTTCCCGGAGCGCGACGAGCTGGTCAGCATCGGGATAGGGCAACGACCGCAATAGCACTCCGTCAACGACGCTGAAGATTGCCGTACACGCGCCGATTCCCAGCGCCAGCGACAGCACGGCGATCGAGGTAAAGCCTGGCCGCTTCAGCAGACTTCTGATTCCTAGCCGTAGGTCCCTAAAAAAGATGTCCATCTCATTCTCCCAACCAAAGGAATTTCGGATTTCGTTTGTGCGTACGCCCTTCGTCCTACCCACCCATCTGAACCCACGCCAAAATTCGAAATTCGCAATCCGAAATTTTTCACTCGTACCTGAGCGCCACCAGCGGATCCACTTTCGTTGCCCGCCGCGCCGGCAGGTAGCAGGCCACAAAAGCAATCAGCGTTAACAAGGCTGCAACCGCGACAAAGGTCAGCGGATCTCTCGCCGTCACTCCAAACAACAAGGTCGACAGCACGCGCGTCAGCGCCGCGGCGCCCAATAAACCAATCCCGACGCCGACAACCACCAGAGTCATTCCCTGGCGAACAACCAACTTCAAAACATCAAACTGTCGCGCGCCCAGCGCCATGCGCACGCCGATTTCATGCGTCCGTTGCGCGACCGAGTAAGACATCACCCCGTAAATTCCGGTGGAGGCAAGCACCAGGGCGACCAGGGCAAACAATCCAAGCAACGTTGTGCGGTAGCGCGCTGACGCGACTGCCAGGTCTACCCACTGCTCCATAGTCCTGACATTGGCTACCGGTTGGTCGGGGTCGATTCCCTGAACAACTTTTCGTACCGCCGCGGCTAGCCCGGCCGGATCGCCTTTCGTGCGGATTACCACGTTGGTCCAACGTGATTCATATGTCGGCAGGTACATCGCCGCAACAGGCCGCATCTCCATCGCGTGGTGTCGAATGTCGCCCACGATTCCGATGATTTCCCATGGCTCGTTGCCCATCGCCAGGATCAGCCGTTTGCCCAGGGGTTCCTCGTTGGGAAAAGCCTGACGGGCCAGCAGCTCGCTGATGATTAGGACTTTGTCTCCCTGGCGAACTTCCTGTTCAGTAAAGTTTCGTCCACGCAACAGCGGAATCCGGAGCGCGCTGAAATACCCAGTGTTGACGCGTCTGAAATCGTCGTCGAATGCCTGATCGCTTGACGCTGGCGGGCGACCCTCAACCGTGTACGGCATATCATTTGGTTGTCCGCTCAGCGGAAGTTCACTGACGAAACCTACGGTTTCGACTCCCGGCAGGCCGCCAACCCGGCTTTCGAGTTCCGAGAAGAAGCTTTTTGTCTTTTCATGCGTGGCGTACTTGTCCCTGGGGAGATCGACGCGCATCGTCAGGACGTTCTGCGCATCGAAGCCAGGACTGACGTCCTGCAGCTGAAGCAGGCTTCTAATCAACAGGCCCGCTCCAATCAACAACACCACTGCTACCGCGCTCTCGATGACCACCAGCACGCTCCGCATGCGATTGCGCTGTGCTCCTTCGTGCGCGCTCCTGCCACCCTCCTTGAGCGATTCGCTGAGGTTCAGTTTCATGGTCCGAAGCGCCGGCGCCAGACCAAACAACACTCCTGTAAGCACCGAAATCAGCAGGGTAAAGCCAAGAACCGTGATATCGATCTTGACGTGCGCCGTTGGCGGAATAGTTCCCTCGCTTAACGTGACGAGCAGATCAACCCCCCACATCGCGAGTAAGGCTCCGAGCGTTCCGCCGATAAGTGACAGGAGCACACTTTCGGTGATCATCTGCCGCACAATCCGGAAGCGACCGGCGCCCAAGGCCGTGCGCAGTGCGATCTCTTTCTGCCGCCCGGCGGCGCGCACCAACAGCAGGTTTGCCACGTTGGCGCAAGCGATCAGCAGCACAAACCCCACAGCGCCAAACAGGATGAAGAGTGTCGGCCTTGAGTTACCGACGAGTTGCTCTCGTAATGAAACCAGACGCAAGTTCCACCCGGTGTTTGATTCCGGATACTGTTCCTCGAGCCGGCCGGCGATCACGTCTGTGTCGGCCTGTGCCTGGGCCAGCGTGACGCCCGGTTTCAGTTTTCCAATCGGTCGCAGAAAATGCGCCTTGCGCTGTTTCATTCCCGGCGCAATATCGAAGTTCATCGGGACCCACAACTCAGCGGCCTGCGGAAAATTGAACTCTTGCGGCATCACTCCGAGGACCGTGCAAGTTCTGCCGTCGAGGGTGATCGTCTTGTTGACAATGTTCAGATCGCCGGCGAAACGTTTTTGCCAGAGCCCGTAACTCAGCACCGCGACTTGATCGCTGCCGGGTTTTTCATTTTCGAGGAGGAAGGTGCGACCCAACGCCGGTATTGCCCCGAGCGCCTGAAAGTAGTTTCCGGTAACTCCGGCTGCGCTAAGACGCTCCGGCTCGCCATTCCCGGTCAGGTTCAGCGGCAAAGGAATGGAAAACGACGCCGCAAACTCTTCGAACGTTGTGTTCTGTTCACGAAAGTCGAGATAGTCGAGTGGAGAAACACTGGCGCGACTGCCGCCATTCCGGATGTTGCCCCACACCCAGACCAACCGGTCGGGTTCAGCGAATGGCAGCGGGCGCAGCAGGACCGCGTTTACCAGACTAAAAATTGCGGTGTTGGCGCCAATGCCCAGGGCCAGGGCAATCAGGGCAATCGCGGTGAAACCCGGACGCTTCAACAAACTTCTGACGCCATAGCGAATGTCTCTAACGATGGTTTCCATGGTGCCAACTCATCTCTCTGCTGTTGTGTTTCTGGTTTTTGGCCCTGTCGATAAATCGCCTGAAGCGAGGGTCGGATCTCAAGTTATCCAGATCTCGATCTGAGTTCATGTGGCCGTAGGAGTCGAAACCGGCAGTGATTGCTCGATCGAGCCATTCAAACGCCGCGTCTCGCTGGTTCAACATCGCGTAGGCGCAGGCCAGGTTGTAGCTGCTGGTCGACTTGCGATAACCAAGCTCGAGGGCACGCTGCCATGCGCTAATCGCCCGGGTGTGCTCATACGAATAGTGAAGCGCCAGGCCAAGATTGGACCATGCGCGCCCGTTGCGTGGTTGCGTGCGCACAAAGGACTCGTAGAGTTGAATTGCCGGAGCCCAACGTTCCTTTGAATATTGGGAGTGTTCTGAGTGATCGTAGCTGCCTTCAGGTTTATCAAACTGAGAAAGGGAGAGCGTGTCGCTCAACTTTTCGATTTGCAAAAAGCGAGAGTCTCCGCGCAGATTCTTTATGTCGGGATCGTTTCGCAGTTTGTCAGGTTCATCGAAGCCCGAATTCACTGACGTCTCGAGCCATTGGATTCCGGTATCTCGATCACCCTTGAGCGAGTAGGCGCACGCCAGGTTGTACATCGCCGAACTCCCCCTGTCGCCGAGGAGATCAACTCCTTGTTTCAAAGCAACGATCGAGCGGTCCAACTCTCTGAGCAGCAGCAACCTCATTCCTACCCTCGCCCATTCGTTGCCATCAGCTGACGCCGTACGCTCCAACCGGGCAAAATCGACATTGGTTTCTTCAAGTCTGTCCTTGAGATAGCCTTTCCCTTTTCCGCGACGGCTATGGTTTTCATCAACGGGCATGCTGGTGAGGATCTTTTTGAATCGGAGATCAGTACGAAGTGGATCCAGATCGGAGTCGCTGGCGAGAAGATCTGCGCTGCTGAAGCCACTATCAAACGCGCGCTGCAACCACGCAAGGGCGTTGTCCTTGTCGTTTAGGAGCGAGTAGCCGCAGGCAATGTTGTACATCGAGGTTGCTTTCCGGAAATCAAGATCCGCGGCGCGTTTGAAAGCCTCAATAGCTTCGGGATAGCGATCAGCGCTATGGTGTTCATAAGCACGACCGTACCATTCGGCGCCGTCTCGCGGTTCTTGTTTCGACGATTCGTCTTTAGTCCCCTGTTTGTTGGGGTGCTCCCGAGCCGAAATAACTGACTGGCGCGCCTTTTTGGATTCGTCGATCGACTGCGGTCGCGTAGCCGGCATCGTTATAGTTGAAAACAAAAGCAGAAATGCTAATCCGCCAAGAGTTCTAGTGGTCATGATGCAAGTCTCCTTCATTCATTCCTGAATACATCCGGCGCCTGGTTATGTAATTCCCAACCCCGGCGCTACCGCGCTCGGTTCTCTAATACCAATCCCGGCGCTACAGCGCTCGGTACTCTAAGCCCAATCCCGGCGCTACCGCGATCGGTTGTCGAATGCCAATCACGGCGCTCGGGAGCTCGGTTCTCTAATACCAGGGCG
>JAXIOV010000108.1:0-6175 GCA_045403245.1 Pyrinomonadaceae bacterium | reverse complement strand
CGCCTTACTTGGGGACGTGAGGCGTAGCCTCTGAGATTGATGACGTCAACCGGAAAGGCAGAGCCTTTCCGCACGGAAGGCGGCAAGCCGCCGAAGCCCTCCCTGACGGTCGGGCTACTGCCCCGCATTGCCGCCCCGCTCCTGCCACCGGCCGACTGCTCCTGGCGATCGTCACGCTGCTTGCTGCTTCTCGATCTGCGCGCGCAGGCGTTCTTCCTGCTTCCGGAGTTCGGGAGTCAGTTCAGCACCGAAGTCTTCTGCTTCGAAGATTGGCCGAATCTCGATCTCCGGTTCGCCCGACGTGCCGCCGTCACCAAACGGCGCTCGCTTCACCCATTCAATCGCTTCGTTCAGCGACTTCACCTTCCAGATCCAGAAACCGGCAATCAGCTCCTTCGTTTCCGCGAAGGGCCCGTCAGTCACAATCCTTTTGTCCCCGGAAAACTTGACCCGCGCACCCTTCGAGGTTGGGTGTAGTCCCTCGCCAGCCAACATTACGCCGGCCTTAACCAGTTCTTCATTGAACTTCCCCATTTCCGTAAGAAGTTTCTCGCTCGGCATGATGCCCGCTTCTGATTCCCTGTTTGCTTTGACAAAAACCATAACTCGCATTCTAAATATCTCCTTTTTTGTTTTTCCGAGCTTGCGCCCGACCACTTCTGACCGGCACAACCTTCGGCTTTCTACTGACAAGTCGAACAAGCTAACGCGAGATCGACAAGTTCAGTAGATTATTTTTGCTATACGCGCAGATTTCGCAGATTACGACTTAAAGGGTAGCATTGGCCTTCGGTGGCTTTGTTAAGAACTCAACCCAAATAATTGCCTATTCTGTGGAGAAAATGATCGTACACCTGCTCGACGGCACCTACGAACTCTTTCGACACTTTTACGGGATCCGGCGCTTCGCCAAGACTGATCCGCCGCTGGGCGCCGTCGCGGGCGTACTCAGTACCGTTGCGAAGATGCTGGAAGACGGAGCCACGCACATTGGCGTGGCCACCGATCACGTGATCGAGTCGTTTCGGAATGGAATGTGGCCCGGCTACAAAACCGGCGCGGGGATCGAACGCGCCCTGCGAGCCCAATTCCATCCGCTTGAAGAGTATCTTGCCGCGATGGGTGTGGTTGTTTGGCCAATGGTTGAGCTTGAGGCAGACGACGCGCTCGCTTCGGCGGCCCATCTCGCGACCCATGACAAACGAGTTGAGAAAGTATGCATCTGGACGCCGGACAAAGACCTCGCGCAATGCGTCGTTGGAGATCGCGTGGTCCAGGTGGATGGGAGAAGGGGCGTGATTCGAGACGCGGAAGGCGTGCGCGCCAAGTTTGGTGTTGACCCGGTGTACATCCCGGATTACCTGGCACTAGTTGGTGATGCCGCCGATGGATACCCCGGAATCAAAGGCTGCGGATCGAAGACAGCGGCGACACTGATCAACCGCTACGGCCCGCTCGAGGATTTTCCACCCGAGGTGCTTAAGGAACGCGAGCTCGCATTGCTCTTCAAGGATCTTGCGAAGCTGCGAATCGATGCCCCGCTTTTTGATGATGTTGAAGAATTGCGCTGGCGCGGAGCGACGCCTTCGTTTGCGGCTGCGGCATTAAAGATTGGTGATGCGCGCCTGACGAAGAGAGTTCGAGCGCTGGAGAAAAGTTTGGCCTCTGGCTAAAACGATTGTCCTGGATCATTGCAACGTAAGCGTCCGACAACTTTTTGAGTTTTCACCCGGTCGCTTCTGTTCCGGTTCTGATGTTGGTTACTTTTGGATTAGACTAAGCCATACCGTTTTTCTCCGATCATGAAAGCGATCCCCGAAGAGACAATTGCCCACTACCGAATCATGGAGCCGATAGGCGCTGGCGGGATGGGTGCGGTTTACAAAGCTTACGACAAGAAACTGCATCGCGTGGTTGCGATCAAGCTGCTGCCTCCCGAATACGTCTCGCAACAGGATCGCCGCCGCCGCTTTTTCCAGGAAGCCCGTGCTGTTTCGGCGTTGAACCACCCGCACATCCTCACTGTTTACGACGTAGGCGAAGACGAGGGCAGACCTTACATCGCGATGGAGTTTGTCGAGGGCGAAACGCTGCGGCAGAAGATCAAGTCGCAAGGGTTGCAGTTGAAGGTCGCTCTGGACATTGCCATCCAGATCGCCGAAGGCCTCGCCAAAGCTCATGACGCTGGGATCATTCATCGCGACCTGAAACCGGAAAACCTCATGATCAGGCAGGATGGTTACGCGAAGATACTGGATTTCGGTTTGGCCAAACTCGTTGCGCGTCGCGAACGCGCGCTGGCTGCCGACAGCGAAGAAAAAACCCTGATCCGGGTGCAGACCGATTCCGGCACGCTGATGGGCACCGTCAATTACATGTCGCCTGAGCAATTGCTCGGGCAGCGGGTTGACCGCCGCTGCGACATCTTCTCTTTCGGCGTCGTGCTCTGCGAAATGCTCACCGGCAAGTATCCGTTCGTGAACAAAAATCGGATCGACACGATGCATGCCATCCTCCACGAGCAGCCGCCAATGCTGGACACGAACAAGTCCGAACTGCCATCGGATCTGCAACGAATCCTTACCAAAACGCTCGCAAAAACTCCGAAGGACCGCTTTCAAACCGTTACGGAGCTGGCCACAGAATTAAAAGCTCTGCGGCGCGACCTCGAGCTGGGGAAGACGTTATCAACTGCGACCAGAACCAAACTGATCCTGAAGCACGTCGCACAACGTTCTGGCGGGGTTGATTACGAGAATGAACTCAACGAAAGTCAGTTCAAGGCGGTCACGACGACCGAAGGCCCGGTGTTGATTGTGGCCGGCGCGGGTACGGGAAAGACCCGGACGCTGGTTTATCGCGTTGCGCGTCTGGTTGAAACCGGAGCCCGTCCCGAGTCAGTGTTGCTGCTGACTTTTACCCGTCGCGCGGCGACCAGCATGCTGGCTCGCGCGGCATCGCTGGCCGACGCCAGGTGCCAGAGAGTTTCGGGCGGCACGTTTCACTCACTTGGTCATTCTGTCTTGCGCAAGTTTTCTGAGCTTGCGGGCGTCGAGCGAAACTTCACCGTGCTCGATCAAGTCGACACGGAAGACATCATCGATCTCCTGCGCCGGCAACTGAAGCTGACCCGTGAGCACCACTTTCCCCGCAAACGAACCATCGCCGCGATCTTCAGCATGATGGTCAACAAAGTGACCCCGATGAAGCGAGTGCTCAACCAGAACTACTCGCAGTTTCTTGACGCACAACGCGATCTCCAGGAGTTGTTCAAGTCGTTTGAGCAATTCAAACGTAGTCGCCAGATGTTGACTTACGACGATCTGCTGGTCCGCTTTCGTGAAGCACTGGAGACCAGCGCGGAAATGCGCGAGAAACTTTCAGAACAGTATCGCTACATCATGGTGGACGAGTATCAGGACACTAACAAACTCCAGGCCCAGATTATTCGCTTGATGACAGCCACTCACGACAACGTGGCGGTCGTAGGCGATGAAGCGCAGTCGATCTATTCGTTTCGCGGGGCCAGTCACCGGAACATGCTGGAGTTTCCCAAGCTCTTTCCGGCGGCGCAGATCATCAAGCTGGAAGAGAACTTCCGCAGCACGCAACCAATCCTGGAAGTAGCCAACGCGATTATCGGCGACGCTAAAGAAGGCTATAAGAAACGGCTTTATTCGCGACTCGAAGGAAACCTGCCGCCGGTAGTTGTCAGCGCGCATGACGAAAACGAGCAGTCACGTTTTGTAGCCGAACGAATTGGCGAGTTGCGCGAAGAGGGCCTGCCGCTGAGCGAAATCGCCGTGCTGTTTCGATCGAGCTCACACTCGTTTGATCTGGAAATCGAACTGGGCAAACAGGGAATTCCGTTTCGCAAGTTTGGCGGAATTCGTTTTGCAGAATCCGCGCATATCAAAGACGCGTTGTCCTTCCTGCGGATAGTTCACAAACCTTCTGACACGCTGTCGTGGTTTCGTGCTCTCAAATTGATCGAGCACATTGGCGACGCAACCGTCTATCAGATACTCGAGCATCTTGGCGTTGAACAAAAAGAGTTTAGATCAGCGCGAACCAAGGAAGGGTTGTTCAAGAAGCTGCACCGCTTTCCGGGCCGCGCGAGCTACAAGATTCAATTGGGACGCTTGTCGCGTGTCCTGCAGGGCGTACTCGAAGGTAAGTCGACTGCCGAACAGCTTTCGACTGTACTGCGATTTTATCGACCGTTATTGAAGGCGAAGTATGACGACTATCCGCGACGCGGGCGTGACCTCGAACATCTGCAGGCGATTGCGAAGCGATACAAGAGCTCGGCGAAATTGCTCGATGATGTCGCGCTCGATCCTTCCGGGGCGACCCGGGAGGATGCGCGGCGTGGTGGAGGCTTCGTTACGCTCTCGACCGTTCATTCGGCCAAAGGGCTCGAATGGGACACACTGTTCATAATCTGGATGACGGACGGCTGGTTTCCATCGTCACGTTTCAAGGACGAGTTTGATGATTTGGAAGAGGAGCGGCGATTACTCTACGTTGCCACGACGCGGGCGAAACGGCAGCTACACTTCGTTTATCCGATGAATGTTTATCGTGGTCCGGAGGCCGACTCGTTTCCGACGCTGTCGCGCTTTTTGCAGCCGATTCCCGCCGCGATTCTTCCGCAGGCGTCGCTGTCGTGAAAGAGGGGAAGAGGGGAACGGGGAAAAGGGGAACGGGGAAAGGGTAAGGGGGAAGGGGTAACGGGAAAGGGCGAAAAGCAAGCATTCATCCGTCTTCCCCTGTTCCCCTTTTACCCATTCCCCCTTTTCCAGTCCCCTTTTACCCATTCCCCCTTTTCCAGTCCCCCTTTTTCCAGTTCCCACAAACCGGCGTAATTTGTGACGAAGCCCGCCTCGTTGACCTGCAATTCGGCTACAAACCCGGTGCTGCTTTCGTACTTGTAAGTTGACTCGTCGAGACGACGATAGACCTGGGACAGGCGCTCGAGTTCGAAACTCGGAAAGCGAAGCCACGCGGCGTTGACCCTAGCATCCTCGCCGGCGCGCAGTTGTAGTCGCCTGATGGGAAGCAGGTTGGTTGAAGGACTGAAGTTCAAGTCGACATCAATGCAGCCTGCGACTTGAGGTTGTTCGATCCCATTCAGCAGCCACCGGTGATCCGGATTTACAGCGATTTCAGTTTCAACCATCCTGTTAGCTACCCAGCCGTTGACTTTCGCTGACACCGTGTTCCAGCTCGGGTCACAAACCACGACGTAATCAAGACGGCAGGGAGCATGCTTATGCGAAATAGCAGCCGAACCCGCCAATCGCCAGATGCCATTCTCCGAAGTTAGGCGACAGAATTCGTGACCGGGCAGGTGTAAGCAACGCCAAAGGATGGATTGGTTTGGTGGATGTCGTTCTTGCATAAACTTCGAAGGTTCAATTCGGTATTGGTTCCAACGCCTAAGATGATGAAGACGCTCGGGGAAAAGTTCAAGAGACCAGACTCAACGCCAATACTGGGACCGGGCGTCTCGCGCCGAGCGTGCGGCGCACGCTCAAGCCTGGGAACAGACACAACGTCGACGGTGCTGGCGACGTGCTCGCGCCTTACGGCGTTCGATGCGGGCGAGACGCTCGCGATCCCAGTATTCTCGTTGCGCACGGTTTCGCAAGTCTTATGCGCTGCGAGTGGGTTTGATCACGGGTTGCTAATGGGCTTGAGCGCTTTTGAGTATACTCAGACCAATTCAAAAGTTTGGTAACGCAGTCCAGAAGGAGAAGAGGGATGACGACAAGTCACGCAAAAGGAGCGTTTGACGTGAAGCTGACACCGCAGTCAGACGAATCCGCGGCGGTTGGCAGGCTGTCGATTGATAAACAGTTTCACGGCGACCTGGAAGGAACGAGTAAGGGTGAAATGCTCGCCATGACCACCTCGGTCGACGGCTCAGCAGGTTATGTCGCAATGGAGCAAGTCAACGGAAAGCTGAAAGGTCGCACCGGCGCCTTTGCGTTGCAACACACCGGGACCCTCAATCGCGGTGCGGCGCAACTAAGTGTTACTGTGGTACCAGACTCCGCGACGGGCGAATTGACAGGCCTCTCGGGGCGAATGGAGATCATCATCGCAGATGGGAAGCATTCATACGAGTTTGAGTACACGTTGCCTGATTGAATTAGCGTCGGAACGAGTG
>JAXIOV010000030.1:0-17193 GCA_045403245.1 Pyrinomonadaceae bacterium | reverse complement strand
ACTCTCGATCCCACCAGGTCGAATCACGTTGAAGCATCTTCAAAGGCATATGACACGCGGGTGGCGGGCGTGATCTCGGAGCAACCGGGAATCGCGTTGGGTGAGAGCGGCGACAACAAAGTGCTGGTGGCAACTACCGGCAGAGTCAGGATCAAAGTCGACGCATCGCGCGGAGCAATCAAGGTGGGCGACTTGCTGGTGACCAGCGACGTTGAAGGCGTGGCGATGAAATCCCAGCCGGTGAATCTCGGCGGCGTTGAAATTCACCGTCCGGGCACGATCGTCGGCAAGGCACTCGAGCCGCTCGATAAGGGCAGCGGTGAGATTCTGGTGCTGCTAAGTCTGCAATAGTCGGCACAAAGCAAAAGATGTCGAGCTGATCGAAGAACTCCAGGAGTAGCCCTCATGAAACGCACTCGCTATTACGCCGTCGCTGCAATCGCTAACGCTCTAGCTTCAGTGCCGAGCCGGATCTACCAATACACGACCGGTTGCCGACTGGCATCTCGCCTCCGCGTCGTCGCACGTCGACGATTCAGGCCGGCCGTGTTCCTGATAGTTCTGGCTTCGCTGTTCGTTTCCTCGGCGCCCTCGGCGCCGAATAGCGTGGCGCGGCTCACGACCCATTCCGGCATGAGCGCCACGCTGCGTGATACTGCAAGTCAGGTGGCCGGGAATTTATACCAAAGCCTGCGTTACCGGTACGCCAGTTCTGTCAGTTCGCTGCCGTCAATAAACTGGCGAGCAAACCGACCGGCCAGCAATCTTCTGACGCCGATGCCGTTGCCGGTGCTTGGGCCACCTACCGGTGTTGGGGTCACCTCAGTCTCGAGTGCGTCAATAAGTCTGAGTTGGTCATCTCCGGGAGGCGCCGTCCATCATTATCAGGTTGAGCGGAGCCAAAGCGCGCAAGGGCCATTTATGGTGATCGCTAACCCAGTAGTGACCAGTCATCAGGACAACACGGTCAGCAACGGTGCTGCTTATTTGTATCGAGTGCGCGCAGTGGACAGTTTGGGTGCGGCGTCGTCGCCAAGCACGATCGCCGTGGGGACAGCCATCAACTTCGAGGATCCCACGCTGACTGCGGGTACCACGCCGATCAAAAAGCAACATATCTACGATTTGCGACAGTCGGTCAGTGCGGTGCGAGCGCTGGCCGGTTTGAGTGGGTTCAGCTGGACCAATGCGGATTTGACCGGGGCGTTGGTGCAGGCGATCCACGTTCAGGAGTTGCGAACCAAATTGGACGATGCGCTATTGGCCTTAAATGTGCCGGTGACTGCTTACAGCGATCCTGTTTTGGCCACGGGCGCGAATGGGACGCCGATCAGGAAGATTCATATTGAAGAATTGCGCCTGAGATCGACTGACAATAGCAGCACCAGCACCGGCAGCATTTCTGCCAGCAGTGAATCCGCGCAGGCTCGCCTGGATCCGGCAAACGAAACCGGGGGCGGCGGGGAAAACCCGCTTTCCCGAAATTACAATTTGAATATTCCGTTATTGGGTCTGCCTGGACGCGCGGGTCTCGACCTGGGCCTTTCGCTCAGTTACAACTCGCTGGTCTGGACTAAGCACGGTTCGTCCATTTCATTTGACGACGATGCCGGTTTTCCCAGCGCGGGGTTTCGTCTGGGCTTTCCGGTGATCCAGCCGCTCTATTTCAACTCACAAGTGGGTAAGAATGCATTCCTATTGATCGGCTCCGACGGTAGTCGCACCGAACTGCGGCAGGTCAACACCTCCGCTCTTTATGAAGCCGCCGATTCGTCATATCTGCTCCTGGACAGTAATGACCTCAACACCATGACCCTTCGGACAGCGGATGGCACTCAGCTTACCTATGTTGGGAACGGCAGCGATTATCAATGCACCAAGATCAAGGATCGCAACGGCAACTTTATCACCATCAACTACACCGCGTTTGGACGGATTAGCACGGTGGTCGATACGCTGGAACGAGTTATCACCTTTAACTACGACGCGACCAACCACCTGATGTCCATCACTCAGCAGTGGAGTGGACAAAACCACGTCTGGGCTAAATTTGACTACTCTCCGGCCGTGCAGATCCTGACTAATTTCCCAGGCCTCACCGTGGTGGCGCCGTCAACCGTCAAAGCGCTCTACAAAGTTACTTTTAACGATGATTCGGTGACTCCTAACGATGATTCGCGCATTGAGTTTGACTACACCTCCTACGGACAGATTTGGAGAGTAAAGAACTTCGCAGCCGATGGTCACCAGCTTAATTACCGTGCCTACAATCTTCCTGAAGACGTGCAGACACCGCAAACCGATTGCCCGCGCTTCACCACTCGAGTCGACTGGGCGGAAAACTTTAACCGCAGCGGTCCGAATGGAACGTCAGGACTGCCGTCAGGAACCGAACAGGAAGTGTCGACCTCATGGATTGTTCCCACCAGTACGTCCTGGACCATGCCGGACGGATCAAATCAGTCGGGAACACTAGCCCAGGTGACGGCCGCTGATGGCACCTACAATAAGATCTACTTCGAGGGGACGGCGGGAACGTCCAACGGTTGGAAGCGCGGATTGGCTTCCCTGGTTGAGACTTACGACAGTGGAAATGTTCGACAGCGGCAGTCAGTGACTGCCTGGACGCAGGACGACACGGGCGTGTCATTCCCGGTTAATCCTCGCGTGACTGAGACGAATGTTTACGACCCGGCCGGCAATCGCGCCCGGACCACGGTCAGTTACCAAACCATCACGGTTGGTGATGGGACGAGTTGCAAGCTGCCTGCGGATGTCATCGAGTTTCAGGCCAATGCGACTACGCCGCTGCGGCGCAATCATTCCGACTACAACACTGACAGCGCTTATCTAAGCCGCCGCATCATAGGTCTGGTGAGCGAAAAGACTCTGTTCCAGGTCGATCCCAACACGCTGGCTGAAACTCTCATGTCCAAGGTCGGCTTCAGTTACGACGACACGGGTTCAATCCAGGGCACCGACACCCCAGTGCAGCATGACAACACTAACTACACCGCCAGCTTTGTTACCGGCCGCGCGAACCTGAGCACCATCAAACGGTTTGATGCTAATAACGCATCGGTCTTCACCAGTTCGACGATGAAGTACAACCCTGCGGGCGCGGCGGTTACGACCATCGATCCGATGGGACACGCGACTTCGGTTAGTTACGCCGATAACTTCTCCGACGGCATCAACAATCGCAACACACTTGCTTATCCAACTACAGTCACGGATCCGGATGCCTTTAGCTCCACAGCCACATACAACTTTGACTTCGGGTCCGTGACCCGCACTCAAGCGCCGCCACCTGCGGGACAAAGCGTGGGCGCGATCAAGAACTTCATTTACGACTCGAAGGCGCGTTTGGAAAAAACTGCCATCGAGTTCAACGGGAATGCTGATTACAGTCACACTCGCTTTGTCTATCCGAATAGTCAGAATCGGATCGACACTTATGTGACTATTCAAGAAGGAACCGAGGCCCACTCATTTACGATCCTTGACGGGCATGGCCGCACCTTCGCGAGCGTCGCGGATCATCCGGGCAGCAGCGGCGGGTTTAGCGCCAAGCTGGTTCTATTCAACAACCTTGGCCGTGCGATCAAGTCATCTAACCCAACGGAAACCAGCGCCAGCGGCGCGCCAACCCAGTGGGTCGCCACGGGCGATGACGCCTCCGCCGGCTGGCTCTACACGCAGCAGACTTACGATTGGAAGGGACGGCCGCTAGTAACCACCAATCCCAGCATCACAGGCAATCCAAATGACACGACTACCAAAGAAGTGAGCTACACGGGCTGCGGCTGCGCCGGTGGCGAAGTGGTGACGCTAACGGATGAAGGAACCATGGACGCCGGAGTATTCAAGCGCCGCCAGAAGAAAATCTACTCAGACGTACTCGGTCGCACTGTCAAGACCGAAAATCTGAGCTGGCAAGGCGGCAGTCCCTATTCCACCACTGTGAACAGCTACAACGCGCGCAATCAAGTAACGCAGGCCAGTCAGTATCAGGGCGGCGAATTTAGCGGCGTCTATCAAGAAACGACTATGACCTACGACGGCTATGGTCGCTTGCAGAGTAAACATGTGCCCGAGCAAGAGACAGGTACAGCGACGCTTTATACTTACAACGCTGACGACACGTTCCAGTCAGTGACGGACGCCCGCGGCGCGAGCGCGACTTACGGCTACAACAACCGGCATCTCGTTACTGGCATCACATACGCGGTGCCGCAAGGCTCGAACATTCCGGCAACGCCAAACGTCACGTTCGCCTATGATGCGGGGGGTAACAGAACTTCCATGACTGACGGTCTCGGTGTTCAGAGCTACAGCTACGACACGCTTTCGCGAATGACGAGCGAAACGCGCACGTTCAATGGCGTCGGCACGTTCACGCTGGCTTATGATTACAACTTGGCGGGTGAATTGAAGAAAATTACCGACGCGACGGGAATGACGATTAATTACGGCTTTGATTCGGCGGGAAGACTGAACTCAGTCACAGGTGCGGACAATCTTTTCATGGGTGTGTCGAACTACGGTTCGAATTTTCAATACCGAGCGTGGGGCGGATTGAAGGCGGTGACGGACGGCGCGAACCGGACATCGTCGTGGCTCTACAACTCCAGGCTACAGCCTTCGCATTATGAAGTGAGCGGCAACATCGTCAGCCAGAGTTATGATTATTACAATGATGGCCGAACGAGCTTCGTCCACAACCTCACGGACTCGAACTTTGATCGCTCTTACGCTTACGATCACGTCGCGAGAGTTAACCAGGCAACGACGGGCGGGCAAGCGCGCGGCGATTCAGGAGCGACGCCCTACAATGAAGGGTTCGGTTACGACGTTTTCAATAACCTGAATTCGCGCTCGACCGTAAGCTGGGGTGTGGATGAAATGTCTGACGGCGGGAGCTACACGAACAACCGGCGCAGCGATTGGGGCTATGACGCAAATGGAAATAACACCATGATTGGCAGCCGCACGTACCAGTTTGATGCTGCCGGACAAATGACCCTGATGACCGGGCAACAGTGGTTGGTGACTCACTACATCACGGTCACGCAGGCGTCGGCTTATGACGGCCAGGGCCGAAAGCTTGAGGAAGTGACCTTTGGTCAAGCAACTTATTACTTGAGATCGAGCGTGGTCAATGACGCGATTATCGAAGAGCTCGACAGCAGCGGGCAGAAGAAGGTCGGCTATGTGTATTCACCTGCCGGTGAGTTGCTGGCAAAGCAGGTGACCGGCCAATCCGGTTATCTGGCCTGGAAGTATGGCAGTCCTGCGGACACGAGCGAATACGAAGCGCAGCACAATTCAAGTTCCGTCACGCGCACAGAATTAGATCCTCTGGGCGCGAACGTGCCCTTGGAATACACGCCGCCACCGGAGGTTCAGAACGCAGGCGACCTTGGCGCAGGGCAGGTTGGCGGCATGTTCGATTCGCGGTGGTCAAACTTCTTCGATGTGTCGAGCGGGTGCAGCGCCCAAGGCGTGGCCGCCTCCTGTCATGACAATGCGTCGGCAATGAATAATCTGGGTGTAATGCGGCCCAACCTGATTCAAGTAACAATCAACATTACGTACCGGAACGGCGACAGGAGGACGATGCAATTTGTGACCACGTCGAACGTGATAAACTCCGGCTTCAATCACACATTCACGGGCGGCGCCGCGGTAGCAGCCGCCGGCGCTTGGAACGCAGGTTTGAGCGGCGGCCTCGACAACGCGCTCATAGGATCAATATTCGCAGGGTTTGCAACCGAAGCAGCTCAACGCCGGTACGCTCATGCCCCGCAGAACACAGGGATTCAAATCGTGCCTCTCGGAAATCTACAAAAAGGACTAGAGAATATTCTAAAAGGAGATTGCGGTGTTTTTGTGCAAAAGCTCATTGATATGGCGAACTCACTTTTTGGTAACGGTAAGCCACATGCAACCAGTTTTTGGGACGCTTTCGGCAGGATTCAGGATGCAGGTGGGTATCAGTTAGATAATGTGGCATCAAACGGAGGCACGGTAGGTGGAGATCTCTTTTTTGGAGAATTTTCGAACCCCGCGTTGCCAGAAAATCCTAGTGCGGGCCCAGGAACTGTTCATATGACTCCATATAGGACGATTGGCCGCTCTGCTAGACCTGCAGAGGCGGCCTTAGCTCAAGCTCGTTATGTATATATGGCTCTCCATGAAACTCTACATCTCGCAAAGCTAGGTCATTATTCCGATGAACAGCTGGCACGAGCCGGTCACAAGGTGGATGGGACAACTGCACCAAAATACGAAAAAGATGACGTTTTGTCGTGGAGCGGGAATTTTGATACCGTGCTCCAGAAACATTGCGCGTACCCGTTTAAATAAGAGGCTTTTTGCAAGGACTATGAGAATCAAACCTAAGGCTATCGGGTTCTTTTTGATAATCCTCTATGGAGCCACCGCCGAGGCAAAGGATTGGCGCGGCATTGTGCCGTTGCACTCCACACGTTCCCAAGTTGAACAACTCTTAGGTCCACCAACCGAACAGATCAATGCGTATTCCGTGGTCTACAAAACACCAAACGAAACGGTATTAATTTATTACGCGAAGGGTCGACCTTGCGGCATCGGTGAAAAATACAGCCAATGGCGTGTTGCCCGTAATACCGTGACCGAAATCTTCGTCACTCCAAACCCAGGCTCCCCACTGTCCCAACTCAGCATCGACCAAAGCAGGTACAAAAAGTTCAGTGGTGGACATACATCGGAGACACGATACGTCAATGCTCGCGAGGGTGAGGCGTTGACGGTGGTTGAGAATGAGGTAAGAAGCATCAATTACTTTGCAGCGGCAGTTGATTCACATTTGGAGTGTCCAACGTTACCTAAGGCAAACAATACAAATTGTGAGTACATTCCAAACGAATTCGATTACTTGGGCAACATGAGCTTTGAACAACAAAAATTTTTCCTCGACAATTTTTTCCTCGCACTCTTAGATAGAAAGGCAACAGCCTACCTCATTGCTTACGGTGGAAAGCGCGCTCGCCCTGGCGAAGCCAGGAAGCGAGCCGATCGTGCCAAACAGTATTTGATCGCTGTTCGGCACTTTCCGGATGACCGCATCAAGGTGATAGATGGAGGTTATCGTGAAAAGCCTGACTTAGTACTCTATGTTGTGTCTGAGGGAGTATGTCCTCCCACTCCATTTCCCACAGTAGACCCAAGAGACGTCGATATTGTTACTCCTGGTAGGCGGAGGTAAGAATCGCTGCCAGGTCAAATGCATCGACATCCCGTCAGGGCGGACAGGACTAGAGCCACACACTAGTGTAGTGTCTCAGAAATAGCTTTACAATAACGTCGACACATCGAAGAAGTTTGACCACCGCGAATCGAAGCCGGAGTTTATCACATTCGACGTGGTCACAAATTGCATCGTCCTCCTGTCGCCGTTCCGGTACGTAATGTTGATTGTTACTTGAATCAGGTTGGGCCGCATTACACCCAGATTATTCATTGCCGATTACCCATCCTTCGTTGGGAGACGCAAACGTCATCCGTACCAATTCCAGCGCCTTGGCCGAGAACTGAACTTGCCAGTTGATTCCCCCGTCAACGAGTGATCAGGTGATACAGGCCTCCCTCAAGTTCCCCCGCGTTGGATTCAGAGTCTTAGCTTATTCCTCAAGGTATAGGTTAGGACAGGTGATAAACGCGACTTCCATAATCGCATCAGCCTTCACGGGCCAAATGGTCTTAGACGGGTTTCGTGAAAGCGGTGTCAACCATGAAAAAAAGGACCAAGCAATAAAGGATTGCGCAGCCAAGACTCCACAAGCCGATCACAGCACACTGCGACTTTTCTTTTCGACTCCTTGGTGAGGTGGTGAATTACGAGAGAATGAAAAAAAGAACCTTTCAGTCTGTCGGTGACTTTCTCCGGACCAAACAAGGATTCCGCAAGATGATCCTCTACCAGGCGTTGGGGGTGGGGATCGGCGCGTTCGTCTTGAACTGGCTAATCCTTAATAAGACGGCACCCGAGTCCCTGCTTTACTCCGCACTTGTATTTCTTCTGTTATGTCTGATCATCATGCTACTTCGCATCTTGGGTTAGCACCCAATTAGGTGCTTCGGTCAAGCGTACGAACGTGCCGCAAAACGGATCTCGCGCTGGAAGCGCTTACCTCTACCGGGTATTTGCCGCCGATGGCTTAGGCGACTGTCTTTCACCATACCGTAATATTGCGTTGGGTGCGGCGGAGGTTCGAGGAGACTTGGCAGGAATAGAAATCGAAAATCTCATGAAGAGCGCGATTCGCGGCTCAATAAGCAATGAAGACCTGCAGAAAAAGATAGATGCAATACTGTGTCAACATTAGCTTACGACGAAGCCTTGCTGTAGCTAGGAGAATGACATGACCACGCTTTCTAAATCATCGCTTGCGGGAACAATAAAAAGGGGTCAGGCTTGCGATTCTTGCGATTCCCACTCTCTCGCTTCCAGAAGCATAACGGCGAATCATCAGTCCGCCGAATAAAACGCCCAAATATGGCATTGGATGTTTGCCTCTGAAGGATGGTTTGATGCCACCCTTTAGCGCGGATGAGCATGCCCCACACATGCCCAGAAAAGCTCGAACTGAAGTCGCAGGTGGTCTGTATCACGTAATCACTCGGGGCAATAATCGTCGGCAGATTTTCAACTCAGCTGATGATTTTGAGAAATTTCTCTCGTTGGCGACGACTTGATGCCATCAGAAATAAGGTGGAGAAGAATGCCACAACGCGTGAACTCGCACCTGCGATCATTCAATCTTTACCAGCTTTGAGAATCGCAAGAATCGCACGCCTGACCCCTACGGTCCTCTTTTCAAAAAGCGCTTAACCTGATGAAATGCATTTACGGCAAAACGACGAGTTGCGGCTTGCCGCCGCACAGTGCGGAGGCTTTCCGCTGACTTTCCCCTGATGTTTTTCCTGAGGCTCAGCCTCAGGAAAAATAGTGCGAGGACGTCGTTCTCGGAAAGGCAGAGCCATTCCGCACTGTGCGGCGGCAAGCCGCAATTCATTACTTTCGCGCAGATCCGGCCGCGCGATTAAGCACTTTTTGTGCAAAGCCGGCCGGAGAGTGTTGACGGAGATGACGGGCCTGAGCCCTTCCACCTTTAGTCGACAATGTGATGCTATCAGACATAAGGTGGAGAAGAATGCCACAACGCGTGCACTCGCAGCTGCGATCATCAATCTTTACCGAAGCGGCAACGATGGAGAATCGCAAGAATCGCAAGCCTGACCCCCTACGGCCCGAGATTCCTTTGGGCTCCTTGTCCGCCAGCACGTTAAGGCAAATTTGGGTTGTCGGATTTCTCTTAGGCAGCGTGTGGTTGTTGAGCTCGTGCAGCAGGCTCCCGCCTGAGTGCGAAGCGTTTCTAGCTCTTTCGCCTACGGACCGCCAGATTGAGTCTCGGAAACACCCAACTGAGAAACAGATTGACATGTATCTCTGTGCCATGAAGCAGGAACCGCCGGATCTCCAATTGGCATATGAGATCGCAGATCGCGGAGAGACGGCGATTCCTGTTCTGATTGGGAGACTGAAGACCACAAAGAACGAGATGGATCAAGAGGACCTCATTCGCATATTCGAAGTGATGTCAGGGATGGGCCATCTTCGAGGGCGTGTAGATGTGGTCTCTGCCATAAGTGATGTAGTCGATGACATGAAACAGGGTCCGATAAGAGAAGACAGCGAGGAAAGTCTAACGAAGATTAGAATCAATAGCGGTGTCAAGCCTTTCACCTACGTTCGGTGATTCGTTGGTAATTGAAATCTAACTTAATGCTGATTGTTTGTTTCATGTTGCCTAAGAGAACATTGACCTGATCAGCTTATGGGGCCAACAATGTGTGATATGAAAGCCCGGCAATGCGCTGGGCTTTTTACTGTCTTGACCCAGGCCATTGATAACCAAGCGGCGGAGTGCGCCATATTCGAAAGAAACGCGTCGGGGGAGTCCTTCCTACCTGAACGACAGCACCGTTGTCTTTCGCAAGGGAGAATATCGAGTAGCTATCCTAAGTGAGAGCCCGACTCAAGTCCTACGGCAAGAAATTTTGTGATTGCCTTTGTCTGGGAACAACCCTGATCGAACCTGGAATACCCCCAACTGTGATCACAAACCTTGTCACCACTTGCGTTGATACCCGCTATCTATTAGCTTTCCTTGTACACTATCCAATCGGTCAAGGGTCTAAATCTCGCGTTCAGTGATGCCTTTTAACTCGCTCAATCTCCTGACTGTGGCCGCGTCCGTAATCCTGGCGCTTGGGTTGACGCCGCTGGTGCGCAAATTCGCGCGGGCCATTGGCATGGTGGCCAAACCCAAGACTGACCGCTGGCACAAGAAACCTACCGCCATGCTCGGCGGCGTCGCGATCTGGTTGGCGATGGTGGTCGTTTACTTCGGGCTCATCCGGCCGAACACGCTGGGTTGGGGCCGCTTTCCGGGATCACCGCTGGATGTCGTCGTCGGCGCAAGCACCTTCCTGTTTCTGGTTGGCCTGGTCGACGATTTCCTGCATACCAAGCCTTACCAAAAACTGATCGGACAGGTGATGGGCTCAGCCTTTGTTATCTATTACGGCCTGACTCTGCCCTGGACCAGCTACTCTGCGCTCAACGTGGCGTTGACTATCTTCTGGTTGATCGGCATCACGAATGCCGTGAACCTGCTCGACAACATGGATGGCCTCGCCACCGGCATCGCGATCATTGCCTCCGGTTTTCTGGCGCTGAGCTTTCTCACCACGGGCCAACTAAATGAAGCGCTCTTGCTGCTCACTTTCGCCGGCGCGCTGCTCGGCTTTCTGATTTACAACTCCAGCCCTGCGTCCATCTTCATGGGTGATTGCGGTTCGATGTTTATCGGGTTCTTCCTGGCAAGCGCGGCATTGGTAAACGTGTCTGGTGGACGTTCGAGAAGTTTACTGCCAGTCCTGGCTGTTCCAATTCTCGTTTTGTTCATACCAATTTTTGACACGACCTTCGTCACGATATTGAGAAAAGTTTCCGGACGAGCAGCGTCGCAAGGTGGACGCGACCATACTTCGCATCGCCTCGTCGCGCTAGGAATGTCGGAGCAATATGCTGTCTGGATGCTCTACGGTTTCGCCGCGCTTTCCGGCATCCTCGCGCTGCTGGTCCAACAGGTGAAACTCGATGTGAGTTTGGCCGCGATTGCGGGGTTCACAATTCTGTTGACGCTGCTGGGTGTTTACCTGGCGGGCGTCAAGGTTTACGACGAGACCGAGGAAGCCCTGGCCGCGCGGGACAATTCGCCATACGCATTTCTGATCGACCTTTCCTACAAACG
Source organism: Pyrinomonadaceae bacterium (assembly GCA_045403245.1). Classification (GTDB taxonomy): domain Bacteria; phylum Acidobacteriota; class Blastocatellia; order Pyrinomonadales; family Pyrinomonadaceae; genus PSRF01. The sequence continues at coordinate 5,830 of JAXIOV010000030.1, read as the reverse complement.
CCGCATTTTCGAAGTCCTGATGGATGTAATCCTGATTCTGCTGGCCTACTGGTGCGCTTACGCGTTCAAGTTTGGAGCGCTCTCCGGCAGCACGGCCTGGACACTCTTCCTGCGCACGCTGCCGGTGCTGGTATTTGTAAAAATGGCATCGTTTCTCCTGATGGGTGTTTACCGCGGCATTTGGCGCTATACCAGTCTTGACGATCTCATCGTCTTTGCGAAGGCGGTCATTCTTAGCTCGGTCTTGAGTGTACTGGTGATCCTGTTCGCTTTTCGGTTTGAAGGGTTCTCGCGAACAATTTTTATCATTGACGGGATCCTGATGTTTATGTTCCTCGCCGGCAGCCGCATGGCCTTTCGACTGTTCCGGCAAGTGCTGCCGGGATCAAAAGTGGTTGAAGGGCGTCGAGTGCTGATTTACGGCGCCGGCGATGGCGGCGAGTTGCTGCTGCGAGAGTTGCAAAACAACCGTTCGCTAAAACTGTCGCCCGTAGGTTTTATGGATGACGATCCCGCGAAGAGCGGCAAGGTGATTCACGGGCTCAAAGTTTATGGCGGCAATGGCGACCTCAAGGCGGTTTGCAAACAGCACAGCATTGACGAGCTACTGATTTCCAGCGCCCGGATGCCCGAAGCGCGACTGAAGGAGATTAGAGACTTCTGTCGAAGTCAGGAGATCACGGTCAAGCGGATGCGAATTACGATTGAAGACTTGACTGAGCTGTGATGGAGCGGTTGTAAGAGTTTGGAAGCCGCGGGTTAACGCGGATGAACGCGAATCTAAGAGAGCAAGGAATAGCCGGTTGAGTAATCGTTTTTTCTGATACGGATGAGTTTCTCCGTTTCGTTTTCCTATTTCAGATTCGCGTTCACCCGCGTTCATCCGCGGCTAATTCCCAAGTGATTTGTAGACATGCCCGATCAAGTAATTCAGTTCAAGGCCACCATGCCGGCGAAGGTAGTGATGAGCTTCACGCTTGTGCTGGCACTTTTGGCGTCATGGTTTGTGGTGCGATGGTATGTGGGAAATACCGTCGCTGAATACTTTCAACCTGAAGAAAACCGGCTGCAAATGGCCGAGATGTCAGTTGCCCTGGCTCCTTCAGATCCTCTCGTTCATTGGCGTTTGGCCTACCTCATGGAGACTGAGTTTCCTCCCGACCAGATTAGTCGAGCAGTCTCCGAATACGAGAAAGCAGCTGCGTTGTCTCCCAACGACTATCGTTACTGGATGCATTTTGGCAAAGCTCTCGAGCAGGCGGGAACCATAGATCGGGCGGAAAAGGCGATGCGTGAATCCGTGCGGCTGGCTCCATCGTATGCCCTGCCGCATTGGTATCTGGGTAATCTGTTGCTGCGCACAGACCGTTATGCGGAGGGGTTTGCGGAGTTGCGAGTCGCAAGCGAAGCAAACGAGGAATTTCAGCCGCAGCTCTTCAATCTTGCCTGGCAACTAAACAGGGACAACTTTGAAGAATTGACCGCCTCAATAGGCAACACGCCGGGGGCCCGGGCCGCGTTTTCGCGTTACCTGATGGCCCGCGGAAAGTTTGATGAAGGATTGCGAGTGTGGAACAGCCTGACGGAGACAGAAAAGCGATCCACTCGTGCGGTCACATCGGACATCCTGGCCAGCCTCATCGGTGCGCGGCGTTTTCATGACGCCGTCGCAGTTTGGAATGACGTTGCCCCCGGTCCTAATTACCACGCGCAGCCGGGCCACATTGTTGACGCCGGATTTGAAGACAACATCGCGCACGGACCGAACGCCGTCTTTGGGTGGCAGGTGCAGCAAGTGCCTCAGGTACAAATCGGAATAGATCCGAATTCAGGGCACTCAGGCAACCGAAGCTTGCGTATCCTGTTTCAGGTGCGTTCACACCTCGACGCGGTCGATGTTGCCCAGCTGGTGCCGGTAAACCCCAATACCGAATACGAGTTTGAATGTTATGTGAAAACGGAGCGACTTGAGAGTGCAGCCACGCCGTCTATTGAAATCATAGACGCAGGCGATGGATTAGTTTTGGCTGGCTCAACAGCCGCGCCCGCGGGTAATAGCAACTGGCAACGAGTTTCGCTGCAGGTCAAAACCGGGGCGAATACCTCAGGCATTCGCGTCAAAGTAATGCGTGCTTCGTGTCCGGAAAGTCAGATTTGCCCGATCTTCGGTACCGTTTGGTATGACGACTTCGATCTTAAGCCCAGAAAATAACGCCCTCGCGGTTCAGGAGACCGGCGGCCTGCCGGCAAAACCGGCGGGGTTCATTACCTATCGCATCAGGCATACCCTGGCGAGCAGGTTTGCCTTTCTGATCATCTGTACCGCGATCATGCTGTCAGCGCTGGTCTATGGCACGGTGCATTATTGGGCGCTGGCCCTTTTCTTTTTAGGCGCCGCGTCGCTGGTGAGCTTGTGGGTAGTAGATAGCTGGACGCTGGGCTCGGTTCGCCTCAGCCGAAGTGTTCTGCAGCTGCCGCTGCTGGGAATGGTTGCGCTCGGTTTGTTTCAGCTTCTTCCGTTAAGAAGCTTCAATAATGTCGGCGCTGGTTCGCTTCCGCTGGTCAAAAGCCTTTCGTTTGATCCATACGCGACGCGACTCGTGCTGATTCAGGTAGTGGCGTTGTTTCTTTACTTTGCCGCCACCCTGATCTTCGTCGACACTCCGAAGCGTCTCCGCTTGCTCGTCAGAACGATCATCATGTTCGGATTCTTTCTGGCGATATTTGGTCTTACCCAGTCGTTCACGAGTCCTAACAAAGTTTTCTGGGTGCGTGACATGCCCCAGAGCACCCACTTCGGACCATTCATCAACCGGCATCACTTTGCGGGTTACATGGAGCTGGCCCTGGCTCTTCCGCTCGGTTTGATCTTCACTGGAGGGGTGGAGCGGGAAAAGCGATTTATTTATTTGTTTGCGGCAATGTTGATGGGCCTGGCTTTGATAATGACCGGTTCTCGTGGCGGCATCGTCAGCCTGATCGCAGAGATTCTTTTCCTCGTTGCAACCATGGGGTTCCAGCGTCGTCACAAAAGGCGCTCGTCTAAGAGAGAGCCGCGGATCAAAAGCGCGGCCACCAAAGCAGGCCTCGCCCTGGCGTTGGTAGTGGCCATGTTCGGCGGCGTGGTGTTTTTCGGTGGCGAAGAGGCGTTAACTCGCTTTGTTGGTTCGGTGAACACGGACGATCCCACCACGGGTCGAGCGCATTTCTGGGCTGTTACGGTCGACATCATCTCTCACCATCCCTTCGTCGGCACCGGATTAGGATCATTTGGCGTGGTCTATACCGGCTACGACTCCCGCAATGGCGCGTATCGCCTCGAGCAGGCGCACAACGATTATTTGCAGGTATTGTCAGATGGCGGAGTGGTAGGCGCCCTGCTCGGACTCTTTTTTGTGGTGGCCCTGTTTCGATGGGGCTTCATGCGGCGCGAGTCGCGCGATGACTTCCGCCGGGGCGTTGCGACTGGCGCCCTGGCGGGTTGTTTTGCGGTTCTGGTTCATAGCTTCTTCGACTTTACGCTGCACACCACTTCAAACGCGCTGCTGTTTCTGGTTCTCGCGGCGCTGGCAACGATGAACGGTCGGGTGGAAGACGTGCAAACACGCCGGAAGAAGCGTTCGCGACGTGACGGCAACGGGGAAACTCCGAAACTGATCGAGGCCGATCCGTCGAGTGATAGTCAGAAGGGGCATCCTGACTGCGAGCTACCCGATCGCCAGGTAGTGGTGTAATTGTGTGTTGCGGTCAACACAGAGTTGTTCGTGAAATTCGAAATGCCTCGTTTACGAGACTGGCCCAAAAGGGCGAATAGGCCAGTCGTTTTACGGCTGGTTAGCTGCCGCCAGGAATGATTGGGAGGCCGTTTCAACGGCCTTGCTCCGAGCCGCAATCCGAAAAGGCCGCTGAAGCGGCCTCGACAAAAACTACGCGGCAGTGAACCAGCCTTAAAACGGCTGGCCTATAGGCCCACGGGGCTGCCGCCTGAAGGCGACAAGCTGGCTCGTGATTTCAACAGGCCCGTAACCACCCAGCGGTGTTTCCAACCTTGCTTCATAACATCACCACCAAGGTGAACACTGCGCGAGTGCTTTGTGCTCCTTGTGGATAGGGTCCCGTTTTGACGCAAGAAACGCAAAGCATCCGCAGGTTAAGCCGGAACTGATTCGGGCACGGCCAAACGGTAGAAGGTTTATTTGCCGTGGTCGTGATGAATCTGGCTCCTGATTTCTCCGCCGGGCCATGTTGTACTGTGCACGTTCACATAGGTTGCGCCGGCCCGTATTGCTGCCAACAACTCGTCAAACTCTCCGGTGCCGAGTCCTTGATTTCTCGCCCCTTGGGTAGCCGGGATATTCGGGCTTACGTCGGCCGCAGTGATCGTTCCCGTGATGGTTGCCGGAGGAGCAGGGCAAGGCTGAGTCCCCGCCGGGCCATTACCAAGATTCGAGCAGAGAAATACAGTTATGCCGCCGGTGACGCCCGTTTGACCCAAGTGAATATGCGCTTGCTGAACGGCGCCTTCCAGGTCCGCATAGCTCAGCGTATAGGCAATCTCCGTCTCGTCTGGGTTGATCCGGGCTTGAAACCCGCCGTTTCCGGTAGTTGAGACGGATGGAACCTCCTCATATCCAATCAAAAACTCCTTGATGTTCTTAAAGCCGTCGCCAAAACCCAGGGCTACCGCTCCCATGCAAATGACTAGTACCGCAATTGCACTGATCTTTTTCATTTATGACCTCCTGAAAGAAAGGAGACTCGTTGGCTATCAAAACAGCGCCAACCTCGGAGTCTGGTTGATGGTTTTGAAAGAGATTCGATTTCAAAAGAAACGTGTACAGCTACAGCGAGGTTGCCAGGGGGGAATCGCGAGGAACTCAACGACAAAACCACGAGGGGAAACATCCAGCTTCGCAAGGTTCATGCCAACAGTATTTTCTAAAAAGCAGGCGATTATTGGGCGATTTGAGTCAAATGCAAACCCGTTGAATTGAGACATTTGGAAAATTATCCAGGAATTTGAATCATGGCATTAGTACACTCAGCTATCAAAAAGAACGGTCAACTCTGGTAATTCGCAGTTAGAAAGTGGGCAAAGCGAAGCGCGCCCCGCTCAAGCTGACCAGCCAATCAACCATAGCTTGAGACTGTAGTGATACAAACTTTGCCGCGAGCTCATTCAAATCCAAAAGCACCTCAAACATGATCTCTCTAAGATTGAATCGGCAGTGCAATTGAATCGTGCGAGTCTTGAGCGGAGGCGCGCTCCGCTTGCCCACCTTCCCAACTGCGCACTACCAGACTTGACCATCTTTTATTGCACGCGTGTTTTATCAGTCTTGAACAACACTTCTTCGTCACCGCCGGAGCTTCAAAAGACCGCATATTCATGCGGTCTTTCGTATTTTTCACGGTTGGATGTTTTCAGAAATGGGATTCGCGTATCCCGAAAGTGAAACGCTTCCACCAGAGTTAGCCGAGAATCTGCTTACCGTCAAACTCTCCTTTAAAAGATTACCTGTCGTAATTCCCCCTGAAATCAGTGTCTTTCCCCCTTGCTCGTGACAAAAACCAATTGGACCGGGAGCGTTGGCATACGCCTTGATTCCTGGGGTTGCGAAAAATTGCGGTTGGAACCCTGGCTTTCGTAGTTGAGGCATCCGGTAGAGGTCAAATACCCCTTATTTACTTATGGATATAAAGCGACCGGCCAAATCAAAACTCAAGAAGCGGATCCGCACGGGGGTGCTGGTGTTCGTGGGGCTGGTGGCAGTCACGGGAATCACCTATGGACTGACGAAACTGAAACCGGCAGCGCCGACGCTGGATC
>JAXIOV010000065.1:0-10080 GCA_045403245.1 Pyrinomonadaceae bacterium | reverse complement strand
TACTGGAGTGAAGTATAGGTGTTCGCCATGAGAAACCTCCGTTGCAAACTATTTCAATCGTCGCTAACGCGACGATGTCAGGTATCTCATGATCGATCCCAGCCTTGAAAGGCTGGGCTAACTTCGGCCTGTCGCTACGCGACGCAAGATTCTTTGCATACCTCGAATTCCTGCGTGCCAATGAGATCGAGTATGACGAGCGATATGTGTGGGGTTAGTTCGATCGTCGCTGACGCGACTAGGGGTCAATTGGAACTTTGCCCCGGCCTTTGAAAGGCCGGGCTAACGTCGGCCTGTCGCTCCGCGACGCAAGGCTCTTTGTGCTTTCATGAGGTCAGTAACAGCTGTCAGTCCAAAGAAAAATGCGTGACAGCCGACTGCCACGCATTTCCTTGTATGAAATCAAACCAGGAGTGCTAACTCTTGACCTGGACCTTTTTCTCTTCGTCGGTGAACACTTTGATTTGTGTGCCGGGTTTGATGATCGCTTGTTTCCCTTTCTTCAGAAACCCGAGCGGACCAAACAGAACCACCAACGCTACCGTGGTGCCGGTTTTGTCACCGCCCTCTTTGCCCTTCGCAGATCGAAGTTTCAGCTTCTGACTATCCACAGTCATGGCTGATTCAATTCTGATACCCAAGTTTCCGCCACGGCCAAAAAATCCCGACTTCTTGGCGCTGGCAACGGTACCCTTTACGAGCGAGCCCGTCGCGATCACGATATGTCCATTGATTTTCACATCTTCATCCACCTTGAAACTTATCGGATCACCTTCAGTGGCTGTCTTGCTGGATATTTCGTCGGTTGTAACGACCGTAAATTCAGTTCCGTCCGGAATCACAACCTCGGTTGTCTGGGGAGCCGCTTCTTGAAAGGTAGCAGCGCCGAGAGGATGGATAGTGAGCTGGGCCGCGATTAATGTGACCATGATAATCAGGGTCAGCTTAAAAATGGGGGATTTGGAGCTAAAGCGTGTCATTAAGTTCTCCTGGTGGGATTGTGCGGAAATTAGGCGCAGGGTGCGAACTTCTTGCAACAAGCGCGGGGAAGACGCAGATCAGGGAAGTTGGCGTCAGGAAATCTCAAACTGTAAGTGATTCTTCTTCGTGATCCGGAACCAAGTAAGGTGAAACTACAACTGGTGTTTCTTCCGCGTCATCCGCGAGCACTGCCTGAACGATCGGCAAGCTCAGCGAATGCTTTTTGGAGATTCCCGGAACACTATGACCTGCGGCGTAAACCGCATGTCGTTCGTTGTCCTTGTACCAGTCGGCGAGGTTCGCGGTCTTGTGCATGTTTTCGATAATCTGCCGCCAGCCCACTCCGGTGTTATAGGCGCAGAATGAAATCTCACCTTCCTGCGTTCCGTAGGGGATCACGCACATTTCGGTGCGGCGGAAGTCGTAATTGAACAGATCCTGAAACCACATGCCTTCAACGCACAAGACGCGCCAGATGTCATTCGGATCGGCGGCCGTCTCAGCTTTCATCCGGTCGTTGCGATCTGAATTTGAGTTCGTCGATGAGGGTTTGAAGAGATTCAGAATCTGTGAAATGGGAAACCCTTCGGGCGCCTGTTCAGCGTTGAAGTTTCGCAGGATGGCCATTCCGAGTTGGGCGTACGAAAGTTTCTTGCCGCGCGCAGTGTCGGTAATGACGGCGACGTCTTTCATAAACTGTTCGTAATCGAAAAACTCAAACAGAGACTTAAACTCGCCCGTGGTCCGGTTGACCACCATCAGCGTGAAGATGCCGCAGTTTGGATGGCAATTGCACGACGACCAACCCCACGGCGCGTCGGCGCCCTGAAGCATGTCCATCACGCTGGTGAAAGCCGAGTAGGACGACAGCGGATACCAATCACGTAAAGGTTGAAGTTGTCCGCGCAGCTGGTCCTTCAAATCATGTGTCATGCCGGCCAGCGTGTAGCGCTGCCTGATTCGCATCTCGTCGGAAACGTCCTCATCCCGACCGGTGAAGGAAACAGGCTGGAACGCAATCGTCTGGACCTTGTCGATGTTCTTCGCGGCAAAATCGACAATCGCGCCGATCCCATCGTTGTTGATGGTGTTGACGATCGTCGTCACCAGGGTGACTTTGATGCCCACGCTGGCGAGGTTTTCAATCGCCTGTTGTTTCACATCAAACAGGTTACCAACGCCTCGGTGCTTATTTTTCTCTTCACTGACACCGTCAAACTGTAGATAAACCCCGTGCTGCCCTGCAGCCTTTGCGGCTTTGCAGAATTCAATATCTTCGGCAAAACGAATGCCGTTTGTCGCGGCGAGAATTCGATAGAAACCAATCTTCTTCGCGTAGGCCACCGCTTCCAGGTAGTAAGGGGAAAGCGTAGGCTCGCCGCCGGAGAAGAGAATGATGATCTGGCGTTTTGGTTTGAAAGAAACCGCGCGGTCAAGAATCGCCTTTGTATCTTCAAACGTAGGTTCGTGGACATAGCCAACCTGATTTGCATCCATGAAGCATGGATTGCACATCATGTTGCAACGGTTGGTAAGGTCGACAGTCAAGACTGCGCCACGACCAAATTTGATGTTGGAGGTACCGTGACGATGGATCGCGGCATCTTCGGCGGCGCGGAAGTCGCGACCAAAGAAGAGTGACTCAATGCGCTCGAGGAACGCAGGGTCCGTAGCCATCACATCTACAAACTCGCCGTGCTTCGGGCACGTCTTGCGCATGACGACCTGATCGCCTTCCTGAAGAATCTGCGCCTTGATCTCGCCGGGATGTTCGTACATCAACATTTCGAGCGGCGTCTCGCCTGAAATGACAGCGTTGCGAACTTCCTTAACGCAGGTTGGGCAGAGACTGTCAGTCTCTCGCGGAAAGCCGAGGGGTGGTGCCGTGCGTTCGTAGGATTTCAGGAGTGGCCCGGGCGCCCAGGTGGGACGGATGGCTTCCCCTTCGGGAAGCCGCTTGTTGACTGTTTGAAAAGCTTTCCAGGCGACGTCGGAAAGATTGGAGAGCAATTTGGAGCTTTTGGCCCCCGTCAGTTTACGCTTCTCTGATTCACCTCTGCGAAATTGATCACTAAACAATTAACTTATCTCCTCAACGCCCTGCTCGGCAGGACCTCATGTCCATAAAAGCGTACTGTCATCCAAATAATTAAACACCGCTAAGCCCTTGGTCTAGTTCGGCCCAGTCATGATAGAGGGTAAGTGGTTGCAAGGCAAGGCAAAAAGCCGGACGCCAACCGCGCAATTTCGGCGGTTTTCTTCGGAATCCAGCGGTTTGCAGTGTGTTCCGGTCAATGTCTGCACCACGGCAAAAACTGCCCGCAATTCACTCCTGGATGAGGAAAAGTGTACTATCAGCCTCCTAAAAACTTATGACCGATACCATTACTTTGACTGCTTCCGAGCTTGCCGAACGAGTCGGTGGCCGGCTGGTTGGTGATGGCAATGTAGAAATAAGCGGCGTCGCCGACTTGGTCACTGCAAGCAAAGGCGAGATTGGCTATGTCGACGACGGGAAATTCTTTGCCGCAGGCAAGGAGAGTCAGGCGTCTTGCCTGATAGTCCCAAAGGAGTTTGCTGCTTCAGTCGATAGCGTGGAGGGGAAAGCCGGAGCTGCATGGATTGAAGTGCCCAAACCGAAGCTTGCGTTTGCCCTCATCGCGGAAATCCTTCATCCCGCAAAACGTCGTGAACCAGTTGCTCATCCGACCGCAGTGATCGCCCAAAGTGCAGACGTCGGTTTGACTGCTTTCATCGGCCCGCACGTTTCAATTGGGGAGGGAACTCAGATTGGTGGCGGCACCAGGATTGAAGCCGGAGCGGTAATTGGCGACCACGTCAGGGTGGGAGCCGATTGCGTCCTTCATCCGGGTGTGGTGCTTTACGACGACGTCACCATTGGCGACCGCGTGATTCTTCACGCGGGAGTTTGTATCGGCGCTGACGGCTTTGGTTACGTTCGCCACGACATGGGCTATCACAAGTTTCCGCAACGAGGGACGGTCGTGATCGAAAGCGATGTCGAGCTCGGCGCACATACATGTGTGGATCGGGCAGCACTAGGACAAACACGAATTGGCCGCGGTACCAAACTCGATAACATGGTGCACGTCGGACACAACTGCGACATCGGCGAACGCGTCGTCATTGCCGCCCAAACCGGAATCAGCGGCAGCGTCGTGATCGAAGACGACGTGGTGATTGGCGGACAGGTCGGATTCGGCGATCACATACGCGTGCGCAGCGGCGCCGTGATCGGTTCCAAGGCAGGAATTCTGCCCGGCAAGATTGTGCGGCCCGGCGTTTGGTGGGGAATCCCGATTCAGCCGCTCGATGAATATAAGCGGCTCAACGCGCACCTGGGACATCTGCCGGAAATGCGGGAAGAGATCAAAGAACTAAGGAAGCAGTTAGAAGAACTAAAGAAGAAATTAGAGTGAGCCTTCTTCGGATGGCCGCCAGTGAAAAGTGGGGCGATGGCAGTTTCATGTCCTTTTGAGTTCTCGAGCCAATCCTGCTGCCGCCTTCAGGCGGCAGGCCCCGCAGGGGCCGATAGGCCAGCCGTTTTATGGCTGGTTCACGAGCCCGAGTTTATTTTGCTCGAGGCCGCTTCAGCGGTCCTTTCGTTCGGCAACCTGGAAGTAAAGGCCGTTGAAACGGCCTCTCGATCTTTCGGAGCGCTAACTCACCAGCCGTAAAACGGCTGGCCTATTAGCCCTTTGGGCCAGCCTCGTAAACGAGGCATTTCCGAATCCCGTTAAGCCGTATCCTTACAAGGGGACACGTCTTCGACCAGCTCATATCGCGAGGGTTCGAAAGAACTGAACTACAGGGCGCGAAAAAGACCAATACGGAAACCGGTTCCGGTATCGCGTGAAGGTGAAAGATAATTGAGGTGCGCAATTGGGCCGTTGGGCGTGGCATGTGTTTCTCCTGGTTGGGCAGTGAACCGTCAATAGTCACTGGTTCGGGGCAGTAGCCCGACCGTTAGGGAGGGCGCTGAAGTTATGGTAAGACGCCCTCCCTAACGGTCGGGCTACTGCCCCGATCTTCACCACCGCTTATTGAAGCGCCAGGAGTATTTGCTCGGCAGCGCGGTTCGACGCGCCGCCCTCGCCAAGTAAGTGCGCTACGTTTCTTAGTCGCTCTCTCATAGCCTCATTTCTCTTCTCATCAAGCAACAAGAGCAACTCGTTAGCTAACCGCTCGCCATTCAAATCATCCTGCATTAGTTCAGTGGCCACGCGCTCGCCGGCCACCAGGTTTACCAGCCCGTAGTGGTCCGTGGTTATCAAATTTCCCAGCGTGTGCCAGTTGATCATTGACTCTTTGTAGACAATTACCATTGGTGTACCGAGCAACGCTGCCTCCAAGGTCGCGGTGCCGCTCGCAATTGCCGCCACGTCCGAAGCCGCTAGCGCTTCGCGCGTTTTACCTGAAACGATATGCAGACACGACGGCAGTGGGAGAGGCGTGGCGCGCTGCTCGCGCACAAAGTGTCTCACTTCATTAGATGAACGGCTCGGGGCGACCACAACAACGAATTGAACGTCGGGGCGGCGCACAGAAATCAGGGCGGCTGCTTCGAGCATCGGTGGCAGAATACGTTCTACTTCCTTGCGACGGCTGCCTGGGAGAAGTGAAATTACCGGCAGCTTGGGATCAAGCTTCGACTGCCGGCAAAACTCGGCGCGATCGTAACCGGCCCGAACTTCGCCCGCGAGCGGATGGCCTACAAACTCAACGTGGTCGATTCCGCGCTCGGCGTACCATTCTTTTTCAAACGGAAGTATTGAGAGCAACAGGTCGACGTCACGGCGAATGTTGCGCGCACGGTGTGAGCGCCATGCCCAAAGTTGGGGGCTGATGTAGTAAATGATTTTCAGACCGCTGCGATGAAGCGTTCGGGCCAGACGAAGGTTGAAGTCGGGCCAGTCAACCAAAATAACTGCATCAGGTCTTCTCTCCAACGCCGCGCGTTTTAGTTGTTTGTATGCTTCCCAAAACTTCGGCAGCGCGCTGCCAATCTCCAGTAGCCCCAGGATCGCGAGATCGTCGGAGTTGACAATTGATTCCACGCCCGCCTCTCTCATTTGCGCTCCGGTGGCGCCAAAAAAATCGATTTGGCTATCAGGCGTGGCCTCGCGCAATGCCTTCACCAGGGCCGCAGCGTGTGCGTCGCCGGAGGCTTCACCGGCGACGATCATGAATCGAAGGCTATCAGGCACGCGAGGCATGATAGCAGTGGGCGGTGGGCAGTGGGCAGTGGGCGGAAAGCAGAAAGCAGAAGTCGGCAAGCAGAAGTCGGCAAGCAGAAGTCAGAACTGGGAAGTCAGTACGAAGCATTCAGTACGCACTCTTAACTGCACACAGCCCACTGCCCACTGCCCACTATTTCATGTTAGCATCGCTGCGCTCTAATAAATGGCGCGCGCTTTTGTCGCAGACTCGGTGTCAGTAGCGCTCGCCCGTTCTGTTCGGAGGACTTCACTCTCTTTTGCGCGTTGCTTTTCGCTCAAGTGGAATTCCCCCCCTTGTGCTGTGTGTCCTTGCAAGCGCATTCCTGAGTGTTGCTTCCACCGCCTCTTACGCGCAGCAAACAAACCCGGTCGATCGCAAAGTCGTCAACCCGATCACCGACACCCCCAACGTCAATCCCTTAACCCAGGATCAACCGGTTAGACCACGCAGGCCTGCCAGGCAAGGCGAACCCGGCGAGGCCACTGACCAGCTCAAAGTTGACGCTGCCACGCAGACGGTGTCTGGTCCGGCCGGCGCGCGTGTTTTTGTTTACGAAGGAAACGTCGACGCCCGTATCGGAACCTATCGCCTGCAGGCTGACAAAGTCACAGTCTACGAAGCAACCAACAATGTAGTTTCCGAAGGCAACGTCGTATTCGATCAGGCCGATCAGCAACGCATCACCGGCTCACGTGCTGAATGGAACTACCGCACCAAGACCGGGTTTTTTCTCGACTCCACGGGATTCACCAATCAAACTCAGGACGGCACGCGCATCTACTTCACGGCTGACCGTGTAGAGAAGGTGAGCCTCGACACGATCATTGCCACCAATGTTCAGGTGACCGCCTGCGATGAGGACGTTCCCAAATGGAGCTTCCACGCTAAGCGCGCAACGATTAAGACCGGGGACCGCGTCCGTGTCTATTCGCCCAACTTGCGCGTCAAGGGTGTTCCGATTTTCTTTCTTCCGTTCGCCTCGGTTTCCATCAAACCTCGCGATCGCGCCTCCGGCTTTCTGACGCCGACGTTTGGCGGTTCGGGAGAGAAGGGTTACCGGCTCTCGACTGCCTACTACAAGACGCTGGGCCGATCCGCAGACGTGACGTTGCGAAACGATATTTACACTAAGCGGGGCATTGGGTGGGGTCTGGATCTGCGCACCAGGGCCAATTCGCGTTCCTATTTCAACGCCGGTTTCTACATAATAAAAGACCGCATCCTGGGTCCGGAAGCTGATGCCGATCACCCGGATCAAGGTGGCTCAAGTCTTTACGTCGCCGGGGTCCACTACTTCCCGAATGGTTTCATTGCCGCCGCTGATGTAAATGTGACTTCGAGCCTGGCGTACCGGCAGGTTTTTTCGGACAACATTCAGCAGGCCATCTCTCCGGAAGAGCGCTCGCAGGTCTTTGTCAACAAGGATTACAACGAGTACAGCTATAACTTTCTGGCGCGTACCCAGGTCACGTCTTTGCCTAACTCGCGCATTCGGATGCGCAACCTTCCCAGCGTGACGATGGAGAAACGGGCGTCCCCGCTCAACTTCCTGAACAAAATTCCGGTCTACTTTTCATTCGCCGCGGCTGCCGAGGGCGTCAGCCGCAAAGAGACGGTGGATGATCTCGTGGCCTTCCGGCGCGATGTCGGTGGCGATCCCGTGATCTCTCCGTCAATGGTCCAGCGACTCGATTTTCACCCGAAACTCCAGTTGCCACTCTTCTTCTTTGGTATTTCGGTGACGGCGTCTGCCAGCGGTCGAGTCACTTTTTATTCAAACTCAATCGATCCGGTGAACCGGGCCATCCTGAGCCAGAACCTGACCCGGAGTTACGGGGAATTTGAACTGGACGTGCGACCGCCACCACTGGCGAAAGACTTTCATCGTGGCAATGGCGCTTTCGTGTTCCGTCACTTGATCGAACCTTACATCACCTATCGCCGGATAACCGGGGTGAATAACTTCGATCGAGTCATCCGCTTCGACTACACCGACGTCGTGGCGGACACCAATGAGATCGAGTTTGGCATTTCTAACCGCTTCTTTACTCGTCGCTCCACCGAAAACGTCAGCAGCGCTGCCGCCAGAGAAACGCGGACCGGCGCGCGGCAACCACTTTCGAGCCAACCTTATGAGGCGTTGACGATTACGGTGCGCGGCAAATATTTCTTTGACAGATTTTTCGGAGGCGCCCTGATACCGGGCCAGCGCAACCAGTTTTACCCGATCAATACGCTTTCCGGGTTTAGTTACGGCGGCGTGCCGCGAGGATTTTCACCGCTCAATGTCGAAGCCCGTTACCGGCCGCGCAATGATCTGTTTGTCGACTTGCGCACCGATCTCGACACCCGCGGCGGAGGGCTGCGAGCAATCTCCGCAACCTTTGGTTTAAATCGAGCGCTGATTCAATTCTTTCAAAGTTTCTACTACACGAGAGCGATTGATCTGGTGCCGAGTCTGGCCCAGTTTGCTGATGCACGCGGCAAAGAGCCGGGGACCCTGCGTGGCTCACAATGGAGTCCTTCGATCTTTTTGGGCGACCGTGAACGCGGGCTTTTTGGCGGCGCGTCGTTCTTCTTCGATTTTCAAACACGGCAGGGAGCTTCCAATCGCTCACTCGTCAGCTCGACCATCACGCTGGGGTACTCGTGGGATTGTTGCGCCGTCACCGCGCAGAATTACACTTTCAACGTCGGCGTCAGACAAGAAAACCGGCTGGTGTTTGCATTCCGGCTCAACGGCATTGGCACCTTCGGCACCGAACAGATCGGGCAACAGTTCAAGTAAGTGCCGTTCTCCTCATCACATTCAAGCCTCGGTAATACCTTCAATCCTTGGTGACACCTTCAAGCCTCAGTAATTTGCAGGCCTGAGAAATCTGAGCTATCCACAGAACAACTCAACTGCGAAATACCAGGGTTGAGCTGCCGGTTCTGCAGGCCACTAGCGCCGGTTTCCCGGGCCTCGTCGCTGTGAATCCGCCTCGACCTGTTATATATTTGCCCCGGCGTTACCAATTACCGCGGTTACGGCTCAGGCCGTCTTCGGGGATCACATCCCGGAAGTTACACTCCCGAACCGATTCCGAATAAAAACAGCAACTTAGATTAATCAATTTCGAGGTGTAGGAGATTTGCTTTTATGTCCGGTAAGTCCTTTCTTAATAACCGAGCGCAGAAACGAGTGGCGCTGACACTGGTTTGCCTTCTCGGTCTGGCAGTTCTTTTTGTCGCCGTCTCACCATCGAGCTCTACCGCCACGATCAAGCCGGCCCAGACATCCTCAAAACGCACCCGACCGGAATTCGCTCCCGGCGAAATACTCGTGCGCTACCGCGACGAAAGGGTTGCCGGATTGAAAACGCGTACTGCTACGCTGATGGTTAAAGGACGCCAAGCGCAGATCCAGGTCGAGCGTTTTGGAGGATCCAACATTGTTCCCGGATTACGTAAGGCCAGGGTCGCTCCGGAAGACACGTTAGCCGCGATTGAAGCACTCAAGAAACAACCGGACGTGCTCTATGCCGAACCCAACTACATTTTGAAACTGGATCTAAACCCCAACGATCCGCGCTTCACCAACAACGATCTCTACGGCATGTTGAAGATTGGGGCGCCAACGGCCTGGAACACTACGACCGGAAGCAGCTCGATTGTGGTAGGCGTGATTGATGAAGGCATCGATAAGACTCACCCGGATCTTGCGGCTAACATCTGGACTAATCCCGTTGACAACACGACCAATGGGGTCGATGACGATACCAACGGGTTTGTCGATGACGTCAATGGCTTCAACTTCGCGGCTGGCAACGGAACTATCCCTGGCGAGGGACACGCTACTCACGTCGCTGGGACAAT
>JAXIOV010000057.1:0-23359 GCA_045403245.1 Pyrinomonadaceae bacterium | reverse complement strand
CTGGATCGGTGTGAACTCTGAACTGATGATGATCAGCAGTGAGAAACCGCTCTGCCCGTTGGGCAAGCGTGTGTTCAACAGAGCGAAAGCCTTGAGCGTAAACTGGTCCTGAAACTCCAGTTCCAGCATTCCCGTATAACGCGCCTCTTCCGGCTCGAAGTCGAGAAATCCGCCGCCTTTGAATCCACCGCCGTCGATCGACAAACCAAGCGCATTGGGAGCTTTGAATTTTGCCGATACTCCCAACAGGCCTAAATTCCCGTCGCCAAAAACGACGTCGACTTGCAACCCGATGCGCTGAACCGTAACCGACAGAGGTCCAATACTCAGACTTCCGCTTACAGACGATTCGAGCGCGAGCCCTTCGTCCGCAGCAGCGAGTCCTAACGTCACACTGTTCAGCGTGAATGGACCAAGGCGCGTGTGAACAGGAATCGAGACTAAGAGGCCACCGCTGCCCTGAAAGAAAATGCCTTGTTGGCTGGTCCACCCGAGACGAAAGTCGAACCCCGCTTCGACTTTCTTCTGCGAAATACTTTTCTGCAAAAAACCATCGGCATCATCCAATGAGAAACCAAGTTTGCTGCCAAGCAAACCAAACTCTACAAAACTCTCCGACGGCCGATCGGTGTACTTCTCCATCCCGCCCAGCAGATAGATCTGCTGCGTTTGCAAACTCAGACCGCCGGGAAATGAAAGCAACGTTTTTCTTTCGCTCTCTGGAACACCGTGCCGCAGTCCCAAAGCAAACCGGCCAGTGACTGTATCTCTCAGATCATTAGCAGTCCTGACTGCCAGATCCTGATTCGGGCGAAGGATCAACGCGATGCGTTTGAGCAACTCACCTTCAGCCGAGAGATCGATGAACGTGTCGTCAAATGGCAGAAAGTCAATGCTCGTCTGGGCCGCTCCTTGTACTACTGGAACGAATCCGATTCCTCCGTCAGCGCCCCCGGCTGAAGCTGGCGGCACCGCGAAAAGCACAAAGCCGAGCTTTGCGCCGCCGATCTCGCCCAGTTCCTCGTGCAACGTAATGAGCGACTGCATCACGACAACTGATTGCGGATCGGGTAACGGTTGTTGTGTAAGTGCCTGGACAGTAGGACCACCCATTGCCTGTATTTCAACGTCGGCGCCTAGCACTAGCAGCACGCGGCTCACGCGGTTGATCAGATCCTCGGCGAGGAATTGCGGCGTCCCCCAACCGTATGCTTCGCGAAAATGCTCCGCCGGATCGTCTAATAGCGTCTTGAAATGATCGAAATGAATGATTGCGCGAACGTGCTCAACCTGGAAGATTGATTCGTCCGCGTCGAAACGTTTGTATTCGAAAATATTCAGCAGGTGGAGCAGCGAAAAAGTGATCGGCGATTCGCCGGCAATCACGGTCATCACCCAAAAATCAAACATGCGTTTGGGAAACTCTTCGACGATATGCGACTGGGAAAGGAAGTCGTCGAATCCGGAAATATTTGACGGCAGGTCCGCTGCAA
The DNA here is from genome assembly GCA_045403245.1 of Pyrinomonadaceae bacterium. Lineage (GTDB taxonomy): Bacteria > Acidobacteriota > Blastocatellia > Pyrinomonadales > Pyrinomonadaceae > PSRF01. The sequence goes on along the minus strand of JAXIOV010000057.1, from coordinate 21,866 downwards.
ACTGACGAACGTCGCGAACCGCAGTTGCAACTGCGATCGTCAATTCGGAAACGCGTTGGGCCATCAGCAACTCGTCGCTTTGCTCAGCCTCTGTTGAATCCAAAAGCGTTCGCAACTTCTCGATCACGTCAGAGAAGCTGAGGGCACTCAAACCGATATCATCGAGCCCTGGAGGAGGCGCCCAACCGAGAGCATTCAGCAAATTCCGAGTCTGATTGACGCGTTCAAACACCGAGCTGAGATCAATCAGCAAATCGCCGGCATTCTCGCTAAGTGTTCTGATCGTGTCAGCCATGATCGACCTTAGAACTTATTCTTTTCCCATTCGCCCTTGAGGAAGTCGAATACGTCAGCCTTCTTCCTGATCGTTAGTTTTGATTTTCCAACCCTGAAATCTATCCCGTGTGCCCGGAGAAAATTTATGGCATTCGATTGGGGCTTCCACTCCACGACGTTCGCTTTATTCAGTGTAGGTCCCGGCCCTGAGGTCGCAATCGCTTTAACGTTATTGATCTTCGCCTCGGCAATTGTCGTCCAAACTTTTGCGAATTCTTCGACAGGCGTAGACGGAAAACCAGGGCCCGAAAGACCGAGATGTTCTCTCCATAGCTCTTCACGAAACTCTTTGATCGCGTCAGTTGCAGGCAGACCCGCAACTCCGTTGTAGAGCACGATATTCAGCTCGACGTGTCGTGCCGGTTGGGCTGTTTGTGACGGGTTGGCGTGTTGCGTGTTGGACCGAATGGTTCTTATTGCTTCTTCAAGCAAGTCTCGCAATCCGGTAAAGAGGATTACGCCGGCGATAACAAGCGCGAGAGCTCCGAGTATGATGCCAATGATCGCCACTCCAACACCATACATTAATGCCCCCAAAATCAAGGCAATCACGTCGAGCAATGGACCGAACACTGCTGCCTTTGCTATATCGGAGATCTCGACGGCATTTAATCCCGATCCGTCGAGGTTCGCAGTGCCAATGGTCGCCCATTTGTCGTCAATGATTGCGACTTTGCTGTGGACCGAAATGCTCATGATCTCGAAAGGCTTCTTGACACGCTCCGGGTCCGTGGAGATCTGCGTGCTCCATAACGTAAAAACTTTGAAACGATTATCAGGATTGGGAATCTTCTTCCGTATCAACTTGATGTTCTTGATCTGCTTGCGCGTGTAACCAGGAAAGTCCTCCGGATTCAGGTTAAGGACCATGATGAGTTGCAAAGTCTCCACCTTTTTCATCCGATCGATCAGGGCATCGACGATGGCCGAGTTTGTGAAGTATTGATCCTCGATATAGATAAACTTCTCGGCCCTGGCGATTGCTCTCTGATAGGCTTCGAGAACGCTGGTCTCCCCGTGCTGTATCGGCTGGGCCCCCGGGAACGGCGACAGAAAGCGGCTATTACCGGGCATCGTTCTCAACACCTGCATTGCGATTCCACCGGTGCCTGAAGATCTCGTCTGTGGTGTTACCTGCGGCGCCGCAGGATCAGCTTGGTTCCACACCGTCGCAAACGTTTCATCAATCGGCGCAACGGCTGGACCAGTCACGAGTGCGCCAACATCGTGGAGAAGCGATCCACGGTGACGCGCATCGCGAATCAGATGCGGTGAGCTGAAATAATTCTGATCGAAACTCGACCCCAGTACGAAAGCCTTGTCGCCGTCTACGACCACCGTTCTTCCATGTAAAACTTCAATGCCATAGTCGGCAATGCGCGTCTGGACTGGCGTCGACGCGAAGAACTCCTTGACCTGCTCAACCGAGTCGCCGGTGTCTAACGCAATATCCGCGACGATCACGCGCACCGGTATTGGTGGTATTGGTTGTTGCTTCTCAGGATCGCCTTTGGCCTTTTTCACCATGATCTCTTGAATCTTGTCGCCATCAAGCCGCACGCCGAGAGGCGGTGCAGTTGGATTCGGAAGGTTCTTGAAATTCGTGATCAAAAAATCCTTCTCTTTTATTGCGTCCAGATCTTTACCGATCCGGAAGTTGAGATTCATAAAGTTGATCGACTTAGTGGCCTTGTCAGCGGCGTCGGTAACTTCGGGAAAGAGAGTAGTGGCGTCAATCAAATGCTTGAATGTATTGCCTTCGCTGAGATTGACGGCATCGCCTTTTAGCAGATCGAGAGTTGCATTGGTAACCAACCACGCCTTACTCGCTGGGCTATTGGCTGAATCTTGTTCTCCGATGTTGTTTCTATGGATTCGAATGGGCGGCGTTGTGAAATCAAGAATCTCGTCCGAAACTGACTCGAACGTTTGATCTATCAACTGCCGGTGTACTGGACCGTAGATCCTGATTCTGATGTTCGGGCTGCGACTTTCCCACCGTTGATAATCGTCCGGTGAATAGGTGAGGTCAAAATCGCCATTCGCGTCCGTCGCGGCGTGGCCTAAGTCGTTATCGGGGATGGGATAGACATCCACTACGTGCACGTCGAGCTTGGGCACGCCCTGGCCATTATCATCAAAGACGACACGACCCTTTACACGTTGATGTGCCATGGTGGTTTTGAGCTGACGAACGTCCTAAGTTATTGCGACGTTCCGGTGGGGGATCTAAACGTGAAGAAACGCGCGAGGTGTGCGCTACAAGTCTACAAGAACGTTCGCAGGCTAAACCGTTTTTGAGTGGTAGTCAACAATTTGTCGCAAACGAGACGGAGTTTATTTAGCGAGAATTGCATTGACAGTTCTCTTGCTCGTAAATATTATTTCGCGCCATCCACTACGTGGATCAAACAAACGTCACGCCCAAGAAGTTCGACCGTGCGTGATTCCTGACTGGACAACCAAGTGTGAACGACAGAGACACCTCCTTGCTGTCTCCCCCTCCGACTAGCCAGCAGATCTTCGCTGTACGATCGTCAGAAGGAGTCGGGATATTGCGGAACATATCCTCGCTGTTGTCGGAGATGATGAAAGTCGACTGCACACTGAGGGAAAAATCATCTTACAGTTTGCACCTGCCCATATTCGACACCCATAGACACCAAAAGATCTAAGTTGTTGAATCAAAGAAGTTAGAGGTAGGGTGCCGAAGCTGGAACTCGAAGGCCCTGGGCTGAACTATTTCGATTTTGAAAGGAGAGAAAATTAGTGCGAGTGTCGTCCCAACTGGTTGGTCCAAACACTATCGCTAAGTGGTTGATACTACTATCTTTAAAAGGTTTGGTGCCGAAGGGGGGACTCGAACCCCCACGAGTTACCTCACACGCCCCTCAAACGTGCGCGTCTGCCAGTTCCGCCACTTCGGCTTGAGTTGTCAAAAACAATTGTAACGCAATCGGGCGCTGAGTTCAGAGTTTCAATCTTCCCCGAGAGCTAAGTTCTGAGTTCCGAAGAGACTCCGCTAGCTGACGTCGCACCCGCTCACTTCTGGGTTGTTGCCGGTGAGGCACTCGTGGCCGCTGCTGGTGATCCGGGCGCTGCTGCTGGCGCGGCAGGGGCAGAAGCGGCTGCCGGCGAAGGTTGGGGCGTCGGCGTCGGGGTTGCCGTTGCCTCAGACGTCGTAGTTTGTAAAACCGAATGCGATCCGGTTATGCCCGGAAGTGAAAGCATCAGGGCGATGAGCATGAAGGCCGCAGCGGCCCCAATTGTGATCTTCGCCAGGATGCTGGCGGTGCCGCGCGGTCCGAACGCCGCGCTCGAAACGTTGGCCGAGAAAAGATCGCCAGCGCCTGACTTGCCGGGCTGGAGCAGGATCACCACGATCAGCACCGCGCAAGACAGAATAAATAATCCGTATAATGTGTAACTTAACAAATCAATTCTCCGGTGTAGCACAGGCATTCCTGCCTGTCCGTCCTATTCTTCGAAATCCGTGCTGTTCAAAAAACAGCTGTCAATACGGACAGACAGGAATGTCTGTCCTACCTGTAGTTAACAATCTCCGCGAAACTTTCGGCTTTCAAACTGGCGCCTCCAACCAGCGCGCCATCGATATCCGCCTGCGACATCAAACCTGCGATGTTGTCGGGTTTGACCGAGCCCCCATAAAGAATTCTCAACTTGTCCGCGTCTGGTTTGGAGTACCTATCCGCGAAAACGCGCCGGATAAACGCGTGCATTTCCTGCGCTTGCTCCGGCGTCGCTGTACGTCCAGTACCGATGGCCCAAACAGGCTCGTAGGCAACGATGATACGGTCGAGATCTGAGGCTGTCAACCCGCTAAGTCCGCCGCTAAGCTGCCCGCTGACAACGCGTTCGGCGAGTTCCTGCTCTCTTTGCTCGAGACTCTCGCCCACGCACAAAATCACCGCCAGATCCGTGGCAATGCCGGCGTGGCACTTCTTGTTAATCATTGAGTCAGTTTCGAGGTAAAGCTGCCGGCGCTCCGAATGCCCCACGATAACGTAACGCGCGCCGACATCATGAATCATCCGCGCCAGCACCTCGCCCGTGTGTGCCCCTTCTTCAACCTCGGTGGAACAATTCTGACCCGCCACCTTGATGTTCGAGCCTTCCAGGCGATCGGCCACCACCTTCAATGCGGTGAAGACTGGCGCAATCACAACTTCGCAATGGTTCGCGTTGGCAACCAACGGTTTGAGCGATAGCGCAGTGTCAACCGCCTCACCCACCGTCTTGTACATTTTCCAGTTTCCAGCGATTACAGGTTTACGCATAAGAGATAGATCTTTGACAGGATTAACAAGATTGACAAGAAATAGTTTTGGTTGGCTCAGCGATGGGGGTAGTAGCCCGACCGCTAGGAAGGCGTTGGCACCCAAGCCACGCCCTTCGAAACAGTCGGGCTACTGCCCCGCACGCCAATTGGCTACAAAGTTCAAGGTTCATTTATCGCTCAGCGCCGTTACCCCTGGCAATTCCTTGCCGGCAAGGAATTCGAGTGTAGCGCCGCCACCCGTGGAAATGTGTGTGATGCGATCCGCAACCCCGGCACGTCTGACAGCTGAAACCGAGTCGCCGCCGCCCACAATTACAATAGCGCCCCGGTCGGCAGCATCTGCGACGGCGCGGGCAATTCCAATCGTTCCTTCATCAAAGGGCGGCTCTTCAAAAACTCCCATAGGCCCATTCCAGATGATCATCTTCGCATCGCGAATCGCGTTGGCGAAATGCTGGACCGATTCCACTCCGATGTCCATGCCGGCATGGCCCAGGTTAGTAAATTCGATCGGGATCGTCTTGGCAACAATCTTATCGCCTTTGATTGGCTCGTAACTGTCAACCACCTGGTGATCCGTCGGCAATAACAGTTCGATTCCCTTCTCCTCGGCCTTCTTCTTCACTTCGAGCGCTGTCTGCAACTTATCGTCCTCAACCAGAGACTTGCCGACAGTAAATCCTTCCGCTTTAAAAAACGTGTAGGCCATGGCGCCGCCGATCAGTAGCTTGTTTACGCCGCGTGAGATCAGGGCGTCGATAACCGCAATTTTGTCGGAGACCTTCGCGCCGCCGAGGATCGCGACAAAAGGGTGTTCGGGGTTATTGATAGCTCGCCCGAGATACTCGAGCTCCTTTTCCATCAACAATCCGGCAGCCGCTTTTGAAACATGTTTGGTGATACCTGCAGTTGAGGCATGGGCGCGGTGCGCGGCGCCAAATGCGTCATTGACATAGAGGCCATCGCAGAGACGCGCCAACTGTTGCGAAAAGGCGTCGTCGTTTTTCTCTTCTTCTTTGTGAAACCGAAGGTTCTCGAGTAACAGCACGTCGCCGTCTTCAAGCTCTGCGACTCTCGATTCCGCCGCTTCGCCAACGCAGTCCGTGGCAAAGGCGACCGGATTCCCAATGACTCGGGCTAGATGCTCAGCCACCGGCGCCAGACTGTACTTCTCAACTCGTTCACCTTTCGGACGTCCCAGGTGGGAAGCCAGGACGATTCGAGCGCCTTGCTCAATGGCGTAGCGAATCGTCGGCAACGACGCTTGAATGCGCGTGTCGTCGTCAACTTTTCCGTCTTTGATGGGGACGTTGAAGTCAACGCGGATGAAGACGCGTTTGCCTCTCAGGTCGAGGTCTTTGATGGAGAGCTTAGGCATCGTGCTGAGTACTAAGTGCGGAACCCCGAACGCCGGGCTTTGGCCAAAACGTATGCCCAGTGCCACTTATATACAGGCTCCAAACCGACGACTGCGTTCTGTTTACCGCGAAGCGGTTACGGAACAAAACCCAGGGTTGCCGCGTTTCGCGGCTACCCTGGGGACACCACGTCATTCTTAACCAACCCCAACCGGGGTTGCGTCAGATTCGCAACATCTCGAGAAGGCTACTCAACCCCGGTTGGGGTTGTAATTCATTTCTGACTTTCTTTCCCAGGGTAGCTGCGAAGCGCAACAACCCTGGGCTCTTCAGTCGTAACCGCTTCGCGGTAAAAAGCAAGCCAGGACTCAGGACTCTGAACTACAAACCCTTACTGGCGATGAATTTGATCAGATCGCGAACGCGGCAAGAATAGCCCCACTCGTTGTCGTACCAGGAAAGCACTTTGATCAGCCGGCCGTTGATGACTTTTGTATATTCGGCATCGACGATTGATGAGTTGGAATTCTTCTTAAAGTCACCCGAGACGAGAGGCTCTTCGCAAAAGGCCAGGATTCCCCGCAGCTCTTCATTCGCCGCATCCTTCAAGGCGCGGTTGACCTCCTCGGAAGTAGTCTCCTTCTCCACTTCCATAACAACGTCAACGAGCGACACGTTTGGCGTCGGCACGCGAACCGAAATGCCGTCAAACTTTCCTTTCAGCTCCGGCAAGACCAACGCAACGGCCTTGGCTGCGCCGGTTGAGGTAGGAATCATGTTTAAGGCTGCGGCCCGGGCCCTGCGCAGGTCCTTGTGTGGCAGATCCAGCAGTTGCTGGTCGTTGGTATAGGAATGGATGGTGGTCATCTGCGCCGAACGAATTCCGAATTTCTCGTGAATGACTTTCGCAACCGGGGCCAGGCAGTTCGTCGTACATGAAGCATTCGAAAGCACATGATGATCGGCAGGAATGTACTGGTTCTCGTTTACGCCGAGGACGATGGTGATGTCCTCGTTCTTAGCGGGCGCCGAAATGATCACCTTCTTAACAGTGCCGCGGAGATGTTTTCTTGCGTCTTCGGCCTTGGTGAAAATCCCGGTCGACTCAACCACTATTTCAGCGCCAACCGACGACCAATCGATTGCCGCCGGATCGCGCTGCGAGAAGACACGAAACTCCTCGTCATCGACCTTAATCCCATTTTCGGTCGAGGTAATCCCATGATCGAGATTGCCAAGCACTGAATCATACTTGAGCAAGTGGGCCAGCGTCTTAGTGTCCGTAAGGTCGTTTACGGCGACGAAATCGATGTCGGGATCGCCGATCGAGGTGCGAAAAATGTTGCGTCCAATACGACCAAAGCCATTGATGCCAACCTTCACCGCCATTGAGAGAGCCCTCCCGCCAATTATTCCAACAAACGCGGTCCATCAAGAAAACCCCTCATAAAGACACAGCCGGGCACACTTTCTTCGCCAGGTAGCTCAAAACGGGATCGAAACTTGCTGGGAGTAAAGAAGCCCAAGATTATGCGGCGTTCCGCGGAGTGTCAAGCCAGCATAGATATTCATCTGGATGCATCTTTTTGAAACTGACTTGCGGTAAATAGCGTAGTAAAGACTTGATCGGACGGGACTTGTTTGTTAACACTGTTACGTTTTCCGAATCAAAATAAGCGCAACTGAAGGAGCCTTTGGTGTGATGTGTAACACTCAGCCTCGTGTGCTGTCTAAGCTCGTATTTCTCTTTGCATTGTTAGTTGGGGGAAGCTACGCGGCGATCGCGCAGGTGCCGGTAGCAACTCCAACACCAAATCCGGCTGTTAAAGACGCAACCAGACCTCCGGGAGCGGAAACCCAAAACCCGACCGCCCCGCCTGGCACTCAACAGCCGCCACCGCAAGCTCCGCCGGGAACGCAACCAACGGCACCAACGCCCGGGGGCACACCGGTAACCCAGCCACCGCCAACAGACGTTCCGGCAGATCAGGAGCCGTCCGAGCCGGTGTTTCCGCCGATTGAAGTGAAGCCACTTCCTCCGTTGCCAAATCTGACGCGGCTTGGCGTGACCAGCGACAATACAGTGACGCTGTCTCTAAATGACGCGATCAAGCGGGCGCTTCAAAACAACAATGACATTGAGATCGCGCGTGACGATGTCCGCTTTGCTGAAACACAGTTGCGAGCGCTGGAAGGGGTCTACGATCCATTACTGGCCTTCACGGACACTTATGACAAGCGCATTTCACCGCAAGCCAGCCGGTTCTCCGGATCGACGGCGGCCGGTACCATTTCGAGCACAAACTATTCAGCCGCGCCGAGCGTCACGAAACTGTTTACGCTCGGTGGCGGCAGATATGAGTTCTCCTTTTCCAATAACAAGCAGATCACCGACTCGACCGCCAGCACTTTCAACCCGGTGTACACAGGAAACCTGGGTGTGACCTTTACGCAACCCTTGCTGCGCAATCGTTCGATTGACAACAACCGCAGACAGATTCGGATTCAAAAGAAGCGGTTAGAGCAGTCGGATGCCGATTTTCGACTGCGCACCATCGACGTAATCTCGCGCGTGCAACAAGCCTATTGGGAACTCGTTTTTGCGTTACGCGATCAGCAAAACCAACTTGCTAACCTGAATCTTTCGCGCGAGAACCTGAAACGAGTGGAAGCTCAAATCGCGGTGGGAACGAAGGCGCCGCTGGAACGCGCCGAAGTTCAGACTGAGCTGGCAAACCGTGAATCGGCACTACTGCTGTCGGTGCAAAACGTCTCCATCACGGAAAACAATTTGAAGATATTGATCGTGAAGGACCCGATGGCTCCGGAATGGTCTGCTCAAATTACCCCAACGGACACGCCCAAATTCGATACCGCGCCGGTCAACCTCAACGAAGCCTTGAAAGCGGCGCGCGAAAACCGGCCAGAGCTGAGGCGCCTGCGTCTACAGAATGACATCAACGGGATCGACTTGAAGTACTTCCGAAACCAAACTCACCCGCAGATTGACCTGACTGGCACCATCGCCACCACAGGCCTGGCCGGAACGGCACAACCTGTCCCCGATCCCAACAACCCCGGGCAAGTGCTTCTTCCACCCGGGAACCTCCAGGGCGGATACGGAAAGATGCTGACCAACCTTTTTGGTTTCGAGACCAGAAATGTTGTTATCGGCGCGACCATCTCTATTCCGTTTCGCAATCGCACTGCCGAGGCCAACCTCGCAGGAGCGCGCATTCAGACGGAGCAACTCGCAGCCTCGATGCGCTCGCAGGATCAGATCATCGAAGCCGACGTGCGCAACGCGGCGCAAGCCGTTGAAACCGCCCGTCTCCGTGTGATGGCGGCCCGCGAGGCACGGACGAATGCCGAGGCGCAGCTCGAAGGCGAGCAACGACTGTATTCGGTCGGTCGCTCAACGACGTTCCTGCTGTTCCAACGCGAGAACGCCTTGACCAATGCCCGCGGTGCCGAACTGCGAGCTGAAACCGACTACAACAAGGCCCTTGCTGATTTGCAGCGGGCGACTTCTACGACGTTGCGTGTTAACAACGTCATTGTCGACACTCCGACGCCTTAATACCGTTTTAGGTTTGCGATATAGGATTTGCGATTGCTAAGGTAAGCCCTGGCAATCGCATTTTTTTGAATCGCACTCCCGGCTTGCCAAACGCAAACTAACAGTTTGCGTTATGTTTCCAGATGAAGATTTCCGCCACCATCATCACCTTCAACGAAGAAAAGAATATTCGCGAGGCCTGCGAGTCGGTTTCGTGGGCCGACGAAGTCGTGGTGGTCGATTCACAGTCTACTGACGACACTTGCAGCATTGCCGCTGGGATGCGCGCGAGAGTTATCAGGCGCGATTGGCCCGGCTTTGCGGCCCAGAAGCAGTTTGCCGCCGAGCAGACCGCGCACGATTGGATTTTCAGTCTGGATGCCGACGAGCGAGTATCAGAAGAATTGAAGGCTTCGATCGATCGACTGCGCCAGAAGACTGAAACAGAACTGGCCGATGGATACCGGATTGCGAGACGGTCGTATTACCAGGGCCGTTGGATCAAGGGTGGTGGTTGGTATCCCGATTGGCAACTGCGACTCTACAACAAGACTCGCGGCAGTTGGCCACGACGCCATATTCATGAGTCGGTAACTATGGAGGAAGGCGCCCGCGTCGAAAAACTTGCGGGTGACATTCTTCACTACAGTGTCAGCGATTCGGCTTACCATCATCGCCTGATCGGTGAACGTTATGCTCCGCTGGCGGCGCAACAAATGTTTGAGGATGGGCGGCGCACTTCGGCGATGAAGATCGCAACCGCTGGTCCTTCCGCCTTTGTCGGCAGTTTCATATTGAAGGGCGGATTTCGCGACGGCCTGGCCGGTCTCAGCATTGCCAACTTCGCCGCTCATCACGCGTTTCTCAAGCACTTGATGCTCTGGGAAAAGCAGAAGGCGGAAGGCAGGAGCAGTAGGCAGGAGCAGTAGGCAGTGGCAGGTGGGTAGAAGGCAGCGCGCAGAAACAAAGGGGCGTGGGAATTTTTTGTTCGCAGCTTGCCGCCTTCCGTGCGGAAAGGCTCGGCCTTTCCGGTTCCTGCTTGGGAATAAAGGCTGCGCCTAATGTCGACCGGAGGCGTAGCCTCTAAACTGATTGACCCTCTAACGGAAAGGCTGAGCCTTTCCGCACGGACAGCGGCAAAGCCGTGAACGAAAAATCCAACGGGTCTTTGTTTCTGCCTCCTGCTTTCTGCCTCCTGCCCACTGGCTCCTGCCTCCTGTTTCTTCCTACCGCTTTATGCTCACAGCTAACGAAATAAGATACAATGCGAAGCAGCATGCATCTTCTGATCGGAGTCTTCCCTGACCTGAGTCTGGTTCCACCAACTTTTATCTACGTTGTCGTCGGCGTTTTCGGCGTCATCATCGGCAGTTTCTTGAACGTGGTGATCCACCGGCTTCCTCTCGAGGAGTCGATTGTGCTTCCCAGTTCGAAGTGCACTTCCTGCGGCGCGGCGATCGCTTTTTACGACAACGTACCGCTTCTCAGCTACATCTTGCTGCGCGGACGCTGTCGATCCTGTAAGGCGCCAATTTCCGCTCGCTACCCGGCGGTGGAACTGCTTACCGCGCTTCTCTTCATGGCCGTTTTCTGGCACGACGGACTCACGCTCGCGTTGCCGTTCGATCTGGTTTTTGTTACAGCCATCACCGCTTTAATCTTCATTGACGCAGAACACATGATTCTGCCCAACGCGATCACCTACCCCGGGATCGCGTTTGCCTTTGTGGCCCGCCTGGCCATCCCTTATCTGATGGGCGAACCACACTTCGACGATCTGGTGCCGCTGCTCGATGGTCTAATGGCGGGGAAACCGGTCTGGGCAGCCTCACTCGTTGGGGCCATACTTGGCGCTCTGGTTGGTGGCGGTTCGCTGTGGCTGATGGGATGGATCTGGGAGAAACTGCGCGGTGTCGAAGCGATGGGATTGGGCGACGTAAAAATGATGTTTATGGTTGGCGCTTATATCGGCTGGCGACTCACGATCGTGACGATCTTCCTCGGCGTCTTATCCGGGTCAATTATAGGAATGCTACTGATGATGCGTCAGGGTAAGCGCGACATGCAGATGCTCTTGCCCTTCGGCATTTTTCTCGGCATCGGGGCGATTGCGGCTCTGCTGGCGGGATCTCGGCTGGTGGAATGGTACGCAGGACAGTTTTATTGATGTCGGATTGCTGATATGGGAAGTCGAATTCCGGGCCCGGTTAACCCCAACCCGACTTGCCGTTTGTCATTCCACTCTGCCGTCTGCACTCTCAAGTCTGAAATCGGATGCCGCGTTACGGAAATCGTTATCAATTCGGATTGTCGTTGCTGACCGGTTTCTTCGTCCTGGCAACGATCTTCGCGATTCTCCTTTACGCGATGACCCCGGCAACGCCCGCCACTCGCGGGCCGCTTCTGCTCACGGCCTTCGTTGCCATTCTGCTGGGCGCGTTGCTCTGCATCCTCTTTTTCCTGCGTTGGGTGTTGCGTCCGTATCGTCAACTTGTGGGTGAGGCTGAGAAAGTCCCGGTCACAACTCCTGCGCTCAAGTCGAAAGACGAGGCGGAGTTTGTACTTGAAACTTTTCAGTCCGTCGTCGCCCAACTTCAGGAACAAAGAAAAACACTTGAGCAGTTGTCTGCACAGGCCAGTAAGCGGGCCGACTCCGCTGAGAAATTCAGCGAACGCATCGTCGCCAGTGTTCCTTCGGGGCTGATTGCCTTTGACGGTGGCGGACGGTCCATGGTCGTCAATGCTCCCGCAAACGAACTGCTGGGCGTCGACGGCGCCGGACTGGGCCAGCCCGTCGCAGATCTCTTGCACAACATTCCGCAACTGGCGGAGATGGTTAGCCAGTGTCTGGAAACCGGCACGATCTTCCGTCGAGAAGAAATTGAAACGCTCACCGCAGAAAAGCAACCGCGGCGGCTGGGCGCCACAGTCGCGCCCATTCAACTCTCCAATGACCCGGGCCAGCGCGGTGCCTTGTGTCTTCTGATCGACATTACCGAGGTCACGCAGTTGCGCGAGCAGGTGGCACTGAAAAAGAACCTCGAGAGCCTCGGCGAAATGTCGGCCGGGCTGGCCCATGAATTCAAAAACGCAATCGCGGCCCTTCACGGCTACGTTCAGCTTTTGCAGAATCTGGATCTGGATGAACGGGGACGCACGGCCGCAGCGTCTCTTTTGAATGAGATACGCAACCTCGCCGAAATGGTCACCTCGTTTCTCAACTTCGCGCGACCGCAGCCGTTGCAACTCGATGACGTGAACCTTGAAGAAGTAATCGCCGATTGTGCCAGCGAGTTGCAGCCGGCATTTCTGGAACGCAGAGTAGATCTGGTCATCGCCGCTGACAAAGAGATCCGGCTTCGGGCGGACGAACGCATGTTGCGTCAGGCCCTTCTAAACCTGATCCGAAATGGGGCAGAGGCAATTCCAAACGAAAATGAGGAACGTCGTGTCTCGCTGTCAACTTCGCGAGAACGCGATCCGGGCGGCAAGGATTGGGCGGTAGTCAAAATACAAGATACCGGCGAAGGTATTCCGACCGCGCACCTGGAAAGAATCTTTATTCCCTTCTTCACTACCAAGGCCAGCGGCCACGGCGTCGGGCTGGCGCTCGCCCATCGCGTGGTCATGCAACACGGCGGCGCATTGACAGTCACTAACGCGCCGCAAGGCGGTGCGGTGTTCACGCTTCGTTTGCCGGCATAGTTTGGCGGGAGAGTCGAGGCGCAGGGAGGCGCAGTAGCCCGACCGTCAGGAAGGGCGTCCTTACAATACACTCGCCCTCCCTGACGGTCGGGCTACTGCCTCGAACCGGCAACCCAACGCTGGGACTCTACCGGATCGCGAATTAATTCGGCGAACAAAAGCTCGACTCAAATCTACTCAAAAAAGGGTAGGCAAAATAAAATGACCCGCATGTCTAAGTTCCAGGCCCAGAATCCAAACTTCGAACAACGAGTCCGCGAGAGTTTTGATCGCCAGCGCTTGATGGCAACGCTGGGAGCAACGCTAAGATCGGTTGAAGCCGGTGTAGTAGAGATTGATCTTCCGTATCGTGCGGACCTGACTCAGCAAAACGGGTTTCTTCATGCCGGCGTAGTAGCTTCAGTGCTCGATAGCGCGTGTGGCTACGCCGCCTTCAGTTTGATGCCCGCGGATGCGGCTGTCCTGAGCATCGAGTTCAAAGTTAACATGCTGGCTCCCGCACAGGGCGATCGGCTTCTGGCGCGAGCCGAAGTTAAGCGTGCGGGCCGCACGATAACCGTTTGCACGGCAGACGCGATAACATTTGAAGGTGAGCGGAGTAAGGTAGTGGCGACCATGCTTTCCACCATGATGACTGTGCGCGGACGATCCGATCTGCGCGGCTAACGCCGACCTGGCACCGTTCTTACTGGGACCGCCCGCAAAGAGCGCGGCAGGCGCGAAGAAGGCGTTAGTGAGACTCAGGCTTTGGTGAACAAAACCAATTTGCAAGCCTGGAGAAACAATCTCAGTGCTACGACCTGCTGACTATTAAGCCCAAAGGAGCTGAGAACTCATGGCCATTGATCCAGCTATTCATCGCAGAGTTAACGATCGTCGCTTGTATATCCTGGCTGCGATGTTCATTCCCCTCATCGTCCTTCTTGGGTTTGCCCGCTCGTACTACCTCAGGGGCTTCTTCAGCATGCCGCCAATCCCCAGTCGACTCGTACACTTGCACGGGATCGTGATGACCGCCTGGGTCGTTTTGTTTGTAACTCAGGTTTGGTTAGTCGCTTCTCGTCGCACAAGGGTGCATCAACGTCTTGGCGTCTTCGGAGCGATTTTGGCTTCGCTGGTGTTTGTGGTCGGCATGCTGACTGCACTTTTCGCAGCGGCGCGAACGCCAGCTCCTTCAGCCGCTCCTCCAGGAATAGAACCACTTAGATTCCTTGTAGTGCCGGCGGGCGACATGTTGGTGTTCGCGATCCTGATCGCCGCGGCCCTTTATTTTCGTAAGCGTATGGCTATCCATAAACGGTTGATGTTGTTGGCAGCGGTAAGCCTGCTGACACCGGCCATTGCTCGCATCCCCATCGCGTTCATTGAGACCGGTGGGCCAGTCGTATTTTTTGGCTTGACCGACTTTTGCATAATTGCGTGCGTGGCCTTTGATACCATCAAGCATCGCCGCCTGCATCCGGTGTTCCTTTGGGGAACGATCGCGATTATCACGTCGCAAGTGCTGCGCATCATGCTTGCCGGAACTGAAGTCTGGGTGCAGTTTGCCGCCTGGCTGGTGGGATTCGTGAAGTGAGTCATTGAGTGATGGAGATGGATCAATGGAGCTTCCGTTGACCCCGATGGAATTTGTTCGCCGCACGCGCAAGCTTTACCCCGAACGGGAGGCGGTAGTGGACGGAGGCTTGCGACTAACCTACGAGCAATTTTTCAACCGGTGTGATCGCTGGTCTTCGTGTTTGCAGTCGCTGGGAGTCGGCCAGGGCGACCGCGTCGCTTATGTCGCGCCCAACACCCATGCTCAGCTGGAGTCGTTTTACGCCGTTCCGCAAATTGGCGCGATTCTGGTTCCAGTAAACTACCGCCTAAGCGCAGACGACTTCGCTTACCTGATCAACCACAGTGGTGCTCGCGTGGTTTGCGCGCACTCCGACTACCTGGATGCTATTGACAGCATTCGCTCCCAATTACCGAAGGTTGCGGCTTTTGTTGCGCTTGAAGGTAGTAAGGACGGTTGGCTTGACTACGAAGCGCTTGTGAAGGAAGCCTCCAGTGAATTCACCTCAGCCGCAATCAATGAAACAGACCTTCTGACTATCAACTACACCAGCGGAACCACTTCAAAACCGAAAGGCGTAATGATCACTCACCGCAATGCATACATTAATGTGGTGGGAACTTTGATTCATCATCGTCTTTACGTTGGTGACCGTTATCTTTGGACGTTACCGATGTTTCATGCCAATGGCTGGACCTTTGTGTGGACGGTTACGGCGGCTGGGGCTACGCACATATGCCTGCGCAAAGTTGAACCCGCAACAGTATTTGAGCAGATCGCCAATGAGTCGGTAACAATGATGTGCGCCGCGCCAACCGTATTGATTAGCATCGCCAATGGGCCTGCTGAACTGCGCAGGAAAACGCGAAAGGGCGTTCGCATTCTCACCGCCGGCGCTCCGCCGGCTGCGGCCACGATCGAGAGGATTGAGGGTGAGTTAGGATGGGAGATAACTCAGGCTTACGGACTCACTGAGACCTCGCCCTTTATCACTATCTGCGAACCACGTCCCGAGCATTCGAAACTCTCGGCTTCGGAAAGATCTGTCATTAAGGCGTGTCAGGGCGTTGAGTTGATAACTTCGGGCGACTTGCGCGTGGTTGATGACGACGGGAACGAAGTGCCTCATGACGGTCAAACGCTCGGTGAAATCGTTGTGCGCGGTAACGCGGTGATGAAAGGTTACTACGAGGACGCCGAAGCCAGTGCAACCGCAATGCGCGGCGGTTGGTTTCACACTGGCGACGCCGCCGTAGTCCATCAGGACTGCTACGTCGAAATCCGGGATCGATTAAAGGACGTGATCATCAGCGGTGGTGAGAATATTTCCTCGGTGGAAGTCGAAGGCGTCCTGCTGCGTCACCCTGCCGTGCAGGAGGTCGCAATCGTCGGTTTACCCCATGAGCGTTGGGGCGAAGCTCCGCATGCTTTTGTAATCCTGAAGGCGGGTGCAACCGCCACCGACGGAGAGTTACGAGAGTTTGCCCGCGCGAATCTTGCGCACTTCAAAGCGCCCCACAGCATTACGTTTCTTCCGGAGCTGCCGAAGACCGCAACCGGCAAAGTGCAGAAGTATGTGCTGCGAGGAAGACCAGCGATTTTCAGACAGTAACGAGTGGAAAGCTTTGTAGGGGCGGCACTCTGTGGCCGCCCCACGTCGCCTTTGCGACACGTTTCGAGGACAAGCGATAGCACGTCATCTTGGACACTACGCAACCAAGCCGCGATAGCGGGCGACAACGATGAAGTTCGCGGGCTGGTTGAGACGCGACGTGGGGCGGCCACGGAGTGCCGCCCCTACAAAGTATTATCCGGAAAGTATTCGTTCCAACGGCGATCGACCAAGTCTCCAATATCCTGACGCACAACCAACTCTTTCGGAAAGCCCGGTTTGGTGCGCGCGTCGATCACAATTGGGCCTTTGTATGCCAGGTGATGGCGGCGAACGTTGACTTCCGAGGCGTAGATGTCACCCGCGGGTTCGAAGCGTGTCCAGGTGGCCCAGAGAAACGCCCCAGTCGATTTCGCCACCTCGACGTTATCGTGGAGAATTACTAGAACCCAATCGGGAAACGCACCGTCTTTCGCAAGGTGCTCCGCTTGTTTTGGCAACTGACCAACCGGTTCGCCTTCAACCACCAAACATCCTGCACAAAACACTTCCGCTTTCTTGATGCCCGCCGGCAATTCCCCGCGAAACTCACGCGGCAGCTCCCGTCGCGCCTCACCGAGCCCGAGCATGATCGCTTTGCTGCCTTCGTTGACTCTTCCGCTGGTGTAGTCAAGCGTGTCCATCGACACGTTTGAAAAAACGAAGAGATCTGTTTCCGGATTGAACCGGGCAAGGACATGTTCGAGCAATCGAGGAAAATCGTGCAGGTCCTGAGGCGTGTCAGTCAGCAGGAGAAACTTCGTCAGCGACAGCTGTCCCTCGCCGAGAATTCGAAAACCCGAGACCAAAGCTTCGCGCGCGTAACGGTCCTGCACCACTGCCGCCGCCAACGAATGAAATCCAGTTTCACCATAGGTCCACAAGTCTCTGACTCCCGGCATCACCAGGGGGAACAACGGTGACAGCAACTGCTGTAAATAGTCCCCAATAAAAAAATCTTCCTGGCGAGGTTTCCCCACCACGGTTGCCGGATAAATCGCGTCACGCCGGTGGAACACTGCATCGACTTCAAAGACCGGATAATCGTGGCCGAGAGAATAGTAACCGTAGTGATCGCCAAAAGGACCTTCCAGGTGTCGCTTGTTTGGCGGAGCCTGACCAACCAATACAAATTCCGCTTCCGCCGCCAGTCGGTGCGCCCCTCCGAGTGGGTTCTTTGTCAGCCTGAGTTTCTCACCACTCAGCAATGACGCCAGCACCAGTTCAGGCACATCCTCAGGCAGCGGGGCGATCGCCGCGAGAATCAATGCCGGTGGACCACCGAGAAACACGGTCACCGGCAACGACTGTCCTATGCGTTCGGCCTCGGTATAGTGGAAGCCACCTCCTTTTTGAATTTGCCAGTGGAGTCCGGTGCTCTGCGAGTCGTAAACCTGCATGCGATAGATGCCCAGGTTGTGTTTCTTTGTGTGCGGGTTCTCGGTGTAGACGAGCGGCAAAGTGATAAATGGACCACCGTCTTCGTCCCATGTGGTTAGTACCGGCAGCTGATTTAGGCGCGCCGGTTGATCAATAACTTCGGTTACCGGACCACGGCTGACGTTCTTAGTGCCAAGTCTCAATAATTCAAAGGCGAGCGAGCGATGCTTCCAAAGTTCCGAGCGACGCGGCGGCAACAGAGACTCTGCGACCTGGACCAACTCGCGCACGATGGCTTCAGGTTTTGGCCCAAAGGCGAGTTCAATCCGTCGCGCCGTGCCAAACAGATTTGTGACGACCGGATAACCGCTTCCCTTCACTCGCTTAAAAACTAGCGCTGGTCCGCCGCGCTCGATCACCCGCCGGTGAATTTCAGCTACTTCGAGATACGGATCAACCTCGGCTTCAACATTGACTACTTCGTTTTCTTTCCCGAGGAGGGCGAGGAATGTGCGGAGATTTTTGTGCATGAAAATGAGTCTCGAGTCGTGAGTCTGGAGTCGAGAGTCCGCGATCTCAAGTATTGAGAGTCGGAATTCTGGCGTTTCGGAACGAATAAAATCTTTGACTCAAGACTCACGACTCCAGACTCTAGACTCTAGACTCAGTTCTGTTGTTTTTTCCGCAATAGTGCCGTGTTCAAATCCAGCTCGGCGACCGGGATAACCTCCACTTGTCCATACTCCTTAGTCAGCTCCGGCAAGAAGTCGTTTGCGTTTCCTACAATCACGATGCTGGAGGTTTTGTCGTCGAGTTTGGAACCGGCAAACCGCTGGATATCGGCAGCATTCACGCTCTGGGCGTTTGCGATAAAGCGATTGATCTCATCAAAACCTAGACCATACAGCGCCAGCTCACCAACTTCCGCTACCATCCCATTCGCGGTCTCCATTCCGCGGGCAAAGTTTCCAATCACCACGGCTTTGCGTGGCGTCAATTCCAATTCGGACACCAGCGCGGTTGAGAGCCCACCGACTTCCCCTTTCAACAACCCCGCCACTTGCGCCGCCGACGGATTTCTTGTCTGAGCCGTTGCGATAAACGGCCCAACACTGCGGCGCGCGTCAAGCAGACTCACCGCTCCATAACTCAGGCCCCGCTTGATGCGGATTTCCTGATTTAACCGGCCCGAGTAACCACTCAGGACCGCGTTGGTGACGATGCCGCGGAAATAGTCTGGGTCTTTGCGATCAATTCCCGCGCGCGCCAGGACCACAGCTGCTTGCCCGGCATCGGGCTTGTCGATAACCACGACGCGTGCTCGCGAAGCCGAAACCGGTTTAGATACCGGCGCCGGCGGTAGCGCCGTTCTCGGTTTCACCCAATTGCCGAAATAGCGCTGCGCCAGTGCGAAGGCAAGAGTTGGCCTGATGTCTCCACCGAGGATCAGGATCGCGTTGTCAGGCCGGTAGAATCTGGTGTGAAACCTGATTAGATCGTTGCGATCAATCCGGGGCAGCGACTCCTGCGTTCCAGAGATAGGATGACCGTAAGGTGCATCGCCAAAAACGACGCGGTTAGCTACGTAACCGGCGATCGATCCAGGGTCTCCCATTTCCACCGTGAGATCGTCGAGCGTAAGTTGTCGAAGACGATCAACCTCATCGGCTTTGAACGTTGGCCGCCGGATTACATCAGAAAGGATGTCCACCGCCGGCGCGATCTTGGACGACATTACATTGATACCGGCAACCGATGCGTCCCAGCGGGCCGACGTGTTCAACTCGCCACCCAGGGCCTCGATGGCTTCGGCGATCTGGGTTGCGTTTCGCGTTTGGGTTCCTTTAGTCAGGAGTCCAGCCGTCAGGTTCGCCAGGCCGGCGAGTTCCGTTGGGTCCGCTTCCCCACCGTTCTTGATGAGCAATTCAGCAGCCACCAGCGAAGCTCCTGCCCGTTCGACAACGATCACGCGCAACCCGTTGGGCAGCGTTCTCTCCACCGGCTTGGGAAATTCAACCGTTCGTGGCTTTGCCGGGGGTGGAGGAGTTGCCTGCGGCTGCGGCGACTGGGCCCGAACGTCTGCGAGAAACAAGAAAACCGCGAGCAGCGCCAGCCACAAACCAGCTGGGATTGCAGCACGAATGAAAATTTTGAAGTTTGTCATTTTGCCTGGCCTCCGGTGGTCCGCTCCTGGTTTTTTCGATCCAACGTCTTGCCAGTCGCATTCGGCTTTGCCGACTCCGGCAGGTAATAAATAACCAGGCTGTTGGCCGGAACAAAATATTTCTTCATGACGCGTTGAACGTCGGCAGCGGTGACTGCCTGTAGTTTCGCGAGGTCGGTGTTTACTCGATTGGGATCCCCTAGCAGTACTGCGGCTGACCCGAGTGCAAGCGCTTTTCCATTGCTGGTCTCACGTTGACGAACTTCATTCGTTACCAACTGGTTCTTCGCCTTGTCGAGCTCCGCTCTTAGCACGGGCGTGTCCTGCATCTTTTTGATTTCCGCCAGCAACGCGCGCTCTCCATCCTCCGCGTTCTTGCCGGTAGAAAGAATTATGTGAAAGAAAACCACGCCCGCGTCTTCGCGCAGGTCCGTGATCGCATCCGCACTCTGAGCCACCTGTTGCTCATAGACAAGTGCGCGATAAAGTCGGGACGACTCGCCTTCCGCGAGGATCGTTGCCGCAACGCGCAGCGGCCCGGCATCATCGCTTTTTTCGGGCGGAGTCAGATACGTGAACGCGACGGCTGGCAATGGAACATTGGCGGCGTAATGAGTGAGGCGACGTTCCCCCTTGCGTGCCGGCTCCACGGTTGAAACGCGAGGCAAAGGAATGGCCGGCTTGGGAATCACGCCAAGATATTTATCAACCCATCCGTCGAGCTGCTTCGGATCGAAATCACCGGCCACTACAAGGGTTACATTGTCGGGCCGGTAAAAGGTTTGATGAAACGCGCGCACATCATCGAGCGAAGCAGCGTCGAGCTCTTCAATGCTGCCGATAGTCGGCCGCCGATAGGGATGAACGGTAAAAGATTGCTGTTCGATTAGGTAATAGAGCATGCCGTAAGGAGGCGCGAGGTAACTCTGACGAAACTCTTCCTGGACCACTTTTCGTTCCGACTGAAAATTAGGCTCGTCCACCGTCAAACCCGAGAGCCGATCGGCCTCAGCCCACAGGAGCGTCTCCAAATAGTTTGAGGGCACAACCTCGTAGTAGATCGTCACGTCCGGGTTGGTAGAAGCGTTGTTAAATCCACCCACGTCCTCCGTCAACCGGTCCATCATTTCCGACTTCATGTTTTTCGTCGACTTAAACATCAGGTGCTCGAAAAGGTGAGCAAACCCACTGCGACCGGTCGGATCGTCCTTCGAACCCACGTGGTACCAGACCTGAATAGCAACCGTCGGGCTCAATTGGTCATTTACACTCAACACGCGCATGCCGTTTGAAAGGGTGCGGTCCCGGAAATTGATCTGCGGCATGGAGGTCTGCCCGGATGTACGCGCGCCACTAGCCGCCGCGGTCACAAGAAGAACCAGGAGCGCCAGGAGAGCGCTACGTTTTCCATGAGTCATAAACTGCTCCAGGGATTGAATAAAGGAATGCGTGTATTCGAGGGCCCGATGATCCTGACGCCTTGCTGTTTGAATTACCCGGTTGGGCCTAGTCCATGTCCAGCGGGTTCCGATAGGGCTTATCTTTGTCCTTTTCCGCTCGTTTCATCGCTTCTTGAAACTTCTCTTCCAAGATGCGATCGCGGTCCTTCATCGAACTCAACTCTTGTGCGAAAATTTGTTCACGCACCTGTTTCTGCTTATCCAGGCCCTTCACCATTTCATCGAATGAAGCCAGGGGCTTGCTTTTCTCTTCATGGGAAATCAGGGCGCCAGTTTGTGCATCTACAGTCAGAGTCGCTTCGCAACAAGGACAGATAATCGTAAACCGTGTAGTGTCTGCCATGGACAACCTCGAAACCAATTGGGTTCAGAAATGATTCGCGACGATATTATAC
>JAXIOV010000085.1:0-49187 GCA_045403245.1 Pyrinomonadaceae bacterium | reverse complement strand
CGGCGGATCGGTGAAATACAAATCGCCGTTCGATTTGAAAATTAGATCGTTAGGACTGTTGAGCCGCTTGCCTTCGTAGTTATCAACCAGAGTGGTGCGCGTGCCATCTTTCTCGAGTCGGCTGATGCGCCGATCGCCGTGCTGACAGAATACGAGACGGCCTTCCTTGTCGAAGGCCAACCCGTTCGATCCCGGCTCTCGGCCGGTAAAAGGCTCAGCGCCGGTGTAACCGCTCAGTTGCAGAAAGACGCTCGCTCCCTGACCGGCTTTCCATTTAATGATCCGGTTGTTCGGCACATCCGAGAAAAGCAGATACTTTCCTCCCTGGTTCCAGACCGGCCCCTCGGCCCATGCAAAACCGTCCGCGATCTTCTCCAACGATGCATCCGGCGGAACGATCTGATCGACTCGCGAATCGATGCGGACAATGGCCGGCCTTGACGACGTAATCGAAGCAGCATTCGATCGAAGCTGGCGCTCGGGCAAGGCGACGATGACCGCGAGCCATGAAATCAAGAGAAGAAGTTTTTTCATGATTGCCTCCTGAACTTGAAGTCTGCTTCTCCCTACTGAGGCCGCACGCCAGCGATGTTCAGCCGGATGCGATACAAGCCGCTGCGTGCGCAGAGATAAAGTGTTTTGCCGTCGGCATCGCCCCAAGCCATGTTGTGCGGGTGGCGCGGCGTGATGATCGTGCCCAGGTGTTTGCCTTCCGGGGAGATGACCCAAAGTCCGCCGGGAGCGGAAACGTACAGATTGCCTTTTTGATCGACCTTGATGCCGTCGAGTCCGTCCTCGCCGGGCGCGCTCGTGAAATCGAAAAAGAGTTTGCCATTGCGGAGAGTGCCATCGGCTTGCACTTCATAGCGCATGATCGCCTTGTGCTTCTCGCCGATCTCACTCACGGGCTCGTCGCTGGCGGGCGCATGTTGGCCTGTCAGCGCACGCGGCCAATTGCCGACATACAAGAACTTCTCGTCCGGAGATAGGGCGATTCCGTTTGGACCGCTTAAGTCTTTGCTAACGAGCTGCAGTTTGCCTTTGTAAATCGAAAAAACACCGCTGAATGGCAACTGCTTGCGCGAGTCTTCAAAGGCCTTAGGAAAACCGAATGGCGGGTCAGTAAAGAAAAGCGTGCCATCGGATCGATAAACCAGATCGTTTGGACTATTCAAACGCTTGCCCTGATAACTGTCCGCTAGAATCGTTTGTGTTCCAATGTTCTCATCACGCACGACGCGATGATTGCCGTGCTGATTGATCGTCAACCGACCCTGCGAATCCAACGTCAACCCATTCGATCCGGGTTGGCCGTATTCGGCAATGTCGGCGCCTGAGTAACCACTTGGCGTACGGAACACGTCTAGCTTGCCTTCCGCATTTCCATTCGGGGTGTACTTGTAGATCGTGTTTGCATTCGGGTCGCTGAACAACAGGTAGCCGCCATTTTTGTTGATCCAGATAGGGCCTTCAGTGAATTTGAATCCGTCGGCGAGCTTGAAGACTTTCGGATTCGGTCCGACGACGTCGTTCATTGCCGGGTCGTTGCGCACGACTTCGACGTTGACTTCGCTCGGCGTTAGCGCGACGGGACCGGGCTCAGTTTTGTGGAACCACAGCTTCGCGTAGCGCAGGTAAATGAAATTTGTCGGCGGATTTGAAAGCGGGCCGTTGATGCCGAAGATAGCAAGTTGAATTTGCTGACCCGGTTTCACGTTCCGGCCTACAACCAGGTGGTTCTCCGCATTCCAGCCGGCGATGACCGATCCACCTGATTGGCCCAACGCTCGCGACAATTCACCGTCAATCCAGATCTCTGCATAGTCGTCCAGCGACGTATCAAAGACGGCGGTTGATCCGGTCGGATCAAAATCGCCGATGCGCTCCGGCACTGTCAGCTTAATGCGATACCAATTGAAGCCGAGCCGGCCGTTACCTCGACGCTGGTCGAGAGTCGTTGGCGCAATAACTTCCCACCTTGAGTCATCAAAGTCCGCGCCACCGGCATGGGGCGTGTAATCATAGGTCTTTACGGGCGGGCCAGTCGGCTGCTTATCTGCTCCGGCGCTAACGAAATCAACTTCCACAATTTTCGTGTCGCTGTATCGCCATTCGCCTTTGACCGCGCGCACGCCATCAACGGTTGCGAGATCGATCATCGCTTCCGGCTTGCCGGCCGGGAGATCCGCCGATGTCTTCGCCGGCTGCGAGGCATGCGTCAAGCTTCCCGACAGACCAGCGTATAGTGAACCGGCAACAACCAGAAGAAATGCAACTCTTAGAATTAGGGTTGGTATTCGCGCACTCATTGATTGCCTCCTTTGATTGCCAAAGCCGCGTAATCGGCTCCGACCTTCGCTATGTCTTCGTCTTCCTGAGGCGAGTTGCCGCTGACGCCGATCGCGCCGACCACTTTGCCGTCGACGATGATCGGAACCCCACCTTGCAAGGCCACCGCTCCCGGCAGGGCCAGCGCCGACACCCGGCCATTCTTCACCTGGTCCTCAAACACCTTGCTGGGCCGTCGGAAAATTGCTGCCGTGCGGGCCTTGGCGATTCCGACATCGACGCTGGCAACCTGTGTATCGTCGAGTCGTTCGAGCACCAGCAAGTAACCACCGTCGTCCACCACTGCGATTACCACCGTCGCGCCGCGTTTCTTTGCTTCGGCTTCAGCTGCCGCCGCAATCTTTTTCGCTGCGTCGAGCGTCAGCACTTGCTTGGTTGGTAATTGGGCCTCAACGGCCAGGGCAGCAAGCATAATCAACAGCGTAGCCGCGAGAATTTGAGTTCGTTTCATGACTGTCCTCTTTCAGTAGAGCGGCAAAGCCGACATAAAACTACCGAACCTTAATTGTGTAGTAGAGAAACGCTCCGCCGACTTCCTTGAACCAGTGCGGAGTGTTGTTGGGGACGATGATGACCTCGCCCTTTGACAATTGGCGCGTCTCGCCGCCATCGATCCGCGTACCACGAATTTCGTTTGGCGCGATCTCTTTCGCTTCGACAACCGAGCCACCAGTCACAAAGGTCGCCGTGCCTTCCATTACATAAATGATGTCGGTGTCCAGCGTGTGAATCTCAGCCAAGCCGGGCTGATCGCGCCGGCTGGTGTGAACCATGTAGTTGCGATTCGCGCCATCCAGCAGTACCGCGCCTTTTGAAAAGGATGCCGACACCTGCGTCTTATCAAAGAACAGCACAGGCGAAGTTTTCATCGGCATCGTGTCGCTCATTTTCATTTCCCCAGAAAAGACGTTCGCGCCGGCCATCGCCAGTTCCTCATCCTGCTGAGCGCTTGATGCGCCACTGACTCCAACCCCGCCGACGATTTGTCCATCGATCGTAATCGGCACTCCGCCTTGCAGCGGTGTGAAGTAAGCGTCGGGCAAAGCGACCATCGCCGTCCGGCCATTCTTGATAATGTCTTCGAATGCCTTCGTCGGACGCTTGAACAGCACTGCCGTTCGCGCCTTGCCTATCGAGATGTTGGCGCCAGCCGCGAACGTGCCGTCCAAACGTTCCAGCGCCATTAAATTGCCGCCTTCATCCACGACCGCGATTACTCCCCCTGGCGCGTTGTTTTTCTTCGCGTAAGCAACCGCGGCAGCGATGACTCGTTTGGCGCCTTCAATTGTCAGCGATTTCTTCTCGGTCGTTTGCGCCTGCGCGACAGATGTCAGGCTGGCAAGTGCAAGAATCATTGCGGCGATCTTAAGACTCGGTTTCATAGCTCTCTCCTTACGAACGTTTCCCCTTGATTCTTACCGGAGCGCACACGTCCTGCGGTCATGGCCTTGGATTCAATCCAAGCTGATTGCCGGGCAGGACGCCCGCGCTCCGAGTAAGATCACATGCCCTGTTCAGCGGTAATCGTGACGCGAAAGAACTCGGCATTCTTTCCGGTCCAGCGCGCATCATTCACACGACGCACGACGCCATGCTCATCAACTCCAGTATTCATACCCTTCTGCCTAGGTCCCTGGTTCGGGCCGATGCCGATCTCTTCGTCGACTTCCGTGCCGGCGTTCCACAAGATCAACTTGTCAGTAACGTCGGCGCTGATGGGATTGCCTTTGGCGTCAAACAGCGCAATGCCATTACCATCCGGCGAATAAAACCAATCATTCGACTGACCGAACATCATCGCGGTGAAAAGCTTCATGCCTGGCATCGCAGTAAAGCTGTATTCATAACTGTCGCCCGGGCGAATCGGGCCCGCGCCCATTGCACCCACTGGCGTATTGAACACGCCATGCAGATTCGACGCGTGATGCATGGCCTCAAGCGATTTGACCAATCCGGATGGATCACCGTCTTCAGCCTGCATTTCCAGACCGTTGCTGCCCGCGGTCCTGCCTTCTGTAAATAGCGGTACCTTCTTCGTGCTCAGCACAAACATGCCGGGTGACAACGCGAACGGGAACTTCATACCGTTCGAGGCCGCCATTCCCTCAGAGCCAGAAATGTTTTCGACCTTAACGGTGAATCTGGTTGGACCAGCTTTGCGCTTGGCCACCGCGACTGTGAATTGGGCCAGGTAGCAGACCCCAAGTAGCGCCAAACCGATTGCAAGCTTTCGATGTTTCATGACTTAAGTTCTCCTTCTAAGAAAGTTGTTGATGATTAGCCACATAGAACCGGACACCGAGGTGAAATCGCGACAATTAGCGACTACGTCTTTTTAAGTGTGTTGCCTCGCATTGTCCGTTCTGCCTCGCTGTCTCCGCGTCGCTATGGCTAACCGCTGTCAGTTAGCTTCAAAGTTGCACCTGAAGATGCAACGCTGGTTGCTGTGGTGATGCAGTTTCGCGCAAGCAACCGCGCGACCCGCCCTGATCCGTTGATAGACTTCTGCAGCCAAAAGCATTCCTATTGGTGGCGCCGTGAAATAAATCCAGAGCGAAGTCCAAACATGCGCGCTAAACGCTGAACCAAATGTGCGCGCCGGGTTCATGCTCATGCCTGAAAGTGGTGACTCGATGCTGATGTAGACAGCGACTAGCGCACCCGCAAATAGTCCCGTCCAGCGACCCAGCCGCTTCGTGTTTGAAACAGCCAGGATCACCGTCATCAGGATGAATGTGATGGTTAGTTCGGCGACAAACGCCGTCGCCGGTCCTTTTGGACCAGGCACGGTGGCCGCGTAGTTCACTGATTTGTGCGAAACCAGCATTCCCAGCAACTGTGAGGCGATTAATACGCCGACGATACCGCCGGCAAATTGAAACAGAATATAGAAGACCGTATCCCCAGCCTTGATCTTTCCAAGTCGAAAAAACGTTAAAGTCACCGAAGGATTGAAGTGCGCTCCGGATCGTTTGCCCAAAGGTGAAAAGATTAATGCAACGGCTGTCGAGCCCATTGCGACACCCATCAATATTCTTCGTATAACTTCATTTTGAATTCCTTGAGTAATTGGTGAGGCAGGGTGATAGAGCAGCACCGTAAAAGCGCAAGCCGAGATCATGAAAAGAAAAAGCTCACTTGCTTCCATCAAATACTCCGGCCAATGCGCCTTCAACGCTTCCGTCATTTGCTGACTCCACCGATTAGAAACTTTGAGTGGTTCCGTAAAAGTCCACGGTTCCGGCATCATCATTCGCCGGCGCAGACTATCGAACACACTGATACTGTCAGAACTTGTTAGTTCCATTTCCCTTATCGCGCGACTCGCGCGAACCTCGTTCATTGTTGATGTGATGCCTCCTGCTTTAAAACAGCTCAGCAGGACTTGCGCTCATTTGCTCGAAGGTGTTTCCACCGAACACGCTGGGGCTTGGCCGTTTCGGTTTGGTCCGCAGCGTTCGTAATCGCCTGCGCTGGAGCCTCTTCTTAATCTTCAACCTTCGTCGCATTGTTTTTGTTCCCGCCTCAACCAACTTCCTTGTTCAACTATTAGTCGCGGCAAGCCGCGGTTCCTTACATGGAGTTACGAAGTGATTCGGAAATGCGTTGACGAGCTTCGTCAGTGAGTTTCAGAGGCCCGGCGTTATCGTCTGGGCCAGTGGACTCAGGTTGGCTAACAGCTTGTCTAAGCAGCTTGATCTGTTTGAGATATCGCGCACACCACGCGCATACCAGCAGGTGTAAACGCAGTTTTGTCCGTTCAACTAAACCGAGCCGCCGTTCGATTGATTCGGACATGACGGGAACCATTACCTGGCAAGGTTGCAGCGTGCGCAAGAGCCATCGGCTCGCCGCTTTTCTCGTGATGGTATAGATTTTCAAATGTGCCCCTTCAATCAATCGCGAGGACTGAGTTCAGTCCTCCATAGTTGTCGGGCACTTTCATTCCGTTACTCGGATCTTCAAGCCACCGGCTACCATCCACGATAAATTTGTATTGATAACTTCCAGCCTTAGGTGCTTCAACTTCAGCAAACCACAGTCCAGATTCGTCTTTCCGAAGCGGCGTTAACGCCGTGTCCCAACTGTTGAAGTCGCCAACCAACGAAACACTCTCTGCCTCATCGTCGTGATAGAGAAACACAAGTCGGCCATTCTCAACTCGCGGCGGACTGCAACCGACTGTCTTCAGCGCATGCTGTTCGGTCTTAGCTAAAGCGACCGCTCGCCGGGCGTTTACCACGCCGTAGCCTTGTCTAATAGCCGGCGCAGTTGCGATTCGATCAGCTGTCGAAACCAGAATGTTCTTAACGGCCCCGGGCGTTAAGCGAGCATTAGCTTGAATCATCTGGGCGGCGATTGACGAAACGATCGGCGCGGCGAAAGACGTCCCATCAACATGCTGGTAATGAGTGCCGACAATCTTGTTTTGGTTCAATAAAAGCTCGATGAATTGGCGGATTTCTTCCGGGGAAGCTCCGGCAAGCGAACGAGGAAGGTCTAGTTGATAGCCGCAGTCTCTCACCAGACTTGAAAGTTGGTAATCCGGAGCAGAAGCCAAGTGAGACAGCGCCTCCGCTTTGTCGTAAAGCGCCGTGCCTGGCAGTATTGGAGCAGCCACCCACATCGCCGGCGCGATGATCTCTGGCTTGATTGAACCATCGGCCGTGGCGCCAAAGTTGGAGTGATAAAGATCAAGACCATTCCTTTGCAGGTTGTTTTGGTCATTGTATCCGCCCACGGTAATCACCGATGGCGAGTTTCCCGGAGGAATAGAATGCCGGCCGTCATTGCCTGAGTTCCCGGCCGCCGCAACAACAACGATGCCTTGCCTGATCGCCTCTTCGGCGGCTTGATCGATAATGCTTCTGGAACAGGGAACGTCTTCGTCTCCACCGAGTGAAATGTTGAGCACTCGAATGTTGTATCGTTCGCGGTTCTCAATTATCCACTCGATTCCTCGTGCGATATTGTCTTCACTGATACCGCCGTTTTCACTGGCCTTTACAAGCACAACGTCCGACTCGGAGGCAAGTCCCTTATAAGTTCCATCGGAGAGCTGACCGTTCCCGGCAGCAACTACGGAAGTCTGCGTCCCATGCCAGCGCCATGATTCAGTCATATCATTTGAATCGAGCGACTTGGTCTCTCCGCTTACGTCTTTGAACGCGATAATTCTGTTTACCGGCTCGACCAGATCCGGATGCGGATAGAACCCCGAATCAAGAAAAGCAACCGTCACGCCATCGCCGCTGTAGTTAGGATCTGCATCGAGCCTTTCTTGGGTCGGAATAACCGCGAAACGGTTTTGTGCGTGGTAATGTTTGTGAAATGTCATAGGCTTTGTAATGAGTACCCTAAGTAGCTAAGTGGCACGGGCGCTCGTAAATCCCGCGCACCAAGCGCGTGCCAGACAAAACTTCGCCTGACATCCTTTGTCGGATTCTCGAACGGAACCTTACAGATGCAGGTCTATTACTGCTTATTGGCGATTAATTGTTGCTTGATTCGTTCGCGGGCTTCCGGGGAAAGGCCGGGTGAGTAAGGAGAATCCAGCTCGGGTAACTCTGATGCGTTTTCGCGCATGGTGTTTCTCATGATTTGCAGGTGTTCCAGGTACCAAACGCACCACATGCACACCCAAAGGTGAAGCTTCAGCAGCACTCGTTCGCGCAGACTTAGAGGCCGTTCGAGTGATTGCGAGATTACTTCCACGGTTTGTTTGCAAGGCGGAAGCCGGCGCAGCAACCAGAATCTCACGGCGTGTTTGGTTTTGTCATACCAGCCCATGGATAGCCTCAGTGTTTTTGTCCAAACCAGTTCATTTGCAGGCAGTTTCGCAGATGTAACCGCGCACGATGCAGCATCACCCACAGATTGTTCACACTTACGCCGAGCATCTCACAGATTTCCTCGCTGCTTAGACCATCGACTTCCCGAAACGTAAAGGCGGTTGCCGTCCGTTGTGGTAACGGGGAAAGACAATCATTGAAGACCTTCCAGAAATCGCCCCGTTCCAAAAGCTGCGCTGGAGTTGCATGCCATTCGGTCGGTGCATAGTCGTTATTCCAATGGTTATCCCATCCATCAGTCCTGGTAAAGAATTCAACGTGCTCGGGGCCTTCGTCCTCCTCCTGGCCGATGGGGGCCTCTCGCGTACTTCGACGAAAGTGGTCGGTAATCTTGTGTTTTAGGATTCCGACCAGCCAGGTTCGTTCAGAACCACGCCCCTCAAACTTTTCGTAGGCCTTCAAGGCCGCAAGAAATGTTTCCTGCACAGCATCCTCCGCCGCCGAGTCATCTCGAAGGCGAAACGAAGCGTATTTGAAAAGGTAATCTCCGTGCTGGTCCAACCAAACAGCAGCATCGGGGGATTTGTTGGGGGCTATGCGCTGAGCCTCACTCATACACAATCGGCGACTCTTGGGTTATCCGAGCGGGGAATGCCTCCGATCTGACTTTCAACCTTGCTTTAGCTTGCCACAGGACGGGCCAAGGAGTTAAATACGCCCTGACTAAGATGCTTTGGAACCACCACCTTAATAGAAGCTGACAGGGACGGCAAATTGATTCTCTTTTGTTTGTTAACTCCAGGGAAACGGGAGGTGAAAAATGAGTGCCATGCCGTGTCGTGATTGCGGCTACATGCTCCAACCAGTCGACCGGGGCTGCCCGCAATGCGCGCTGAATCTGGACGCTGAAAAAATGATCGACCGTTTCATCTGGCGCCGCTTTGTGCCCGGAGTGATCCTTCTTGGCATTCTAGCCGCAGTTGCTTTGGTTTACTCTAATCGCTGAACCGCTGCTTAATCCTTTTAATAACCGCCTCGCCAACCACCGACCCACTTGAAAACAGAATAGGGAAGGCTGTACCGCTGCTGCCTAGTGCTCGGAAAACGACGAGTATCTAATCAGGGTCGTGGCTGGCCATGCGGGTCATTTTCTAACTAATTAGTCGTACCTTGCAGTAAAACCTTACACGGACTTCACGCTGATTCCCTGGATGCTTTGCGAACTCAAACCTAAAGCCGAATCGCATCGCGATTGGAGTTTCTGACCTCCGCATTACACTTGGTCCAATGAGATTTTCCAACAATCTTAACCCTTGCCAATCTCACGTTTATCCACGTTCTGACCTCCGCGTTTCAAGAATTCGGTAGCCTCATAAATCGGCAAGGCCGCAGGTGACAACGTTGTGGTGACTGGGACTTTACTTGGGGTTTTTCCACACTGTCCACACAGAACTGAGTTCTTCGCGAAACAGATTTCCAGTTGCGACGTCACAACGGCGTCATAAGAGAAAATCCGCGTCGGTTTAATTAAGTCTGTAATTATTTGAGAACGGAGGGTTTAGTGGTGGAGCAGAGGGGGCTCGAACCCCTGGCCTCCGCATTGCGAACCCGGCTCTGGTCTATTTATTAACTGACTGACATAACAGAGGTTGCAGCCACGGCGGTTTTTCAAAGGTTTTATATGCTTCTATATGGACTTGAATCCCACCCGCGCGCATTTAACTGTACTCACGTCACAACGGCGTCACAAAAAAATTGGGCGGTGCGTTATTCCGTCTAGAAAGTGAGGTGCCCCACACAAGCGAAATCAACATGTGTTTTGTGAATGGCGCTCGACGTGAACTGTCTATCGATAGCGCGGGCCAATCGCCTAGTGAAACCTTCTTTGAGTTTTATAGTCGGATAGAGGTGAGGTGTGTAGGCAATCAATCCAATTCGCGTGATAAATTGATCGTCAGGAGCGCGACTCTGTATTCGTGCCTTTCAAGGCAGGCCAGTAGTTGCCCTTCCTCATTCATTTCTACTTTCCCATAACTTCGAAACGGCACCGTGGATAACCGTCACGGTCGCAGCGCTCCCGAACCTCCACGCCGATTATCTCGGACAGCAGTGTTTCCGCGAGCCTGCAAACCTCGGGGTGTTCGGCCACGGCTGCGGCCAAGGGGCAACTCTCGCTGCGAATGAAAAACTTTTCTTTCTCTTTCTCAATGCGCGCGGCCCCGCCTATGGCCTCTAGAGCCGTGAGCCCCCGTGCGACACGGCTCTCCAGATCACCGTTCTTCCTTCTGGCAGCTTGAGCTGCAGCTAGAGAGCGACCGACGTCTCGGAGAACCTGCTCAAGGGTCGCGGGCGCGAGTCGTCCTTTAAGCACGGCGATAAGTTGATTGAGCAGGACGTCGTAGGCTTTAGGAAAGAGATTATCCGCTTCGGCCGTCAACTCATATGCGAAGTGTGGCTTGCGTGTGCCTTTTTGCACGCCGCTCTGCTTAATGAGCCCGTCGCGTTCCAAAGAAAGCAGGTGAGCCCTCACGGCGTTATCAGTCAATTCAAGCTCTCCCGCTAATTCGTTGACAGTTCTCGTGGTTCCCCGCAGCAGGGTGACGATGCGGCCCCGAGAGCTGTCGAAGAACCGGTTGTCTAATTTGGTTCTCTTCATTTCAGGCCGAGTATTGCACATTTCTGAAATAAATACAATAAGTCAAGTGCATCCTTGACTTATTGTGGTAAAGGTGTATCCTTCGCTTAAAAAGAACAGTCGCGGGAGCGGCAAATCTAAATTCTTCGGCATTAAGGAGGCCACGAACGATGGAACACATAATCGACAACCCAACGCAAATCACTTCTCTAACCACTACTGGGGCTGAGGCCGATGTTTCCGGACCCGGGTATGAGGCTTACCAGATATTGCGCACAGGGTTGGTCGTCGCGCCAATAGTCGCCGGACTGGACAAGTTCTTCAATCTCCTCGTGAATTGGGAGCAGTACTTACCTCCGTTCGTTAACAACCTGGTCGGTGGTTACGGCCACGAATTGATGCTCGCCGTTGGCGTCATCGAGATCATCGCAGGACTCGGAGTCTTCTTTAAGCCCAAAGTATTTGCGTACGTTGTTTCGGCATGGCTCTTACTGATCGTAGCTAGTCTACTGATGGTCCCGGGCTACTACGACGTCGCACTGCGCGACTTCGGCCTCGCTCTTGCCGCTCTCGCGCTCGCGCGTCTGAGTAGCAAATTTGACCGATGAGCTTCGCAATAATTTCAGGGTGTGGAGATAAATCGCACGGCAAAGTCTCGGAGAGAGGTCATGATTGCTGAAGTGGAGCTACAAACCAGTACGCCGAACACAGTCTTCGGTGACTTGTCCGGCAAGCGATCAAACGGTGGCAAACCAGGCGCCTCTCTAAGCGACGCACTTGCCGGATGCATGTCAGCAGGGATGGAAGTTGTTTCGGTGCTGCCCGAATGGGTTGAGCTGCGCGTTCCTTGCGACCTCGCTGCCATCGAGCCACTTCAGAACTTACTGACGCAGCTTGAGGCTGATCTTCCTCGGGAGATCGGTGAAGCGATTAGTTACGCCTTCCGAGAGATGCTCAACAACGCTTTGGAATACGGCGGTCGACTCGATCCCGCGAAGCGCGTGGAGGTTAGATACCTGCGTCTTAAACGTGCGGTGATTTGTCGGATCAAAGATCCCGGCGACGGTTTCGACCCCTCAAGTCTGGAACATGCAGCGATCAATAATCCGAACCACGATCCAATACACCACGTCCTCGTACGTGAATCGAAAGGCCTGCGCGCGGGGGGCTTCGGCATTCTGCTAACCAGCCAGCTCGTGGATGAGTTGGTGTACAACGAGCGGCATAACGAAGTGCTGTTAGTGAAGTACCTATCTTGAATTGAAAGGACGAGATGATGTCCACCAATCTTCAACAGAGCACTCCCACCATCATAGGGGCGAGAGATTGCCGGTCGTCTCTTAGTCGAACGCGTGGAGTCCTTAGGGTGGTCAACCCAAGGAATTTACAGCTTATGAATTCGAGAACAGCCGAACGCGTAGCCGAAGCGCGCTTGCCCACCGACTTCGGTGAGTTCTGCATTATCGGCTACCGGTCTCTCACTTCCACTGAAGAGTTTGTCGTGCTCGCCCGGGGCGAGCTGCGCGAGGATCGAGCGACGCTTGTACGCATTCATTCGCAGTGTCTGACAGGTGATGTGTTCGGCTCGATTAAGTGCGATTGCGGTCAGCAGCTTCGCGCCGCGCTGGAACTTATCGGGCGCGAAGGGCGCGGCGCAATTGTCTATCAGCAGCAAGAGGGACGGGGCATCGGCATCATCAATAAAATTCGCGCTTACGCTCTGCAAGATGAGGGCGCGGACACCATCGAGGCAAATGAGAGGTTGGGGTTCGCAGTTGACCTACGTTGCTATGAACAATGCGCGGAGATCTTACGCGACCTCGGGCTGAATCGGGTGCGGCTGATATCAAACAATCCGGAGAAGGTGCGGGCGCTCGAAGTAATGGGACTCAAGGTGGTTGAGCGCGTCTCGCTGACGATTCAGCCAACAGATGCAGCGAAGGGTTATCTGCTCACCAAGAAAGAAAAGATGGGCCATCTTTTGGAGCTGGTCTGAAGTGAGGTTGTACCTATGAACCACAAAGACCTAACGGTTGCCAAAACCAGTGAACTTGCCGACGGCGAAATGAAACAGGTGTCGGCCGAAGGGAAAGAAATCTTGCTGGCGCGCGTCAATGGAAGCTTTCATGCGGTTGGCGCGTATTGCACGCACTACGGCGCGCCACTCGGGGAAGGAGTACTCAACGGGGAGCGACTTGTTTGTCCCTGGCATCATGCCTGTTTCAACATCACCACCGGCGATTTGCAAGAGCCTCCTGCGCTCGACTCGCTCCCACACTACGAAGTGAAGATTGAAAACGATCAAGTTATCGTGCGCGTGGCGGACGACGCGTCGGATCGCAGAACGCCGCCCATGACAAAGCGAGATACGAAGGATGAAAGGCTGTTCGTCATTGCCGGCGGCGGCGCGGCCGGCTATGCCGCAGCCCAAACTCTACGCGAAGACGGATTCATGGGCCGCGTCGTGTTGATCACCCGCGACAACCATTTGCCCTATGACCGCCCGAATCTGAGCAAGGAATACTTGCAGGGAAACGCCGAACCTGAATGGCTACCACTGCGGTCTGAAGACTTTTTTGCTGAACACGACATAGAGGTCATACAGGGCCAAAAGATGACGCGTATTGACGCTGCCACGAAGACAATCACATTTAGCGATGGTAACGGCGGCGAGGTCCTTCGTTGTGATGCTCTGCTGATCGCGACAGGCGGTGAACCGCGCAAGCTACCCTTCCAATCTGGCGCCCAGTCGAATGTCTTTCTCCTACGCAGTTACGACGATTCGGATGCGATCATTGCTGCTGCCGAGAAAGGAAAACGCGCAGTGGTCATCGGCGCGAGTTTCATCGGCATGGAAGTGGCGAGTAGCTTGACGGCGCGCGGATGCGAAGTGACCGTCGTCGCACCGGATGATGTGCCGTTTGAAAAGATTCTCGGCGCGAAGATCGGGAAACTGTTTCAGGACATACACGAAGAGAACGGCGTCAAGTTCAGACTTGGCGTGTCGGTCGCCGGTTTTGACGGCCCAAAGAAAGTTACCGCAGTCATCCTGGAAGACGACAAGCTTTTAGAGGCTGATCTCGTGGTCGTCGGTGTCGGTGTCAAGCCAGCGACAGGCTTCCTCGAAGGGGTCACTCTGCACCACGACGGCGGTGTCATGGTTGATGAACACCTGCGGGCTGCCGACGGCATATACGCAGCCGGAGACATCGTGTACTTTCCGCATCCGCTTACGGGCGAACCCACGCGGATAGAACACTGGCGCACGGCAA
Organism: Pyrinomonadaceae bacterium; assembly: GCA_045403245.1. GTDB lineage: Bacteria > Acidobacteriota > Blastocatellia > Pyrinomonadales > Pyrinomonadaceae > PSRF01. Next base: position 35,139 of record JAXIOV010000085.1, on the reverse strand, counting down.
TGCAACAAGGCCGCATAGCCGCCCACAACATGACGGGTAAAGAGGTCTCGTATGACAGCGTGCCGTTTTTCTGGACGCGGCAATTCGACGTCGGACTGCTGTACGTCGGTCATGTCAAGCAGTGGGACGAGATTATCTATCAGGGCGATCTGTTAGCCCGAGATTTCCTTGCGTTTTTCACGAAGGAAAACCGCGTAGTGGCGGTAGCAGGGATGAATCGCAATCAGGAGATGGCTGCGATCGAAGAGCTGATGAGACTGGATCGAATGCCGGCCTCCGCGCAACTTAAGGATGGTTCTACGAACGTTCTGGAGGTACTAAAGACGGCTGGGTTCCGACGACAACAGGCGCAAAGAATTTGTTGATTATGAAGTCGTAGCGCACACGACACCAAATGCTGCCAACCGCTCTAGGAATTGACTCCGAGCGGTTGCGCTCTCAAAAAGGAGGCTCGTTATGTCAGAAAGAAACAATCACGGGATCAACCCTGTGGAAGACGCGACGCGAAAAGGGCGGGACACTAAGGACGGAGACGGGAAGGTTGTGATGATAAAGGTCCTGTTGTTGGCGGTTAGCCTTACCGTCGCGCTCGGGTATCTTGCCGATCGAAGCGGCGCCCAACGCTCAGATCAAAAAAGCCAAGGATTCGATCGGCAGATTAGCGAAAACGCTCAACAAATGATGGAGCAAGGGAAGCAAATCTTCCGCTACGACACCTTTGGAGATGAAGTTTATTGGAGCGACAAGCTCAAACTTCATCACGCGATTCAGGGTAGCAAGTTCGGTGGTGTTGGCCCTGGCGTCAGCCCGAAAACTGCACTCTCCGTCGGATTGAAAGTTGATATGGATGCGCTGCCCGCTGAACTCGTCGAGAAGATCAAGAAGGGCGAAGTCAATCTGGATGAACCCGCAACCACGCTGGCTCTCATTAAACTCGACTCAGTCCTGGGCGTGAAAGGGACCTTCAACGCTGATGGCAGCCTCAAGGCAGTGGGCCTCAGTTGCGCCGTGTGCCACTCCACGGTTGACGACGCTTTCGCACCTGGCATCGGACACCGTCTCGACGGCTGGTCCAACCAGGATCTAAATGTCGGTGCCATTGTCTCGCTGTCCCCGGATTTAAGCGTGCTTACCAACCTCTTGCAGGTTGATGAAGCAACCGTCAAGAAGGTGCTCGCGAGTTGGGGACCAGGAAAGTTCGACGCGGAGCTGAACCTCGATGGTAAGGCGTTTAGGCCCGACGGCAAGCCTGCCGCAGTGCTCATCCCGCCGGCATTCGGACAGGCTGGCGTTAATTTGCACACATGGGGCGGCGGCTGGGGTGGAGTCACTTACTGGAACGCCTACGTCGCCAACCTTGAACTGCAAGGCCAGGGGACGTTCTTCGATGCTCGTCTGAACGATCCGAAAAAGTACCCGGTTGCCGCTCGTGCCGGTTTCGGAAACAAGCGGAGCGCCACAGATATGGTGACCGCAAAATTGGCCGCGCTTCAATTTTATCAACTTGCGATTCCCCCGCCGACGCCGCCGGAAGGCAGTTTTGATCGAGCAGCAGCCGGTCGTGGGGAAACAATCTTCAAGAGCAAAGCAAACTGCGTACAGTGTCACGTGCCACCGCTCTTTACTGAGCCGGGTTGGAATACGCACAAGGCTTCGGAGATCGGCATTGACGATTTTCACGCGAGCCGTGCGCCCGATAATTCCTACCGCACATCGCCTTTGCGCGGACTCTTCTCGCATATGAAGCGTGGGTTTTACCACGATGGGCGCTTTGCGACTCTGCTCGATGTGGTCAATCACTACAACGGTTTCAAGAAACTGAGTTTGACCGAGCAGGAGAAGAAAGATCTCGTCGAGTACTTGAAGTCGTTGTAGTTTTCCGAACGGGATGATACTGCGGCGCTTACGACGCGGGCTTAGTGCTGGCATCGCGCGAGATTGGATAACGGTGCCAGCAATTGAGCATTAGGAGGTGAAGTCATGTTGGAGCGAGTTGGCAATTCGAACGATGTCGTAGCGGGAACGACGCGCATCTTCGTTGTCGCGGGGACCAAAGTGAATGTTGCGAATGTGCGCGGACATCTGCACGCATTCGATGACACCTGTACTCACAGAGCTTGCTCGCTCGCGAAGGGCAAGCTGGATGGCATTACAGTGACGTGCCCCTGCCACGGCAGCCAGTTCGACGTGACCTCTGGCGCTGTTGTTCGCGGGCCAGCCCAGCGCCCCGTTCGTTCCCGGTTGGTGGAAGTCCAGGGCGAGGACCTGCTTGTCGAGGTGTAAGGAGAAGCTTCGGAACGCGGGATGGAGCCTGTCTCAGAAAAGGAAATGCGAAGTGACTTTGAAGATGGAAATGCTAGGTTGGGCCGGGACAGCACTCGTCATAGTCGCGTATGTCCCTCAGATACGCCACCTCTATGTTGAGAAATGCGCCTGGGGCATCAGCATTTCAACGTGGCTAATCTGGCTTGTTGCTGGCGCACTCCTTTTGAGCTACTGCATATTTCGAAACGACACGTTGTTCACCTTCGTGCAAGTTATAAACGTTACCGCCATCGTGGCGACCATCATGCTCGCGCTCAGGGGCAATCGGATTTGTCCCTACCACTTAAGGACGACTTTGGCTCCGGCGCAGGAGTAGAGAAAACGTGAACCAAATCACAGATCGTGCCACCACTTCTGAAAGGAACGTGGTGAGGAAAACACGAACCAAAAAGGAAATGCTCCTAGGGTTCTGACCTCCGCGTTGCACTTATTCAATTCCTGTGTCGAACGCTCCCAACTCACACCGAATCGCAGGTTTACCAAAGCTCTGACCTCCGCATTGCGAGATTTGGGTCCCTACCTTTCCTCGAAGTTTCATTTGATAAACACTGCGGGAACTGCTGAGTTTACTAAGGTTTTTTCATGCTACCACATAGAACTGAGTCCTTCTCTAAACAGGGTTCCGGAATCTACGTCACAGCGGCGTCACAGGCGAAAACGAGAGCCAGTAAACTTGCGGCTGTAAATATTTGAAAGCGGTGGGGTTATTGGTGGAGCAGAGGGGGCTCGAACCCCTGACCTCCGCATTGCGAACGCGGCGCTCTGCCAAACTGAGCTACTGCCCCACGCGGGAGAGAGAATACTGTTTCGAGTTTAGAGTTTCAAGTTTGGTGCAATCCACAGATTACTTAGATTGCGCAGAAAGACCGGGCTACGAGAGCCGGGCGCGGGTTCAGCGGACCTGTATTCGAGGGATTAATTGTCGAAGGCTGTGAAATAGTCTGTGAGGTTATCAGGTAGATCTGTACTGAGGAAAAGCTTTCGCAGCATCGGGTAGCATCGCGCAAAATACACCAACTACATCAAGGCTTTGGTAGCCTGCTCGATGGCCGCTTCGAGTTTTTCTACATGCTTGCCGCCACCCTGGGCCATGTCAGGCTTGCCGCCGCCGCGACCGTCGAGGATCGTGCACGCTTCACGCATCAGCGCGTTCATATCGCCGGGCGCGTCCGCGGACCTGGCGAATACTAGCCGCGCAGCTTCTTTGTCTCGTGAGCCAAGCAGGGCAATTGTCTGTGGGTTGGCGATGAGCGCCTGCGCCAGGTGCTTAAGTGATTCGGCGTCACGGTCATCGAACACTTTGGAGATGACGCGAACACCGGGTTGATCGGCGACGCCCTCCCTCACGGCCGGGCTACTGCCGCGTTCCGGACGTGACCCGGTCGCTACCGCTCCCGGTTCTGATACCACACCCTCGACGGGGATCAAACTAGCGCCGAAACTCTCCCGAAACAATTCTTCAGCCTCAGCACGTGCCGCAATCTCCTCCAACCCGCGGACGCGGCGGTGAAGGTCCTTGTTCTCTTCGACCGCCCGCGAGGCCAGCTTGGCCGAATCATCACGAGCCGCGCTGAAGAGCGCAGCGACCGAACGAGCGGTCCTGTTTGCCCGGCGGTAGTCGCGAAGAGCCCTGACCCCAGCAACAAACTCTATGCGAACCAGCCCCTTGGCCCGCTCCCAGTGTCTAACAGCGATCATTCCGACCTCACCGGTTCGGTACGCGTGCGTGCCGCCGCAGGGTGTCAGATCGAAATCCTGAATTTCAATAACCCGTAGTTCCCCTTCGCGCGCCGGATCCTTCCTTAACGGAAGCTGGGCAGCTTCTTCCGGCGTCACGTTGCGGATGTTGATCTCGCGGTCTTCCCAAATCACGTTGTTGGCCAACTCGACGGCGCGCTCGATCACTTCATCAGACGGCGTGGATAAATCGACATCGATCTCGCAGCACTCATCTAACACTCGAAAGCTGCGAGTGGGGGCGTTGTAAAGAGTCACGAACGCCTGCGACAAAATGTGCTGGCCGGTATGTTGTTGCATGTGATCAAGGCGCCGTGACCAGTCGATCCTTCCCTTCACTCTGGCGCCGACTTCGGGAGCTCGACCCTGAATTACATGCAACACTCCATCGTCCTCACTATCGATGCATTCGACCACCTGCGCCTTGTCTATCGTTCCCGTATCGCTTGGTTGTCCCCCGCCGGTCGGGTAAAACGCAGTGCGGTCGAGGGTGACGGCAGTCCAGCCACTAACCCGTTCAGTCTTGTCGGTGACTACCGCATCGAATTCGATGAGATGGGAGTCATGGTAATAGAGACGTTCAGTTGAAGGCATGTTCAAATTTAATAATCCAAGTAGGAGAAGCATGCAAGCAGAGGAAGGCGGAGCAGGCAACGATTTGCTCGCGCCTGGCGGCGCTGGTTGCGGGCGAGACGCCGCGGTCCCAGCAGTTGGCTTGAGTTTTTGTTCGGAGCTTCAGTTAGTTCGGGGCGCAAGCTTTTGACAGGCTTTCTTGAAAACAACATAATCCGCGGCTGTTTCCCCAAACTAACTCTCAAAGTCTGTCATGGAGTTTTACCGGTTATGAAACCTTTCGCGCGCCTGCGGTGGTTGCTGGCTCCCCTGCTCTGGATTTCATTGCCGGTGATCGTTTCGGCACAGCAAGAGCCGATGCGTTCGATCACTTACCGTCTCTCCGTGTCACGTCCCGTTTCGCACTTATTCGAGGTCGCAATTGAGGTCCAACTTCCCGCTGATTCTAAGACCACCTCGATCGACTTCCAGATGCCTAGGTGGTCGCCCGGTCGTTACGCAGTTTTTGACTTCGCCAAGAACGTGCAGGAGTTTCAGGCGCTCGGGGGCATCTGCCCGCAGAACGCCAAATGCCAATTGCCGGACTCTCCAGTAACCAGGATTGACGACCAAACGTGGCGCGTCGCCACAATCAACACGCATAACCTGACAATTCGATACAAAGTCTTTGGTAACGATCTCTCCGGGACCTTCTCGCAGCTAGATGCTCGCCATGCCAACTTCAACGGCGGATCCATCTTCATGTACATCGTCGATCACAAGCCCGACCCGGTAAAACTCGTGATCGAGCCACCCACCGGCTGGCGGATCTTCAATGGACGCATGGAACGCCCGGATCAGCGCGAATGGCAGTTTGCAAACTGGGACCTGCTCACTGATACGCCAACTGAGATCGCGCCCGATTTCACTCACGATCAATTTGAGGTTGACGGCAAAATGTACCACGTAATCGTCCATTCGTTTGGCGACGAAGGCAAGAAACGCGCGGCCCTGGTGAAAGACATCGAAAAGATTGTTCGGGCCGAAATTGCTATGTGGGGGCCTCCGGAGTTTGATTCTTACACCTTCCTGATTCATTTCGCGGCCGATGACGTCTCCAGCGATGGCATGGAGCACCTGACTTCAACACAGATCATCGAACCGGGCGCGCTCGGCGAAGAGGGAGTTTACGGGAGCGCACTAGAAACTCTGTCGCACGAGTTTTTCCACGTTTGGAACGTCAAACGACTGCGTCCATTAGCGCTTGGTCCATGGGATTTCACCCGGCCGCTAATCACGCGCGAGCTCTGGATCGCTGAGGGTTTCACAAACTACTACGGTAACCTGATGATGCGCCGCGCCGGGCTCTGGGACGACACCAAATTCCTGCGACGCGAAAGCGATACGATTACGGGAATAGAAACCGCGCCCGGAAGCCGGCTGATGAGTGCTGAACAATCGTCGCTGGTTGCTCCTTTCATCGACAATGCTCCGCACTCGCAGAAAACAAATCTGGGAAACACCGCGATCAGTTACTACCCGAAGGGTGAACTGATTGGGCTGGTCCTCGATCTGATGATTCGCGGCAAGACCAACGGAAAGAGTTCGCTTGATGACGTGATGCGGCGAATGTATGACGAGTATTATCTTAAGAGCCCAAACGCCAGCTACTATCTCCGCGGTCGCGGTTACACGATGGAAGATCTTCAAAGAGTGGCCTTCGAGGTTGCCGGTTACGACTTCAGCGATTTTTTCAAACGTTACGTTCGTGATACCGAGGTGCTTCCCTATTCCGAAGCTTTTGGCTACGCCGGTCTCAGTCTGACGCGTACCGTGGCGCGGCAACCTCATGACGCCGGCATTGCGCTCGAGTGGGGCGATTCGAAGAATCCCGTCATTGGTCGTGTGCGCAATTCATCGCCTGCCGAAGAAGCCGGGCTGCAACAGGGCGACGAGATTCTCTCGCTCGGCGGCAAGAAGGTCAGTAACGAGAACTGGCTGGTGTCGTTGGCTCGTTACAAGGAAGGCGATCGGGTTGCGATAACCGTGAGACGGAATCGTCGAAATATTAATCCAACGATCGTTATTGGCCCACCCGATCGCTTTGACTATCGGATCGAGTCACATTCGAATGTAAACCCGGAACAGATAGCTTTGCGGACAGCTTGGTTGAAAGGATCGTAAGGTCCTATCCTCATCAATAAGAACCTTTAGAACATGCAAGCTGAAGACAAGCAGAGAGAGCATTACAACCGCATCGCGGCCGACTATGAAGCGCAGTACGGCGACGCAGATGGCCTGGTTTATAGGGAGAGGTTCCTGTACGGGCCGATGTTCGCCGGGTTGGATCTCGAAGGACGCAGCGTCCTGGAGGCGATGAGCGGCAGCGGTCACGCGACCGAGTACCTCTTGCGTCAAAAGCAGGCTGTTGTTACCGGACTGGATATTTCTGAGGAAGCAATTGCCAGTTTCAAGACACGCTGGCCGGAGTGTCAGACCATCTGTTCGTCGGTCACTGCATCTGGCCTGCCGGACGAATCCTTCGACTGCATCGCCGTGGTCATGGGATTACATCATCTCCACCCCCACCTCAAAGACGCCTTGCAGGAATTTCACCGGCTGTTGCGCAAGGGCGGAGTATTTTGTTTTGCCGAACCGCACCAGGGATCGGCATTTAGCCGACTGCGGACCATGTGGTATCGACGGGATTCATTATTTGCGGACAACGAAGAGGCGCTCGACATCGACGCTCTGAAACGGGAATGTGCGGACCTCTTCGAGTTTAAGGCGGAGCGGCACGTTGGCGGTGTGGCTTATCTGTTGGTCTTAAACTCCATGATTTTTCGCGTGCCGTTGTGGCTGAAGCGGATCTACTCGCCGGCATTGATTCGTCTGGAAAAGATGTTTGCGGGGCTTCACTCGCGTACGTTGTCCCTGGCGGTTATTTGCCAGTGGGAGAAGAAATAAGTGATCAATTCAAAATTTGAGGGTCAACACCTTGAGAACGCAAAACGTGAGCGAAAACTACCTGCCTGCGGTCTACCTCCAGTTTGAATCCACCGATCTCGGCCCAACTAAACTAGAGAGATTTCTAACAATCTCTCACGTGACATTCGCGGCCAGCGAACCTGGGCATTTGGTTTGCTCAAGGGAGGGGACATGCAAGCAACTTTCGATACACTAGATAACTATTCGCACGTTGACCGCGCTAGGGTTGCGCTGATCGGCCTCGCTTTCAAGCGATGGATGGGCCACACGTTCGGGTGCCAGCACAAAGGGATGAGTCGTCCTTTTTCAAGACATAGGGAGACTTTTCGTGTCTGCATTACTTGCGGCGCACACCGGAAGTTTGATGAGAAAACCTGGAATACGGTCGGACCTTACTATTTCAAGGAGGCCCGTAGATCGGACATTCTGCGACATTAGTCGCCTTCCTCCTGGGCCAACTGTTTCCGGTTCCGATTCGCCCGCTTCGTTGGCCGCGCCGAAACGCGGGAGAGTTTATTCAAGCCGGTAGTTTGGCGCTTCCTTGGTGATAATCACATCGTGAACGTGCGACTCGCGGAGCCCTGCCGAAGTTATCCGGATGAACTGGCTCTTTTCCTGAAATTCCTTGATGGACCGGCAACCCGTGTATCCCATTCCTGAACGCAATCCGCCTACCAGCTGCGTTGTCATTTCGGCGATTGTGCCCTTGTAAGCCACGCGGCCTTCGATTCCCTCAGGAACCAGTTTCGATTCGGCTTCGGTCAACTCCTGTGCGTAACGATCACGCGAGCCTTCGCGCATAGCTCCAATCGAACCCATTCCGCGGTAGGTTTTAAACGAACGACCCTGAAACAGAATCACCTCGCCCGGCGCTTCCTCAGTTCCAGCAAAAAGAGATCCGATCATCACTACGTCGGCACCCGCCGCAATTGCTTTGGCGACATCGCCGGAAAACTTTACGCCTCCATCGGAGATCACCGGAATGCCTTTGCTTCGCGCTGCTTTCACACACGACTGGATGGCAGTTATCTGCGGTACGCCGGCGCCGGTTACCACGCGAGTGGTGCAGATGGAACCTGGTCCAATTCCGACTTTGATCGCGTCTACGCCTGCGTCAACTAACTCTTCGGCTCCTTCCGTGGTGCCGACATTGCCGGCGATCAGGTCGGTTTCAGGGTGACGTTTCTTGATGTCGCGCACGGCTTCGATGACCCGGGACGAATGGCCGTGCGCAGTATCAACTACGAGACAATCAACGCGCGCCTTCACCAGCTCATCGGCCCGTTCTCGAAAATCGCCTGTTGCGCCGATAGCCGCCGCCACTCGCAAGCGCCCGAGAGCATCCTTTGCGGCGGTTGGGTACTTGATGGCTTTCTGAATGTCCTTGACTGTGATCAGTCCCTTAATGCGTTTGTCGCCATCAACGACGAGCAACTTTTCAATTCGATGTTTTTGCAGGACTGCCTTGGCTTGCTCGAGCGTGGTACCCACCGGAACCGTAACCAGCGGCTGCTTGGTCATCACTTCTGAAACTGGAATGTCGAAGCGCGTTTCAAACCGCAGGTCGCGATTGGTAATGATGCCCACCAGGTGACCGTCTTCATCAACGACGGGCACGCCGCTAATGTGAAACCTCTCCATCACCTGCAATGCTTCGCGCACAGGTTTAGTCGGGACGATGGTGACCGGGTCAACAATCATTCCCGATTCGGAACGTTTGACCTTGTCAACTTCTTCCGCCTGCCGGTCGATACTGAGGTTCTTGTGAATTACGCCGATGCCGCCCTGCTGCGCCAGCGCGATTGCCAGTGCGGCTTCGGTCACCGTGTCCATCGCGGCGGAACAAAGCGGAATCTGCAGACGGATGTTGCGGGTCAGTTGAGTAGACGTGTCAGTCTCGCCTGGAAGGACATCGGAGCGCGCCGGCACTAAGAGGACATCGTCAAATGTCAGGCCCTCAGGGATGTTTGCTGAAATCATAGACGGGAATTATTGCAGGCGACAAATTCATAAACTGAAGCTGGGTCACGGTGCAAATCGGCAGAGCGTCGCTGGAACCAGTTCAGGACCGCCAGCGCGGCGGCAGTCAATATCGCCAGAATTACTATTGTCAGCACCACTGTCAAAACCGGAGACCGGGTGGCCGGTGCATCTGTGTAAACCTTCGACTGAAGAGGCGTGGTTGAAATGTCATCGCCGGCGTCGCCCAGCTCTCGCATGTAATGCGTGTAAGCCTCAATTGCCGCTTTCTCGTCGTAACCTACGTAACGTGCATAAGCCTTGACAAAACTGCGATTAAAAATGCCGCCGGGGAGCCGTTTGTAGTCATTTGATTCGATTGCTTCGAGGTAGCGGACTGAAATTCGGGTCTGGTCGGATATTTCGCGAAGCGGAATGCCGCGCTCTTCTCGCGCGAGTCGCAACTGTTCACCGATCGTCGCTGCCATCACGAATTCGTGCTCGTCCTGTGCGCGTGCTGCTTCGGTGGATCTAAACCTCCGGGATAACTTGCGAGAAACACCACTGCCATCTACTTTCCTGGGTTTCGGAGGTTACGTCGTTGATCAAAGTGATCTACCTAACTGTTTGACTGAATATAGCTTGCGTTGCTAAACGCTGTCAAACTTTCGCACCAAAAAGATTCGCGTCTCTTGATTCTTCTCCCGTGCGGTGATACGTTTGCGCCAGTAAACAATCACTCGATTTTATTTTCTACAATTAGAAAAGTAAGGAGACATGAGATGCCCTTAGAAGCACTCGGAATGGTGGAGACCAAAGGCTTCGTTGGAGCCGTCGAAGCTGCTGACGCAATGGTGAAAGCGGCGAATGTCCAGCTGCTGGGAAAAGAGTATATCGGCGCCGGCTACGTAACGATCTTCGTTCGCGGAGACGTGGGCGCCGTCAAGGCAGCCACTGATGCCGGTGCCGCGGCCGCGCGTAGAGTCGGCGAGCTGATTAGTGTCCATGTCATTCCACGCCCCCACGCTGAAGTTGAACGCGTTTTGCCCGTCGACGGACGAACCGGATTGAGCCCGGATGAACGCTCACTGGGTGGCGGCGCCCGCGGACAGCTCGGACAAGGCGAGGGCCGCTCCCTTCAGGCGGGAGCTCGCGAAGGCAGTAAGGAAAGAGCCAGGTAATACGGTTGTTGGTTGTCAGTGGCCAGTCGTCAGTCGCGGAAGTACGGCAACTGACAACTAACGATGGACAACTGACCGGCTCGGGGAGGTTGTTATGTCCGCAGATAAAGATCTTATTTCAGTGCAACAGGCGCGAGATCTGGTAGACGGTGCTCACAAGGCTCAGGCTGAGATTGCTCGCTTTGACCAGGCAAAAATCGACCGCATCTGCGAGACCATGGCTAAGGCCGCACTCCGCGAGGCCGCCCGCGTCGGCGCGATGGCAGTGGAAGAAACCGGATATGGAGTTCCGGATGACAAACGCGAGAAAAACCGCTTTGCGGCCGAGGATGTTTGGAACTATTTTCGCGGCCTGCGTACTGTTGGCGTAGTCTCGGAGTCGAAAGACGTTGTCGAAATTGCCAGCCCGCGCGGCGTGGTAGCAGGAATTGTTCCATCCACTAACCCGACCTCCACTGCGATTTTCAAAATCTTAATCGCCATCAAATCCCGAAACGCGATCGTCCTTTCCCCTCATCCTTCCGCAGCCCGCTGCATCAGTGAGAGCGCGCGAGTAATGCGCGAGGCGGGGATCAAAGAGGGATTACCTGCCGAGGCCATCAGTTGCATGACCACCGCTACCATCGAAGGCACCGAAGCTTTGATGAAGCACAAACACACCGCCGTTATTCTGGCGACTGGAGGCATCGGCCTCGTGCGCGCGGCTTATTCGTCGGGCAAGCCGGCCTTTGGTGTTGGGCCAGGCAATGTTCCGGTTTTCGTGGAACGAACCGCGGACGTGGCGAAGGCAGTGCAGGATATTTTGACGGGCAAGTGTTTCGATAACGGAACAATTTGCGCCTCCGAGCAGGCAGTGGTTTGCGATGCGCCAATTGAAAACGCCGTGCGCGAACAATTCAAGGCCCAGGGCGCTTACTTTCTTTCGCCATCAGAAGCGGATCAATTGGGCAAGGTTGTAGTTACCCCGCAGCGCTCGCTAAACTCGGCGATCGTTGGAAGATCGGTTGACGTGATCGCGAAACTGGCCGGGCTTACTGTCCCTCCGGGAACGCGTTGCCTGATTGCCGACGTTGGCGGCGTTGGCCGTGATTACCCGCTCTCGATGGAAAAGCTGTCGCCGATTCTCGCGTTCTATGTGGCAGACGGACTCACAAAAGGAGCGGAGCGCGCTTACGAAGTGTTGCGCTATGGCGGGATGGGCCATACCGCGGGCATTCACACTCGCTCGCGGGAGGCAGCAGTCCGGTTTGGCAGCGAGATGCCGGCCTCGCGCATTGTCGTCAACACTCCCACGACCCACGGAGCGATCGGTTTTTCCACCGCGTTGCCTCCATCGATGACGTTGGGCTGTGGTTCCTGGGGCGGCAATGTCACATCGGACAATGTTTCGCCATTGCACCTGCTTGATATCAAACGAGTGGCGTTTGAGACACAACCAGTGAAGAGTGTACGCCCGGCAGTCACGGCGTCGACCGCTGCTTCTGCACCCAGTATCTCAAATGATCGACCAAGGCCGGCGCAGGTGGTAACCGCCGGGGGCGGAAAGATCAACCGTGAAGAAATCGCGGCGATAGTGGACAAGTTTTTGGCCGGGCGACGCCCGAGTGAAACAGAATCACCGCTGGCGCCGCCCGCACCCGCTCCTGAGGTCGAGGCGGGCAGTATGTATGCGGGCCCATCGAATCTGCGTAACGAAGCGCCGAGTCAGTCAGCTTCCAAAACGTCGCCGGCAAGCAATGCTCCAGCTCCGGCTTCATCTAATGGCCGCGCGACTGTTGATTTTGTAAGTGAAGATGACGTGAGGCGAGCGATTCAGAAAGGCGAGCGGATCTACATCAACGCCAAGACCATCATTACGCCCGCCGCACGCGACATCGGCGAGCCTGCTGAAGTATTCGCGAAAGGCTAACGCTGTCTTTAGTCAGTTGTCCGTGGTCAGTTGTAAGAGACTTTTGGCGCTGACAACGGCAACTAACAACTGACAACTAACTACGGACATGTTCTTAGGAAAAGTCGTCGGCACAGTTTGGTCCACCAAGAAGTCCCCTGATCTTGAGGGCGTTCGCTTTCTGGTTGTACATCCTTATGATCTGGAAAAGGAACCGACCAGAAACATTGTCATCGTCGCGGATCGGCTGGGTGCCGGAACAGGCGAGATGGTGATGTGCGCCTTTGGCAAGGCAGCGCGTACGGCGATTGGAAATCAGGACATGGCGATAGAAGCAGCCGTGGTAGGCATAGTCGACCGCGTGGATATCACGGACGCTGTTTCAGAAGAAATGCGCGAGGCCGCGTTAAGACTGGCGCGCGACAATGGCAGGCGGTAACCGATTTTCGATCTTAGATTGCAGATTTCCGATTAGTCATTTCACCTGGAAAGCCTTTTCGTTCGCAAAACCAATCCGAAATCGCACACCTAAAATCAAAAATCGAAGCCATGGCGAATGAAGATCTGATTTACCGACTCACCAGGGCTGTTTACAGCCGGCTTGGGGCGACGGCGGACGAGCAAACAGTAGAACAACTGGTAACGGACCTCTATCGAGAGGTCGAACCCCTTCTTAGCACAAACGGCTCCCCATACTCTCCGACTCAAACCTTCGCCCAGCCTTCAGCTGCGGGATCAACCTCTCCGCAATCCGGAGAAGGTTCAACCGACCGAACCATCATCTCGGTGTTTGGTGTGGATCATCCGGGCATAGTTTCCGGGGTGGCCCAGATCCTGGCCGAGGCCAATTGCAGTATTGTCGACATTAATCAAACAGTGGTTCAGGGAAAGTTTGCTATGGTGATTATTGCCGACACCTCGCGGGCGAAAGAGAGTGGAACAGAACTCAAGGACCGGCTGCGGGCCGAAGGTGAGAACCTGGGAGTCCGCATTTACGCCCAGCGCGAAGATCTCTTCAACGCAATGCATCGAATCTGAAAAAATTCTGATTTCGGATTTATAGAACACTCAAACCGGACCTGGAGACACCCTGACATGGTGCAAATCCGAAATTCGAAATCCGAAATTCGAAATTCTTAGCATGTCTGAACCTGAAATCGCTCGACGTTGTCCTTCATGCGGCGCATCAATTCGCGTTCAGGCCTTTTTTTGCCCGCAGTGCGGCGAAGAACTGTTGCAAAAGACTCAGCTGAAAGGCATGGCAACACCTCCTGAACCTGAGGACACGGCTCCCCTGCGCGAGCTTTTTGGTGAGACGATTCCCATCATCAGAATTACCGCTGACGACTCCGACGCGGCGCCCGGTCAAAAATCTACCGCGCCGCCGCCGGCAAGGCCGCGCAAGGAGACTCCACCGGCCGCCCGGGAAGAGGCTGGCTCCAGAATTCAGCGCGCGGCAACCCGAGCGCGTGATGTCGAAGGTGATGTCATTCATCGCGTACAGAAGTTGCGCGAGATTTCCAACGTGGTGATGGAGGAAGCCAGCTATGACTCAAGCCTCCGTTTTGTGTTGGTGGCCGCGGCGCTGTTTGTCTTGTTTCTGGTGATTTTGGTCCTGAATAAGGTGATTGGGTAAAAGAGAGTGCTGAGTCCTGAGTTCTGAGTGCTGAGTCTCAGTTTTGGAGGCCCCTGGTTTCTGATTCAGTCCCTCCAGACCTCCGAACTCAGAACTCAGGACTCAGAACTTCGAACCTCCGAACTTCGAACTTCAAACTTATGGAATATTCGCAAGCAGAAATCCTTCAAACCGTAGCGATGACGGAGATGGAACATCTCGACGTCCGCACCGTGACGCTAAGCCTCAGCCTCCGTGACTGTGCCAGCGAATCAATCGAACGCACTGCCGAACGCGCGGTCGCAAAAATTCATCGCTTCGCGGATCGTCTGGTTGAAACGGTCGATCAAATAGGTGATGAAATTGGTCTCAGGGTGGCAAACAAGAGAATCGCCGTCACACCCGTTTCGATCATTACCGAAGGAGCCACCGGCCAACTTGTGGAGCTGGCCCGGGCGATTGACGAAGCTGCGGGCGCTGTCGGGGTGGATTTCATTGGTGGCTATTCCGCCCTGGTGCAGAAGGGCTCAACGGATTCAGAGCGCGAATTTATCAACTCGATTCCGGAGGCATTGGCGAGCACTAAACGTTTGTGTTCTTCGGTCAACGTCGCGACCACCCGCGCCGGAATAAACATGGACGCAGTCAGGCAGGTTGGGCTGATTATCAAAGAGGCTGCGGAGCGAACCAGCGAACAGGGCGGAATTGCCTGCGCCAAGTTTGTCTGTTTTGCCAATGCTGTCGAAGACAACCCGTTCATGGCCGGAGCGTTCCACGGCATTGGCGAACCCGAGGCGTGCATCAATGTAGGTGTTTCCGGACCGGGCGTTGTTAACTACGCTTTACGACATGCAGCTTCAGACATGCCTTTAGAGGGGCTCGCCGAGATCATCAAAAAACTGTCCTTCAAACTTTCGCGCGCAGGCGAACTGGTCGGACGCGAGGCGGCGCGCAGACTCGGAGTGCCCTTTGGCATCATCGATCTGTCGCTGGCGCCGACTCCGGTCCCGGGAGATTCAGTAGCGAACATCATTGAAGCGATGGGTTTTGAACGGGCGGGAACACATGGCACCACGGCGGCGCTGGCGATGCTCACCGATGCAGTCAAAAAGGGTGGCGCCATGGCCAGTGGTTCAGTTGGCGGAATGAGCGGGGCGTTCATTCCAGTTTCTGAAGACGCCGGAATGATTGAAGCGGCCCAGCTCGGTGCTCTCTCGCTCGACAAGCTGGAAGCCTGGACGAGCGTTTGCTCAGTGGGCATCGATATGGTGGCTGTTCCAGGCGCGACGTCCGCTGAAACCATCTCCGCGATCATTGCCGATGAAATGGCGATCGGCGTTATGAACAACAAGACGACTGCGGTGCGGATCATTCCAGTGCCCGGCCGTGAGGTCGGGGAGTTGGTAGAGTTTGGCGGCCTGCTGGGCAGCGCGCCGATCATGGCGGTCAACTTGTTTTCTTCCGCCGGCTTCATTCGCCGCGGCGGCCGCATCCCGGCGCCGATTCATTCACTTCGAAATTGAGTTCAAATGCGAACCCCGAGTCTCATCTCACTTGCAACCGCCGATAAAGAAGCTTTCAACGTTTTTCTCCTTCTTGAATAAGTCTAATGCAGGAAACCAGCGACCGTCCGCAGCCTGTAAAACCCATGCCGCGTCGAAGACTCCATCGCTTCATCTTCTGTGCCGCCGGCATTTACAACATCTCCTGGGGGCTCTATTCAGTCTGGGATCCGCAATGGCTGTTTCGCTATTCGGGCTTGCCATTGCAAAACCACCCGCAAATTTTTGCCTGCCTTGGGATGGTGGTGGGTCTCTACGGGATAATCTATTGCAAGTGCGCCGTGAGCGTTAAAAGAAGACTCTGGACAAATCGCTGCTGAGAGCTTAACTTTCACTCACTCAACACGATTAAGGAGCCGTTATGGCAGAAGCACTCGGAATGGTCGAATGTATGGGCCTGGTCGCGATGATTGAAGCTGCCGACGCGATGGTGAAGGCGGCCAACGTCAGGCTGGTCGGTTGGGAAAAAATCGACGCTGGTCTGGTGACTGCGATTGTGCGCGGTGACGTGGCGGCCGTTCGCAGTGCTGTTGACGCAGGGGCCGCGGCAGCGCGAAAAGTCGGTCAAGTAGTCGCGACCCATGTGATAGCGCAACCCCACGATGATGTCGATCTTGGCCTGCCAGTGTTAAGAACCGGCGAGACGACAAAGAAAAAGATTAGCGGTTCGGTGCCGCCCCGATAGTCTTTCACACCCTGATCAATTTTCCAGGCGATTCCCAGACGTAAAAACGGCCGCCCTTTCGAGTGAGCGGCCGTTCTTACTATCTCCAATCTCAAACCCGGTTCATTCGTTGCGGGTGGGAAATTACTCAACAACTAAGAGAGGTTCTAAGGTGTCTTGTTTGTCCCGACAGCAGGTTTTGGCAGAGTGCGTGTCGCTGGGCCTTTCACCGGAACCGTCATACCCTTCGGCACCATGCGACCGTTTCGAGTTAACGCGATGCGCTTGTCAGAATCGATACTCTGATCGACCGAGACCTTGATAGCGCGAAACGATCCGTCTTTCGCCTTGTTTGTCGGGTTGTAAGCCACGACATATTGCGTACGCAAATCACGAACGATCTCATTTGCAATTCCGGGCAGCTCGGATATCGACTGCGGGAAAAACGCCCGGCCGCCTGTCTCGGTCGCGAGCTTGTTGATCAGACTAACTGCCTTATCGCGCGAGCTTTTTCGGATGAGGCCTCTATCTTTTTCGAGTTCATCAACAAAGCCGATCACAAAGATCTGAACATCCGCCTCTCGCAGCC
The DNA here is from genome assembly GCA_045403245.1 of Pyrinomonadaceae bacterium. Classification (GTDB taxonomy): domain Bacteria; phylum Acidobacteriota; class Blastocatellia; order Pyrinomonadales; family Pyrinomonadaceae; genus PSRF01. The sequence goes on along the minus strand of JAXIOV010000085.1, from coordinate 18,079 downwards.
GCGCAAAGAGTTGTTGCTGGGTATAAGTGCTGCGACGGTCTTCCCCGTCAGTAACCACGATTAGAGCTCGCCGTCGGCGATCGTTATCATCGCCCTTCTTGTATTCCGCCGCGTGATCCGCGGACACATATACCGCATCGATAATTGCTGTTTGCCCGCCTTCTATGTAGAGTTCGTCCAGCACGTCGATCAGCGAGTCTTTGTTCGAAGTAAATTCCTGCTTCAGCTCAATCTTATCCGAGTCGATGAACCGTACGACAAAGGTCTCATCGCCGGGCCGGTTGCTGTTAACAATTGTTTTGCTGGCATCGATGACACTCTGCAGCTGCTGACGCAACGATCCGGAAGTATCCACGGCCAGGCCGTAACTGATCGGAACTTCCTCGCGAGTAAAGAACTCAATTGGTTGCGGCACGCCGTCTTCAAACACATGAAACTCTTCCTGGCGTACATTGCCAATCGGACGGTTGTTACGGTCGATTACCCGAACGTTCAGTGTCACCAGTTCCGTATCAATGCGAATTCTGTCGCCTTCCTCGATGTCCTCCTCAACGGGAGTTGGCGTGGGCTTTGGTTTAAGAACCGGAAGGGGCGGTGGCTCGCCAAGGGTGGGCAAGGTCCGATCGTAAGGAGTCGGCTGGGGCGTCGGAGTGGGTGGAGCCGGCCTGGGTGTCTTCACCGCAGCGGGCACAGCGTCGGGCGACTGGGTCGTGACAGTGGGGGTAGGCGTGGGGACAGACCGCGGCGCCATCGTACTGCTCCGGCGCGGTCGGGACTCCTGATTCCTGGCGGCAAGTCCAAGCCCAGAACCAGCTACGACTGCCGCTGTCAGAGCCAACCCTAGCGCCAGTAGCGCCCTTCGCGGTTTGAGCTGTCGCAAGTTTCCTCTTTCTCGTTCGATGTAATTCATTGTCAAACTAATCCGCATATTCTACCCAGACTCTGAACACAAAAGGCTGCCGACCCAACTGAGTTTACCCTGTCCCTGTTCCACCCGCGAAGCCTTCACGCAGGTACCGAACAGAGGACAGAAGACAGGCAAGAATGTCTGTCCTATTCAAGATGCATTAGGAGAGTTGTGGAGTTGCCGAGGGCCTGGAGATTGAAATCAACGCGGCGGTGGAATTGCGTAATACCCCTCTTTCGCTCTGACGAAGAGTCGCGGCAACCCACGCGGCGGATTGACCTTCACCTTGACTTTGTGCCAGCGGCCATCATTGCTGAAGTTTGTCGGAGTGTAGCCAATGGAATATTGATGGCGGAGCTCCAGCGCAATCTGCTCGAAAATGTCGTCCATCTCGGCGGCGCTACGCGGGAAGAAAGCCTTTCCGCCGGAAACGCCCGCCAGCTCATCCAGGATTCCCTGGCCTTCCATGCCGAGCGAGCTGCCCGCGTCGCTACCACTAAGAATTCCGATGCCGTAGAGCGTTACGTCAGATTCCTTGAGCAACCGTCGCAATTCATTAAACGTGTAGCGTGAATTATTGTCCTGGCCGTCACTGATCAGTAGCAACGCACGCTTTGCGTGGGTGCCGCGCTGCACCTTCTCTACCCCGAGATAGCAGGCGTCATAAAGCGCTGTGTTATTGCGTGTGTGCACAAACATCAGTTTATCGAGAACTGAATTTCCGTCGCGGGTTTTGTCGAGCAGCAACTGGGCACGCGAGTTAAACGCAATCAGAAAGTATTCATCCGAGTTATGGCTGGTCTGAATAAATTTGGCCAGTGCGTCGCGGGCCCGTTTGACTTTGTCGCCGCTCATCGAGCCCGACACGTCAAAAATCACTCCAACTGAAACCGGTGAATCATCGTCGCTGAAATAAGTGATTACCTGCGGCTTCTTTTCATCAAGTACCGTGAAGGCGCCCTTGCCGAGGCCGGAAACGTAACGCCCATAAGTGTCGGTAACAGTTACCGTCAGCGTAATCAGATCAACCTGAGTTCGGACCGGGCCCTGAACCTCAACCCCTTGCTGGCCGGCGGGAGGTGTTTCGGGGCGCTTCTCCGTTGACAACTCAGGGCGCGGCTTGTCCTTATCATCCTTATCCTGGTTGTTTTCCTGCGCCGTAACGCCAACTGAAACAAGTACAAGCAGAGTAATAAGGCAGGAATGGGGAATTAACTTAAGAACGCGTCTCGCCGGTAGGTGCATCTGACCCTCGCGTTGCTGCCGATTGGTTTTACTGTACTGACGTCGAGTAGGACTGCCAACACAGATGCAGTTCAATTCCTGACTGCTGCCCGGGTGGCTAAAAATAATAGATCTAAATTGGGAATGGGCTGACGTGGGAGACGTGGCCGCGCGCTGCTTCCTATTTCAGTTCTGTGTCAACTGCCATCATTGTAGGGCAGCGCGAGATGAGGCGCAAGACGGAAGGTGACCGCAACTTCTGCTCAGTTCGTGCGTGTATGTGGAGCTGTCCGGGATCCCGGAAGGTTGAGGTGAGCGTGTTATACTTTCGCGCTGATTTGAACGGTTTACGGGATATCTATGGCTGAGTTTGTTTGTCGTTTGGGAACGCCGGCGGGCGAGGTGGTAACGCGTACGGTCGAGGCCGCCGGAATCAACGAAGCGCGGGCCCGTCTGGAGCGCGAAGGCTTCCGCGTCTTCAACGTCACGCCACCAAGAACGAGCGGTGTCACTGCTTTGACGCGGCTGGGAGGCCGCAGCGGCCAGCCACGCGTTAAAGCGAACGATTTCCTGCTCTTCAATCAACAACTGGCTGCGCTGGTGCGCGCCGGCATTCCGATCCTTCAAGCCATCGCCATGTTACAAAAGCGCGCTGCGTCTGCGCGTTTGAGATCGGTGCTCAGCGACGTTGAAGACCAGATTCGCGGAGGAGCTGCCCTCTCGCAGGCATTCGCCGCGCAAGGAAGTGTTTTTCCCAGAATTTATACAGCGTCGATTCTGGCCGGTGAACGATCTGGCGCGCTCGACGAAGTTCTGAATCGTTATGTCACTTACATGCGTCGCAACGTTGCCCTGAGACGAAAGATTCGCGGGGCGCTCGCTTACCCTTTGTTTTTGCTGTTCGCTTCTGGTTGCATGGTGACCTTCCTGACGGTCTACGTCGTGCCGCGAATGTCTGACTTGTTTTCCGGATTCGGCACGGAATTGCCGACGGTTACGCAGATCGTTGTTGGGTTATCGAAGTGGCTCTCCTCCAACGTCATTTGGTTTGGCCCCCTGTTCATTGGCGGCGCTGTAGCCTTGTTTCTCTGGTCGCGTACAGCGGGCGGCCGGATGAAGGTGGACGCGATGCTCCTGCGGATTCCGCTGGCGGGAAGCCTGATCGTCCAACTCTCTGTGGCTCAGGCCACGCGTTCACTCGCCACCCTGCTGGCAGGCGGCATCACCCTGGTCGAATCATGGGAAATCGCAGCGGAGTCAATTACCAATCGCGAGTTGCGACGACGGAGCTCCGCAATCCTGCCGATGATTCGCGAGGGTCGTTCTTTTACGGAAAGTCTGGAGGCGGCAGAATGGGTGCCTCCGCTTGCGATTGACATGGTGGGAATCGGCGAGCGTTCAGGCAGTTTGCGCGAAATGTTGGACGAAGTTGCGGTCTTTTATGACGCCGAATCTGAAGTCCGGCTGGAACAGTTGACGACTACGCTGGAGCCTGCGATTCTTGTGGTAATGGGTGGAATCGTGGTCACCATTTTGTTGGCCATCTACCTGCCTATTATTCAATCAATTTCCGGGGGCGCTGGGGTCGCCGGTCCTCGCTAAAAGACGGGCAGATTGGAAGTTGGTTCTACGGTTCTATCCATGAAAGAGTATAACGAAAATTCAACATCGACGACGCCGGCACAGAGCGCCGTGAGTTCAGCAGTCCTGGACAGTGCTACCCACCCCACTGAGCCGCCAGAGGTCCGCGCCGCTAAGGAGATGGCGCGCCGGTATCGTTTGCCATTTGTCGATCTCCTCCCGGCTGATCAGGAGTCCCCGATCGACTACCAAGTCTTCAACGAAATTCCGGTCGACCTGATGGTGCGCCATCAATTCCTTCCCCTGAAACGAGACAACAAAGGTCTGCACATCGCGATGGCCGACCCGACCGACCTTGAGCGCCTCGACGAACTCGCCGGTGCGTTGCGCACGCGCATCGTGCCCTGCGTGGCGACAGCCGGCTCGATCGAAGTGATCCTGAGACGGGGCGATGCCACCCAACGGGTATTGCAGGAAGCAGCGTCGGGCTTTCGCATCTCCTTAGTCAGGGAAACTGAGCACGGCGAAGAGGTGCTTGATCTTGATCGACTCGCGACCGATTCCGAGATGTCGCCCATCATCAAACTGGTCGACACCATTATCTACAACGCGATGGAGTCGCGAGCCTCAGATATTCACATCGAAACTCGCGACACGGAAGTTCAAGTGAAGTATCGAATTGACGGTGCGCTTTATGCCAAAGTCGATCCGATCGATTTGGCTTTTCATCAGACGCTGATCTCGCGCATCAAGGTCATGTCAGAATTGGATATTGCTGAGCGTCGCGTGCCGCAGGACGGACGTTTCCGGGTCCGCTACAAGGGGCGCAATGTTGACTTCCGCGTTTCGATCATGCCCACGATTCATGGCGAGGATGCGGTAATTCGTATTCTCGACAAAGAGCAGATCAACGAGTCTTTCCGCAATCTCAATCTGGATGTGGTCGGTTTTGCCGAAGAAGATCTGAGGAAGTTTCGTCACTACATCGCTGAACCTTACGGCATGGTGCTCGTTACCGGGCCAACCGGCTCCGGCAAAACCACGACGCTCTATGCGGCACTTAACGAGATCCGAAATGAAGAAGATAAAATCGTAACGATCGAAGACCCGGTTGAATATCAGCTGCATGGCATTACCCAGATCCCGGTGAACGAAAAGAAAGGGCTCACCTTCGACCGTGGCTTGCGTTCAATTCTGCGTCATGATCCCGACAAGATCATGGTCGGCGAAATCCGCGACACTGAGACCGCGCAAATTGCCATCCAGTCGGCGCTGACCGGACACCTGGTATTCACCACCGTTCACGCGAATAATGTCATCGACGTCATCGGTCGCTTTCTCAACATGGGTGTCGAGCCATACAATTTTGTCTCGTGTTTGAACTGCGTGCTGGCTCAGCGGCTGGTGCGCATGTTGTGTCCTTATTGCAAGCGGCAGTATCAACCGAAACCGGAGGAGCTGGCCGAGTCGGGTTTGCGTGATGAACATCGAGAAACGGCTTTCTTCACCAACGTCGGGTGCGACGCCTGCAACCACACCGGGTACCGCGGCCGAACCGCAATTCATGAATTGCTGGACCTGTCCGACAACATTCGGGAAATGATTGTCGAGCGGCGGCCGGGCTCGGAGGTTCGCCGGGCGGCCGAAGCGGAGGGGCTCACCAGCCTCCGAGAATCAGCCTTAAAGAAGGTCTTTGCAGGGGTTTCGACCCTGCACGAGATCAACCGGGTGACCTTCGTCGAAGAAGTGGGTGCTGACAATTAAACCGCAGCCGTTTGATCGCTAAAATGCACCCGTTTTGGGGAACCGATCTTTTAACGTGGCGTGTAAGGAAAAGTATCCCGGAGCTATTGATCTTAGCTCAATTAAGCGGCATTATTAGCCCACGCTGAACCGCTCCACTCCCTACTGAAGAGAGATACTGAAATGAGAATAAAGAACGAATCCCGCATCCTGGTCTCTTTATTGATGACCTTTACCTTACTGTTGCTGCCGGTCACGGCTCTGGCCAAGAAGGGCGACAAAAACTTCAAAGCAGGAATGAGGTACGAAGAGGCCCAGCAATGGGAGAAGGCTGCTCAGGAGTTTACGCTCGCGGTCGCGGCAGACCCGTCAAATCTTGAGTACCAGCTTCACTTTCGCCGGGCGAGCTTTAATGCTTCGCAGGCCTACATGCAGCAGGGACGCGCGATGGCGGAGAAAAAGGATTTCGTCGGGGCTTACAACGCCTTCAGACAGGCCTACGGTTACGATCCGGTTAATCAGCTCGCGGCCTCCGAGATGGAACGGATGCTGCAGTTGCAGGGGCTGAAGAATGGGAACGGGAACGGCAACAGCACCAAGCCAGCCGAAGGCGTGGAGTCTGCTTTGCCTCAAGAGCCCCAATTACCTCCGGCACGAGTCGAACAGATGCGGGTAATCAGCTACAGCGGCGACTTGAAGAGTTTCATTCGCAGCCTGGCCGAACAACTCAATCTCAACGTCATTTTCGATCGTCAATCGTTTGTCCAACCGCGCACCATCGACATCAACTTGCGCGAAGTTACCACCTCGCAGGCGCTCGACTACATCTTTCTTCAGGAAGGCTTGTTTTTCCAAAAGCTGAGCCGTCGCACGATCGTGGTGGCCGACCAAACACGCCGCCCGCAGTATCAGCAGCTGGTCCTGCGCACCTTCTATTTGGGAAACAGTGATCCGGAAAAGGCCAAGAGTCTGGTGGGCCAGGCCATTCCTCCTTCGGTCGGTCGTCCACAGACAATCGTTGTAGCCGACAAGGACACGAACAGCTTAACGGTGCGCGACACCGCGGAAAACGTGCGACTCATTGGCGAGTTGCTTCAAAGCATCGACAAGGACCGCGCGGAAGTTGTCATGGATGTGAACATCTACGAAGTCTCGAAAACCGATCTGATGCAGTTTGGTAGTCAACTGGGATCGGATACGACACTTCTTAATCTTGGCGGTATTCAGAGGGGATTCTCAGTTCTTCAGGGTGGGGCAGGAACTGTAGGCCTGCCGGTCACTCTTGGCTCCGCGCTTATCATCCCGTCTTCAGCTCTCCAGGCGCTTCAGACCAAGAATCGCGGAAGGCTTGTCGCGTCGACCCAGGTGCACGCTTTTAATGGTGAAGAATCAACCGCGCGCATCGGCCAGCGCGTTCCAGTCCAGACCGCGCAGGCATATCCTTTTGGAATTCAGACTGGAACTAACAACAACAGCAATCAAGGACAGTTCAATTTTCCAACCGGCGGGTTCCCAGTGATTAACTATGAGCCGACTGGTTTGACGTTGAAGTTTACGCCCCAGGTCTTTCCCAACCAGGATGTCCAGGTGAAAATGAGCATTGAGTCGAAAGATGTCCTGGGTGCCCAAACGCCGACACCAACGTTTACCGAGCGTTCCATCACCGGCACCGCGCGGGTTCAAAACAACAAAACCATGATGCTGGCCAGCGTGTCGCAGGACGTTTCTTCGTCCGGGCGCAAGGGCTTGCCAATACTCAGCGGGCTGCCGATTTTTGGCCGTCTGTTTTCCGCTCCCACCCGCGACAACCGGAGAATAGATATTGTTATTGCGGTCACGCCCCGCGTGTTGCGTGCACCCGCAGTGATGCCTCGCGACGAAGAGATGCGGCCGAGCGGCACCTTGCAGTCACCAACCACCGGTTCGCTCGAAGCGATGCTCCGCGAAGCAGATCGGGAAGAACAGTTGGCCGAGTGGCGCGCTCAACGCAATGCCGCAGCCGTTGCAAAAGCCGCGAACCCAGCCCCAGTTGTTCCGGCCGGGACCAGCGACGCCGCGCAAGCTTCAGCAGCTCCTGTGGTGGTCAATACGAATGCGCAAGCTCCGAAACAGGTTTCTCAGCCGCCCACGGCAGTTGAGCAGACCGCCACGGCCCAAAACAACGCTGAAGAAGTACCAGCGTATATTCCGGCGCCGAAATCGCTGGTAAGCGATTCCGCGGCTTCGCAGGTGGCGACAGTAAATAGCAATATGAATTCGGAGGCAGTTCTTACAAGTCTGCCAAAGCCGATTGAAACAGCAGTGAATCGAGTGCCCGGCAAATCAAGGGTTGCCCAGTTGTCGCTCTCGTCGACGAGCTCGATCCCTGCCGCTCAAATAATGAAGGCCGGCGAAAGACGGCGCCTCGCAATCGAAGTAAAGACAGACGCGCCGCTGGCTTTGGCAGTGCTTGCTCTGCGCTTTGATCCGAAGGTCGTGAAAGTAAAGAACATCATGGCCGGAGCATTGCTTACAGGCGAAACCGTGGCAACACGTCCGAGTCTGGCACAATCGGTCGACCCGAGCGGCATGTGCTTGGTTTCGATTTCCAACCTCCACGAGGTTACTTCGGCAAGCAACTCCGGAACGCTGATTTTCGTTGATCTGGAGGCCATCGCTGAAGGCGACGCCGGCCTGGCATTCGATAAAGAAGTGATGCACCTGGTAGCAAGCGATGCGCGCGATATCGTGCTGGAAGTGATACCGGTTGCCTCAGTTGTAAAGCAGTAAGACAGTGAGTTACCTGAAAAAGCGCTCTTCCAATACACCATCACGCGGCGGTCAGGCGAAAGCGTTAGGCCGCCGCGTAACTACGTCGCGCGTTGGTTCCGTACGGGGTCTCAGACACGACAGCAGGGGCTTTACGCTGATCGAGCTGGTGATCACCGTAATCGTGTTGACCATCCTCACGCTCGGCGCGGTGCCGCTCCTCAAAATGTCAGTCAAGCGGCAGAAGGAACAGCAGCTGCGCGCGGCCCTTCGTCAGATGCGGATGGCCATTGATGAGTTTCATCGCGACACCGTAGGCATGCAGTGCTCAGGATTGTCTTCTTCAACTCCCGACGGAAACAACCCGAGATCGATCTCTATCGACCCGCGTAGTAGGGTGATGATTACCGACTGTACGATTTTTGGCGTTGATAACCCGGATCGTTATCCCCCAACCCTTGATGCATTGGTGGAGGGCGTGAACGTCAGGCCGCGGGCCGGAATTGGCGGCGGTTTGGGACAACAAAATGTCAACGCAACCGACGTGGGAAACCCGGAGCTGTCAACCAAGAAGAAAATCTACTTGCGAAACGTTCCACTCAATCCCATCACGGGTGAGAAGGATTGGGAGTTTCGTTCCAACTATGACGACGTCGATGCCGATTCCTGGGGCGGCGAAAATGTTTTCGACGTGATTTTTCCTCCGGATAAAGACCAGTATTTCAAACCGATGAAAGAGAGTGAAAAGTACAGTGACTGGTGAAATACAGTTAGCAGTGGGCATTGAGCAGTGGGCAGTAAACAAGGATCCGAAGATTCGCCTCCTGCCGTCTGCCGCCTGCCGCCTGCCGTCTGGATTTACGCTACTCGAGCTCATGATCGTCATCACGATCATTATCATCCTGGCCGCGGTGGTCTTGCCGCAGTATCAAAAGACCATCCTGGCGACGCGCGAGGCGGTGCTGAGAGAGAATCTTTTCAAGATGAGGTCTTTGCTTGACCAGTATTCAGCCGATAAACAGAAGCTTCCTCAGTCGCTCGACGATCTGGTTCACGAAGGCTACTTGCGGGAGATCCCAAAGGATCCCATGACCGGAGATTCTTATTGGACCGTCACCACTGGTGAAGATCCAAATTCAACCAAAGGCGACTCAGGCATTACCAATGTCCATAGCGCCTCGCCCGACGTTTCGTCGGAAGGAACCCCGTACACTGATTGGTAGAAGAGACGATTATCCGTGGCTAACATTTTTTCAAAACTGGTAAAACCCTGGTATCCAGCGACGGCGATCGGCCTGGAACAGGATTTGGCGACCATGGTCCAGCTGGAACGCGGCCGTGGCGGCACCTGCACGCTGCGCCGCGCCGCAATCGTTCGACTGCCCGAGAATCTGATTCATCCCAGTTTCGACGAACCCAACATTGAGGACCCGGCCGAACTTGCCCGCGCTCTCCGAGAGCTGGCCACCAGTGCCGGGTTGCTGCAACAAAAGCGTTGGTCACTTACGCTGCCCGATACGGCGAGTCGCGCCTTGATCGTGACTCTGGAATCACCTCCAGGCTCAAGTGCTGAACTTGAAGAAGTACTTCGATGGAAGATCGAGCGCGGCTTTGGGGCGACTCTCGAAGAACTCTCAGTTACACGCGAGCGGTTGCCGGCTGATTCGCAGAATCGGGAGCGGTATCTCGTGGTGGGTTCGCGCTCCCCCGTCCTCGACGAATACGAAACCGTTCTGGCTGCCCTGGGCTGGCGAGTAGGATTGATACTGCCGCGACATCTCGGTGAAGGACAATGGCTGACCGGCAACGGTTCGACCGGTGATTCGCTGTTGCTTAGCACGTCTACTGAAGGATTCACAGCCGTGGTATTTCGCGGAAAGCAGCCGCTGATCATTCGTTCAATCAATTGTGACACGCAGGAATGGGAAGACGAGATTTACCGCTTGCTTCTCTTCTACCGTGATCGGCGCAGCGGCGAAGCCAACCAAAATGGCCAAACGTTGTCACGCCTCTTAATTGTTGGCGGATTGCTCGACAAAGGCCGCGCCTGCGAGATAGTCAATGAAACACTGGAGGCCGACCTGCGGCCTCTCGAGCCAGAAGACCTTGGTTTACGACTCTCTACCCGCGAGCTAAGCTTTGATGCCATCGCAGCTCCGGCCGGGCTGGCGACCCTTTCGTGGCAATAGGTTGGTCTGTTTATCCGAGGTCCACGGAAGTGGGGACAGGGGTCTTGGGACCGGGAAGACTGATTTTGTTCAGTAACTCGCTACTCCAAAATTCTCGATTTTCGCCGGTTTTGAAACATAGCAACTCTCCCGAACGTAATATCTTCGCATCATGACTACATCAGCAACTCCAAGCGCTTTGAGCTTCAGTTCAGCGCTCGATCGCGAATTGGTGGCAACCGCGGCTCGCGGCGTCGAAGGTGGTTTTGAAGAGCTCGTCAAGAGGTATCAACGACCCATTTCAGCCTACGTTTACCGAATGGTCGGAGACTACGAGGCGGCGCTGGATCTGACGCAGGAAATCTTCATCAAGATTTATGGATCACTTTCGCGTTATCGTCCCGAGTTTAAGTTTTCCACGTGGATCTACAAGATTGCGCACAATGCCGCGATTGACCACTTGCGAAGGACGGCCGGGCGGGAACGCTCTTTGGTAAACGGGACAGAGAACGATCAGTATGATCTTCCCATTGAGAGTCAAGGCCTGAGCCCGGAACAACAGAGTGAGCGCGAAGAACGTAGAGTTGAAATTGAGACTGTAGTTCGTTCATTACCAACCGCTTATCGTGAACTGATCGTGTTGCGCCACTCACAGGATTTGACTTACGAGGAAATCGTGGACGTTACTGGCTTGCCTCTGGGCACGGTTAAGAATCGACTATTCCGGGCGCGAGAAATGATGCGACAACAATTTTTGAACAGAGGGATCACCGGTATTTAGGTTGTGACCAGCCGTGTCTAAGAGCGAAACCACCTGCGAAAGTGAAAGAATCGCCGCCTACGTTGATGGCGAGCTGGAACCCCGCCTTCGCTCCGAGTTCGAAGAACACGTGCAAGACTGCAAACACTGCGCTTCCGAGTTGGAAGCGCAACGCCTGTTTATGTGTGAACTGGATTCGGCGCTGGCCAGCCCCTTCGAACTCGCAGTTCCCGCAGACTTTGCCCAGGTTGTGGCTGTTTACGCGGAAAGCGATATGCGCGGAGTGCGCGATCGCGCTGAACATGCCCGGGCCTTCAAGTTCTGTTTAGTTCTCGGCCTGGCCGCGTTTGCAATGCTTGGCGTCGCGTCGAGCAAGGCGGCTATTCTTAATGTTCAATTAATACTGGACAAGATTCTTGGTGTTGTAGGTTTGCTCGGCAGAACTCTCTACGATACTGGCGCAGGTTTACTCGTAGTTGTTCGAGTCTTCAGCCGCGGACTGATGCCCAGCTCTCGTCTCGGTAGTCTGGCCATACTTTTGATCGTTTCACTAATAATCGGCCTGCTCTCGCTTCTCATTTCCCGTTATCACCGAGCGCGCCCTGTCAAGTAAGAGCGCGTCTCGCATGAACACTGCCGCAACATTGATCCGTGAATCCCTGGTTTTGCGCGGCTGCGCTCCGGCTAGGCCAAAGCCCTGCTTACAGATCGTCTTACTGCTTTCGCTTCTTCTCGCCGCTATCGGAGTTCAGGCACAGAGTGTCTCTCAAGAACTACCCACAGAAGACGCTTACGTTGTCGACGGCGTGAGCGAGACAGATGCCTATGCGATCGGTCGAAGCTTAAGAATCAACGGCACGGTGAAGCAGGGAGCGATTGCACTGGGCGGTGATGTCATCGTTCAGGGCACGGTAAACGGCGACGTCGCCGCGATCGGCGGGTCTGTGATCCAACTTGAGGGCGCTGAGATTGGCGGCGATGTCATAGTTGTAGGGGGAACGTATCGCTCGGTTGGCGTTTCGCCAAAGCGTAACCCGGCCAGCATGACGCTAATGTACGCCGGTTACGAACAGGAGTTACGCAACATAATGCGTAACCCCAAAGACCTTCTCGCGCCCCACTGGTCCGCTCGCTACATCGGTTTTCGACTGCTGGCAATTCTTTTCTGGTTCATCGTTTCACTGGCCATCACGGCTGCTATGCCGGGCACCGTCAGTCGTGGCATTGCACGATTGCAACTGACAAGCCTGCGGGTTGGGGTTATCGGCTTTCTGGGTGTAGTCGCAATTTATCCAGGCGCGCTCCTTGCTCTTCACTACCTTCCCAGCCAGATTAGTGTGTTGGTCGGAATTCTAGCGCTGCTACTGATACTTATAGCCGGGCTGTTTGGGCGAGTGATCATATACGCCGCCACTGGCCGCTGGTTGCAGCGGAAGTTTTTCAAAGTCGGACACAATTCCGAGTCGGTGGCTTTGCTGCTGGGCACTACCTTCTGGATTATCCTGTCATCCCTGCCTTACGTATGGCCCTTCGTGGTTACTGTTGTTTGGGTCACCAGCCTTGGACTGGCTCTAACCGCACGATACCGAGTGGGTTGGAAACGGCGCCAGGAAGTGTAAGGAATTGTGATTCCCGCCGGACGGCCACAAAAAATTCAGACCGGAAAGAACCGCTCGCGCATCCTAAGCTTTTCCGGACGGGCAGGTTCGGATTTTGTGCAACTTTTTCGAACACAGGGCGTGAACAGGAAAGGATTGGTCTGCCCGTATGATCATTAAGGCGAGCAACTTAACCTGAACCTTAGCCAATATTCCTGCGTAACACAGAGGAGCAACTCAATCGAGTTCGCCGCAATCTTTCAATCCGTGAATCAAGTCGCTTGAACGCGTCGTTTTATTAAGGAAACAGGAGGGGTCATGAAAGCGCTATCTCTCGCAATCGCGCTGGCAGTGTCTTTACTGCCGGCGGGCTCCAGGGCGCACGCGCAGACAGCCACCGCCGCGCCTCAGAAGCCAGGCGATCCAAACATCACAGCAAATGGAGTGATCGGAGAAGTCAAGGTTGTCGACGCTGTCGGAAAACAGCTGATCATTAAAACTGATGCCGGCTCATTGGTGACTGTTGTTCTCAGTGACACGACCGACTACAAGCGCATCGCACCCGGTGAAACCACGCTAGAGAACGCCACCAACATTACGTTTGCCGACGTCGCCGAAGGCGATCGAGTGTTGGCGAGAGGAAAAACTTCGGACGACCAGAAGGTGGTGCCGGCCCGGGCTGTGATCGTAATGACCAAAGCCGACCTCGCCAAGAAACATGAAGCCGAACGCGCGGAGTGGAGAAAGCGAGGAATCCTCGGAGTTATCGCGGCGCTCAAACCAGAGACCAGAGAAGTCACGATCACCAGCCGCACGGCGGCAGGACCACAGCCGGTAATTATTCCGGTAACGGACAAGGTCGAGTTGCGTCGCTACGCTCCTGACTCGATCAAGTTTGCAGATGCAAAGCCTTCTACTTTTGACGAGCTGAAAGTCGGTGATCAGTTACGGGCTCTCGGTGAACGCAGCGCGGATGGTAAAGCGTTTACCCCGGAGAAAGTTGTTAGCGGAGCCTTCCGAACTGTCGCGGGCACAGTCACGGCAGTTGACACGACGACTGGCGAAATAAAGATCAACGATCTGGAAAAGAAGCAATCGTTCACGATTGTTGTGAAGCAGGACGCCGTGCTGCGCAAGTTCCCATCAGAAATGGGTGGCGGTGGAATGATGATGATGCGACCCGGCGGCGGCGCTCCCGGTGGCCCACCCGCAGGAGGTCAAGCCGCCCCCGGAGGTCAAACTGGTCAAGCTGGCCAGGGCGGACCTGGCGGCGGACGAATGGGCGGTGGGAACATCCAGGACATGATCGAACGCTTGCCGACCATCTCGGTCGCCGATCTCAAGAAGGGTGACACGATCATAGTTTCCAGCACTAAAGGTGCGGATCCGACCCGGCTGACGGCCATCAGCTTAATTTCCGGCGCCGACACGTTGCTCAGCATGTTGGCCCCACGACCGGCGGGTGGCGGGCAAACAGCGCCCAACCCCTCGGCTGGTTTGGGCAGCGGCATTCAGTTTGGAATCGGCTTGCCGTAACACGAACAAACCAATTAATTCTGAACAGGGCTCGAACATGAACGTTTCCAGGAAGTTTTTGCGGCAAAGTTTAGGTGTGATCCTAATCTTGATTCTCTTTGCGGGCTTTGCAGTCGCGCAGCAGGCGCGTGGAACACTTCGCGGCTTGGTCAAAGATGAACTGGGCGCGTCAATCGTGGGCGCCACCGTGACTCTCACCGACGGCACCGGTGTGGAAAAGACCGCCATCAGTAACGGTGAAGGAGTCTACACGTTCAGTGGACTGGCGCCCGGCAAATACCTGGTACGCGCGGCGGCCCGGGGTTTTGCCGCATCGGAAGACGTTGAAGTAGAACTGCGCGCGGGCCGGCGGGAAACGCTCGATCTGACTCTGAAGGTTACGATCGAAGAACAGAAGGTGACCATCGCCGCGGAAACCCCGTTAAGCACCGATTCCACCAACAACGCTAACCAAACCCTTATTACCGGACAGGATCTCGACGCGCTTCCGGATGATCCCGACGAACTGGCGGCGGCGTTGCAGGCGCTCGCCGGACCATCGATGGGCCCAAACGGAGGCCAGATTTTTGTCGATGGTTTCTCGGGCGGACGTCTGCCTCCCAAAGAATCCATTCGCGAGATCCGCATCAATCAAAATCCATTTGCGGCAGAAAATGATCAGCCATCAGGCCGCATCGACATTTTGACCCGGCCTGGAACCGACAAATTCCGGGGAAGTGCTTTCTCCAATTTCCAGGACGAGAGCTTCAACTCTCGTAACCCCTTCGCCACCAATTCACCGAAGCGCGCGCCGTTTCAGGTCAGACAGTTTGGTGGCAATCTTGGCGGACCGCTGGTGGCAAAAAAGGCATCCTTCTTTGTGGATTTCGAACGGCGAGAGATTGACGACAATGAATTAGTTAAAGCAACAATCCTCGACGGGAGCCATATTCCAGTTGACTTCGGACTGGGTGTTTTGGTTCCCCGGCGTAACATTACTTTCAGTCCTCGAATTGATATTCAGCTCAATCCGAACAACACGCTAATCGCCCGTTACAGCTTTACGCATTCGAGCACCGCGAACAATGGCGTGGGAGGATTCTCGCTGCCGGAACGCGCCTACAGTACCTCCTTTACCCAGCAGGACATTCAATTCACTGAGACGTCGGTGTTGAACGCTTCAATGATCAATGAAACCAGGTTTCAGTTTTCACGTCAGCGGTCAGAGAACATCGACACTGTGACGCAGTATGCGCTTAACGTGGCCAGCTCTTTTATTAGCGGCGGTTCCCAGATAGGTTCGGTTAACAACACCAATCAGCGCTGGGAATTACAGAACTTTCTCGCCTGGCAGAAGGGCACTCATTCCTTGAAGTTTGGCGGTCGCCTGCGCGGCGTAAGCATCAGTGACTTCAACCCGAACAATTTTGGGGGCACATACACGTTTACAGGCGCTCTCGTCCCGACTCTGGACGCCAACAATCTGCCTATTTTCGACCAACCGATTTTTGTGGACAGCCTGGAGCGTTATCGCAGAAATCAGGTCCTGAGCGACAGCAACTTACCTGCTGACGAGATCCGGCGTCGCGGCGGTGGCCCGTCTCAATTCAGCATTGCCAGCGGTGAGCCCGGAGCCAGTGTCTCGCAAGTGGACTTTGGCATCTACGCCCAGGATGACTGGCGCGTGAAACCAAACCTCACATTCAGTTACGGTATCCGTTATGAAGGCCAGACGAACATCGGCAGCAAGTTTAACTTCGCGCCGCGCATCGCGCTGGCCTGGTCGCCCGGGGCAGCAAATAGTACAAAACCACCGTCGATGGTGATTCGCGGCGGCGGCGGGGTTTTCTACAATCGGTTCAGCGAGAACAGCACGCTTCAGGCCAATCGCTTTAATGGAATCAATCAGCAGCAGTTTTCGATTCGTGAAGCGCCGTTGTATGAGTGCCGTGAGGGTGCTCCCGCTAATGCGCAGTCTGCCTGCACCTTTGGGCGAGCAGACGGCACTACCACGGCCGGCCATTTGCAATTCATAGATTCTGCGACGGCCCTGGACCGCTTCCCCCTGCTACCCTTAACGAGTGATCTGACGGCCTCGCAGCAGATTACGTGGCGGGTGGCTAATGATCTTCAGGCGCCGGTGGTTTACCTTGCAGGCACACAGGTCGAGCGCCAGTTGCCTATGCGGTTTACTTTGTTTGCCGGCCTCTTCCTGATTCGCATTCAGCACGTAATTCGCGCGCGTGACATCAACGCCCCTTTGCCGGACTCGATAACCGCTGCGAATCCTGGCGGTGTGCGGCCGTTTGGCAACGTCGGTGAGATCTACCAGTATGAGTCCAGCGGTAGATTTAATCAGAATCAACTGTTCATTGGTTTCAACAATAGATTTAGCCGCGCCATAACTTTCTTTTCGAGTTATGTGCTAAGCAAGACCACAAACGACACGGACGGACAGGGCGGTGCTATTTTTCCGGCAAATTCCTATGACCTGTCGGGCGAATTTGGCCGTGCAGCGTTCGACGTGCGTCACCGGTTCACGTTTGCCGGGACCATCAATTTGCCCTGGTGGCAGCTCAGCTTGAACCCATTCATCATCGCGTCTTCGGGCCGGCCCTTCAATATCACGACCGGACAGGACATCAATGGGGATCGCCTCTTCACGGAGCGGCCCTCGTTCGCTCCTGAAGGCATTGACTGCAACAACCTGCCTGCCAATATCGTCTGTACGAAGTATGGAAATTTTAACTTGCGGCCTGCTCCAGGAGAGGCGCTGATTCCACGCAACCTGGGCGAGGGTCCTTCGTTCCTGTCTGTCAACACGAGGATCAGCAAGACCTGGAACTTCGGGACCATCAAATCTTCCTCTGCTAATCGCAATCAGGAAGGTCAGGGTGGCCGGTCAGCGGGCGGTCGTGGATCGGGTGGCAGTAGAGGCGGCGGCGCAGGTGCCGGCGTGCCGCGAATTCCCAGCGGTGGTGGCGGAAGTAGTGGCGGCGGCCGCCAGCGTGGTGGCGCCGGTGGTATTGCCGGACTTGGCGCACCCGGAACTGGTGGCGCGGAAGCTAAACGCTACAGCCTAAACTTTTCGTTGAACTTCCAGAATCTGTTCAATCGCGTGAACCTGAACCCACCGGTGGGCAACTTGTCTTCGCCGTTCTTCGGCGAGAGCCTTTCCTCCAGCGGCGGCTTCGGTGGATTTGGTCCAGGCGGCGGCGGTGGTGCCGGTGGCGGCAGCGGCGCCGGCAACCGCAGGGTTACGGCGTCGGTGCGATTCAACTTCTAGCGAGACAGAGGGCGCCGCGGCTTGCCGCCTTCCGTGCGGAAAGCCTACGGCTTTCCGGGGCAGCGCCAATCAGATCAGAGGCTACGCCTCCGAGTCGCCCCAAATAGGCGCAGCCTTATTCTTTCAGTATCGAGTCGGAAAGGCGGGGCCTTTCCGCACGGAAGGCGGCGAAGCCGTGTGCTCCCCTTTCGCGTAAGAGGTCCGATCTAATTTTCAGTTGCCTGGTGGAGAAATTCTATGAGGAACGTTATTGTCAAACTGCTTTTTTTAGTTGCGGTTCTTGCCGGTCTTTCAACTAGTGTGTTTGCTCAAAACGATACGGCTGCAAAGGCCACAACGGCGAGCACGAAGGATCCTACGCCTGCAGTTATCACCATTAGTGCCAGCACCACACCTCTTGATCTCGCCCGCGCGGCCGTGACCGCACAGGGAGGAGAGAAATTCAAGACACTAAAGAGCATGGTACTGCGCGGTTCAGTAGACCTCTACGCTCCAAACTCCACTCAGTCAATTCCCGGCGGGTTTATCTGGGTCCTTGCTGGGGACAAA
>JAXIOV010000195.1:0-10122 GCA_045403245.1 Pyrinomonadaceae bacterium | reverse complement strand
TAAGTTAATCGGCTTGCAGTACGCCACCAACAGCTCACCGATGCGTCCCGTTCGTCTAGTGGCCTAGGACACCGCCCTTTCACGGCGGCGACACGGGTTCGACTCCCGTACGGGACGCCAATTATTTCAATAACACGAGATCGTTCCATTTCGCCGCGCCTCCTTTGTGACTCATCCCATCGAATCGCGTGGTCTAGAACCGCTCATAATGTTTCTGATCATTGCCTTGTTGCCTCGATGTCGACTCACTCAATCAATCGCAGGATGTCAGAACCTAAGCCAGTTGTCAGAGGTTCCCATTGTTAGAGAATTTGGTGGTGATCCAATTCGGAATCGAAACCAGAGAGTTCCGTATTGACATCTAACTGGAGTACGAATAGCATCCCACCGCTCTGTACTCTTCGCAGCTTGGCGGCTGAATTCTCACGAGCCTCTCGTTTCTGTGACCCGCGTTCGAATCCAGTCGCTGTTTTGGATTAACCAAACGGGACGGCATTGTCGAACACTCTGCAATGAAGCCAACACCTATCGATTGATTTTTCTCACGTTTTTTCCTTGGTGCGGCAGTACCGGGAAATTGAGATTCTGTCTCGGCACCATGCTAATGAGGGTTTCGTCGTCATGCATCAAGCTCAAATTTAACGTGAAGGTTCCTTCTGAGAAAGCACTGCAGAATGTTCAGGGCTATTTGTGCCTTGAAGCTATGAAACGGGCCACAGTCGTATTGATGTTTGTCGGGATTGTGCTCGCCAATCATGGGTGCACTGATCCACCTCCGCAACAGGAGGGTGGGCATGAGACACAAGCGGCCAACTTGCCTGACAACCCAGCCGTATTGTCGCCTATCACGATCGTCCCGCCACTCCTGCGTTGCGGCGAGTCGGTTACGGTGAAAGGATTTGTTTCCGGGGCCAGAATTCGCATATACGTACAGACACGGGAACCTGAGACCGACATCGGGCTGGATCCAGACGGACACACCGTAAGGCTCAACACGGCGCTTGACGCCGGTGATGAAGTCACCGCCACTCAAGAAGTGGATGGCGTCGAGAGTGCTCGCTCCCCAGCAGTGCGCGTCGTCGATTACCTGCAGGCATTTCCACACGGCCTGCCTAAACCCGGCCTTCCCTTTTTGCCGCTCTATAATTGCGGGATCGCAACTTTCGTGGACCACTTGCCTCCAGGCGGTAGGGTCACGATCTACGACCAGGTAAGCCGCAGCGATCCCCGAAATTCACTAGGGTCAGACAGGGGAGTGGAAGCGGGACACACGATGGGAGTGAGCCCTCCATTTGTCCAGGATCACTGGGTATCTGCACGGAGCCAAATCTGCGAGGTCCTCAGCGACTTTGCGGTCGAGCAGCAGGTACAGCCTGCCCCACCAACGATTCCAGTTCCGCAAGTCTCGGGGTTGTATGAAAACGGCCGGATTATCACGGTTACCCACCTTGTGAACGGGGCGATGGTAAACATTAGTGCAGGTGGCGCGGGCATCGGTGGTGGTGGTGCTCCAACGGAAAATGTACGGTTTGGGTTGGCCCGCAAACTGGTTGCTGGAGAAAATGTGGACGTCTCACAAGCGCTTTGCGAACTCGTGGGAAATGGCAGGGGGACAGTACAACCTTGCTCGGCCTTGCCGGCTCCTCGTATAGCGGCTCCCTGGGTCGGTGAGAAAGTGATCAAGGTCATTAATCCGGTTCCAGGATCTCGTATTCGCGTTTATGCCGGAGGAAATGAGATTGGTGATGGAGGCGGCTCTGAGATAGGACTCATCCGCCCACTGGTCGATGCCGAAGAGGTCACTGTTACTCAATCGCTGGATGCATGCACAAGCCGCATGGCGTGGCGCGTACGAGTAAGTCGGGGACTGGACGACCCCACTGCGCCTGGCCCATGTGCCAACCCGGAGACCTTCGAGTATGGCCATCAAAACGATCCCGATCGCCGGACCACTGACATCGCTCGGTACAAGGACACGTTCGACACGACGGTGAGTGTGAGGCCGGATGCTGTCCCGCTTCATGGTGTGGCACGGATTCCAAGAGGAGAGGGACCGTTTCCCCTGGTCCTGATCGTGCACGGCAATCACACTGCTACGTCTCCCAGCTATCCTGGTTACGATTATCTGCTGGATTCGCTCGCCAGTCATTGCATGATCGCTGTATCGGTCGAAGAAGATTTTCTCAATGGCCAGATTTCAGGAGAAATTGATGCGCGTGGAGTTGTACTACTGCGGCATCTCCAACTATGGCGGGAATGGAACCTGACTCCTGGGAATCGGTTTTTTGGGAAGGTGGACATGAACAAGATCGGCCTGGCAGGCCATAGTCGCGGAGGCGAGGCCATCGTGGCCGCTCATTTGCTCAATACAAGGGACCATCGGCCCGCCGACCCTTTGCAAAACTTTGGCTTTAACATCAAGGCGCTTTTCGCCATCGCACCGGTGGATGGACAGTTTGAGGGTGGCGAGATCACCTTGCCAAGTGGGACCGACTACTACTGCATGCACGGCTCGCACGATGGAGATATTGCTTTCTTTGAGGGGTTGCGAATGTACAACCGAGCATATGACGTCAATATTCCAACTTCCAATACCAAGGGGTTTGTATTTGTCTATGGCGCCAACCATGGCCAGTGGAACTCCACCTGGGAACGATGCTGCGAGCAGGGACTTGACCCATTGCCCTTCCCGTTGATCTCCTCAAATGATCAGAAGCAGATCGGCAAAGCGTATATGAGTGCATTTTTCCAAATGAGCCTCCAGGGAAACGTTGATTTCAAACACTTCCTTAACGGTGATGCCACCTTTGCGAGTTTGCCAGTCGGAGTGACGCGAGTATTTGAGTACCAGGATCCGAACCGTACTTTCATCAATCACTATGAGGAAGATACTAACCCGGCTACGGCCTCTTTAATGGATGCGAGGAATTTAGCGACGAGTACGTTCGTGATTCACAACAATCCCACGTTTCGCCAGGAACAAGGACCTGACTTCCTTTGGGATGAAACCCATGGACTCTTATTGAAATGGGAGGGCAGTAGTAACCCGGAGTACAGAGTGAACGTGGCGGACCGATTGAATGCTTTGCCCGACCTCCGATACCTGGCCTTCCATGCCGCCCAAACGCATGAGGAGCCCAGAAGGTTCAACGACCCTGCAGCCAATCAGGACTTTAGTGTGCAACTTCAATTCGGGGCGACAGCAGGCCCAGAGGTGAAGGTTTCCAGTTATGCGCTGTTACGCTACCCGGCGCTAACGGGCCCTTGGTTTGATCGCCGCGACGGGTTGTTCAAGAACACGAAGAAATCGATCTTGCGCACTGTCCGTATCCCCTTCGTAGATCTGCGGCCCAACCCCGGGTTGCGCCTGCGCGATGTGACGGAGATCGTTTTCAAGTTTAATCAGCGAGCCTCGGGCAGCATCGCCATCGACGAAATCCAGTTCACCGATTGAGCCATTTGAAGTAAATGAGAAAGGAAATGAAAGCCATGAAAGCATCATTCATCCTCATAGCATTGCTGGCTCAGTTAGTGGCCTGCAACCGTTCGGCCAACCCGACATCGTCTCCACCAGGATCGCCACAGACCACAGTGGTACAAGAGAAGCGCGACCCATTGGAACTCACGGCCATCGAAATTCATAAAGTTAGACTGGACTATCCCCACAAACTCCGGGAGGCGGAGGGGAAAGAAAGGGTCTATGAACAGGCTTGGCTCATATTGTTCTCTTTCAAGAACCTGGGGCCTCCGAGGGACACGGCAATGAACCTCTTCATCGGCGATTATCGAATCCCTGAATATGCAGGCTTCCAGGAGGGAATCTATTTCAGAATTTACGAAGAGCGCCTAATGGAGTCTTTGGATGGACAGGAAGTTTCGGTAGGCTCTGCTGGAAAGAAAATGAAGTCTCTCGGCAAAAGATTTTATACACAAGGTTACCAGAACCTATCGCTCGAAAAAGAGTCCACTGTTTTGAAACGCTAGTTGGGTTTGCACTTCAGACAGGCCGTGAACGCAGTCTTAATCAGAGGCTCACAGGTTCGGAGTTCTCCTTGACTCAATGTTGGAATTAACCACACTTGCGTTGTTGTGAAAGACGAGCAGGATCCAGGATTAGGCGAAACCCTGCGAGTCCACTAAGAGTCCAATAAGCGTTCCCGTGAGTCCGTCAAGTGCGGTAGAGTGCTATCCATGCCGCTAAGTTCCGTTGAATTACCATAGGTCGCTTCTCTTTCACGGCGGCGACACGGGTTCGACTCCCGTACGGGACGCCAATTCTCCTCGGAAATTTCAAGATCTGCGTTGTGCGTACCATCGCTAACCGGGCGTTAATGGACTTGCGAAGTTACCGCGAGTCCGTGCCCTTATCATTTTCAGGCGATAATTAGTGGTTTTACGCGTAAGTCGTTGCAGATGTCACCGCAGTCCCGAGGCGAGGACATGGCTACTCAGGTCGACAAACTGCGAATGTTTTGGAGCGATCTCGGCGTAGGAGGATGGGCCACCGCGAACAAGTTTGATAACCGCAATTCGTCGCTCCAGGTTGACCATTCTCTGTGCGTCGATTTCCGATTGCAAATTCTTCGCTAGTTCACAGACACCTTTTTCGTATCGAACTAAAAAATAACCGATCTGCTGATTGAACGCGCGGTGGCGAAGAACTCTTACCGATGAAAAGATCTTAGTCCCAACCCCGGCAATCCGTTTACGCGCATTTGCAGTTTGACAAGATGTTATGCTGAAAGGCTGGTGCGGAGCCTTGCAACGTCGCGGTGTGGTGGTGCTCCGAACTGTTTCTTATATTCGCGGCTGAAATGTGACGGGTCCTGATAGCCGACGCGGAAAGCTGCGCTGGCGGCATCCATGTCCTCGCCTAGCATCAAGCGTCGTGCTTCCTGCAGGCGGAGGTGTTTTTGAAACTGCAGCGGGCTCATCGAGGTGACGGACTTGAAGTTATGGTGAAAGCCCGAAACGCTCATTCCCAGCTCCCGCGCGATGTCTTCCATCTTCAACTGCTCGTCAAAATGCTCTCGCAGATGGCCGATCGCCTTCGATATGCGGCGCGTGTCTCCGCCCAAAGCTAGAATATGGCTAAGACGTGCGCACTGACCACCTGACAAAAGCCGGTAAATGATCTCTTTTATGATTAGTGAAGCAAGGACTTTGCGCTGGCCAGGCATTTCGACGAGCCGAACCAATCTGACGACCGCGTCAAAAAGATCGGCGTCGATCGAACTCACATTCATTGCCTTCGTGATCGCGTCGCCCTTCATGATCTGAATGTCCGATTCCATCACAACCGAGGCCACGAGAGCAGGATCCAACCCCAATTGGAAACCGAAATAAGGTTTTTCTTTCGACGCTTCCTCAACCTGAAAGGTGACCGGCAAATCGACCGTGAATATCAAGTAATGCCTGGGATCGTAACGAAATATCTCCCACCCCGATTTATTTGACCCCGGCGCGAAATAAATCAAAAAGCACTTGCGAAACCGAACAGTTGCGCTTATACTCGCAACCGTTCGGTTTCATGAATTAAGAGCACAAAATGAGAAGAGACGTTTTTCAAGCCATCGCCGATCCGACAAGACGGGCGATTATTGCGTTGATAGCGTTGCAGGCGATGACGCCTAACGCGATCGCGGAGCATTTCGAAACGTCGCGGCAGGCGGTTTCCAAGCACTTGCGCATTTTGACCGAGTGCGAGCTTGTGACGCAGGAGCAAAAGGGCCGCGAGATCCACTACCGGCTTGAGATCGAAAAAATGATAGAGATCGACAAATGGCTGGAGCACGTGCAGGAGATCTGGGAAGGCAACTTCAAGCGTCTCGATGCGTTACTTGCCGAGTTAAAGCAACAAGAGAAACAGGAGCGAAAGAAATGAAACCCGCCGAAGCAAGCCTGCCGTCAGATACCGAGGTCCTCGTCAAGCGGAGCTTCGATGCTCCCGTCAAACTGGTGTGGCGGGCCTACATGGAACCGGACCTGATGCGTCGTTGGTGCTCGGGCCTCCCCGGTTGGTCGATGCCTGTCTGCGAGATGGATATGCGCGTCGGCGGAAAGTATCGCTGGCGCTGGCGCAGCGACGAGAACGGCCAGGAGTTCGGATTCACTGGCGAGGTCCTAGAAGTCGTTCCGCACGCGAGAATCGTGCATACCCAAATCTGCGATCCAGGCGACTTGGGCATTTCCATGGGGAGCGAACCATCGATCGTGACCGTCACCTTCCAGGAAGCTGGCGGTATCACGAACATGACAACCACGATCAAGTTTGCCTCGAAGGCCGACCGCGATGAGGCGTTCGCAACCGGCATGACAGACGGCATGGAGATGAGCTACAAGCGGCTCGACGGAGTGCTGGCCGAAGTGTAACGAGTGACAATTATGAGGGAGCTCTTCGCCGTTGTTCCTCTTGTAGCTGGATTCGCAAGAATTCAGCTCTTCATGCATGTCTTCCAATTCGAGAACAGTGGGTGGCCGGGGCTGGAGCGTACTCGCGAAGCCCCGGTGTTGCTACAGAAACGTAAACGTCACCGGGGCTTGGAAAAATAGCATGCAAATGGATTTTATTGTCGACAAAGAGACGAAGACGGTCTCCATAACCAAGGAGTTTGCATTCGAGCTTGATCTGGTTTGGGACGCTTATACAAAACCGGAGCTTCTTGACCAGTGGTGGGCACCGAAACCCTGGATGTCGCGAACGAAGGCTATGGAATTCAAGGTCGGAGGCCGACGATTTTATGCAATGGTAAGCCCTGAGGGCGTTCAGCGCTGGTCTGTGCAGAAATACACGTCCATCACGCCGAAAACCAACTTCAAACTCTTTAATGCCTTTGCAGACAAAGACGAGAATCTTGAATTGCCTGGTTCCGACTGGGACCTGAATTTCAGCGAGCAAGACGGAAAGACAACGGTCAGTATCTCGATCTACAACGAATCTCTCGAACGCTTAGAGAAGATGATCGAAATGGGCTTTAAAGAAGGATTTACGATGACATTGGGCAGCCTGAAAGAACTGCTCGCGAAATTATCGCAGCAAAAGGGGACAAAACAATGAGGAAAATTATGAATTGGAATCCAAAGACGACAGCATTTGTCTTTTCGATGCTTTTGACAATACCCCTGTCGGCGGTCGTGTCGGGGCAGCAGAAACCGACGACGGGCTACGCGCCGGTTAATGGGCTTAAGATGTATTACGAAATTCACGGCGAGGGCGATCCCATTGTGTTGTTACATGGAGCATTCATGACGATCACCAATAACTGGAAATCTCCGTGGGGTAACGGAGCAACAGACTGGATCACCGAGCTTTCCAAAACGCGGAAAGTGATCGCCGTCGAAATGCAGGGTCACGGGCGCACGGCCGACATCGATCGCGATATCACTCCTGAAAACCTCGCTGACGATGTGGCTGCGTTGCTCGATTATCTCAAGATCCCAAAGGCGGATATCATCGGCTACAGTCTTGGCGGCGGAGCGGCAATGCAGTGTGCTATCCGACATCCGAAAAAAGTGCGTAAAGCGATCATTATTTCATATGCCTTTCGCACCGACGGTTGGGTCAAGGAAAAGAACGACGCAATGCCCAAAATCACCGCGGAAGCCTTTAAAGGCTCACCAATCGAAGCCGAGTATAAAAACCTGAGCCCGACGCCCGACAAATTCGCCGATTTTGTAAATCATCTTAAGGCGGCGGTGAAACCGTACGATTTCGGCGCCGATAAATTTAACGCCGCCACAGCCCCGATGTTCTTCATCCACGGCGACGCCGATGGCGTGCGGATCGAACATATTGCGGAAATGTTCAGCTTGAAAGGCGGTGGAAACTCCGGCGACCTGGGTCCGCGGTCGGCATCGAGGGTGACAATCTTGCCCGACACAACGCACGTGGCGCTGATGTCCCGCGGGCAAACGATCATCCCGATGATCAACGACTTTCTCGATTCCAAGCCCGCAAAGCAGTAAATATGGACGTACAAGAAGAAATGACACAACGCGGCAAAATCGAGCCGGAGGTCAGCATTCATCTTCGGCCCGTAATAGAGAGCGATCTTCCAATACTCTTTGAGTATCAACGCGAGCCAGAGGCGAATGAAATGGCAGGGTTTCCGCCCCGGGACCATGACGCTTTCATGGCGCATTGGGCAAAGATTTTAGTCGACGAGACCGCCGTCGCAATGGCGGTTGTTGTTGACGGGCGCGTTGCCGGCAATGTCGGTTGTTGGACGCAGGATGGTCAACGGCTTGTTGGTTACTGGATAGGTAAAGAACATTGGGGCCAGGGCGTCGCCACGCAAATGCTGTCGATGCTTTTGCAGCTTGTCACCGATCGACCACTGCAGGCCCACGTCGTAAAACACAACGTCGCGTCAATTCGTGTCCTGGAGAAATGCGGATTCGCGTATTGCGCAGAAGCAACTGGCGCCCTGGGTGAACCTGCTGACGGTGTCGAAGAATTCGTCTACGTTTTTGACAGAGCAGAAAGTAAAGAGAGTTGAAATTGGAGTTGTTTATTTTCGCGCGATTTCACGCTCGGCCCGGCAATGAGAATGCGGTAGCGAAAGCATTACTTGACGTTATCGCGCCGACACGCGAAGAAGCCGGCTGTTTTAAGCATACATGCGTATCGCTCGCTCCGTGATGCGCCACTGTTTTATATCCATTCGCACTGGAGAGATGAAGCAGCCTTTGAGTATCACCTCGGGTTGCCGCACACAGTTCGTTTCGGCGAATGCATGGAGCCATTAATTGACCATTCATTCGATATTGCCCGCACGGAGCAAATTGGTTAGCGTTAGTTTCGATCGCAGCAAAGTTCGTGGTTAAGGTTGCAAGGTGTATGCGCCGGTCGGCACCCAAAGCGCGGAGAATATTATGAAAGTTCATTACCTGGAAATTGTATCTCTCGACTTAGACGCCGTCTGCAAGGCATATGGGGCGACACACAACGTCACTTTCGGCGAGGCGGACCCATTGCTCGGCGGCGCACGAACATGCACCTTACCTGACGGCAGCATCATCGGAGTAAGGGCCCCACTGCGTGATACCGAAAACCCTGTGGTTCGTCCATATTGGCTGGTCGAGGATATAGAAGAAGCTGTAACGACTGTCGAGGCTCAGGGAGCCGAGATCGCAGTTCCGCCAATGGAAATTCCAGGAAGAGGAAAGTTTGCGATTTATCTTTTAGGTTCTAATGAACACGGGCTCTGGCAACTCTGAGGGCAGATAGCGTGGCCGCTGCTGCGAGTATGAGTCTTTGCGTGGCGCGCTAAACAAAAGCATGCACCCGGGGGCTTCTAGCACGCGCGGTCTTCTGAAACGATACCGAACTCCTAAAGAACTGCCAGCCGCTGGCGCCACGCCTCGGATTCCTCCTTGTGATCTTTGCGCTTACTAAACAGAATCGCGATTTGCTCGCCCTTCGCATTATACGTCTCCAGGCTCGTGACGATGCCTTCGCTGGTGGGCTTGCACACGATCCACGATGAGTGAATCAGGTCCTCGCGCACGTGCAGGTTGAAATCGGGGTCGAGCACGTTCAGCCACTCGTTCATCACTTTGATGTTTTTCACCGGGCCGCTGTGAATCTGAATGCAGCCTGGACTGCCGACGAAGACCATGATTGATGTCGTGTCCTGTGCCACTTGTTCAAGCAAAGTTCGCAGAGTGGAGTTTGCAACCTGGCGCGTCATATCTTCGGGTGCGAGCCGGAGCGCCTGGGTGCGCGTCACGCCGTGCTTGCGGGTGAGCCCGAATCAGATTAGGACACTACCCCCCACTTCGGTGATGCAACATCAGTCGAAAGCTTTTGTTGTTGGGGGCAGTACAGTGATGGCGCGAGATCCCGACATTCGGTCGCCGGGCTAACTGGACGAAGCGACTAAGGGCTGCCAACCCGGTGTGTTCATCCTCGTTACGGAAGATCAGGTAGGAGGCTTTCGGTGGGACTTAAATTCCACTGCTCCGCTAAAGGAAGGTCGCGGGAATCGCACAATATCGCGAGTCCACTAAGAGTCCAATAAGCGTTCCCCTGAGTCCGTTAAGTGCGGTAAAGTGCTATCCATGCCGCAGAGTTTCCTTGAATTACAGTAGTTCTATTCTCTTTCACGGCGGCGACACGGG